>JAPLRU010000062.1:43217-87034 GCA_026399025.1 Methylobacter sp.
GAAGAAATGCTCTCGACCGCCGGATCTTCAAGAATCACTTTGCCCAAGGCTTGCTGGCGCTCGGACATCGCGGCAAAAGAAATCGCTTCCGGTGCTTCGGAAATGCCCTGAATCACGCCGGTATCCTGAATCGGGAAAAAACCTTTGGGGACGATCACGTACAACAGCACGGTCAGCGCCAAGGTGATGAAGGCGACCAGCAAGGTCGCGCCTTGATGCTGCAACACCCGGTCGAGCATGGCGGCGTAAGCGGCCGTGAGCTTGTCGAAAAACCGGCTTTTTTGCTGCTTGGATACCGGGCGCAGCATTTTCGAACACATCATCGGCGTCAGCGTTAAAGAAATAACACCGGAGATCAAAATAGCCACGGCCAGCGTAATCGCAAATTCGCGAAACAAACGCCCGACCACGTCGCCCATGAACAATAACGGGATCAACGCCGCAATCAACGAAAACGTCAGCGAGATGATGGTGAAAGCGATTTGTTCGGAACCTTTCAGCGCCGCGTTCAGCGCCGATTCGCCCTGCTCGAGGTAGCGGGCAATGTTTTCGATCACCACAATGGCGTCGTCAACCACGAAGCCGGTGGCGATGGTCAAGGCCATCAAGGTCAGGTTATTGATGCTGAAACCGGCCAAATACATGACCGCAAAGGTGCCGATCAACGACAGCGGCACGACAATGCTCGGGATAATAGTCGCGAAAACGTTGCGCAAAAACAGGAAAATAACCAGCACCACCAGGGCCAGCGACAGCAAAAGCTCGTTTTGCACGTCGCGGACCGAAGCGCGAATAGTGGTGGTGCGATCGGTCAGCAAGGCCACGTCAAGATCGTTCGGCAAGGCCTGTCGCAGTTTGGGCATAAGTTGCTTGATGCTGTCGGCAACCTCGATCACATTGGTGCCCGGCTGGCGCTGCACATTAACAATAACCGCCGCCGCGCCGTTCGCCCAAGCCGCCAGCCTGACGTTTTCGGCATCGTTATTGGCGTCGGCGACATCCGCTAAGCGCACCGGGCGGCCGTTACGGTAAGCAATAATCAGGTCTTCGTACTCCGCGGCCGATTGCAGTTGGTCATTAGCATCGATGATAGCGGCCCGGCTCGGGCCATCGAACATGCCTTTGGGCTGATTGACGTTGGCGGCGGCTATCGCGCCGCGCAGATCTTCCAGACTTAAGCCGTAAGCCGCCAGCGCCAGCGGATTGGCCTGGATCCTAACCGCCGGCCGTTGCCCGCCGCTGATCGAAACCAGTCCCACGCCCGACAATTGCGCAAGTTTTTGCGCCAAGCGGGTATCGACCAAATCCTCGACCTTGGGCAAAGGGAGCGTTTTCGAACTGACCGCAAGGGTCAGGATCGGGGTATCGGCGGGATTGATTTTGCTGTAGATCGGCGGCATCGGCAGATCGTCGGGCAAAAAATTGTTGGCCGCGTTAATAGCCGCCTGTACTTCCTGTTCGGCAATATCCAGACTCAAGTTCAGCTTGAATTGAAGCGTGATCACCGAAGCGCCGCCCGAACTGGAAGAAGACATCTGGTTTAAACCCGGCAGTTGGCCCAACTGGCGTTCCAACGGCGCGGTGATTAACGAGGTCATGACCTCCTGGCTGGCGCCGGGATAAAGCGTAGCCACTTGAATGGTCGGATAGTCGACCTGCGGCAAGGATGAAATCGGTAACTCGCGGTAAGCGGCTATTCCCACCAGCAGCAACGCCAGCATTAACAGCGAAGTGGCGACCGGGCGCAGAATAAACAGGCGGGAAGGATTCATGAGGGGAGCGTCGTAGACCAAGGCTTTTTAAATAAAATCACCCGTTATTACCGTTCTTTCGCCCCTTGCCCGGATGCAACTTTTTGTCGGGGACCGGCGTTGCCTCGTTTGCAGAAGCCCCCGATTGACGCGAGATCAATTTAACTTTGATATTTTCCCGCAACTTGTCGGCGCCATCCACGATGACTTGCTCTTTAGGCTGAAGCCCCGACAGTACCGCAACCTTTTCGCCTTCGGTCGGCCCTAAAGTCAAAGGCCGCACCGTCACCGTCTGGTCCGCCTTTAACACATAAACGAAAGTCCCCTGGGTTCCTTTTTGAATAGCCGCCGTAGGAATAATCGTAACCGCGCGCAAGGTTTCCATTTTCATCCTGATATTAACAAACTGATTCGAAAACAAAGCACTGTCTTCATTGGCAAACTGGGCTTTGAGTTTAACGGTTCCGGTGCTGGGATCGATTTGGTTATCGACCGCCAACAGCAGCCCGTCGGCCAGTTTAATCTTGCCTCTGCGGTCGTAGGCTTCGACGGACAAGCCTTCGCCTGAACGAAACTGTTTCATCACCGACGGTAAATTATCTTCCGGCAAGGTAAACACCGCCGCGATAGGCTGAATTTGGGTAATCACGGCAAGCCCGGTCGCATCGGCCGCATGGACGATATTGCCTTGATCGACCTGGCGTAAGCCCAAGCGCCCGGTGATCGGCGCGGTAATTCGGGCATAGCTGAGTTGAAGTTTGGCGTTGGCGACCAAGCCGCGGTCTATGTCTACGGTGCCTTGGTTTTGTTTGACCAACGACTCTTGGGTAACGGTCTGTTGCGCCGCGATGGAATCCTGGTCCAACAGCGTCCGATAACGAATCAGATCAATCTCGGCATTTTTTAACAACGCTTGATCGCGCAGCAATTGGCCTTCCGCCTGCATCAGCTGAACTTGGAAAGCCCGAGGGTCGATTTCAGCCAGCAAATCGCCTTCATGCACCATTTGGCCTTCCTTGAAAGCGACACGGATCAATTCGCCGTCCACACGCGACCTGACCGTGACCGTGCGTAAGGCGGTGACTGTGCCTAAGCCTGTCAAGTAAACCGGAAAATCGCCCTGCGTAGCGGCAACCGCCGCAACCGCGATAATGGGCTCGTCGAATTTGGCCGATTTTTTATCGTCTTGTTTCGATTGAGGGTTAATCGATTTGATCAGGTAGATAGCCGCGGCAATCAATACAATGATGGCTATGCTTAATTGCCAACGAAATTTTCCTTTCGTTTGTTGTTCTCCCAGCTTCATTGTCCGTCCGGTTTTGCTTTATTAATTTAGGCTTACATTATCCTGAAAAGCGCAGTTCACATCAAAAATACCGCGGGCGCAAAAAATGTTGTCATTGCGTAGCCGTCAAAAACCATGGAACGCAAATGACGCCGAGCAGTCATCGACCGTCAATGTAATTGATCAAGCTCCAGCTTGCGCAGTTTCGGCGCCCATTTTGCAGTCGCCGCCACCACCGTCAAAGTCATCACGCCGCCGAAAACAACCGACGGCACTAAGCCCATCAAGCGCGCCATCACACCCGACTCGAAAGCGCCCAATTCGTTGGATGAACCGATAAAGATGCCGTTGATCGCGGAAACCCGGCCGCGCATCGCATCCGGTGTCGCCAGCTGCAAAATGGTGGTGCGCATGACCACCGATACGCCGTCGAAAACGCCGGAAAGCACCAGCAACGCTCCGGCCAGCCAAAAATTGCTGGATAGCGCAAAACCGATCATGCACAAACCGAATCCCGCCACGGCCCCCAGCAGCAGGCGTCCGGCATGGGCATTGACCGGGTAACGGGCAAGGATCAAACCCGTGATCACAGCGCCAATAGCCGGTGCGGCGCGAAGAATACCAAGCCCCTCGGGACCGTAATGAAAAATATCATGAATAAACGCAGGCAAGACGGAAACCGCACCGCCAAACAGCACCGCGAACATATCCAAGGATTGTGCGGCCAAGATGATCTGGTTACTGAACACGAAACGAAAGCCTTCGGCGATGCTGCTAAAAATAGGCGCGCTTTGCGCCGGAGGCGGTTGTTTAATGCGCAGCAACAGCAGCGCCAGCGCGGCCGCCAGACACAAGCCGGCGGCCACGCTGTAAGCCGTGGTCTTGCCGGACCAACCGACCAGAACGCCGCCTAATGCCGGTCCGGCCACGAGTCCGAACTGAAACACGGCGCTGCCGATTCCCGAGGCCCGCGCATAGCGATCACGCGACAAAATCAGCGCGAACAAAGCACTATAGGTAGGACCGATAAACGCGCGCGCCACGCCGGTAACGGCGATAGCGCCGTAAATCCACCAAGACGGCTTGCCCGGAAGCCAGCCCGACGACAGCGCAGCCAAGGTCAACGCGGTTAGAAACAACATCACGCAGGCGAGCACGCCGAACATGCGCCGGGAATAATGATCGACCGCATACCCTGCAAACAGTGCGCAACAAAAATAAGGTAGCGCCTCGGCCAGCCCGACCAAGCCCAGCGCCAGCGTGTCATGCGTCAACTCATAAATATGCCAACCGACCACAATCGCCACGATTTGATAGGCGAGAACGATGAGGATGCGAAAAGATAACAGCTTAAAAAAAGCGAAATTCGTTTTAGCTTTCATGAAGGTCCGATTAAAAGCGGTTGCCGTAGAGCAACGGTATCAAAATAAAATAACTTGCTATGAATAAAATACACGATGAATCAAAAAATAGAACGCAGATGTCAAAAGTAGGCGTTCCATCGTATGAAGCGTTTGTTTTTTGCGGGTTATCCCCGCCGTCTATGTGAGATAGCGCACCGACTTAAAGCACCCTGCCCTATATTCTTCATCCGGCTTAAGTCGGTTTTTTAGATTCATGTTTGAGCCGAACTCAGTCGAACCTGACTTTTCTACCGGATATTACCGATGAAATCGCTTTCAGGATAAAACCGATCCCCTTTAACTCTCCAAATACAAGGAAATCATTATGAAAACCAAAAAAATCATACATGAAGTATCCAACACACTTGCTATAAACCCTTTAGAACCAACAGATTTACCGTCTTATAAAGCTACCGGTTTACCCTTTGGGCTGGTTATTATGAGTATCGGCCTTAGCTTGATTAGCCAAGCGGTCAGCGCCGGAACTGAACATATTCATCCGTATTATCGATATATTCCCTATCAAGGCCCAAGCAATACCACCGGAACCGGCAGTCAGCAGCAGCCCAAGGCGTCGGGCGGAGCCAGCGATAGCGAAGCAAAAAAAACAAATAAGGAAGAACAGGCGACAAGCCCAGGCGGAAAGGCGGAAACGGCCGCTCCAACGGCGGGCACACCGAGCGAGCAAGTAAAACAAACCAATCCAGCCGAACAAAAAGCCGGTGAGGCTAACGGTGCAGCGACGGCGAATAAAAGCGAAGAAAAAGCAACTTCCGGCGAATCGAAAGTCGGCTCCGAGACAAGTCCTGCCGCCGCGGGAACTGTTGGGCAGGAATCTAAACCGTTAGCTCCGTCAACCGCAACCGGCAGCCCAAATACCCCACAATCGCCCTTAGCTAAGGAAACCAAAGCGGAAGGTTCAACGACAGACGAGCAAAAAATCAGCCCGGTAAAAAAATCTGAAAAAGATAGCGGTGAATTCCCTTCAGGAAAACTGCCTTCATTTGCTCAAGTCGATGTCAATGGCGATCACTACATTACTAAAGATGAATTGCAAAACTTCCCTGAATTACTGCAAGTTTTCGACAAGATAGACGCCGGAAAGGACGGCAAGCTGGAGCAACACGAATATCAAAATCTGGAAATGGAAACCATACGGGAAGGAGAAGTCTTATAAAACACCAGTATCCGATGTCGCCGGGGCCATCACTTTCTACCACCGGAATAATGACAGGCTGCGGGATCGAAATAAACCATCGACTTCGACCCCGCTGAATCGGCCGCTTTATTACTTCGGTCTCATATGCGGAAACAGCAACACATCGCGTATGGACGGCGCATCGGCAAACAGCATGACCAAACGGTCGATGCCTATGCCCTCGCCTGCGGTCGGCGGCATCCCGTGTTCCAGCGCGACGATGTAGTCGGCATCGAAATGCATAGCCTCAATATCGCCCGCTTCTTTCTCTTCGACCTGTTTTTGGAATCGCGCGGCTTGGTCTTCGGCATCGTTCAGCTCGGTAAAGCCGTTGGCGATTTCCCGTCCGCCGACAAAAAATTCAAAACGGTCGGTGACATGCGGATCGTCGTCATTGCGCCGCGCTAAGGGCGAGACTTCCACCGGATAAGCGGTAATAAACGTCGGATTCATCAAGCGGCTTTCGACGGTTTTTTCGAATATTTCAATCTGGATTTTGCCCAAACCGTAACCGTCTTTAACCGGAATATGCAGATTTTTGGCTACTTCAACGGCGGCTTCACGGGTAGCGATATTTTCCGCGGTTAAATCGGGATTAAAGTGCAAAATCGACTCAACCACGGTCATGCGGTCGAACGGTTTGCCGAAATCGTATTGCTCGCCTTGATAAGTAATCTCGGTTTGCCCCAGCACTTCAATCGCAACGCCGCGCAACATGGCTTCGGTTAAGTCCATTAAATCCTGGTATTCCGCGTAAGCTTGATAAAACTCCAGCATCGTGAATTCAGGATTATGGCGGGTCGATAAGCCTTCGTTACGGAAGTTGCGGTTAATTTCGAATACCCGCTCGAAACCGCCGACTACCAGGCGCTTTAAATACAACTCCGGGGCGATACGCAAATACAGCTCCATGTCCAGCGCGTTATGGAAGGTAGTAAAAGGACGGGCCGTCGCGCCGCCGGGAATCATTTGCATCATCGGCGTTTCGACTTCCAGGAAATCGCGCTCGATCAGGAATTGGCGGATATAAGCCACCACTTTGGAGCGGATCAAAAAAGTATTGCGCGATTGCTCGCTCATGATCAAATCCAGATAACGCTGACGGTATTTGATTTCCTGATCGGCAATGCCGTGGAACTTTTCCGGCAACGGGCGCAAGGCTTTGGTCAGCAAGCGGATGTCATCGACCTTGACGCTGAGTTCGCCGGTCTGGGTTTTAAACAACACGCCTTCCGCGCCAATGATGTCGCCAATATCCCATTTTTTGAACTGCTCGTTGTAAAAGCTTTCGGGCAGCGCATCGCGGGTGACATAAAGCTGTATTTGCCCGGACATATCCTGAATATGGCAAAAACTGGCTTTGCCCATCACCCGCCGGGTCATCATGCGCCCGGCCAGTTTTACCCGCAACGGCTCCGCTTCGAGTTCTTCTTTGGATTTTTCGTTGTACTCGGCTAAGAGTTCGCCTGCGACCACATTGCGGCGAAAATCGGTAGGAAAAGCGATACCGCCGTTTTCGCGCAACTCGTTTAATTTGCTGCGGCGTTGTTTGATTTGTTCTTGTTCGTCTTGTTGGATTTCGGACATGGGTTTAGTTAAAAATTATAAGATTAAAATGTTTATTTAAATAAATCACTATGTGAGCCAAGTCGGGCTAACACCAGCGTTTCAAGATTCGGTTTTTCATAGATCAGCAATAAATCGGGCTTAATATAGCATTCGCGAAATCCCACCCATCTGCCCATTAACGGATGATCGCTATATCGCTCCGGCAAAGGCGAGTCCGTAGCCAACAAGGTTAAAATGTCGATGATTATTTTGTCAAAATTCTTATAGCGACCTGACAGTTTTTCCCGCTTAAAATCACGCCGAAACGCTGCTTGCCGTTCAATCGTCCGCATTAAGATCGTTCATAAGGTCTTCGATGCTATTAAAACTTACCACTTCACCGCGTCGGCACGCTTCCAGCGCGACTGTTGTTTCTGCATTAGGCTCCCGCACATCAAACGGTAAAGCTTTTTCAGAGGCGACTCTTTCCAACATAATTCGCACAGCCTCAGGTACAGAAAGCCCTAGCTTAGCAAGTGTTGCTGAGGCTTGTTTTTCAATTTGTTCGTCTACACGAACATGAACTACGGTAGTGGCCATGATTTTTATGTATTTAATGCCATTGATTATATAAATTGCGAAAGATGATATGTATCATCAATAGTTTGATGAGTAATTAACAAATCTTTCAGTACCTCGAATTTTATTTTATGTTCTGAAGTATTTTTATTAGGTATCTGTCTTGGTTTGCGAAATAAGATCGCTTTGTACTCCAAAGAACTGGTTATATTTTGAAAGTCAGGATTACAGAGTTTTATCTTTTCTAAGACGAACTGAAAAAACAATTTTCCTGTTATAAGCTGCTCATAATAACCATCATCTGTTTTTGATTTAAGCTCAATTAAAAAAACAACTATCTCTTTTCCAATTTGATGTACCAAAATAAAATCGTTCTTAACACACAAGCCTTTTACTGCCGGATTAAAAAAAGGAAAAACCTTATCGCCTGTTGATTTTTTATCCCTTTCTTTATCAATACTGAAACAAAAGATATTATCAAAATCTCTATCTTTTAACTTAAACTGAACGAAAGTATTATTCTTATCCTCAGCTAGTCTCAAAATATTTCTGTTAATTAATGAAAAATGATAATCTTCATTTATAATATTCTTTAAAGCGTGTGGCAAAGATGGCATTTAATTAATTCCCATCTTTTGTATCTTGCAAAGCGTAATAAATTTCATTAGATGACTTATTGAGATCATTAATAACAGCATCAAACGTTTCGGCAATGACACCTTCTTCATCATCCAATACCATCGGCGTTATTTTTTTATCATTAAACAAATAAGCAGAAACTTGTTTACTTGCTAATAATTCATTGTCCTGATAACCGTATTTTTTTTGTAAGTCCGCTGCACCGGGAAAACCCTTTTTTAACATGATTAAATTATTTAATTCCCGTACAAAATAATCACTATGAGTACTGACAATAACCTTTAAACCTGCATTAACCAATTGAGCTAAAACTCGCGCTACTTGACGTTGATTATCAGGGTGCAAATTAAGCTCTGGCTCGTCAATCATCAAATAATCACCCGCTTTAGCTAAATGCTCTAAATAAAAAACCAAACCAAAAAGAGTTTTTACTGTTGAAGAGCTAAAGTGTAGCGGTAGTTTATTTTTGCTATCAGCAGGAAGAAAAAACACATTACCGAATTCATCAACTTTGTATTTCCCGCCTAATACATTTTTTTCTAGTGCTTGGGCATATTTAGAATAGCTACCCTCTATTTGGCTATTACCAATGCGGTTAAGAAACTGCATGTAATCCTTAACAGGTTCAGCATAACGTGAATCTAAAACTCCCTTTAATAGGCGCATGGGGTCAACATTATCATTTTGAGCTTCTTGCAGTAGTAAATTGCGGATGCTAAATAACTCCTTGAAAAAGAGATTTATTCCGGCTCTTTCGGCAGGCAACAAGAAAGAATTATTCTCAAAACCGCAGTCAAAAAACATGATTTCAACTAATCTTTCTGAAATAAAGAATTGTAAAATGCTATCTTCTAACCTATCTGCCTTATCCAAAGTTAGTTTGATTTTTCCGCTATCTACATTTAATGTTAGCTTCCATGAGTTAAATAAATCTTTCCTGGAATAAGAGAAACTTTCACTATGTTTGATTTTCTTTTCTATTTCATCCTGAGAGAAGTCCAATTTTATTTTTGTATTCGAAAACTCACTGGCAGTTACTCCAAATAAGTTAGGCAGATAATCCTTAAATAACACCTCAATATGCCTAACCATTTCTCCTTGATGCTCAGAAATAATTTCCGCTATGTCAAGAATATAACTCCCCTCTTGCTTGAGCTTATCAATAATAGGGTTAACAAAATCAAAACTAAAATTGAGTTGATTATCCAGCAAACCATAAAGCGAATACATAACATAAGTCTTCCCTGAATTATTCTTACCACAAAACAAGGTAAAGTCATTCAGCTCAACGCTGCCCTCATCAATGCCACCCAAATTTTCAAAATCAATTTTCATCGTTTTACTCTGTATGAGTTACAAATATTTTATTAAGGACTTAACGGAAGGGTAGTACTCTTCGTTGTTGTGCCGGGAATGTTTTCTTCAAGTAACTCAAAATCCATTCGATAAATGTACATATCTTCAAAATAAACACTACCAATAAAATTTTTGCCGAGTCTCTTTTTTACCCAAAGTTTTTCATCCCATAAAACAGTATCTCTTATGCTCAAGAAGGCCTTAAAAATCCGATTATGGGTACCGCTTACACTAATATCATGTAATGAAATTACCGCTTCATCGGGCTTTGCCGATTCATTAATATCGTCAATACGTTGGTAATAGTTTCTAGGTCCGTCAGTTTCAACGAGCGGTGAAATAAGGGTAAGTTTCCAAATTGTATCTTCGCCATCCAATAGCCAAAAAGCGGCTTGTACTTTTGCATTAGTTTCATCTAATCGCTTTATTAAAGACTCACCGGCTAAAAGCATCTCGTCTGAAAACCATTGCGTCATAAATATTTCTTTAGCCACGGCAGTACTCCTGATTCATTATCGATAATTGCAGTGAAAAGATTATGCGCTTCTTGTTTTGTAATAACAGATTCATAACGCGACTCCTCTGACCATTCAATAACAGTTGCCCAATTCGATCTAAAAGCTTTGCTTTGTTTTTCTTGCTCGGATAGTTCTTGTTTTAACCCGGCTGTAACAAGCAGATTAGCAAGATTGTGGGTGTAACTATCATTAGCAAGTCTTTTGTTTGGAAAATCAAACGCTTTGACTTGCTTGGCAATACAAGCTTTCAATGTGCATTCCAGCGCATAGCCCGCTAAATAATAAGCGCCTTGATAACAATCAGCCGCTAAAAGAACCTCAGCCTCTTTAATTCTGATCGCGGCTAAATTTTCAAGTTCGGCTTTATTCATGATGGTTTTACAAACCGCTCTTCAAACTCGCCTCGATAAACTGATCCAAATCGCCATCCAATACCGCTTGAGTATTACCGGTTTCAACGCTGGTGCGCAAATCCTTGATCCGCGATTGATCTAAAACATAAGAACGAATCTGACTGCCCCAGCCTATATCCGACTTGGTATCTTCCAATGCCTGCTGGGTTTCGCTGCGTTTACGCATTTCCAGCTCGTACAATTTGGCTTTCAATTGCTTCATCGCGGTATCGCGGTTTTTATGCTGCGAGCGATCACTCTGGCATTGCACGACGATGCCGGTCGGATTGTGAGTCATGCGCACCGCCGATTCGGTTTTATTGATGTGCTGACCGCCCGCGCCGCTGGCACGGTAGACATCGATACGGATATCGGCGGGATTGATGTCGATGTCGATATCGTCGTCGATTTCCGGCGATACGAATACCGACGCGAACGAGGTATGACGGCGATTGCCCGAATCGAACGGCGATTTCCTGACCAAACGATGCACACCGGTTTCGGTGCGTAACCAGCCGAATGCATATTCGCCTTCGAATTTGATCGTGGCGCTTTTAATGCCGGCCACATCGCCTTGCGATTCTTCGATCAATTCGGTTTTAAAACCTTTGCGTTCGCCCCAACGCAAATACATGCGTTCGATAATCGAAGCCCAGTCCTGGGCTTCGGTGCCGCCTGAACCGGACTGTATATCCAAAAAGGCGTTATTGGCATCCATTTGCCCTGAGAACATCCGGCGAAATTCCAGGTCCGCGACTCTTTTTTCAAAATCGGCCAGATCAACGACAACAGTTTCCACAGTGTCTTCATCGTCTTCTTCAACCGCCATCAGCAGCAGTTCTTCGGCGTCGGAAAGGCCGCGTTCCAAGTCGTTAATGGTGTTAACGATGACTTCCAGTTGACCGCGTTCTTTACCTAAGGCTTGCGCCTCTTCGGGATTGTCCCAAATTTTCGGATTTTCGAGTTCCCTTAAAACTTCGACTAAACGTTCGCTTTTAACGTCAAAGTCAAAGATACCTCCTAAGGGCATCGCCACGGCTTTTTAGGTCGGCTATTTTATTTTTGATCGGATTTATTTCTTGCATGAGGGGATTTAACCAATGACAGTCATAACCAAACGCCTGTATTAGCGCCGGTCGAGGAAAATTTCAAAAGGGGGCAATTATAGCGGTCTGGAAAAGTTCTGTCTTATTTTTAGATGTAAGCCACGGCAATTGCAGTGACTAAGCTGCCGTCGGTAAAAGTAGGCGTCGCGCCTAAAGCTAAAAGTAACATAAGCAGCTAAACAAAAATTTTTTAACAAAATTAAAAAACACTTGTCATCTTATTCACCACGAAGACACGAAGAGCACGAAGTTTTATAAGCTTCGTGCTATTTGTGTTGAATAAAAAATGTTAAAAAACTTTTGAACGCCTGCTTACGTTCCGGTAGCGTAAGCTTTACGCCCTTTAGTTGCGCGGATTAGGTTAGCCGTAACTCAACATATTCGCGCAAAATGCCGGGTTAGGTAGCGCTAACCCGACTCGACTTATCGTCCGTATAAGTTATTCAATTCAGTCATACCGGCAATTAACCCGCAACCGCCAAAATTACCGCACCGGCTTTAAACACGGCGGTGACGGGCTGGCCTTGACTCAAGCCCAGCGTTTCGACGCTGTCATTGGTCACGGTGGCGGCAATCAGTTCGCCGCCTTTTAACTCAATATCCACTTCGGCGTTGACCGCGCCGGGTTTAACTTGCGTGACCGTACCTTGCAGTTGGTTACGCGCCGACAGCCGATAGCCGCCGAAATCGGTAACAATGATGATTTGCGGAGCCTTGACCATGGCGATAACTTCAAGGCCCGTCTTGATTCCCAGTGCTTCGACGGAGTCTTTGGTAATAGCGGCGACGAGGGTTTCTCCGCCTTTTAAGCCGATATGAACTTCGGCATTGACCGCGCCGATCAGTACGTCGTTGACGGTGCCGGTAAATTGATTACGTGCGCTTGCTTTCATGATGAATCTCCTCAGTTTTGATGGTTGGATTAATTTAATATCGAAGTACCCTTGATCTGTACATAAACCGCCATGCCGATCTGCAAACCCAGCAATAACGCCGATTTGCGGGTGATGTGCGCGAGCAGCGCCTGGGTGCCAACCCGCACTTGCACAACAGCTTGGCCTTCCCGACCATCGGCGATACCGGTAATCGTTGCAGGCAGCACGTTTAGAATGCTAGTCGCAGTCGGTGTTTCAAGAACAATGCTGACATCGCGGGCGTAAATCTGTATCCGCAACGGCGTACCGACCGAAGCGTCAACCGCCGGGATGCTGAGTGAGCCGCCGGCAAAAGCGACGCGGCTCAGATGATAATCGGCTTCATGCTCGGCGACGGCGGCCTGCCAAACCGTGGCGGCCTCACGGTCTTGCGCTAAGGGCACGTCGAGACGGCTTTGGGTTTCCGACAGCGGCCCCGAAGCTAACACTTGCCCCTCCGCCATAATCACCAGGGTATCGGCCAGTTGGGCGACTTCCTGCTGGGAGTGGGTGACATACAACACCGGAATGTCCAACTGCTGATGTAGACGGCTTAGGAACGGCAGGATTTCCTGCTTACGCTTGAAATCCAGCGACGCCAGCGGTTCGTCCATCAGCAGGATCTCGGGATTCAGCGCCAGCGCTCGGGCGATAGCGACCCGCTGCCGTTCGCCGCCGGATAAATGTCCCGGCATACGCGCCATTAAGTGACCAATACCCAGCAATTCGACGGCTTGCTCCAGTTTGACCGCGCCGTGATTTTGTTTAATCCGCTTCAAGCCGTAATGCAGATTGGCCCGCACCGTTAAATGCGGAAACAGATTGGCTTCCTGGAATACATAGCCCAGCGGTCGTTTATACGTCGGCAAAAATAGCCCGCGTTCGCTGTCTTGCCAAATATGGCCGTTGATTTCAAGAAAGCCCCGAGGAGCCTGTTGCAGTCCGGCTATGCAACGCAGCAAAGTAGTTTTACCGGAGCCGGAATGACCGAATAACACCGTAATGCCGCTGCCCGGCAAATGTAAATCGACATCCAATTTAAAATCGCCGTAATCGAGCAGGAAGCGGGCGTGAATGATGGTCATAGCGGTTATTTAAGCGGATTGGCGACGGGATGCGTTTTCAGTGCGGTATACAGCAGCATCAATACGCTAAACGAAAATAACAGCAAACCGCCCGCCAGCCAATGGGCTTCGTGGTATTCCAACGCTTCGACATGATTGTAGATTTGCACCGAGACCACACGGGTTTTGTCGGGAATATTGCCGCCGACCATCAATACCACGCCGAACTCGCCGACGGTATGGGCAAAACCTAAAATAGCGGCGGTCAAAAAACCGGGTTTCGCCAGCGGCATGACCACGCTGAAAAAAGTGTCCAATGGCCCGGCGCGCAAAGTGGCGGCGGCCTCCAACGGCTGTTCGCCGATGCTGGTGAACGCGGCTTGCAAAGGCTGTACGACAAACGGCATCGAATACAGCACCGACGCCACCACCAAACCGGGAAAGGTAAACGGCAAGGTACCCAAACCCAGCCAAATCGTGATTTTGCCGATGGCTCCGGCCGGGCCCATCAGCACCAATAAATAAAAACCCAATACCGTCGGCGGCAACACCAGCGGTAACGCGACAACCGTGTTAATAATGCCTTTCCAGCCGGAACGCGTCCGGGCCAGCCACCAGGCCAGCGGGGTGCCAAGCAGCAGCATCAACAAAGTGGCGATTCCGGCGACTTTGAAAGTTAAAAATAAAGCGTCGAAATCGGCAGGGCTCAGCATAAAAATATTCCGCTTACTTGGGCAGGTCGTAGCCGTATTTTTCGATAACCGCCAAGGCCGGAGCCGATTTTAAATAGTTCAACAAGGCGATGGCTGCCGGGTTTTCGGCGCCCAAAGTCAGTAAAACCGCATCCTGCTTGATCGGCGCATGAAGGGTGCTTGGGATAATCCAGCCGGAACCGGTGGCGATTTTGCCGTTTTCGATGACTTGCGCTAACGCGACAAAGCCCAGCTCGGCGTTGCCGGTGCTGACGAATTGGTGGGCCTGCGCGATGTTTTCGCCCAAGACCAATAACGGTTTTAACGTGTCCTGCAAGTTCAGACCTTTTAATACTTCGATTGCGGCCGCTCCGTAAGGGGCCAGTTTGGGGTCGGCCAAGGCTAGATGTTTAAAGCCGTCGGTGCTCAGGATTTTTCCCTGATCGTCGACATAGCCCGGCGTAGCCGACCACAGCACCAGTTTGCCCAATGCATAAGTGAAATGACTGTTGGGCACCGCTAAACCGGCTTGCTCAAGTTTTTGCGGGCCTTTGTCGTCGGCCGACAACAGGACTTCAAACGGCGCGCCGTTTTCCAGTTGCGAAACGAATTTTCCGGATGAACCGAACGATAATTTGGCCTTATGGCCGGTCGATTTTTCAAATGCGGCGGCGATTTCAGTCATCGGCTTGCTGAAATTGGAAGCGACGGCGACCAGGACTGTCGCGGCCCAGTTGGTTTGACTGAACAGCAGCAATGCTAAAGCTATGACGATGCGGGAAAAAATGATGTTTAACATGAGCTATCTCCAAAAATGAGGATCGGGCGATCAAGGAATCACAAAAAATAAAATACCAATAACGACATCGCTCCCATGCTCCGACGTGGGAATGTGAAAGTATTCGTTTTAGAACAAAAGCAAAAAGCATTCACCACGAAGGCACGAAGAACACGAAGTTTTCGATATTGAGTTTAAAAAAATATTTTTTCTTCGTGAGCTTCGTGCCTTCGTGGTGAATAGGTTTTTAAATTGATTTGGATAATATTTTCACAGTCTCTGGAGCGTGGAAACAATAGCTGGGTAGAGCCCCTTAAAACCTAATCATGCTCTGCACATAAAAATAATCGATGTCCTGCCCGTTCGGCGCGGAAGGGGCTTTTTTGGCGAATTCGCCCTTAAACAAATGCGCCCAGCCGGTTTCCAAATTCAGGCTGCTGTTGACATCCCAACGCGTCGATAAGTCCAGCTGATGGCCGACGAAATCGCCGCTACGACCGGTTTTATCCTGTAATCCCGATGTGGTCCAGGCGTCAGTCGCAGATGCCAGCCAAAATACTCGGTGACTAAGTATGGCTTGCACGTCGGAACGCGGCGCAACGTTGATGCGGTAGCCGGGGCTGTTGATGTTGCTGCGGGCGAAGGCGCCGTAAATCCCGGTCGGGCCGTAGTCGAAACGGCGGGCGCCGTACAGGGTATCGAAGCGCTGGTCTTTGCCGTCGTTAGGATTGCTGTCGCCGCCGGCGTAGTCGTATTCGAGCGCCAGACGCGGCGTCCACGGCATGGCGAAGGTATAGCCGACATCAATATGTTGATACCACGCTTGATGCTGTAAATCTTTACCGTCGCCGACTGCGGTAGTCGCCCGCACCGTCCCGAGCTGGCCGATGGCTTCCAGTTGAAAGTCGAATGCCGACTTGGCCGGTTTGATAAAAAGGCGCATGCCGGGGGTGAAGTAGCGGCGATTACGGGTTTGATTGCGAGTGCCGTCGCTCTCGTCAAGATGGTACAGATAAACTTCGCTGTTGATGCCCCAGCCCAGATTGTACAATTCTAAAAAACCGCCGGAAAACAAGGTATGGGTGTCTTCTTTATCCCAATCATGTTCGTCATTGATTATGTCGGTAGCCGCAGCCGGATAGCGCAGCACCGGCATCGTGACAAAGCCGTTGAACTGCCAATTTTTGTAATCCGCCAATCGAAGGCGCGCGCCGGTAAAACTGTTAACGGTGTTACGGAAATTATTTCTCGCCACCAAGCGTCGACTGCCGAAATTCAGAGTTTGTCGGCCGGCAATGACTTCCGCGCCGATGCCGCTGTAAAAAAGATTTTGGTCGGCCCAAGCCGCATAGCCTTGTAAAAAATCGGCTTGGTCGGCATGGGTGTTGTTGACGCCGGAACCGCTATCCGCGCCCAAGGCTCGGGCATCCAGAAACTCCGCGCCGAGCCGGAATTTACCCAGAGTGGCTTGCAGCCAAACATCGGTCTGTAACGGAATTTGCTGGTCGCCGCCTTTAGCGTTGGCTTTATAAGTGCCGTCCATGGTTTCGTAACGGCTGCGCTGCTCCACCGATACCGACAGCCATTTCGGCAAGTTCAGCGCATCATGCAGGTTCCACACCGGTTTTTCGTATTTATCGGAACCCAGCAAAGCGTCGGGCATTTGGCTGGCGAAGGAAGTAGACGGCGGTTTAGTGTAGCTTTTCTTTTCCGCGGCCTGAAGATCGTCGCTGCCGCCGACGCAAAAGCCGCCGGCAACAAGTAAACTGAGGACATGGTTAACGGCAACACCGGCAAGTGGTTTTTTTGGCATGATCTAATGACCTATAATTATTAGTATGAAATCTATATCAAGGTTGCTTGGCCGATATGCACAGAATTTTCAAAAAGACTGAAAAGTGGAAACGGTTTTAGTTTAATACGTTATGTACAAAAGTAAACAATGAAACTAAAAACAAGCTATTTCTTTATAGCAAACAATGTTGACGGCAACAAGCTGCAATTCCCCTGCAAAGCAGGCCACTTAGCTCTGGTGATTTATGGCCAAAACCCATTCCAATAACAAAGTCCCCACCTGGATCAAAGGCGAATTGCGGCTGGCCGACATGCTGGACAGCCGTATGATCGGCTTGCTAAACGCGATAGAGCAAAGCGGTTCGATCAATCAAGCCGCCAAACAGGTGGGCTTGAGTTATAAAGGCGCTTGGCAAATCATTGAACGCGCCAATAACGGCGCGCCGAAAGCCTTAGTCAGCACCGCCACCGGCGGCAGCAAGGGCGGCGGCACCCGTTTAACCGAGGCGGGACGCCGTTTACTGGCGTTGTTTACCGATTTGGAGCAGCAGCATCGGCAGTTTCTTGAACAGCTCAACCGCACTATGGCCGACAATCCCGATACGGTTTTGCTGTTGCAACGCTTGGTGGTTAAAACCAGCGCCCGTAACCAGCTCTTTGGCAGCATCAGCGCTATTCACGTCGGTGCGGTGAATGTCGAAGTTGTTGTGAAATTGAAAGGAGGCGAGCAGGTCATTACCGGCGTAACCCTGGACTCGCTCGACAATCTCGGGCTACAGCTTGGAGACGATGCGGCCGTGCTGATCAACAGCGCCGAAATAACGCTGATAACCGATGACGATCCCAAGCGGGTGTCGGCGCGCAATTGTTTGTCCGGCAGTGTGATTCGTGTGCAACAGGACGAGGTGAATGCGGAGGTGATTGTTATGCTGTCCGGCGGCGAAACCTTGACCGCCATGATTACTCGGCAGAGCGCACAGAGTTTGGCGCTGACGCCCGGTATGCGGGTATCGATGATGTTTAAAAGCAACGCGCCGGTGCTGGGCGTTATGCCCGCCCGTTAGCGCTTGATGTTATGCGCAGGCCGCATTATTTTCGGGTCTGAGTGCGCCATAACCTGACGATATTCTCGACATCCAAATCGTCCGGCCCTTCCCGCCAGCCGGTGAAATAATCGACATCGTTGCTTTTCGGTTCGGGATCCGGCCGGTAAATCCGCACCCGCGCCGGTAGCGGCGTGGCCTCGCCTAACACCAGCGCTTCGCCTCGGCCCAGCGAACTCAATATATCGGTCAGGTCGCCTTCGGCTTCCGGCACTAAGCCCCTGATATAGGCTTGGTCATCCGGATTGGTGGTGCGCAAACAAATAAACGAACTGCATTGCGACAACATGGTTTCCGATAACTCGGTAGGCCGCTGGCTGATAACGCCGATAGAAACCCCGTATTTACGGCCTTCCTTGGCGATGCGTTCCATCATTTTTTTAGCCCCATCAAACGGGCCGCCTTTTTCCCTGGGAATGTAGGCATGCGCTTCCTCGCAAATCAAGGTAATCGGAAAATCGCGGCGTTGAGGGTTCCAGTAATTGAATTCATAGGCTAAACGACCGACTTGCGCGGAAACGGCGGGCCTGACATCGGTCGGCACCGAGCTTAAATCGACCACCGTGATATTGGCTTTTTTCGCGCCCAAGCCGACAAACTGGCGCAACAAATCGGCCATGCTTGCGGAGTTATTACGGATTTTCGGTTTCAGTAAAAAATCGTAGCGTACATCGTTAAAGCGGCTTTGCATCCGGATTAAAAACTCGTCGAACTGGCCGAATAAAGCGCCCTGTACTTTGCCGAAATCCTTTCTTTCCTCGTTCGCGGCTTTAAATTGCATATACAGTTCGGCCAAGGAAAAATAGATCGGCGTGTCGATCGAGACCGCGCTTAAGCCGATCTGCTTGGCTTCCTTGCGTTTAAGCTGTTGCAACACCTCGCGCATAAACGACATTTGCATCGACGCGCCGCTGTCGCCGCGATCTATAAACAAATCCACCAGTTCCGCGTAAGTCATCATCCAGTAGGGCATTTCCATTTTCATCGCGTCGATATAATTGACTTGGTTTTCAGGAAAGGCCGATTGCAGCACGCCGTTATCGTCCGTCCAGCAATACTCGCCGTGCAAATCCAACATAATCAGATGACTTTTAGGCATGGCTTTAAGGGTGTGTTGAATCAGGCTGGTGACGGTCCACGATTTACCGGAACCCGATTGTCCGAGAATCGCGAAATGACGGCCGTAAAGCGCGCGGGGATCCAGGCTTAAATGGTAGTCTGTATGCGACGATAATTGACCGACAAAAAACCGGTAATCCCTGAATTTTGAGAAAATCGCGTTGATTTCATTGATGCCTACCGCATAAACCTTGGCGCCCGGCGTCGGATAATGACGAACGCCGCGTACAAAAGAACCCTGACCTTGAATCTCACCGACCGGAATCAGGGAAATAAATCGATCGGTCTGACGCGTGTCGGTTTGATCGAAACGGTCCTTTTCCCACATTTTAAACACCAACGCCAGAACGCCGATGTTCGCTTGCCGGATAAGCACATACGAGCCGATATGACCGGCCAATATTTCCTCCTCGCCGATGTGGATCAACGGCGAATCGTTGCAATGTTCCGGAACCATGCGGGCCTCCATGCCGTCGCCGCGAACTTCGGATAAATAACCGATCAGGATACCGGTGTGTTGTTCAGACATGTTCGGTCTCTATTTTTGGGATGTGAGCTAAGTATTCGCCCCTATAATAGGTGGTTAAACGCGGCCAAGGAAATTTGGTTGTACCTTCTTAGCTGCATATCTTACAATCCTATCGGGTGAGCAGTAAGGTTACTGGGCTATTTAGATTCCCCCACCACATTAAAATAATATTAGGAGAGTATGGTATGTTTAAAATTCGTTCGCTGGTTACCGCGTTGGCGCTGGCAAGTTCAATTTCGGTGGCTTCGGCTTGGGAAGCGTTACCTACGCAAGCGCCCTCGCCTGCCGATAATCCGACCACCGCGGCTAAAGTCGAGTTAGGTCAAATGCTTTATCATGACCCGCGTTTATCGTCTACCGGTACCGTTTCCTGTTCTTCTTGCCATAACACCATGCTGGGCGGCGAAGACAACCGGCCGAATGCAATGGGCGTCAACGGTCAAACCGGCGGCCGCAGCGCGCCGACCGTTTGGAATTCCGCGTTTAATACCGTCCAGTTTTGGGATGGCCGCGCCGCCAGCCTGGAAGACCAAGCCGCCGGTCCGGTGACCAATCCGATTGAAATGGGCATGAAAAATTGGGACGAAGTGGTTGCGCGTTTGCAGTCGATTGAAGGTTATAAAGAGCCTTTCGAGCAAGCTTTCGGCAAAGATTCAATCTCTAAAGAAACCGCGACTAAAGCCATTGCCGCTTACGAAAGAACTTTAATCACGCCGAACAGTCCTTATGACCGTTATGTGTCCGGCGAAAAATCGGCGTTATCGGCTCAACAAGTGCGCGGCATGGAAAAGGTTGCGGAATTGGGTTGCACCCATTGCCACAGCGGTCCGGCCTTTAACGGTCCGGGTACATTCCAAAAATTCCCTGCGATTCCCGACGGCTATTGGGAAGCGCAACATCATTTCAGCAAAGATAAAGGTTTGGCGGAAGTTAGCAAGAATCCGGCCGATGAACATTTGTGGAAGGTTCCGACATTGCGTAACATCGCTTTGACCGCGCCTTATTTCCACAACGGCTCGGTTAAAACCCTGGATAAAGCGGTAACATTAATGGCCAGACTGCAATTGGGCAAAGATTTAAGCAAGGAAGAAGTGGCCGATATTGTGGCGTTTCTGGAAGGTTTGACCGGCGAGTTCCCTAAACAAAAAATGCCGACTTTACCCGGCACATCAGGCTCTACTTTTAATTAAATCGGTTCAGCAGGGACGGCCAACCGGTCGTCTCTATCATAAAATGTAAGCGCATTAAATTAAGGGAGCTAACTTTAGCTCCCTTTTTTATTCCATCTTATAAATAGGCGCCGCTGAAATCCGGGCATCGATCTGTTTTGAGATTTCCTGGTAAACGGCACTATTAATAGACTCATAGCGTCGTTTAAAGTCCGCTTCATTCATATGTTCGGGCAGATCCAGGGGATCGGGCATGAAATCGCGGTAATCTTTGATGCCGGACATGGCTTTTTGCATCTTCCGTGCATTCTCCGGCGACGAGGTTGCCATTTCACCAAAGCGGGTACCGGCTTTGTCGGCCGCCAAGTCAATAAAACTAAAACCGCTGCCGCCCGCTTGAGCATCGCTTAATTCTTTTTCTTCACCGGCAATCTGCGCGGCTTGCTTGTTGATCGATGCGGTCAGCGCGGCCGAACCGATAAAATGTTGAGCCAAATCGGTGCGTTTGTATAAAAACGCCGAATATTGTTGTCCGGTTGCAGGCGTGGCTTCCGGCATCGACAGGAGCTTTCGGTTTTCTTCTTTATTCACGTAATCGTTGATCGCGGCAATCACGATCCTGTTTTCGTCGATAGCCGTTTCCAGTGTCGAGCGTTGATAAGCCAGCTCAAACAAAGGACGCAACAATTCCGCCAGCGATAAGCGCCAAGCCGGATCATGACCGGCAACGATGTCGGCCAGTTTTTGTTGATAAATATTCAGCGCGGAATTATCCCCGGTATGGGTCAGGAAGTTTCGCGCCTGAATCAAAGTGTCTTTGTTGGGATAGTAAGTAATAGTCAGTTTTTGCCGGTCGATTCTAGCGGCCTTGATAGGCCGGGTTGCCAGAATGAAATAGTCATGCAAGGATGAATGCTGAATAATGGTATCAATCGTAAAGGCGGCTAATTTTGCCGGCAGCAGTAATTTCCCGACTTTAAACTTGGTGATCACCGGCAGCTCGTTGCCGTCAATATTGCCTAATCTAAAGCTGATATTTAAATATTTACCTACTCTGTTTTCGGGTAAGGCAATAGTCACGGTAAACCTTAACTTGTTGTTTTTCAGTTCGATATGAACCGCGCTTTTGCTGTAGCGGTTTAACAAATAATTGCCGGCCAGATTAAGATCGGCTTCGGATAATTCGATAATCCCGATTTCATCGGGCTTGGTTTGAGAACCTTCATGCAGAATATTTCTTGCCCTGACCAAATCTTCGCGAGTCGGCGACCAACCCACTTCAAGTTCCGGCTTGTCGCCGACACCAAAGAAAACCAGCGTTGCGCATACAATAACGATGACAATAAAGCAATAAAGCACAATGCGAAAAAGAACTTTCATGAGCCGACGCTTAAGCAAATTCCAGTTTGAATCCTGCCGATTTTAAGTAATCGGCTTCCTGAATTAAATCGGCATGAGTCAGCGGCGCTTGCGCCAGCCAATGGTCCGGAAACTGTAAGCGAAACTTTGATTTTATCAAGGCTATTTTAAAATTGGGTAAGTCATGTTCCTGACGATTGCGGTGCAACAGCACCGAGAGCCGCAAAATAACGGTCAGAACCGGCGCATCGACATTCCAGGGCGCGGGCAATTCGTTGAACAGAGACCGGGAAAATTTACGCCGATGCGACTTTACAATAGTCGATAATAAAATCTGGTCCTGTCTGGAAAAACCGGCAAAGTCGCCGTTTTCGATAATATAAGCACTGTGCTTATGATACTGGCTGTGAGCAATATCGAGGCCCATCTCATGCAAATCCGCCGCCCAATTTAAAAACTGCACCACGTGCTCATGGTTGGGTCCGCAAAAGTCGTCACCCAATTGAGTCAGCATAAAATTGATGGTCTGTTTGACCCGCGCGGCGTGGCCTTTATCGATGTGATAACGATCGGCCAAAATCTGCACGGTAGCCGAGCGAATATCATGATCGTAAAGCCGCCCCAACAAATCCTGAATCAGACCTTCCCGGAGCGCACCGTCGGAAACGGTCATTTGCTCGATGCCCAAGCTTTTAAAGGTGGCGTAAATAATGGCGACGCCGCCCGGAAAAACCGGCAGACGCTCGGGGTCGACCTCGGGCAATATCGCTTCGTTAATATGGTTGCACTGAGTGAGATGAGCGACCAGCAGTTCCAAGCCTTCTCGGGTAATGCCGTTATTGCTCCAGTTTCTGGCTTTAAGCACTTTATCGATGGCCCGCAAACTGCCCGATGCGCCGATGGCTTCATCCCAGTTTTGGCGCTGAAACTGTTTTTGGATCGGTTCAAGCTGCTGTTCGGCGAACAAGGTGGCTTGGATAAACGCGTTTTTGGATAATTTGCCGTCTTTAAAGAAGGCATTACTGACCAGTACGCAGCCCATCGGCGTACTTTCCTTGACGCGGGGCGTATCGCCCGAACCGATAATGTATTCGGTGCTGCCGCCGCCGATGTCCATAACCAAACGTAAATTGGCCTTGCTGCCCAAGCTGTGAGCCACGCCTTGATAAATCAAGCGGGCTTCTTCTATGCCTGAAATAATATGAATCGGATGATTGAGCGCTGTTTCGGCTTTTTCCAAAAACTGTTGCGAATTTTTAGCCATGCGTAAGGTGCTGGTGCCGACCACGCGGACGCTTTCCGGCGGAAAGTTACGGATTCGTTGACCGAAGCGTTCCAGACACTCTAAAGCTCTTTCTTGGGTTTTGCCGTCCAGGTGATTTTTACTATCCAGGCCGGAAGCCAGCCGGACCATTTCCTTCAGCCGGTCCAGCGTTTGTAAATTGCCGTCGGTCAAGCTGCAAACAATCATGTGAAAGCTGTTAGAACCGAGGTCTACAGCGGCAACGATTTCGGGAGGTTTCTTGGGCACGAGTTATCCAGTTTTGTCTATGAAGCGTGTTAATATCTGATAAAATCACGCGGTTTTAGTCATCCAAACAGCCGGATACGTCGTATCCAGCTACGTAATTTAACTTATTTAAAGGCTTCCGTTAAGTGTTACTTTCCGCATGAATGCATTATCCCTACGTAATCTTACAAAAATCTACAATAATGGCTTTGAAGCTTTAAAGGGTATCGACCTGGATGTTGAGGCGGGCGATTTTTTTGCTTTACTGGGTCCCAACGGCGCCGGCAAGTCAACGGCGATAGGCATTATCAGCTCGCTCGTTAACGCCACTTCCGGTTCGGTCAGTGTTTTTGGTCATGACTTAAAACGTGAACGGGCCAAAGCCAAAAGCTGCATCGGCCTGGTGCCGCAGGAAGTCAATTTTAACCAGTTCGACACCGTCAAAAGTATTTTGCTGAATCAAGCCGGCTATTACGGCACGCCGCGCAAACTCGCGCTGCAACGCACCGAATACTGCCTTAAGCAAATGGATTTATGGGACAAGCGCGATACCGTTTCAAGACGCTTGTCGGGCGGCATGAAACGCCGGGTGATGATTGCCCGCGCGCTGGTGCATGCGCCTAAATTGCTGATTCTCGACGAGCCGACCGCGGGCGTCGATATCGAAATACGCCGTTCCATGTGGCAAATGATGCAGGAAGTCAATCAACAAGGCACCACGATTATTTTGACCACGCACTATCTGGAAGAAGCGGAAAGCCTGTGCCGCACTATTGCGATCATCGACGACGGGCGGATTATCGAACATTCCGACATGAGCAGTTTGCTGGCAAGGCTGCATATAGAGCATTTTGTTCTGGATTTGGCTCACCCTCTTGCCGTGGCGCCAATGATTGACGGCTGTCAAATTGAACGCCTAACCGACAAAGCGCTGAGTGTTGCGGTCCCTAAAGAATACGGGCTTAATAAATTATTCAGTGAATTAAGCGCCCGGAATATTGAAGTCATCAGCATGAAAAACAAATCGAATCGTTTGGAACAGCTGTTTATGGATTTAATCGAGTCGAAACCGGCAGGTGAACAATGAATTATTCCATTGCCTTTAGAACCCTTGTTATCA
Source organism: Methylobacter sp. (assembly GCA_026399025.1). Lineage (GTDB taxonomy): Bacteria > Pseudomonadota > Gammaproteobacteria > Methylococcales > Methylomonadaceae > Methylobacter_A. Next base: position 68,144 of record JAPLRU010000062.1, read on the forward strand.
AGGAAATCTTCCGTTTTATCCGTATCTGGCCGCAAACTTTGCTGCCGCCCGCCATTACCACCGCGCTGTATTTTCTGATTTTCGGCAAACTGATCGGCGACCGCATCGGCACTATCAGCGGCGCGGGTTACATGGACTATATCGTCCCCGGCATCGTTTTAATGTCGGTTATCAGCCACTCTTACGCCAATGTGGTGTCTTCGTTTTATTCGACCAAATTCCAGCGCAATATTGAAGAGTTGCTGGTTGCCCCGATCCCGAATTGGGTGATTCTGAGCGGCTATGTCAGCGGCGGCATTATCCGCGGCTTATTGGTGGGCGTGGTGGTGACCTTAATCTCTTTGCTGTTTACCGCTATTAAAGTCCATCATATCGGCATTACCTTGTCCATCGCGGTGCTGACCGCCACCGTATTTTCTTTGGCCGGTTTTATCAATGCGATACTGGCGGAGAGTTTCGACGATATTTCGATTATCCCGAACTTTGTGTTGACCCCGTTAAGCTACTTGGGCGGCGTGTTTTATTCGGTCGATATGTTGCCCGGCATTTGGCAGACCATCTCAATGGGAAATCCGATTTTGTACATGATCAATGCCTTTCGTTACGGTTTGATCGGCGTGACCGACATCGATATTCAAATGACTTTTATCATTACCGGCGGATTTATTGTAACGCTGACCTTGTTTAGCCTTTACCTGTTGCATAAAGGCATTGGCATTAAAAATTAAGTAGCGGTTCAAAATTCTTTTAACATTTTTCACTCACCACGAAGATATAGATGCCGTCGTTGATCAAGCACCATTAATTCAGGCATCCGGAGTGCAGGCTTTGCCTGCACTCCAACGTGCCTCGGATTGAATTTTAGCCGTCATGTTGCTCAATTAATTCAGTGCTCTATATGAAGTTTTATGTTTTCCTTCGTGATTCTTCGTGGTGAATTGCTTTTTGCATTGTGTTAAAAAACGTTTGGTTGCCTGCTTAGTAGGGCGCATCGCATCTATCCAATTCGCGGTTAAAACAATCAACAGGAAAGACTATGTTATTAAAAACAGGTTCAACAGGCGATCAGGTTAAACAGCTGCAAACCCGCTTGGGTTTAAGCGCCGACGGCATTTTCGGTTCAGCCACCGAAGCCGCCGTAAAAGCTTGGCAGGCGCAAAACGGCCTGAGCGCGGACGGCATTGTCGGCGACGCCACTTGGGCAAAACTGTTTCCGGCGACGTCAACCACGGATAATTCAAACGAAAATTCGACCGGCTCGCTACAGGCGCTTAAAGGTCACCTTCCCGATGCCGTCATCGCTCAGATACCCACTATCGCCGCCCTAACCAACGCCTTAAGATTGGCTCATTTTTTAGCGCAATGCGCTCATGAGAGCGCCAATTTTACGGTGGTTTATGAAAACCTGAATTATTCGGCCGAGGGTTTGACAGCCACTTTTCCAAGCTATTTTCCCGACCCGTTAAATCAAACTTATGCGCGCAATCCGGCCAAAATCGGCGCAAGGGTCTATGCCGACAGAATGGGTAACGGCGATGAAGCCGGCGGCGACGGCTACACCTTCAGAGGACGCGGTTATATTCAATTAACCGGCAAATCGAATTATTCAAGTTTCGGCAACTTTATCGGCGCCGACACCGTTGCCAACCCCGATTTAGTAGCCACCCACTATCCGCTGGCTTCCGCCGGTTTTTTCTTTGATACCAATAAAATATGGACGCTGTGCGACGGCGGTTCAAGCGATGCGGTGATAACCGCCGTGACCAAGAAAGTAAATGGCGGAACCAACGGTTTGGCCGATCGTACTCAGCTTTTTAATCAGTATTACGCGTTATTGACGCAATAAATTTTGCAACGCCCAGCCCCATCGTTAACGATTATCCCGGAGTGAAAATGATTAAATATGCCCTGTTGGTCTTGTTTATTATGTCACCCAGCCTTGCCTTCGCTGAACCGGTTCATCATTGCTCGACGGATGCCGTTATTCAAGCCAAAAAGCTGCTGGATTTTCACTTCGGTTTGGACGACAGAACCGAAATCGATCCGCATGTAGCAGTGCTTAAGCCGATAAAGAACCCGGCCGGAAAAGGCCGATTCGATGTACTGGAAGTTTATGGCCACATCTACAAAGGCACTTATCGGATGCATTTTATTTATGCACCAACAGCCGGCCAATGCCTGTTGGTCGGCCAGGAAATCCTGGAAATGACTAATTTGTAGGATTCCTCTATCCGTTTCTGATTTGAACGTATCTGGGGCATGAAAGTAGGCTGAAAGCCGTTCCAACAAGTCCGCTAAAGGCTTAGTCCCTTGTATATCGGATAATAAAAAAACAGTTAACAAATTGCTCAACCCCATAATCCCTAAAACATACAATAAAGAGGTCGGAAAAATGTCAAAAATACCCGCATCCATTGCATTAACGCTTACCACGCTATTTTCAGTCAACACGCCCACCGCTTTTGCCCAAGAGCAAACAAATCTAAATAGAAGCGTGCTCTTGGAAAAAAAGCTGGAACTTCCCAGCCCGAACATTAACGCCAAAATGATACGGGTCGTGTTTCCGTCGGCCTTCAAAACGCCGTGGCACAGCCATGAAGGGCCGGGGCCGCGTTATGTGGTCAAGGGGCAATTGAAAGTCACCGAAGGCGGCAATACCAACACCTACTCCGCCGGTCAAGCTTTTTGGGAAAGCGGCGAGCTGATGGCGGTGGAAAACGTCGGTAGCGATGCGGCGGAAGTAATTATTTTTGAATTAGCGCCGGTCAAGTAAATCATCGAAAACCGTCATCCGCGTTCTATTTGGTTTGACCAACACTACGATAAGTTGCAAGGGCGCCGACCGGTCGCCCTTGCACAATGCATGAGTAATTTAATATCCGATCCTAAGCCTATTTATGCTTTTCTTTACGTTACCGGAGTTAAATGGATGCGCATCTATCTGGCCTACATCAGCGTTATTTTACTTTGGGCGACCACGCCGCTGGCGATCAAATGGAGCGCCGAAGGGCCTGGATTTTTGTTCGCGGCCGCCGGTCGAATGGCGATTGGAACCTTATGCCTATTATTAGTGCTGGGTCTTTTCAAGCAGCGTTTACTTTGGCATCGCAAAGCGCTACTGACTTACCTGGCCGTCTCCGTGCAAATTTACGGCTCCATGCTGGCGGTGTATTGGGCGGCACAGTTTATCCCCTCCGGTTGGGTTTCAGTAATCTTTGGACTGTTGCCGCTAATGACGGCCTTATTGTCGGCGCTCTGGTTAAAAGAACGCAGCCTGACTCCCGGCAAGCTGCTGGCTTACGGCTTGGGCATCGCCGGCGTATGGACGCTGTTCGGTTCGGCATTGCAATTGGGTCATAACGCGGCGCTGGGCATCATCGGCGTACTGATATCGACTTTTTTGCAAGCGGTGAGCACCGTGTGGGTCAAGCGCATCAATGCTAAAATACCGGCTTTATCTCAAGTCACCGGCGGTTTGCTGCTGTCCCTGCCGATGTATCTGCTAACTTGGGCAACGTTTGACGGTCATTGGCCGACCGAAATGTCATCTATCAGTTTGGCCTCTATGGTCTATTTGGGTGTAATCGCCACCACGGTCGGCTTTGTGCTTTATTATTACTTGCTGATCAAACAGAGCGCCACCAAGGTCGCGCTGGTTACTTTAGTTTCGCCGGTAATGGCTCTGCTGTTAGGCCATGCCGTTAATCATGAAGCGCTGACCGTCAATATAATAAGCGGTACGCTTTTAATACTGGGGGCATTGCTGATGCACGAGCTTTTTGATCGCTTAAACCGTGCAAAGCGGACCAAACCGCCCGACAATTTGCCGGAGTAAATACCTGCTTTTCGGATTAAGCAACTGACCTATGACGCTTGCAAAAAACATCAAGCGATGCAGGCGATTACTTTCGGATGAAGCCTTAGCTGTTGACTGATAGGGAAAAAACCTAACTTCAGCCGGTCATTTTTAAATACAGGTCATTGAATTGACTAACGAATACTGTCATACTTCCCCGCCATTCACCGGCACCTTTATTTTTAGAGAGATTTGTTAAAAATATGACTACCCTGACCCCCCCCCCAACCACAGTGCCCCGTTAATTCACATAACGAATGGGATCCGCTTGAAGAAGTTATTGTCGGCAGCTTGGACAATGCCATGTTTCCCGACTGGAAAACCATTAATGAAGTCACCGTTCCTCCCGGCGAATGGGCCGAGATTGAAAAGCGCCTTGGCGGCGCAGGCATCCCCTACCCTGACGCGATGGTTGCCGCCGCCCTTAAAGACCGCGCCGAATTTATCCACATCCTGGAAGCGGAAGGCGTCAATGTCCGCCATGTTGAGCGCAGCAATTTTGCCGCGCCTTTTGCAACGCCCGGCTGGAACGTTACTTCCGGATTTTGTGCGGCTAATCCGCGCGATCCTTTCTTAGTGATCGGCAATGAAATTATTGAAACGCCAATGGCGGATCGTGCCCGGTATTTTGAATCTTGGGCTTATCGTGCTTTATTCAAAGAATATTTCCATGCCGGCGCCAAATGGACGGCCGCGCCTAAACCGCAGCTTCTTGATGAATTGTACGACGCCAATTACACCCTGCCCACCCCGGATGAGGCAATGCGCTATATTGTGACCGATTTTGAGCCGGTCTTCGATGCCGCCGATTGCGTTCGCTGCGGCCGCGACATTTTCATGCAACTCAGCAACGTCACCAATCGTTCAGGCATGAAATGGTTGCAGCGCCATTTAGGCGACGGCTATCGTGTCCATGAAATTCAAAACCTGTCGCCTGAAGCGATTCATATCGACACCACGTTTATGCCTTTGGCTCCCGGTAAACTATTGATCAATCCGGAATGGATCGATGTCGATAAATTACCGCCCATTTTAAAAAGTTGGGATATTTTAATCGCGCCTCCGCCGGTACCGAACAAAGACCCCTTAGGCGTTGTCAGCGAATGGATCAGCATCAACTTTCTGATGTTGGATGAAGAACGGATTATTGTGGAAAAAGGTCAGGAACCGTTAATCAAGGCCTTGAAGGGCTGGGGATTTAAACCGATTCCCTGCTCTTTTGATTCTTATTATCCGTTTTTAGGCGCGTTTCATTGCGCCACCTTGGATGTGCGCAGACGAGGCACTTTGCAGTCTTATTTCTAAGCCTCGGCTCGGGTAATCCGCCATAGAGAATATTTACAAATCTTTTATTCACCATGAAAGCATGAAGTGTTTTATTTTCTTCATGTTCTTCGTGCCTTCGTGGTGAGCTTTTATACTCTTTAAAAGCATTTTCACTTTATCAAATCCAACGAAAATTTAGGCTCGATTATTTGGACTTCCTTTTATAATGCCCTTGTTTTGATAAAATCCGGTTTGTATTTAAACCCGTCTTTGAATTAGAAACTTTGTAATTATTCACCTCCCCCCTTTGAAAAAGGGGGATTGAGGGGGATTTATTTAAAAAATCTCCCCTAACCCCTCTTTTTCAAAGAGGGGGACTGAATAGCTACGAAACTTTTAGTTCAACCCCTATTCCGAACGCGACCCATAGTGAATTAAATCATGGCTCCTCTTGTCATTCTTGCTGGCAGTTTAATTGCATCAACCGGCGTTAGACTTTATCGGTCATTTAAAAAACCCGAAGAGTCATCGCCCGATGAAGCCCAAAGCCCTGAAAACAATAGCGACGAAGCCCCGGAAGCGCCGACCTCTACAGAACTTGCATTGGCTGACGCGGAGGAAAAAATCGCCTTGGACCGGGACTTTAAAATCATATCCGCAACCTTAGGCTTGTCGGTTGCCGGCGCTTTATTTTTTCCGGCCTTGAGCGTACTCAGCGGCTTAGGCATTGCCTACGTTTCGATTCCTTTTTATCAAAAAGCCGTTCAATCGTTAAAAAAAGGCAAAATCGATGTCTTTGTAGTCGATTCGATTGCCATTCCGGCCATGTTTCTGTCCGGTTATTATTTTGTCAGTACCTTTACTTGCTGGACTTATTGCGTAGGGCAAAAATTGGTTTTTCAAACCAAAGATCATTCCAAAAAACAACTCATCAGCGTTTTTTCGGACATACCCAGTTCGGTATGGCTGTTAAAAGACGGCATCGAAATCGAACAAAGCATTGAAAACCTGGAAAGCGGTGATATCGTCGTGGTTAACGCCGGAGAAACCATCGCCGTTGACGGCGCCGTGGTTGAAGGCATGGCCGCTGTCGATCAGCACATTTTGACCGGCGAATCGCAACCTGCGGAAAAAACGGTTGGCGATCATGTTTTTGCTTCAACCATTGTTTTATCCGGAAAAATTCATATTCAAGTCGAAATGTCCGGGCAAGCAACGGTAGCCGCGCAAATCGGCATCTTACTGAACAACACTGCGGAACGTAAGCTCGGCGTCCAGACCCGCGGCGAAAGAATGGCCGACAAAGCCGCTTTGCCTACCTTGGCTTTAAGTGCGCTGGCCTTGCCGATAGTCGGCAGCAGCGGCGCTCTGGCGGTGTTGGGCAGTTTTATCGGCGCGGACATTCGTATTTTCGCCCCGATCAGCACCCTCAATTTCTTAAGAATCGCTTCGGAAAAAGGCATTTTAGTCAAAGACGGACGGGCCTTGGAAAAACTCTGTCAAGTCGATACCGTCGTTTTCGACAAAACCGGCACCTTAACCCAAGAACAGCCGCATGTCGGTCATATTTATGTATTCAACGGCTTTCATGAAGATGAAGTTCTACGTTATGCCGCCACCGCGGAATATAAACAAACCCACCCGATCGCCAAGGCTATTTTACTCGCGGCCAAACAGCGCGCTTTAGACCTCAGCCAAGTCGACAACGCCAGTTACGAATTGGGTTACGGCATTAAAGTACAGGTTGGCGAGGACGTTATTTGCGTCGGCAGCTTGCGCTTTATGGGCATGGAAAATATTCATTTATCCGATGACATTCACGACATCCTGAACCATGCCAAAGAACTGGGGCACTCGTTGGTGCTGATCGGTTTGAACGGCCGTTTAACCGGCGCGATTGAATTGCATGCGACCATCCGCCCCGAGGTAAAAACCTTGGTTGCCGATTTACGCGCGCGCAATTTATCGTTGTATATTATTTCCGGGGACAATGAAAAACCGACGCAACAATTAGCCAAAGAAATCGGCATCGACCATTATTTTGCCGAAGTTTTACCCGAAGACAAAGCCGGTTTGATTGAAAAACTGCAAAGCGAAGGCAAAACCGTGTGTTTTGTCGGCGACGGCATTAACGATTCGATTGCGCTGAAAAGAGCCGACGTATCGATTTCGCTGACCGGGGCCTCGGCGATTGCCAAAGATACCGCGCAGATTTTATTAATGAGCGGCAATTTAAAAAATCTGGACCAGCTTTTTAATTTGGGCAATGAATTAAAATCGAATCTTAACGTCAGCATGATGGCGACCGTGGTGCCCGGCGTGATCATTGTCAGCGGCGTGTTTTTCCTGCATGCGGGTTTGGTTTCCGCGGTGATATTTAATAATTGCGGCGTGTTCGCGGGCGTCAGTAATTCGATGCTGCCGTGGCTTAAACATCAAAAAGCGGAGACTAAAACCGAAGCCTAATCAAATCGGTGTCGAGTAGATGGGTTCATGTTGGTGGCGTCTACTCGATCTTTTAGCCATGTAAGGGAGTATTGAATTTGAATGGAACGGATGTTTATAAAGGAATGAAATTCAATGAAACCCAATAACTTACGCAAAAAACAGCGTCTGTTCAAAAAGGCAGTTAAAGAAGCCGATAAGCGCAAAAAGCAGGGTTTTTTTGAAGGTGCTGCGTTAGCTTATCTGGAGGCGGCTAAATTATTACCTCAAGATGAATTTCCAGAACATGTAGCTGCTTGCTTCAATAATGCAGGACTTGCTTATCGCCATGCAAAAAAAAATCCGCAGGCAGAAGATTATTTGCTACAAGCCTTAGCGATTAGGGAAAAAATATTAGGCGCTGAACATATTGATACCGCAGATAGCTTAAATAATTTAGGTAACATTTATTATGAAAAAGGTGAATTTGATAAAGCAGAGCAACATTATCAACGCGCCTTGATTATCAGGGAGAAAATATTAGGAAATAATAATCCTGATCTAGCCAGTACTTTGAATAATTTAGGCACTCTTTATGTTAAGAAAAGAATGATTGATAAAGCGGGTATATATTATCAACGAGCTAAAGACGTTGTAGAAAAATCTTTTTTAAAACCCCATAATCCTGTTGCCGAAACAATTACTAAAAATCATCGCAATCTTCAACAAGAAATCACCCACCTAGAACGTGAAAAACTGGAAATCCACGCCGCCCTCTACCAAAGCAAAAAACTCGAATACCTGGGCCAAATGGCAACCCTAATGGCGCATAATATCAATCAACCGATTGGCGTTATCCGCATGGCAACCTCAGGCGCATTAGGCGACCTCAACGAAAACCTGTTTGATCCCGCCACCGAACTAAAGCCGCTGTTAGAAAATATCCTCAACCAAACCGAACGCTTGAACCTGATTATGGGCAATTTCAGGAACTTTGCGCGCGGCGACAGAACGGTTTTATCGGCGGTTAATTTGAACACCGTTATTGAAGATATTTATCAATTGCTGTTTGCCGCCCAATATCAGTTGGACAAAATCGAGTGTCAAAAAGGTTTTATTGAAGCGCCCATTGCACACGCCAATGAATTGGCGATTCAAGAAATGCTGATCAGCTTGTTAAGCAATGCCAGAGCGGCGGTAAAAGACCAAGCGATTAAACAAGTCCGCATCGGAACGTGGCAACAAAATAGCCAAGTCGGCTTCGCTGTGGAAGATAATGGCGACGGCATCACCGAGGAAAACTTACCCAAACTATTCACCCCGTTTTTAAGCTCTAAACATGAAGGCATGGGTTTAGGCTTGTATTTTTGCAGGGAAATTGTCAAAGATTTAGGTGGTTCTATCGACTATTATCCGGCCCCTTTAGGCGGCGCCGGTTTTAAAATCGCTTTACCGGCAGAGCAGGAGAACAAAAATGACTCAGCGATATAATTTATTAGTCATTGACGACGAACAGTCGATTTTGGATGAAATCAAACGCTATTTTGAAAAACGCGAATTTGCCGTTGAAACCGCATTAAGCGGCGAGGAAGGTTTGGAAAAGTTGCGCAAACAACCCTTTGATGTGGCTTTGATCGATTTATGTATGCCGCAAATGAGCGGTCTTGAGGTGATTCAAAAAATCAATGAAGAATTAATCCCCGTCAATATTGCGATTATCACAGGTCATGGTGGCGAGAAAGAAGCCGTTGCAGCTTTAAATATGGGAGGTATTGTCCACGCATGGTTCACTAAAGGCAGTTATGATATGGCTGAGCTTTATCGGCGCGTTACCGAATTAGCGCAAGTTATTCCGAAGGAAAAATTAGATGAGTTCTTTTCACTTTTTGAATCAACGGAATAAAGATGCAAAAACTTTACTATCTGGATGCGAACGCCATCATTAAATATTCGTTTTTCCAAGAATACTTAGACATGCATAACCAACAAGAGGACGGCGTCCAAACGGTAAGGTCACTCATTAAAAGCCAAGACGGGATTTTTTATTGCTCTAATTTTGCAGTGCTTGAATGCTGGCATACTTTGTTAAAAAAGTATCGTGATACCGAAAAATGTAAGGTATTCGGTAAAACACGAGCCGAACAAGAGCGAAGTATTAACTTAATTTTTTTAAAACTGAGAAAATCTATTAAAAGTTCCGAACTACACATCGATCAAACGCCGCTAACCGCCCATCTATTAGTTTCAGCCCAAAAGCTGACTTATAAATATGGCATTCAGAAACAAAAAATAGACTCGCTTGATGCCATTCATCTGGCGTTAGTGCTTGAGTTATCGTTAAGAAATCAACAACCTGTAATATTAATGACTTCCGATAGAGGAATGATAGATATTTGTGAAAAAGAAAATATTGCAATTTTCAATCCTGAAAAATAGCCTTAGCTTGGGCTGAATGCAATGAAGCTAGCAATTCACTGCCGGTTTTGCGAGATTGATCGTAAAAAAAATAGCTTGCGAATAATCGTTCAAAAATCTTGTTAACATTTTTTATTCACCACGAAGACACGATGATCACGAATTTTTATGTTTCGGCAAACGCTTACTGTTACTTACTCGTAAACCAAAAAAGCGAATAAAAGGCACGTAAAAAGAAAAGAATCAAATTAACTCAACCTTCTACTTCCGCCGAATAAATTATCTCTTCATTTAACGCGTTAAGCAGCGCTACCGCACTGACCGGTTTGTAAAAAAAACGGCGGATACCGCATGACCGAATCACCGTTTCATCAATCGTTTCGCTACAGCCGCTACACAAAAATATAGGCAAGCGGGGGCGTTGCGCCAGCATGGCGGACGCAATTTCGATACCGGATTGGTTCGGCATGGTTTGATCGGTAATAACCGCATCGATACTTTGCGGGTTTGCATTAAAATAGGCCAGCGCTTTAACAGAATCCGTGTACACCTCTACCGTATAATTTTCACCTTCCAACAGCTCGGCCAGATAATGCGCCAACGCCGGTTCATCGTCCACCACCAAAATCCGGGCGCCGTTACCGCCTGATGCCGTAGACAAAGACGGGCTAATTGCCGGTAAAGCCACTGAAACATCGGCGACCGGGAGCAATACCTGGATCGTTGTGCCCTTACCTAGATACGAATCCACCGCGATGCAGCCGCCGGCGCGGCGGACGATGCCCTGCACTACGGAAAGGCCTAAGCCGGTACCCTTGCCAACAGCTTTGGTGGTGAAAAAAGGATCGAAAATCAGTTTAAAATTTTCCTTACTGATACCGCACCCGGTATCGGTAACACTCAAACTTACGTATTCGCCGCGGATTTCACCCAGGCATAAAGCATCGTTTTTGGTTTGTTTACAGGACTTGCATAATGCCGGTGTTGCTACCCGTTTACTCAAGCGTATATCCAAACAGCCGTGTTCAGACATAGCATCTCTGGCATTGATAACCAGGTTCATCACAATTTGATGCAACTCCCCGGCACTAAGGTAAATAGTCGGAATATCGTCGGCAATTTGCGCTTGTAGTTTAATACTGGACGGGATTGTGGAGGCAAGCATTTTGATCACTTCTTTCACTAGAGGCGCGGGAGCCATAGCACTGATCGCCTCATCGGTTTGGTTACGGCTATACGTCAACATACTCGCCACCAGATCGCGCGCCCGTTCGCCCGCTTTGATGATCTCCCCCAAATAATGCGCCAGTGCGCTCTCCTTATCCGTGGCGTACCGAGTCAGCGCCAGACTGGAATAGCCCAGCATGACCGCCAGAATATTATTAAAATCATGGGCGATTCCTCCTGTCAATTGGCCCAGTGCTTCCATTTTCTGGGATTGCTGTAGTTGCCGTTCCAATTGTTTACGCTCGGTGATGTCAGTAAATGAGACGCGAACGATGGGAAAAGTCGGACTGTCCCGGCGCCGGCAATCCAACAGCGCATAAAAAAATGTGCCGTCATCGCGATGAATGGCAAATTCACAACTGTGTTTCTCTCTGTTCTCCAATGTACGCATATTATGCAAGCGCCAATGATCGAGTTCCTCCGGGGCAAAAAACGAACTCATGTTGCGATGCATTATTTTCTCTCGGTCGGCTCCCAGAAGCAGAGCGCCGGTGCGATTAATTTCCGTGATGACGCCCTTATCGGTAAGAGTCAAATAACCGACAGGAGCAAAGTCAAAGAGATCTATATAACGGTCTAAGGATTCTTCCAGTAAAGTATGAGAGCGCTGCAATTCATCATTTTGCAACGCCAGCTCCCGCTCGGACGCTTTTAATCTGCTAAGCGCATTATCCAGATGCAAGGCCATGCTATTAAACAGCTGCGCTAAGGCATTGACCTCAAGGTAGTTGGTTGAGCAAGCCCGTCGGCTGAAATCCCCTGTGGCCAAAGCTTGCGCCATATCCGCCAAGGCGATGATCGGTTTTGCTATATCCTTGGCGATCATCATCGCCAACAACCAGGCGGAACAAACAAAAATAAAGGCCGCCACGCCCAGTTCCATCAACAATCGTATTAATGGCGCAAACGCTTCCGACTGATCGATATGCGCCATAATGCAACCGCCGCCGATTTCCGGCACCGGCCGGAAACCATGAATAATAGACGCGTTGCGATAATCAACATCGAGCCTTTCGCCGCTTTCATTACGCAAACAATATTGCATCGGTATGGTTGAAATAGGCTTGCTAAATCCTTGTTGCGAAGAATAGCGCTGCTTGGTAATGAAATATCCCCGATTATCGCTCAGAAAGGTTTCGCCGGATTGCCCCAATGAAGAGGAGCCGACGAAAATATCCTGCAATCGCTCGCCGGAATAAGTTATCAGCACCCTGAAACAGGATGCCGCATCGGCAGCGATGAGGGATAACAAGGGCGTTGCGTTTACTTTGGAGACGGATGTTGCCGCTATTTGGCCCGGCCTAAACGGTTGGCTGAATTCGGCAAACGGAATGGCATCGCTACCCACTGAGAGATCTGTGTCCAGCCCTGAATGAAAGGTAAGGCCGACAGCATGATTGCTTTCCGCGAACTGCTTCAATTTATCCGCGGCGCACGCATTGATACCGGCATCGCCGTAGCGGCAACTCTTGACCAAGCTATTCAATAAGACCTTGCCGCGCGTGTTGGTTTCATCCAGCCACGCCCGTATTTCTTGGTGACGCACCTCGGCTATCTGGGCTACATCCTCCATGCGGTTTTCTTTAATAATGTTGTACACCAACCAGCATGATATGCCGCCTAACAATCCGGTGGGCAGCAAAATACACAGCAATAGCGAAGCCGTTAAATGTGTTTTTATCGATCTCATGTTTATATAAATATACTGATAATTTTCTATCTGTACGCTTGGAATCACAGGTTTGGCCGTTCCCAAGCCGGCTTCGCGGGACGGGGAGGCGGACTCATAGGCGCCAACTTAAGAGCTATAGCGGTTTCAATTTAAATGAGTTACACGATTAAAAGGCTATGTCGTTAGCATGACCGCTGGAGTGCAGGCTTTAGTAGCTAACTGAATTTCAAAGTGCTGTAGGTCGTTGAAAGTTGAAAAGTGCCGGTCGGGGCATTCGCCCCGACTGTAACGTTTTTTATCAATGAGTTGCATTAAACACTTAAACGTGTGGACGGGTTAAATAACCCGTCCGGCCCCCGCTTTTCCTTAAGTTGGCGCATATGGGAACTGGACTCCGTGTACGGCGAGCAAGTATCGCCGATGAAATAGAACACCCGCTTTCAGATTGAAATAACAGGATAAGCGCCTCTGTAACAAGAGCACGAATAATCATTTTATTCCTTTACTATCCCAGTCCAGCGTGCCGGTCCTGGCAATATCGGCAAACAACTTAGCGCCCAAGTCATCATCCGGACTGCGCGGTAATTCAAGATCCTGAGGCCGTTGCCGCAGAATATCGACAAACACGGCCGTGAGTTCGGGATCGCGCCAGCCCATTGCCGCTTCCTCTTCCAATATGCCGATAACCTGCTCTCGGCGCATCGCAGGCTTATAAGGGCGCTCATTAGTTAATGCATCGTAGATGTCGGCAATCTGGAATACCCGCGCCAGCAACGGAATGTTTTTGCCCGCCAAACCGTCGGGATAACCTGTGCCGTCCCAACGTTCATGGTGGTGGCGGATGATAGGCAGGGTAAGTTGCATACTTTTAAGATCTTTAACTAAACGCGCGCCGATTTCAGGATGCTGACGCATGATTAACCATTCCTCTTCGCTTAGCTGACCTGGTTTAAGCAGGATGCTATCGGGGATACCCAATTTGCCAATATCGTGCATGACGCCGCCGCGGCGCAGAGCAAGCAGATATTCCGGCGCCAAACCGAGAGCCTGGCCCAGCACCACGCTGATATGAGAGAGCCGGGAACAATGGTCGCCGGTGTTTGCATCTTTGGCCTCAACCATGCGGGCGAGAGCGAACAGCATGGATTCAGCGCTATCGAGCTGATCGGTAAGACGCTTGCGATTAACCGCACTATCAAGGCGGGCAATCAGTTCTTCGGGCAAATAAGGTTTAGCGATGAAATCGCCTGCTCCACCCCGTAAACTACGCGACAAATCATCGCTACCGCTATTACCGGTCACCATGATAATCGGCAACAACTCCAGGTCCAGCTCACTGCGGATACGTCGGCAGACCTCGTCACCGTCCATGCCCGGCATCCTCTTATCCAACAACACCGCATCGAACGCTTGCGTGGACAGCAGTTGCAATGCCTCGACGCCTGACGACGCTTCAATAACGGCATATTTGGGCGGTTGTAAAATTTCCCGCTCCAAGGCCCTGTGTGCGGCATCGTCATCGACGATTAATACCCGGTACGGATAGCCTGCAATCATCGCGTGCAACTCGTTACTCTCAATCATATCCACTCCGCTTTTTTCAATTCACTGCCGGAGATAGTGGAAAAGGCCGATGCGCCCGCATCCAGGCGCTTAGGCTCAGCCGTTCCGGCACAGTTCCGTCTCCAGTATTTCCAACAATTTGTTTCCATCTACAGGTTTATTTAAATAACATCGGATACCCAGGCGTTTTGCTTCCTCGGCATTCATCGTCTCGCTATAACCGGTAACCAGAATAACCGGTAGTTCCGGCCTTCTCGCGAACATAGCGGCAGCCAGTTCGGCGCCGCTCAAATACGGCATCGTCTGGTCGGTGAGCACCAGGTCCATGCTGTCCGAATCGACTTGAAAAGCGTACAGCGCCTCGGTCGGATCGGTAAAAGCAGTAACCCGATAACCTTGCTCTTGCAGCAGATCCTGGTAATAAGCCGCTAAAGGCTCTTGGTCTTCCACCACCCAAATACGCCAACGCGTAGCCAAAGGCGCAATCGCTTTAGCCATGGGGAGAATTGAAGCATCCGCATCCGCATCCGCAAAAGGAAATAACAACCGGAAAGAAGTGCCTCGCTCAAAACTGCTTTCCAACAACAGATGAGCATCGTTTTTGATAACGATGCCCTGCACCATGCTGAGTCCGAGCCCGGACCCCTTGCCAACCGCTTTGGTGGAAAAAAAAGGATCGAAAATACGTTGCCGTATGGATGCCGGAATACCGTCGCCGCTGTCCTTTACTTCCAAAACCACATAATCGCCGCCTATATTATCGCGGCAAATGGCGCAGACTTGGCGCTCAATCCTGGCTTTCCTCAAAGTAATGTCGATACGTCCTTGTTCGCCAATCGCATCCCGGGCATTAACCGCGAGATTGATTAATACCTGTTGTACATCAATCGGATCAATCCGCACCGAAGGGAGAGAGGCGTCAATAGCAGTGACAACTTCAATACCGGCGGGAATGGCAACGGATATCATCGCGACTGCTTTTTCCACCTCTGCGCTCATGTCCAGAGGCTCACTCGCTCCCCCCGAAGAACTCCGACTGTAGGCCAGCATCTTGGCAATCAGATCACGGGCCCGTTCGCTGGCGGAAATGACTTCTTTCAGATAACGGGCCAATTTGTCGCCAGGGTCCGAAACGCATCGCTCCAAAGCAAGATTGGAGTAACCGAGAACGGTTGCCAGAATGTTGTTGAAGTCGTGGGCAATGCCCCCGGTCAATTGTCCTAATATCTCCATTTTCTGCGCTTGCTGTAGCTGCAGCTCCAATTGTTTACGTTCTACAATGTCCCGCACCAGCACGACCACATCCCCGCTATCGCCGATAGATGCCAGACGCGCTTCGTAATAGGTATCGCCGCCTGATTTCGAGAGCTGATATTCAAAAGTAACTATCTTGCCGCTATTTCGCTGTTTTTTGAGTTTGGCGGCAAACAGTTCCCCCAACTTGGGCGGCAGAACATCAATCATGCGCCGCCCGAGAAATTGTTCCGGCGGCACATACAGCTCCTCTGTCGCTGCCGGATTAGCGTGGTAACTGAGGATGGTTCCGTCCGCCCCTAAGTGGAAATAAAAGTCGGGTAGTGCGTCGAAAATAGACTTGAGTTCCTGATCGTAGCGACGACGATCGGCTTCGGCCTTTTTACGCTCGGTAATATCGGCAATAGCTGCCGAGGTACGCAAGATATTGCCGGTTTCATCACGGTAGGCGACTACGTTCAAATGCACCCAGATTTCATGACCGTCTTTGTGGATATAGCGTTTTTCAATAACGAACTCAGGTATCTCGCCGCGGCACATGCCTCGCCATTGATCCATGTTCCGTTCTCTATCGTCAGGATGAGTGATCATGGTAAAGGTCTTGGCTAGAAGCTCTTCGGCAGAATAACCGATCATCTGACAGAACTTCATATTGACGCGCGTGAATTGGCCGGTCATTGGATTCGCTTCAGCCATGCCGATGGCGGCAGTTTCAAAAATGACCCGAAAGTTTTGCTCGCTTTTCTGTAACGCCTGCTCCGCCAATTTGCGCTCGGTAATATCATCGTAAACCGCAACAATGTTGCCGTCCGGCAAGCGATAAACGTGGTTTTCCCGCCAACCGTCAATACGTTCATCCTGATAGAAGTTAACAGGAAAATGTTCAGGCAGCCCCGTCAACCAAACTCTGGCAAGCACATCAAGCAACCCAAAATCGGCGACGCCCGGAAAAAGCTCCGTCACCCGCCTGCCGATAAAACGATCCCGGCTCATTTTTTCGATGCGTTCCGCCGCGTGATTAATTTCCAGAAAAATAAAGTCATTACCGTTATCAACCGCTTGGTAAACCACGCCGCAAGAGGTCATGTTTTCGAATAATTGGCGGTACCTGGCTTTCTGCCGTTCGATTTCATGATAAGGAGCCTCAATAGTGCTCACAAATACGGCTTGGTAAAGGAGAAAATCACCGATAATTTTATAAAGATGGCCTAAAACATTAAAAGCGTCGCTGGTGGTTTTGTATTGGGTAAAAAACAGCTCGCTCATAATAAAAACGACGGCGGCGGTAAAAAAATAAGTTTCCAGGCTGTGAGCATCGGTATTGCGAATGCGCAGCCAAAAACGGCTTGCGGCAATAACCAGCAGACTAATAATCCCCCATTCGCAGGCCACCTTGAATTCGGTTAAGCCATGACCTTCAATAAAAGTATGCGGCAGTTCGGCTTGATGAAACAGCACTAACCAGTAGATTAACAAGGCATACAAAGTAAAACCGAACAGCTGTATATAAACGGTTTGCCGCTTGCGCAGAGGAGCTGTAGACATGAACGATGCAACACAGAGGCCGGCTGCAACAGTCAACCGGGCCGCCAGCCAAAAGGCAATACCTTTTTCGGGCGAAGACGGCGTCACAAAATCAGGCATCCCTTTGTAAGAGAGGGTGTGGCCGAAATCCAGTGCGCCGGCGGCCAGCATCGCGCAACCCAATAACGTTATGCCGGCTGAACGGGTTGGCGACACACTGTGCCAAATCACGCCGAATATCATGAAAGCGACCAGAACCGAGGACGATTCCAACGCCGTATGCAAGGGCAAAAAGTCGCGCGGCGACATCACAAAATAAGCGCCGGACGTTAAAAAAAACGGAACAGCTATCGCCGCCAGCACCGCCAGCAACGCCCCGAAGCGGTTCATATCGGTCAACACGCCGGATACGGCGAGGGTCATACGCTTATCCATGAGCTACTTGTTCACGCTATCGGAAAATAAAGGTTTACAGCCGAAATATCATAACAAGTCGGCTTTCAGCAGCTCAAGCAAAAACACGGTATCCACCGGCTTGGCAATACAGTTTTCCGCGCCTGCGTCGAGGATACGGCGCAAGTTTTCCGAACTCGGGTGTCCGGTCATCGCTATCACCCGAATATCCCTGGTATCCGGATCGGCTTTGATCTGGCGACAGACCGCAAAACCATCCAGTCCCGGCATCATCAAATCCAGCAGAATGATGTCCGGCTCGAAAGTATGCACTTTACTGCCGACCGCAAAGCCATCATTGGCGCTATCGACTATAAACGGGTAGTCCAAGCCGGTCAGCCATTCGACCAGAAATCCGGCCACCTGCTTGTCGTCGTCCACGACCAGCACCCGTAAATTATTACGTTGCGGCGCCGTTTTGCACTGTTTGGCGAACTGTTCGACGCTCTCGCGCAGAAAACGACGGTGTCCGCCCGGCGTGGTCTCGGAAGGCAGCAAACCTTTTTGCGCCCATGCCCGCACTGTGATCGGCGATACCATCAATAACTTTGCGACTTCGCTTGGTGTTAGATAAGGCTTATTATCGTTACTTGCCATAATGGAAAAATTCCTCATTAATTAATTGGGTTCAGTCGTGCTCAACGTAGCCATCGATGAAAAGCGCCTGCTGTCGGCATCGAATTTATATTGCTCAATATCATCTTCCGACACTACTGCATTTGATACTTAAATTTATAGTTTAATCGATGACTTAAAGCTACCATCATGCCCGCGCTCCGGCATCGTTGCCATTAAGCTAAGGAAACGCCATAAAAAACAAAGCTTTTATCATTATAACAAGTGAACCGCCCTACTCGATTACCCTGTGTTTAATCCCCCCACAGCTATCGTTCCCACGCTCCGTCGCTCATGGTTATACACATCTCGATGTAGGCCGGAATAAACCGGTCCGCGCTTTAGCGCAGGACCGGAGTTTCCGGCATCCCGAGGCTTGGGAGCGCCGGAAACGCCCACCCTGGCTATCGCCGGGCGGGCTTATTCCGGCCTACGTCCTGTGAAAGTATTATCAAAATGAGTTTAAAAACCTATTCACCACGAAGACACGAAGATCACGAAGGAAAAATAATTGTTTACACTCAATGTATTGAAAACTTCGTGTCCTTCGTGCCTTCGTGGTGAATGCTTTTGCTTTTGTTCTAAAACGAATACTTTCACAGTCTCTCCGGCGTGGGAACTA
>JAPLRU010000109.1 GCA_026399025.1 Methylobacter sp.
GTAAAGAGCGGCTTTATGACGCCGCTCAATGCCGTTCAGATGCGCATCTTGGCATTGCTTGGATTTTCGCCCGCCCTTTATCAAGGCATTGAGGTGCAATCGGGTGAACTGGCCGTTAAAATGAACGAACGGTGAGTGTCAATGTGTCTATTGTCTGGACTGAAACTGGAGTTATGTTATAGATGTGTTCTAAAGCAGGTGGATATTATTTAATGTTCGCTGCTCAGCTTATAAGGTTCCGGCGCAACCGCGGTAGGCCGCTCCAAAACCAAATCGGCCAGCAGTTGCGCCGAGGCCGGTCCCATCGCGAGACCGTTTCTAAAATGACCGGCATTAATATATAAATTGCCGATCTCAGGATGTTTGTCGATATACGGTATGCCGTGTTCGGTGCCCGGCCTTAATCCCGCCCAATGTTTCACGACAGGAAATTCTTTAAGCGACGGTAATAAATTCAATGCAAATGCATTCAACCGGTCTCCGGCTTCGGCTGTCGTGGTTTTATTAAAATCGTCTTGTTCAACGGTACTGCCCGCCAGTATTTTGCCGTCACGGCGCGGAATCAGGTATTGATCGCCATCCAGCACCATAAATTTAAGCGTTTCCGGCCGGGCGTCAAATAACAGCATTTGCCCTTTAACCGGAGCAATTTTCGGTGCCTCGCCGGCGGCGTTAGGAAAAAATTGCCGAAACAAACGCCCCGTCCAAGCGCCGGCCGAAATAATCAATTGATTAACCGGGAATCGGCCGGACGTGGTATTGATCGCGGTAATAACGTTATTGTTGAGGCTAATTGAGGTTAGCTCGCAATGCTCTATCAGCGTGGCGCCTTTATTAATCAGGTCTTGTTTCAGGGATTTAACCAGCCGCGGGTTGCGCGCTTGGGCGATCTCAGGCAGCCAAAGCGGCCGGTCGGGTAGCGTGTTAAGCGTGCCGAAAAAACCGGCATCGGCAGGTTGGCATAAAATATCGTTAGCGTCGCACCAATTAACCGCCGCAGTAAAGTCGGGATTTTTAGCGATCAGTAAGCCGCAGGGAGTCCATTCCGGGTCTATCGACGTTTCGGCGCTCAGTTGCGAAGCTAAAGCCGGATACAATTTCAGGCTTTGCAGCACCAATCGGGTAATCGCATCCGCTTGTCGCCAGGGATAAAGCGGCAGCAAAATACCTCCACCGGCCCAGGATGATTCCTGGCCTAATTCATTTTTTTCAATAATACTGACGCAGGCGCCGGCTTTAATAAGCTCGCGGGCAGTGAGCAGGCCGATAATACCGCCGCCGATGAGGGTGATGTCTGGGGTTGTGGTGGTCATGAAGGTGGTTGATAAAAGTTAAAACAAAAAGCGAGTTTTCTGAAAGTGTATCTACCTGATTAAAGCCAATTTTCTGTTATTAAACCCTCTACTCGCTCAAATTCGCGTAAGTTGTTAGAAACCAATATATGATTTTGGCTTAATGCGTGAGCAGCGATTAGAAGGTCATTCGAGCCAATGATTAAGCCGCGGTTTTCCAGATTAGTGCGAATTTGTCCATATTGAAGAGCGGCAGACTCATCAAACGGCAGAATGGGAATAACCGATGTTAAGGCGAATATTTTTTCAATATTTTTAACTGATTGCCGGCTTTTGATTGCGCCATAGAATAGCTCCGCATAGGTAATTGAGGACATACAAACCTGTTTAGAAGGTAGTGATTGCAGTTTTGCCAGTACTTGCGGTGGATTGTTTTTCTTAATATAAATACAGATGTTGGTATCCAACATGAACATTAATCATCCTCTCTCATTTGCACAGGCAGCTGTTGTCTGCCGTCTTCCATAAAGTCATCGGATAGCTCCGTTAACAGATTAAAAACCGCGTCAGCTTTTTGTTCTGTTGGCGGTTCATCAGTTAATAAAATAACTTTGACAGATCGGCCGTCCCAGTTTTGATAGAGTTTAGGGATTTCAAGCTTTCCATTGTGCAGTATTGATTCAAATTCTATCGCTTGCATGGTCTAACCCTTTATAAAATTTAGTTCATTTGTGTTCTGTTGTACCACAGCGAGCGCGGAGAATGCCAGATTATAAATTATGATTTTTGCATCAACTCAATAAGCATGACTGATTTTGCGTTTTATTACGTTGCGCACAGTGCGGAGAATTTTAACTGTGGCTTGGATGTATAAGTTGAATAGTTTGTTGTTTTTCGCACACAATCATATGTTAAAAGTTAAGATTCTCTCTATAGTTATTGATTAATAAGGATTAATTAATATCAAAAAAATGACTTTAAAACTTGTAGGGATTTGCTTTAGCTGCTACTATTACGCCCGGAAGATGAGCTTTGTTGTATTAAAGCAAATTTTTGTAAAATAACAACCTCATGAGGGGGATAAATGATCAATAAAACTAAACTCGCGCTGGGCATTGCGGCAGCAACATTAACAATGACCGGTGCATTGGTTTCTCCGCAAGTAATGGCACACTCAAAAGCAGATCGTATTGCCGAAGCGGCAAGCAATAAAGCAGATGCATTGGAAGCACAACTCCAGGCCATGCAAGCTGAATTAAGCCGTTTAAGAGCGGAAGTGAACCGTCCTGCTTCCAGCGCGGAAGCCGAAAAAGTTCAGGAACTGGATCAATGGATGACTTCGGTTAAATCAACGCCGGCGGAAAGCAAAAAAAGCAAAGACAACATGGTATTCTTCCGTGGCGGTTATGGGCATGCTAATGCTGGTAGAGGCGGCACGTTGGATCCTACGTTTGTCCCCGCTCTCGGTGGTGCGTCGAATCGAAGCGGCGTATTATCTGGTAATGGTATAGCTGATCAGGATGCATGGTATTTCGGAGCCGGTTTTGATTTCAGTCTGAACGATAATCTGTTTGGTTTGATGGATAAAACCGAAGTTTTGGCCGAGTTGATGTTTGATTATAAGCAACTTGGCGAAAGACAGATCAATGGTCTGAATCTTGGAACAACTGTGCCTGTAACAGTTGCTGCACTAGGTGGAGCAACTGCTCCAGTTTCTCCTAATACTGAAAGTGCAACCGTTAACCAATTGACTTTAGCCGCTTCGCCAAAAGTGAAATTCATGAAAGGCAGCGCATTCAGACCTTGGTTGATTCCTGTCGGTTTTGAGCTGAATGTGATCAGCCCTCCATCCGATGCGATTACCGTATTGAATCCAGGTATGCAATTCGGCGCTGGTGCCGACTACAAAATCTGGAAAGATTTGTACGTAGGTGCTGATGCCCGTTATCACTATTCTGCTGATAATATTGACGGCGTTAGAACTGACGGCGTTACTGCCGGCGGTTACTTGGGTATAGGTTTCTAAGCCAAGCGCTTAAAAATATATCCAAAAAAAGGAGGGCTTCAAACCCCTCCTTTTTTTGCCTCAAAAAACATAAGAACCTGTGTAAAGTGCGAAACCACCGCCCCGCGAACTTAAACTAATGCGTTTTTAGCACTGGATAAATTAACACTACGGCAATCATCACAAATGCCAAAATCATAAACATGGTAGCCATTACAATCCCTCCAATTCGTTAAAATGACGTTCTATCTTTTGCTGACAACAATACAAACAACGACTAAAAAAGGTAACAGCAAGCCGCCCATGTAAAATAGCACACCAATCGTGTTATCCAAATACAATTTGGACATACCTGCAATGTCAGCGACCATAACGGTAACTACGATTTTAAATAGCTCTTTTAACCAATCGATACGCGCTTTCACTTCGTCAATCTTTGCTATTTTTCCTCCTGCTTAAACATAAGCATCCGCATATCTTTGGTTAATAACCACAATGGAACACTGGTGGGACGGATTTTTATCTGTATTTATCTTGCCTGATCCGTGCCGTCCGTCAACGGCATGGACAGGAAATAATCCAGCGAACGGTGCGGCTCCAGGCAATTCGGATGCTTACAAAAATAAGGCTTCGCTCAACTGGCGCTTTAAGATGAAAGCGGTGAATATTCGCCTCGCATCTTTTTATAAACAAAATAGCCGATAATGGCGAGGCTGAGCCAAGCGGTCACTAAAGGTCCGACTACATTGTTATAACTACTGACCAAATAAAGATATTCCGAGCCGAAATTGGTATTGAACACGCTGCCACTCATTTTTATTTGCCACACCCAGCCGGCATGACAGCCGATACAGAGGCCCAAACTTTCTTTGACTTGCGTTCTAAGCACGGCAAGAAAAATACCGACTGTCAGCAACGACAAAAATGCCGAACCGTTTTTCGGATTTACCACATTGGTAAACGCATCGCCTAGTAAAATAAAGCCGCTGAAGACATTAAATTCCTGTTGGGAAATTTGGCTTTTGCTGTCCAGAAAATGCAGCGCCGCAAAATAAGTTGAGCTGATCAGGATGGCTGCAATAACCGGCAAATGCTTTTTTAGACCGGCCAACAGCATTCCTCTGAAAATCGATTCTTCAACCGTTGCAATCAGCAGCCCCAGCAGTAATGAAAGAAACATTTTTTTTGCCGCTAAGCCGACCGTCCAGGGTTGCGCTTCATCAATGATATTGATGCCTAGAAGGTACAGCGCAATAAATACCGGCATCAGGGTAAGCAGTCCAAGCCCGAAGCCAAGCGGGATTTGTTTTAAAAACACCGATCTTGCGCTAAAGCCCAAATCGTTTTTGTTAAGCTTAAGGTAAGCCATCGTCGGAAAAATACTCAGCAACAGCAATAGCTGAGTTATGCGAGTGATGAGTTTCCGTAACAGAGAATGATCATCCAAGCCCAATGCTATCAAGTAACCTAACAGGCACGCCGTTGACGTAGCCGCCAATAACACCAGCAAGGGCATGATCGAATTAACAAGGTATCGTTTCAACGCCGACTCCCCGTCTGCGAATGAGGATGTGCGCCGAAATCGCCCCACAGCATCTGTACGGCGGCTAATGCGGCCAGCGATGCGGTTTCGGTTCTTAAAATGCGAGCGCCTAAACGGACCGGAATAAAACCGGACGCTTTTGCCAAGTCTCGCTCAGTATTTGAAAAGCCGCCTTCGGGGCCGGTCAGTAGAGTCACTTTCATGGTCTCGGGTTTTAACTCCATCAATGTCGTTTCCGCATAAGGGTCGAGAAATACTTTCAGTCCTTGTTGTTTGCTTATCCAGTTTTGCAAGGTCTCGACTTCGAGCAAGGGCGGCAAGGTGGTTCTGCCGCTTTGTTCGGCGGCATGTTGCACTATTTTTTGCCAATGTAATAGGCGTTGCGGCTTTTTTTCGCCTTTAAATTGCACAACACAGCGCTCGGTCAATAACGGCGTGATCAGGTTAACGCCCAACTCCACGGATTTTTGCACGGTCAAATCCATCCTGTCGCCTCGCGAGATACCC
Source organism: Methylobacter sp. (assembly GCA_026399025.1). Classification (GTDB taxonomy): domain Bacteria; phylum Pseudomonadota; class Gammaproteobacteria; order Methylococcales; family Methylomonadaceae; genus Methylobacter_A. Next base: position 5,348 of record JAPLRU010000109.1, read on the forward strand.
AAGCCTAAGGTTACTTGAAGCGGTGATTCCACGTTGCGGTCGCTCCATTGTTCAACGGCAATCGATACGGTTTTACGGCTGACTTCGGCAACTAAACACGAGTATTCTCCGCCCTGTCCGTTAAATAAAATGATGGGGTCGTCTGTTTTTAAGCGCAACACCGTCCTGACATAATGGCCGTTGTCGTCGTCCAGTTCGATGTGTTTGCCTGTAACCAACGGCGTCGGTGTATATAATCTGGAGATTCGCACGATCAATCCTGAGTTGCCTGTTGTATGCCTTGCCAAGCGACGTCGGCTATTAATAAAAGCTCTTGCTCGGTAACGATATAGGGGGGCATAAAATAAATGACATCGCCCAAAGGGCGCAATAATACGCCTTTGGACAGCGCGTATTGATAAACGCGAAGACCGCGGCGCTGCTGCCAAGGGTAAGGTTCGCGGGTGTGCTTGTTTTTGACCATTTCAATCGCCAAAATCATGCCGGTTTGGCGGACTTCGGCCACATGCGGATGGTCATGAAAACGCATCGCCGCTTTCGTCATAATCCCGGCCAAAAACCGGTTTTTCTCGATGATATTCTGTTGCCGGAAAATCTCCAAGGTGGCGAGTGCGGCTCTGCACGCCAGCGCATTGCCGGTGTAGCTGTGCGAGTGCAAAAATGCGCTCATCGTTTGATAGTCGGCATAGAAAGCCTGATACACCTGATCGGTGGTTAAGACTGCGGAGAGCGCTAAATAACCGCCGGTTAAGCCTTTGGACAAGCAGATAAAATCGGGACTGACGGCGGCTTGTTCGCAAGCGAACAGCGTTCCGGTGCGGCCGAAGCCGACCGCGATTTCATCGGCGATTAAATGCACTTGGTATTTATCGCAGGCGGTGCGCAGCAGTTTTAAATAGATCGGATCGTACATGCGCATATGGCCGGCGCATTGCACCAGCGGCTCAATGATAACCGCGCAAACCGTGTCGCTGTGTTGTTGCAGCGCTTGTTCCATCAGCGTAAAGCGGCGGGCGGAATAGTCCGGCCATGATTCGCCGGGGGCGCGGTGATAACAATCCGGGCCGGGCACGGTAATGACGTCCATTAACAGCGGCGCGTAGGTTTCTTTATACAGCGACACATTGCCGACGGCCAGCGCGCCTAAGGTTTCGCCGTGATAACTGTTTTCCAGCGTGATGAATTTGGTTTTTTGCGTTTGTCCGCAGTTGCGCCAATAATGAAAACTCATTTTCAGCGCAACTTCCACCGCAGCCGAACCATTGTCGGCATAAAAACAGCGATTCAAGCCTTGAGGCGTTATTGTAACCAGCTTTTCCGCCAGCTCGACGGCGGACTCGTGGGTAAATCCGGCAAAAATCACCTGTTCCAAGGTCTCGAGCTGGTCTTTTAATGCGGCATTGATGGCTGGATTGGCATGACCGAATAAATTCACCCACCATGAACTGATCGCATCGAGATAGCGGTTACCGTCGAAATCTTCGAGCCAAACGCCTTGACCTTTTTTGATCGGAATAATCGGGAAAGTCTCGTGGTCTTTCATTTGTGTGCAAGGATGCCACAGCACGGAGAGGTCGCGATTGGAAAGGGATTGGTTGGACACAGGCGAAAGATAAAAGGTGAAAGACAAAAGGCTAAAAGAGCCTCGCGCCTTTAGCGGCTAGGGTTGATTAAGTGAATCAAGAAAGGAGGTTACGTCATCATTATCAACGCGCTGATATATATCCGCTACGGCTAACGTTAAGTCCACTGATTCAAACGTAACGTTATCGCCCATAAAGTAATGCCGGGATACCCAGCCTTCATTACGCCGGCAGACTTCGACATCGACAAAATCCTGCTCGATCAGCACATATTCTTGTAGCGTAGGCAGGGTTTGATAGGCGAATTTTTTAGCGGTTTCATCCATTCTGCGGGTCGATTTTGATAAGACCTCGACAATAATGACGGGATTTTCGGTGTAATAAGCGTTGCCGCTGTCATCCTTACACACCACCATGACATCGGGGTAAAAAAATTTACTGCCGACTTTAACTTTAACATCCGATGAGAAGGGTTCGCAGGGCGTGTTTTCTAATTGATTGCCAAATTTCCGACTGACATTCCCCGTAATACGCTGGTGATTTTTACTCGCTCCCGCCATTGCATAAACAGCGCCATCGATATACTCCCGCTTTATTTCGCTAAGCAATTCGCTTTGCAAATAGGCTTCTTCGCTAATCCATTCGGATGCTTGTTTTAATTTCAACGCCATGATTTTTACCTCAATAAATAGCCGCTAAATCAGTGAGCTAAGATAGATTAAAAGCAAGTTACAGCGCCTGCCGGTACGACTTCAGTTACACTTTAAATTATCCAAAATCGCCAAGGTAGGCGCGGACTGGTTCATGGTATAAAAATGCAGGCCGGGCGCGCCGCCATCCAGTAAACGTTGACACAGGTTGCTGACCACGTCCAGGCCGAATGCTTGGATCGACTCTTTGTCATCGCCAAAACTTTCCAGGCGTTTACGCAACCAGCGAGGAATATCCGCGCCGCACATTTCCGAAAAACGGAATAGTTGGGCATATTGGGTAATCGGCATAATGCCGGGTACGATTGGAATGGTTATGCCGCTTTTTTCGCAGGCATCGACAAAGTGAAAATAAGCTTCGGCATTGTAAAAATATTGGGTAATAACCGCATTGGCTCCCGCAGCTACTTTACGCTTGAAGTTTTTGAAGTCCTCCACGCCACTGACCGCTTGAGGATGCACTTCAGGATAGGCGGCGACATGAATCTGGAAATGATCGCCGGTTTCCTGGCGAATAAACTCGACCAGTTCATTGGCGTAGCGGAATTCTCCGGCGGACATCATGCCGGAAGGCAAATCGCCTCTTAAGGCGACGATTTTAGTAATGCCATGGTCTTGGTAGTCTTTCAGAATGGCGCGGATATTGGCTTTAGTTGACGCAACGCAGGATAAATGCGGCGCGGCGGCAATACCTTTAGCTTGAATATCGATGACTGTAGTGAAGGTTTTATCGCGGGTCGACCCTCCTGCGCCAAAGGTAACGGAAAAAAAGTCGGGATTAAGTGTTGCCAGTTTGCTATGCACAACTTGCAGGCTGGCCTCGCCTTCTTCGGTTTTGGGCGGGTAAAATTCGAAACTAAACAGTTGGGGATGTGTTTTTTGTGATTGCATTTTTACGGTCTCACTGACGGGAATCTAAATATATCGTTCCCACGGTATTTGCCGGACACCGTTCTCTGTGGACTCATTGTGTCCCGTATCACTGCTGCGATACGGGACACATTCCCACGGAATCCATGGGAACGATGCTTAATCAATAACGATAATGATCGGCTTTAAACGGTCCTTCAACCGGAACATTGATGTACTTGGCTTGCTCATCGGTTAACACGGTTAACTTTACGCCCAGTTGTTTAAGATGCGATCTGGCCACTTTTTCGTCCAGTTTTTTAGGCAGGATATAAACCTTGTTTTCATACTGAGCCGCATTTTTCCACAGTTCCATTTGCGCCAAAACTTGGTTGCAGAACGAGTTAGACATGACAAAGCTTGGATGTCCGGTGCCGCAACCCAGGTTAACCAAACGACCTTCCGCCAAAATAATCAGGCGTTTGCCATCAGGAAAAATCACATGATCGACTTGAGGCTTGATGTTTTCCCAAGTGTATTGACGCAATGATGCAATGTCGATTTCAGCGTCAAAATGACCGATATTGCAAACAATCGCCTGATCTCTCATAGCCAGCATATGCTGGTGAGTAATAATATTAAAATTGCCTGTTGCAGTAACAAAAATATTAGCCAGCGGAGCGGCTTCTTCCATCGTTACCACGCGATAGCCTTCCATTGCCGCTTGCAATGCACAAATCGGGTCAATTTCGGTAATTAATACCGTTGCACCCAGGCCGCGTAAGGATTGCGCGCAACCTTTGCCGACGTCGCCATAACCGCAAACCACGGCAATTTTACCGGCAATCATTACATCGGTAGCGCGCTTGATGCCGTCAACCAATGATTCGCGGCAACCGTACAGGTTGTCGAATTTTGATTTGGTGACCGAATCGTTCACATTGAATGCGGGAACTTTTAGCGTGCCTTTAGCGACCATTTCATACAGACGCAATACGCCGGTAGTGGTTTCTTCGGACAAGCCTTTAATGTCGGCCATTAATTCGGGATATTTTTCATGCATCATGACGGTTAAGTCGCCGCCGTCATCCAGAATCATGTTCGGACGCCAGCCGTCAAGACCGTCAATGGTTTGAGCAATACACCATTCGGCTTCTTCCTCGGTTTCGCCTTTCCAGGCAAAAACAGGAATACCGGCCGCAGCCATTGCCGCTGCCGCATGATCTTGCGTGGAAAAAATATTGCAGGAAGACCAACGGACTTCTGCGCCTAATGCGGTCAGAGTTTCAATCAATACTGCGGTTTGAATGGTCATATGCAAACAGCCGGCGATACGCGCGCCTTTTAACGGCTGTTCCGCGCCGAATTCTTCACGCAGAGCCATTAAGCCCGGCATTTCGGTTTCGGCAATATTGATTTCTTTACGACCCCATTCCGCCAATGCAATATCGGCAATTTTATAATCTGGTTGGCTCATTATGTTTCCCGTATTTATGTTGAGTTAGAGACCGGCGGCATCTTTTAATGCGTCAACCTTGTCGGTTTTTTCCCAGCTAAAAGAGTCTTCGGTACGACCGAAATGACCATACGCAGCCGTTGTTTGATAGATGGGCTTTAATAGGCCTAACATTGCAATTAAGCCTTTAGGTCGTAAATCAAAAATATCCCTGATAATCTGCACCAGTCTGTCTTCACTGATTTTGCCGGTACCGAAGGTTTCGACGGTGATAGAAGTCGGTTCGGCAACGCCGATAGCATAAGAAACCTGAATTTCGCAACGTTCGGCCAATTCGGCAGCAACGATATTTTTCGCTACATAGCGAGCCATATACGCTGCCGAACGGTCGACTTTTGAAGGATCTTTACCGGAAAATGCGCCGCCGCCGTGTCTTGCCATGCCGCCGTAAGAATCGACGATGATTTTACGTCCGGTTAAGCCGCAGTCGCCGACGGGGCCGCCGATAATGAACTGACCGGTTGGATTAATAAAATACTTGGTATCTTTGTGCAGCCATTCTTTGGGCAAAATCGGCAGGATAATTTCATCCATAACCGCTTCGTGTAAGGCCTTTGTCGCAATTTCAGGCGAGTGCTGAGTCGATAGGACAACCGCGTCAATCGCTACCGGTTTATTATTTTCATAGCGGAAAGTAACCTGGCTTTTGGCATCGGGACGCAGCCAAGGCAAGGTTTTATTTTTACGAATTTCAGCCTGGCGTTTAACCAGCAAATGAGAGTAAGTGATCGGAGCCGGCATCAATACGTCGGTTTCATTGCTGGCGTAGCCAAACATTAAACCTTGATCGCCCGCGCCTTGCTCATGATCGTCTGCCTCATCGACACCCATCGCAATGTCAGCCGACTGTTTGCCAATGGCATTTAAAACCGCGCAGCTTTGTCCGTCGAAACCTATATCGCCGTGGTTATAGCCAATGTCGCAAACGACTTTTCGGACCAAGGCTTCAAGATCAACCCAAGCGTCGGTGGTGACTTCGCCCGCTAAAATGACCATGCCGGTTTTTACCAGTGTTTCACAAGCAACGCGTGAACGAGGATCTTGTGCCAATAAAGCATCAAGCACTGCATCTGAAATTTGATCCGCGACCTTGTCAGGATGCCCTTCTGAAACCGATTCTGATGTAAAAGTATAATTATTGCTCACGATACTCCCCTTAAAAATGTAAAACCCAGATGTACAAAAGGCTGCGTAGGCAGCCTTCGTGTGTATGGTGGGCCCTGTAGGACTTGAACCTACGACCTGCCGATTATGAGTCGGACGCTCTAACCAACTGAGCTAAGGGCCCTTATGTTATTTACTCGCCATCCAAAAAGCATCTTAGTTGTTCAGATCTTGAGGGATGTCTAAGTTTTCTTAATGCTTTGGCTTCAATTTGACGGATTCTTTCACGGGTCACGTCAAACTGCTTGCCTACTTCTTCCAATGTGTGGTCGGTATTCATGTTAATACCAAAACGCATACGCAGAACTTTTGCTTCTCTTGCCGTTAATCCCGCTAACACATTTTGCGTGGATTCACGTAGGCCGGCAATCGTTGCCGCTTCAACAGGCGACAATACTTTAGCATCTTCTATGAAATCTCCCAAATGAGAATCTTCGTCGTCGCCGATAGGTGTTTCCATTGAAATAGGTTCTTTGGCAATTTTTAATACCTTGCGCACTTTATCTTCGGGCATTTCCATGCGTTCCGCCAATTCTTCCGGTGTTGCTTCCCGTCCTAATTCCTGAAGTATTTGTCTGGAAATTCGATTCAGTTTATTGATCGTTTCGATCATATGCACCGGAATACGAATAGTTCTGGCTTGGTCGGCAATGGAACGGGTAATCGCCTGCCTGATCCACCACGTTGCGTAGGTAGAAAACTTGTAGCCGCGACGATATTCAAACTTATCGACCGCTTTCATTAAACCGATATTGCCTTCCTGAATCAAATCAAGGAATTGTAAACCGCGATTAGTATATTTTTTAGCTATTGAAATGACCAGTCGTAAATTAGCTTCAATCATTTCTTTTTTCGCGCGTCTTGCTTTGGCTTCGCCGATAGACATGCGCCGGTTAATGTCTTTGAGTCCGCTAATGGTCAGGCCATATTCCGATTCTATATCGGCTAATATTTTTTGAGCTTTTCTGACCTCTTTTTCGCGTTCTTTTAATGCTTCAGCATACTTGCTTCCTGTGCTCAAGTACTGGTCAAACCATTCCGAACTGGTTTCGTGTTCAGGAAATGAAGCAATAAAATCCTTGCGCGGCATTTTTGCATAGTTGACAAAAATATCCATGATCAGTCTTTCCTGCTCGCGCACCGTAGCAACGCCATTAGGAATGATAGCGGTCAACTTCTTTAAATATTGCGGCGTCCATTTAAATTCCATGAACAACTCAGCCAAAGCTTCAAATTCTTTTTCGGTCTTATCGCTTGAATAGCCGTGTTTTTTTATTGCTGAGGCTGCCGTTTTTAACTGTTTTCTGAGTGTCTCGACTTTTTCTTTGACCTCTTCGTAATTCAGTCCCTTGGGTTCTTCTTCTGTGGGCGCCTCTTCGACATCATCGGCCACAGGTAGGGTGGCGACAAAATCTTCGGGTTCGGTCAAATCCACAAAACCGGAAATTAAATCCGTCAGGCGAATGCCGCCTTCCTCGCCGGAAATATCATCAAATGATTGTAAAAAATCTTCGACCACCATACATGAGCGAGCAATGGCTTCAACCAGCTGCTGCTGGCCTTCTTCAATGCGTTTGGCGATTTTTAATTCGTCGGCGCGGGTCAGCAATTCCACCGAGCCCATTTCCCGCATATACATGCGAACCGGGTCCGTGGTTCTGCCGAATTCGCTATCAACAGAAGCTAAGGCTGCAACTTCCTCGGCGTCTTCATCGTCCGTGGTAACGGCTGCGGAATCAGTAATCAGGGAATCTTCATCGGGCGCAACTTCGTAAACCTGAATCCCCATATCATTGATCATGCCAATAATATCTTCAATTTGCTCAGGATCAACAATATCACTGGGCAAGTGATCGTTAACCTCAGCATAAGTCAGGTAACCCTGCACTTTACCTTTGGCTATCAATTGTTTAAGTTGAGACTGTTGTTGTTCTTGATTCATCATTTACTCACGGAAGACTCAGTTCGATCCGACTTCGCCGAACCGAAAATTATACTACAAATTCCTGTTATTTTGCACTAAACAATTTAGCTGTCAGCATTTTACGTAGCAGCTCTTTTTCCTGTGCGTCCAGTCCTTCGGCTTTCTCTTTATCCAACAATTTCTCTATTTTGGCCTTTATGGCTTGCGTTATCAGTCTATCTAGCGCATCGCAAAACTCAGTTTCTATCCCGTCATCTGGAATTAATAAATCTAATGATGCTAATTTTTTAACAACCAACTCATCAGAATGGCTTCGATAGGCCTCCAATAGCACACCATAATTTGTTGGTCTTATATCGGTAATCATTTGCAGGATATTCTTAAATCTTTCAATCCCATCAAACTCTAAGTAATTCCAATCAATCTCTTTTTGCTCGACTATATCAATAAGTTTAGGATTCTGAACCAACAAAGCCATTACAAATCTTGATAGCGATGGTCGGCCACTTTTCTGTCGATGTTTATTTTCCTGTTTTTTATAAGCCAGTATAGCTTCGTTATCCAAAATGTGCTGCTTGGCTAGGCTAGATAATTTTTCAAACATCATTTCTCTAAATGCGCCGATTGGTAATTGCTCCAAGTAAGATGCGGCTTCATTTCTCAAGCTAGAACGCCCTTCCATTTTGGACAGCTTTAAATCTTTAGAAAAATGTTCGAAAAAATAATCTGATAAAAATTGAGCTGCTTCCACGCTGTCATTGAACCTATCGGGCCCTTCTTCGCGCATCAATGAATCCGGATCATGGTTTTGCGGTAACAACATGATACGAATTTGCCTGCCACCCTTTAAGGATGGAAAGACCGCGGCAATTGCTCTCCATGCCGCTTCCCTGCCGGCCTTATCACCGTCAAAGCAAAATACCAGTTCCGATGAAAACCGAAATAGCATATCAAGGTGCGCTTGCGATGTAGCTGTTCCTAAGGTTGCAACTGCATAATGAATACCAAACTGAGTTAGGGTGATAACATCCATATACCCCTCGACAACCAAAATCCTCTTGGGTTTGGTGTTTTTCTTCAAAAGTTCATACAGTCCGTAAACTTCTTTGCCTTTGTGAAATAGGGGCGTTTCCGGAGAATTCAAGTATTTGGGCAAAGAATCGTCGAGGACTCGTCCGCCAAAACCTACAATTCGGGCGCGCTTATCCCGGATGGGAAACATGATGCGTCCGCGAAAGCGGTCATACGGCTGCCCGCCTTCTTTGCTGACTAGCAATCCGGTCTCAAGCAATAATTGCGGGTTAAAGCGGGATGCAAGAGTCTGCCATTCATCGGGTGCATAGCCCAGCATGAAGTCGCCGGCACAATCGCCACCGATACCCCTGTTTTTTAAATACTCAACCGCTTTCTTTCCTTCATCGTTAGTCCGCAACTGTTCCACATAAAAAGCGGCTACCTGTTCCATTAGCGCATACAGGCTATTTAAATCTTCTTTTTTTTGTCCTGACGGGTATTCGATTGATTCCCTAGGTACCTCTACTCCGGCAAATCCCGCCAAATCCTCAACGGCTTCAACGAAATCAAGATGGCTAAAATCCATCAGAAAGCTAATTGCATTGCCGCTGGCGCCGCAACCAAAGCAGTAAAAAAATTGCTTTTTTCGGTTTACGGAAAAGCTGGGTGTTTTTTCGGCATGAAAAGGGCAGCGGGCGACAAAGTTGTTACCCGTTTTTTTTAGAGGAACGTGCGAATCGATTAAATCGACAATATCAACCCGCACCAAAAGATCATCAATAAATTCGCGTGGAATTCTACCGGACACAACTGCACCCTGAAAATTGATGCAAAAGACAGCGCGCCCAGAGCAGGCGGCTTAGGCGGCGCAGGAGCAGTTGCTGAGCATTCAGTAAAAAGCTAAACTGCCAGCGCAGCCTTGATTTTATTGCTCACGGCCGACATATCGGCGCGCCCCTGCATTTTTGCTTTAAGCAAAGCCATGACTTTGCCCATATCCTTAACCGATTCTGCGCCGGACTCCGCAACAGCATCTTTAACCATTGCATCTATTTCGGCCTCGGTCAACGCTTGCGGCAAAAAATCCTGAATCACCGGAATCTCGGCTTCTTCAATGGCGACCAAGTCATCTCGGCCGGCTTCGGCAAATTGGCGGATAGATTCACGGCGTTGCTTGAGCATCTTGTCAAGCACCAAAATGACCCGCTCATTATCCAAAACAATGCGCTCATCGACCTCGACCTGCTTAATCGCGGCCAAAATCAAACGAATCACACCCAGTCTTGCTTTATCTCCGCCTTTCATGGCGGCTTTCATATCATCCTTGATACGATCAGTTAACAAATCCATCGCAGTTACCTTGGTTTTACAGTGCAGGGCGTCCGCGACGTAAGTTTTTCAATGCATAACGTTCACGCGCCAATTTTTTCAAGTGACGCTTAACAGCCGCCGCGCCTTTACGTTTGCGCTCCGCGGTTGGCTTTTCATAAAACTCGCGGCGACGTACTTCCGCCAATACACCTGCTTTCTCGCAAGCGCGTTTAAAACGGCGAATCGCAATATCAAATGGTTCGTTTTCTTTGATTTTTACTGACGGCATATAATGACCCGAATATGTTAATATTTAAAAAGTTAGGATGTTTCAATCCACTGAACAAACAGAACCCTTAATTATACCTTTACTTTTATAAATTTCAAAAACTCAATGTACGTTTTAGGCATAGAAACTTCTTGCGACGAAACCGGTGTCGCCATTTATCACTCCGAACAAGGCCTGTGTAGTCACCTTTTATACAGTCAGGTTGATATGCATAGCGAATATGGCGGCGTTGTTCCCGAGCTGGCCTCGCGCGATCATATTCGAAAATTAGTGCCGCTGATCAAGCAATGCTTACGGGAAAGTCGGCTGACCGGCAAGGATATTAACGGCATTGCTTACACCGCGGGACCGGGACTGATGGGAGCTTTGCTGGTCGGCGCAGCAACGGCCAGAAGCTTGGCTTGGACATGGCAAGTTCCGGCTATTGCCGTTCATCACATGGAAGGGCATCTGCTGGCGCCTATGCTGGAAGAAAATCCGCCGGAGTTTCCCTTTGTTGCGTTGCTGATTTCCGGAGGGCACACCCTGCTTGTACAGGTTGAAGGTATCGGCCGCTATCGGCTATTAGGCGAATCCTTGGATGACGCCGCCGGTGAAGCTTTCGATAAAACCGCAAAAATGCTGGGTTTGGGTTATCCGGGCGGGCCAAAGCTGTCCGCGCTTGCAGAGCGGGGCAAGCCACAAATTAAATTTCCCCGGCCGATGACCGATCGTCCCGGATTGGATTTTAGCTTTAGCGGCTTAAAAACATTCACGCTGAATGCCGTCAACAACTCGGAGAAAACCGATCGGGACAAGGCCGATATCGCCGCCGCATTTCAACAGGCGGTTGCCGAAACGCTCAGCATTAAATGCAAGCGGGCTTTGCAGCAAACCGGCCTGAAAAGATTGGTTGTCGCCGGAGGCGTCAGCGCCAACAAACAAATTCGCGCATGTTTAACGGAAATGGTTGCTAAAGAGAATGCCCGGCTGTATTTCCCCAGACTCCAATTCTGCACCGACAACGGCGCGATGATCGCTTATGCCGGTTGTCGGCGTTTAATGGCGGGCCAACAGCAAGGGTTGGAAATTTATGCCCGGCCGCGCTGGCCGATTAGCGAGTTGTCTTAAGAGTGAAAGCAAAGTCGGATTCTTTAATTTGCTACAAAGCTATCAAGGTCATAAGCGGCTTACACGGATAGATAAATGACAAGAATTATGGTCTGATAACTTTTAACGGATAAGGCTTTCTTTTTTATTGTGTAAATAACATGATACAGCCGTTAAGCAGCATAACGGTTTTTTATCAACAAACGCTCCCATGCTCCGCTTGTGGACGTTACTTTGCCTTTGAGAGGTCGAAAATGAATGAAGACACCTTAAATATCGAGGTCAGAAAATACCTTAAAAACGTCGGTATCACCTCGCAACGAGAGATCGAACATGCAGTACTCAAAGCCGTCGAAGCCGGAACACTGAACGGTTCCGAGTTCATAGAAGTGAAAATGACCTTGGAAGCTCCTGCGATTGGCGTCAATCATTGTATTGAAGGAAAAATAGCGCTGGAATAAACAACGTTAAAAACTTGAGTTTGATTGAGTTCATCTTAATTCGGCTTAAACCGGTTGGCTATGCTCAACATGAGCACGGATTGCGGCAACCCGTAACCGTTCGCACTACTCTGCTGAGTGACTAAACAATACGCAACCCAGCCTGGAGCCGACCATAACAAACAGAGGAGATAAATCATGAATAAACACTTGAAACTGGTTAGAGAATTTCACGATTCCCGTTCATTTCCTCAAGCGGAGCAGGGGGCGAATCAGCATTTATCCGATATGGATATTGTTGAACATCAAGCCTTACTGATGGAGGCGGGCAGCGCAGTATTAAAAGCGATTAAAACCGGCGAGATGGTCGGTATATTGGCCGGTCTGGTTAATCTTGCCTATGATGCGTTGCGCGCCATCGCCAAGCGCGGAGACGCTGTTACAGACCATCCGGTCACCTGGCGGCATGATGGCTTTATCTTATCCATCATGCGTATCCTGTCCGATAAAATCAATCAATGCACTTCCGGCAACAGCGATGATTATTCGGAAGTTTACGGCTTATGCGTGCATTTGACACGCAGCTTTATTAATGCGGATTTCGATAAAGCTTTTCAAATGATCCATGACAGCAAAATGTCTCATCAGGCCAAAGCACCCGATTTAAGCGATTGCCTTTATGAGTAATCGGGATGTTCACCTCTTTAAAAGAGAGTCACTCACTTAAAACGGCCTAAATCAGAAGTGCAAGTTATGCTTGCACTTTACATGTCATATTCAATATGAGTTCTAACCGGGGCCGTCTCATCCGCCGTTGAACATCGACCCGTTGCGCAACATCAAGAATCGCGCATCTGCACTGCCAGCTGCGGATAATCGGTAATCAGAATATTGACCTTCAAGTCCAGCGCCTTTTGAATAGCCTCCTCGTTGTTGCAGGTGTAGACCCCGGCGCCTTTGCCTTGGTCACGCAAAAAAGCTGCAATAGATTCGTTATGGATGTCGATAGGCAGGCAAAAACCGGCAAGAAAATTATATTCTTGCAAAAACCGCTCAATGTCGGTCTGAGTGTGATGGCCGGACAGCAGATAATAAAGCGGCAAATCCGGTGCGTGTTGATGGGCGAAAACCAGGCCGGGCAAACTATAGGAAGAAATAAATACGCCGCCGGAAGCCGGTGAGCCTATGATAGCCAGCATTTGCACTATTTTGCGTTCCAAGCGTTGCTGCGATTCCCCGTCGCGACTTTTAAGCTCAATATCCAGATTGCAGCGCCCCCGATAAAGGTCGATAAATTCCTTAAGGCCCAGTACACCTTCGGGCTCCACAGCGAACGGGCAATATCCGGCAAAATCCATTTGTTCAAGCTGCGCGAACTTAAAATCGTCGATACATTTGCCCGGATGACCCAGTTTATCCAGTTCCCAGTCGTGCCAAAGCACCGGTATCTCATCCAAACTTAGCTGAACATCCGTTTCCAGGCCGTCAATGGGGTATTGCAGCGCTTTATTAAAAGCGGCTCGGGTATTCTCGGCAGCCTCTTTATTAGCGCCGCGATGAGCAAAAATTAAGCATGCACTCGGATTGTTCACAATGTTATTCCTTCTTGGTATGAGTTAGGCAAGCCGCGGCCCTGTTGCGTAATTGCCTTTATTGAAGCTTCAACGGTGGCGGTAAATTAACCGGCGGCATCTGTACAAAAAAGCCTTTTGCCTTCAGGCTATCGATTACTTTCGCTGCGTCCTCCTTGGCTAATTTGCGTTCCGGCGTTAACTCCAGATCCATCACAAATGCCATTGCGCCGAAACTATTGAAAAGCGCTTCCGGCACTCTCGAAAAATCGTCCTTTTTCTCGATATATAAATAAAGATGTTCTTTTTTCAGGCTTTTATAAATAAAACACAGCATATTGTCCGTCGCAACAATGAATCAAATCGATCATTCTAACCATTTTTGATTAGAATGCCTTTTTCTTCGTACACAAATAATACCCATGGCTACCACTCCTATTAATCATGATGATTTTTTTAAACGGGCTTGTTCTTTCGAAGCGGCGATAATCTTAGTTGCGGTTTTTTTAGGCTGGGTGGCAAACATCAATCCTTTTGGCAGCCTGTATTTTTCAGAATCGGCCATCGCTTACGGCATAGCAGGGACAATGCCGTTATTTTTATTATTCTTAGCGCTGGAGAAGATGCGGATAGCATCGATCATAAAGATTAAAAATGTGCTGATGGAGACTTTAGGCCCCAGTTTACAGCGTCAGCATTGGACTGATCTATTGATCCTGGCGTCGATTGCCGGGCTATCGGAAGAACTGCTGTTTCGCGGCGTTATCCAGCCCTGGATGGAATCTTCCTGGGGCATGACCGCAGGCTTGGTCGGCAGCAATATCCTGTTCGGTTTGGCTCATGCGGTGACGCCGCTTTATGCGGTGCTGGCCACGTTAGTCGGGATTTATTTAAGCTTGTCGATGGATTATGGCGGCGACAGAAACTTGCTCGCACCGATCGTTATTCACGGCTTATACGATTTTCTGGCGTTTGTGTCGTTAATGCGGGCTTATCGGTCACGCCGTTAAGCGATTTAAAATTAACCGATACTGCCGCTTTGCGGTCCATGCGCTTGCCTCGGCCTCAATGCTGTTTGAATGGATAATCGAATCACTTTAATGGATAATGCTCGTCTGTTTACTTGATCTAACCTACGCAGAAGCAATGAAAAAAAAGATAGAGGAACTTATCCTGCAAGCCGTTCAAACGCTTAAAGCGGACGGCGTTATCGCTCAGGACATCACCCCGAATATTACGATTGATCGCACCCGTGACCCGCAACACGGCGACTTTGCTTCCAATCTGGCGCTAATGCTGGCGAAATCGGCCGGCACCAATCCGCGCCAACTGGCTGAAAAACTGATTGCCGCACTGCCTCAAGACGCCGCTATCGTTAAAGTCGAACTGGCGGGCCCCGGCTTTATCAACTTCTTTAGCGATCCTAGCGCGCAGTACCGGATTATCCCGCTGATTCACGAGCAAGGCCGTAAATTCGGCTTGAGCACTATCGGTGCCGGTAAAAAGGTTCAGGTCGAGTTCGTTTCCGCCAATCCTACCGGCCCTTTGCATGTCGGTCATGGCCGTGGCGCTGCCTATGGTTCCGTCGTTGCCGACTTATTGCAGGCCGTCGGTTTTAATGTGCATCGCGAGTATTACGTCAACGATGCCGGTCGGCAAATGGACATCCTCGCTACCAGTATCTGGCTCAGATACCTTGAAGAATGCGGCGAAGTTGTGCATTTTCCCAGTAACGGCTATCGCGGCGAATATGTCCGCGAAATCGCTAACGACATCCATAACAACGCCAACAACGAATATCGCAGACCTGCGGAGCTGGTGTTCGAAGACATCCCCCTTGATGAGCCGGCGGGCGGCGATAAGGAAGAGCATATCGATGCACTGATCGTTCGCGCTAAAACCTTGCTGGGGCCCTCGTTATATGAGGATTTTTTTCAAATAGGCTTGAACGACATTCTGGAAGACATCAAAGTCGACCTGAGCGAATTCGGCGTTGACTATCAGGAATGGTTTTCGGAACGCCAATTGATGGATGACGGTTCCGTGGAAAAAGCACTGGAGCGCTTGCGTGCCGGCGGCTATCTTTATGAAAAAGACGGCGCGACGTGGTTTGCCTGCGCCCAATTAGGCGATGAAAAAGACCGGGTGGTGGTTCGGGATAACGGTCAATCCACGTATTTTGCGTCCGATATTGCCTACCATATGAATAAGCTGGAGCGCGGCTTCGACCTGATTATCGATATTTGGGGCGCCGATCATCATGGCTATATTCCCAGAGTCAGAGCCGCCATCCAGGCTTTGGGCGCAGATGTGTCCAAGTTGAAAGTGTTGTTGGTGCAATTTGCCTCACTGTATCGCGGCGACGAAAAAGTACAAATGTCGACTCGCTCCGGCGAATTCGTTACCCTGCGCCAATTGCGCAACGAAGTCGGTAAAGATGCGGCGCGTTTCTTTTACGTAATGCGCCGGTCCGAACAGCACATGGATTTCGACCTGAAACTGGCGACCTCCAAATCCAACGAAAACCCGGTATTTTACGTGCAGTACGCCTACGCCAGGGTGTGCAGCGTATTGCGCCAATTGGATGAAAAAAATTGGGAACGCGACTTGCTGCTGGGCATGGCAAACCTGACCTTGTTAACCGAAGAGCACGAAACCAATCTGCTGGGAACACTGGCGCGTTATCCTGAAATGCTCGAACGCGCCGCGTTACAGCATGAACCGCATCAACTGATTCAATACCTGCGCGAATTAGCCAACGAGTTTCATACTTACTACAATGCGCATCAATTCCTGGTTGATGACGCCAAAATCCGCAATGCAAGACTCAACCTGATTTGCGCGGTGAAACAAGTATTGGCGAACGGCTTGGGCTTGCTGAAAATCAACACACCTGAAGCGATGTAAAATGGCCAAAGACTATAAACACAGAACGCAGAATAAGAAAAGCGCGTCATACCGGCAACCTTCGCAAGGACTTAGCCTGTGGCGATGGATGCTGATTACGGCCTTGATTATTTCGTTTGTAGTCTTTTTGGTGTATTTGCGTAGCGGCAGGCCGAAACAAGTTGCTTTGCCGCAAGCGGTTTCGGCGAAGCCTGACACGGCCAAAGCCGAAGCCCCGAAGCCGGAGAAAAAACCTGAACCGGGGCCGGTATTGCCGCAATTCGATTTTTACACCATCCTGCCCGAAAAAGAAGTCATCGTGCCGGATCACGAAATCAACACTCGCGCCAGGGAAGAGCGGGTCGGACAAGCAAAAACCGCCAGTTATATTTTGCAAGCCGGTTCGTTTAGGGAATTTAAAGATGCCGACAGCTTAAGAGCCAAACTGGCTTTAATGGGCATTGAATCCAGAGTCGAGAAAGCTAAAGTCGGCAGCGTGGTCTGGAATCGCGTCAAAATGGGACCGTATACGCAAATGGCCAGCGTCAGCACTATCCGCAGCCGATTGAGGGAAAACGGCATTGACGTAATCGTTGTGGAAGTGGGGCCTCAATAAATATTAATTCTCTACAAGACGGGAAGAACACAGAGAAAAAAGTGTGATGTTGTTGACGACTTGCTCCGCTCCAGGCCGGGCATTTCAACATCAACGCTGTGATTTCGCGGGAGCTGAGGCTGGAGCTTTATGCCGCTTAACATAACGAGGCCCACGACATTTGAATTCCGGCATACAAAAATCAACATTCCGAAGTAATACTTGACCCTAATCCTAGCGTAATTTCGTCATTTTTCAGGATAATCATTCCGGTCAATCAATAAAACATCAATACAAATTAGAGAAAATGACTGATGAATAATCTACTGAAAAATTCAATCTGGGTGCTGATTACCGCTCTCGGCGCCGCCGCCGTCGGCGGTATCGCGATAAATCGCGGCGAAAGCATCAACACGCTGTGGTTTATAACCGCCGCTTTATGCATCTATGCCATTGCCTACCGTTTTTATGCGGCATGGATTGTCGCCACGGTACTGGTGGTAGACGAAACGCGGGCGACACCGGCCGAGCGCCTGGATAACGGCCGCGATTTTGTGCCGACCAACAAATGGATCGTATTCGGCCACCATTTTGCGGCAATTGCAGGGCCGGGACCCTTGGTCGGACCGACCTTAGCCGCGCAGTTCGGCTATTTGCCGGGGACATTATGGATATTGTTCGGCGCGGTGCTGGGCGGTTGCGTACAGGACATGACGACGCTGTTTTTATCGACCCGGCGCGACGCCAAAAGCTTGGGTCAAATGGCGCGCGACGAGCTGGGCGCATTGGGCGGTACCGCCGCGTTGATCGGCACTTTTGCGATTATGATCATCCTGATTGCGGTGCTGGGACTGATTGTCGTGAATGCAATGAAACACAGCCCGTGGGCGACGGCTACGGTGTCGGCGACGATTCCGATTGCGATGATCGTCGGCCTGTATATGCGCAGTTTCCGTCCGGGCCAAGTGCTTGAGGCTTCAGCAGTGGGCGTAGGTTTATTATTGCTGTCCGTAGTCGGCGGCGGCTGGATCGATCACAGTCCGGCATTGCGCACTTGGTTCGATCACGAAGGTTTGACGCTGGCTTGGTGCGTGATGGCTTACGGCTTCGCCGCCGCGATTTTACCGGTTTGGCTGTTGCTGGCGCCGCGCGATTATCTGTCGACTTATGTGAAACTGGGCACGATCACCTTGTTGGCGGCGGCGATTATCATGTTGCAACCGACCGTAAAAATGCCCGCCTTGACTCAGTTCATCGACGGCACCGGGCCTATTTTCGGCGGTAAACTCTTCCCTTTCGTGTTTATTACCATCGCTTGCGGTGCGATTTCCGGATTTCATTCGCTGATTGCGTCCGGCACCACGCCGAAATTGCTCAGCAATGAGCGTGATATTCGCATGATCGGCTACGGCGGCATGTTGCTGGAATCTTTTGTTGCGATTATGGCGATGATGGCCGCGACCGTACTCGACCCCGGCGTATTTTTTGCGATTAACAGCCCGGCGGGCGTGGTCGGCAAGGAAGCTATCGATGCCGTTGCCAAAATTTCTTCATGGGGTTTTCCGGTTACTGTAGATCAGATGCAGCTATTAGCCAATCAAATGGGCGAGGCGACGCTGTTTGCCCGTACCGGCGGCGCGCCGTCTTTAGCCGTCGGCATGGCGAGCATTTTCGGCAGCGCATTCGGTGAAAGCATGTTGGCTTTGTGGTATCACTTTGCGATTATGTTCGAGGCGATTTTCATCCTCACCACGTTGGATGCAGGAACTCGGGTGGGGCGCTTCATGTTGCAGGATATGCTCGGCAATATCTGGCCGAAAATGGCGGAAACCTCGTGGATGCCGTCGGTGGTTTTGACCAGCGCGGCCGTCGTCGCGGGTTGGGGCTATTTTCTCTACATCGGCGTGATCGATCCGAACGGCGGCGTCAATATTTTGTGGCCGCTGTTCGGCATTGCCAATCAAATGCTGGCCGCGATTGCGCTGTGCGTGGCGACCGGCATTTTGGTCAAATCCGACAAGTTCAAATACGCCTGGGTGACCGGCTTGCCGTTGGCTTGGTTGGTCACGATTACCAGCGCCGCCGTATGGGAAAAAATCACCAGCGACAATATCCGCATCGGCTTTTTTGCGGCGGCCAATGATTTGGCCGACAAGCTTGCGGCAGGCGCGTTGCCGCCGGAGAAAGCGGCGATTGCCCCGCAGTTGATCTTCAATCAGCATCTGGACGGCTGGCTGACCTTGTTTTTCGTGACTTTATTGTGGCTGATCGTATTCGATATGTTGCGTGTGTGCAGCCGTTATCTGGCCGGTAAGCCGGTATTGCCGCTTTCGGAAGCGCCGCATATGCCGAGTCGCTTGGTTGAAGAGTGGGTGAGAGACTGATGTTCAGCAAACTGAAAGCGTTCTGGCGGATAGTGCGCCGTCTTTCCGGCGACGATGCTTACGAACGTTATTTACAGCACTATGCCGAGCACCATCAAGACGATACGCCACTCAGTAAAGAAGCTTTTTTCAAGCAGTGGCAGGAGCAAAAATGGAACGGAATTAAGCGCTGTTGCTAAAAAATACGAGATATTGGCTAAATGATTTCGACCGGGGCGATTCGTTTTGCTCCAGCTTGAGAGTAAGCAAGTCAAGCGATTCGCCCCCGATCTAGCCAAATGCACACTGTAAGATCGCTCGTAAAAAGATGAATCCAGCAAAAATAGAACGCCGATGACGCCGATTTTTCATGGTTTATCCGCGTTTATCATAATTATCGGCGTGCCATGGTCGTTGTAGTTTATTTTTAATTACGCCCCCTCGTGTTCATGATTATTACTAAAAACGACCCTCTCTGTTAAGAGCGATAGGCGCGCAAACGTTTTAAAAATCAAAATAGCATTTGTAGCAAAAAGCCAATTTTAATGACTCAAAGCCCTTTTCAAGCATAATTATCCGGTTAGCATTTTGTGCAACCTTACAAGTCCCACTCTAACTAACAGCAAAGAACAAGAGACACCTTATGAAGATCAACATGCCGGTGACCAACCTGGAATACACACTTAAGGAAAGCGATTCCATCGTATCCAAAACGGATTTAACGGGGATGATTACCTATATCAACGATGATTTTCTCCGCGTTAGCGGCTTTACCAAAGCGGAATTGATTGGCTTTCCGCACAATATCGTGCGTCATCCGGATATGCCGCCGGAAGCGTTTGCCGATATGTGGAAAGCGTTGAAAGAGGAGCGCCCGTGGACCGGACTGGTCAAGAATCGCTGTAAAAACGGGGATTTTTATTGGGTGTTGACCACTGCCATACCTTTATATGAAAACAACCAACTCGTCGGTTATATGTCGGTGCGCACTAAGCCCGACCAGGATCAAGTCAATGCCGTCGATACCGCCTACCGACTGTTTAAGGACGGCAAAGCCGGCAACCTGAAAATCCGGGACGGGAACATCGTTAAATCAACTTTCTCAAAGAAGCTTAACCCCTTCAAGAACCCTACGATCAAAAGCCGTTTGATAATTGTCGTCGGCCTGTTGAGTGTGTTAATGATGATCATCGGCGGCATGGGCTTGCGCGGCATGGACAAGGCCAATGAGGGCCTGCGCACGGTGTATGAGGATCGCACCGTGCCGATGAACCAGATCTGTTTTATCAAGGAACTAATGTTGACCAACCAACTGAAAATCAGCTCTGCGTTGATTACGCCAACGCCTGCAGTAATACAGAATAATGTTGCCGAAGTGGAAAAAAACATCACGGAAATAAACAAGACATGGGCGGCGTATATGGCGACTTACTTAACCCCGGAGGAGAAAAAGCTGGCCGATAGCTTCATCGCAAACAGAAAACTGTTTGTCGAAGAAGGCTTGAAGCCAACGCTTGCCGCACTGAAAGCTAATGACCTCGAACTCGCCAATAAGCTTGCTATAGATAAGGTTGATCCGCTTTTTAAACACGCTAATGAAGATAATAAGCTTTTGATGCAATTACAGGTTGATGTCGCCAAGCAAGAGTTTGAGTTGGCTCAAGCTCGCTATAATCGCACCCGTAACACAGGCATCGGCTTGATCGCGCTGGGTATTACTTTTGCCTTATGGTGGGCGGCTATCCTGATTCATGCCATTGTCGATCCGCTTAATGCGGCTATTCGCGGCTTTGGCAGCATCGCTCAAGGCAAATATAACAACCTTATAGAAATTAAACACCGGGACGAAATCGGTAAAGTGCTGGAAGCCCTTAAATCAATGCAGGCCAAACTCGGTTTCGACATCGCGGAAAGTAGACGGGTTGCCGATGAGGGTTTACGCATCAAAGTCGGCCTCGACAGTTCCACATCCGCCATTACCATATCGGGCGCCGATACTTTATTGATTCACATGACGCCGGCCGCGAAAAGCTTACTTGCTTCTATCGGCGGCCCCGGCTTCAATGTCGAAGGCCTTTACGGCAACCCTCTCTCCCGCTTGTTCGATAATCCGGAAGCTGCCGCTAAATTCGACCGTGCCGCGCAAACCGGCGAAGATGTCGATCTGTTCTTTCAAAATCATCATCTACGCTTGGCGGCTCGCCCGATCATCGATGACAACGGCGTATCGCTGGGTCGGGTAACGCAATGGCTGGATCGCACCGCCGAAGTCGCGATAGAACAGGAAGTGTCTTCCCTTGTGCATGGTGCGGTCATGGGCGATTTTACCCGGCGTATTGACATGGACGGCAAAGAAGACTTCTTCAAACAGCTGGGCGACGGACTGAACGAGCTGATGGAAACGACCGAAAGCGGTATCAATGATGTGGTGCGCGTACTGGGCGCATTGTCCCGTAACGACCTGACCCAAACCGTCACCAATGACTATATCGGTAGTTTCGGGCAGCTCAAGGATGACGCCAACACCACGGTGGAAAAGCTTAAGGAGATCATTAATCAAATCAAAGCAGCCACCTACAACATCAACACCGGGGCTAAAGAAATCGCTTCCGGCAATAACGACTTGTCGCATCGTACCGAGGAGCAAGCCGCCAGTCTGGAGCAAACCGCGGCCAGCATGGAACAGCTGACTTCCACCGTGCAGCATAATGCCGCCAACGCCAAACAGGCTAATCAATTGGCCGTTGAGGCATCGGATATAGCCGGTAAAGGCGTCGAAGTGGTCGGTCAAGTGGTTAAGACCATGGGCGACATTAACGACTCTTCGCGTAAGATCGGCGACATTATTTCGGTCATCGACGACATTGCTTTCCAAACCAACATCCTGGCCTTGAACGCAGCGGTCGAAGCGGCCCGCGCCGGCGAACAAGGCCGGGGCTTTGCGGTGGTGGCCGTCGAAGTGCGCAATTTAGCGCAGCGCGCGGCAACGGCTGCCGGAGAAATCAAACAGCTGATTGACGATTCGGTGATGAAGGTCGCCGACGGCACTCAGCTGGTCACCCAAGCCGGACAAACCATGGCGGAGATCGTTAATTCGGTTCGCGGCGTGACTGCGATGATGTCCGAAATCAGCGCCGCTTCAGTGGAGCAAACGTCCGGTATCGGGCAGGTCAATCAAGCTATCGGTCAGATGGACGATGTCACTCAGCAGAATGCCGCGTTGGTGGAACAAGCCGCCGCTGCGGCGGAATCGCTGGAAGAGCAGGCGCAAAGCTTATCGGATACGGTCGCGCAATTCAAAGTGGAGGCTTATGCTCGCGATACTCAGGGAGACGCGTCTCGAACCGGTGCTTTTCATGTCGCGTCGCCGAAAAAAGTAATCGTTCCGGCGGCCGCCAAGCCCAAATCGATTCCCC
Source organism: Methylobacter sp. (assembly GCA_026399025.1). Classification (GTDB taxonomy): domain Bacteria; phylum Pseudomonadota; class Gammaproteobacteria; order Methylococcales; family Methylomonadaceae; genus Methylobacter_A. The sequence goes on from JAPLRU010000109.1 coordinate 28,068, forward strand.
AGCTTTCCAATGACGAGTGGGAAGAGTTTTAGTTAAAAACGCTGGTTGGCTGCGGATAGTCCGTACACTTATTATAATCGAGTTGCATAGACGGTAACGGCTACCCCTTTTTTTATAGGGGTTGATCCTGGGTATTTCGGACGCTTCTTGACGAGGGCGGCTTTCTCGGTAAAGCGCTTGTCTTCCATCACCCCGTGCTGGAAAAGGTTGGGCAACGAAAAGAGCTTGCCCAACCTTATATCTTGATTGTGAAAAGAAAATCAGCTTTTGGGTGGGACCAGATTCCCTACCCGTCCTTGTTTGACATACAAAGGGTTAATGCAGTACAGATAGAACTGGATGAAGACACTACCCACTATTAAAGCAAGACTTCTGACAACCGATTTGACCAGGCTTGAATTGATGCGCCACAGCTCAAAGATACGGAATATACGCGCCAGTTTGGGTGCTATTGCGTCAATTGCCCATAGCAAAATAACGGCAACCAGTTCTAAATAGGAAATGCATTTTTTTAACAACTCCCAAAGATCAAGCCCGAAGAGATAGGCCAATACCGCGATGAATAGCGCTAAAGCGACTTTGAGCCAGGGAATGCACATCAAGGCCTTGCCGAAAGTGGACTGGGCTATTTCCAGTTGGCGCAGATAAGCGTCGGTCGGGTTGCTTATCCAGGGTGCGATATCTTGGAATTTCCACGGCGTTGCCGGCAAGGTTCTTTCGCTGTTCGGTTGGGCGAGATGCATGCAGTGCGCGTGTTCTTTGAAGTGTTCCAAGTCATTCTGACTCATGCGATAACCGTCCAGCATCAATGAGTACGCTTCGACCTCGGTAAACGCATCCAAATCGGTACGCATTTTCGACAGGCTTTCTTGTACTTTCGGGTCAACACCGAAATTTTGGCATGTTGCCGGAATAATATGATCCGGAGCTTGCTTGCCGTCTTGGTCTATGCAGGAAATTTCCCGAATCGCCAAACCTTCGCGTAAATTCATGAACGCGACGTTATGCGTGCCCCGATTGTCTTTCAGGTGCAGCAGACCTTCGGTGCGCACCCGGTCCTGCAATATACTGCTGACGCGCAATAACACGGGGACCGCACCCGTTCCGGGGCTGTTTTCCGTACCTATTTGGCCTGAAGCATCGCTGATCACAAAACAGGTGCAGTTGTTGCGGATTAAAGCCTCTATACCTTGATTATCATGCACGCCGCCGTCTACTAATTGCGCGCGTATTGCTTCTTTTTGCTCAAGGTCGAAGTATAAACTGCTGACAGCCATAGGGTCGAACAGACCGGGCACACAGGCGGAGGCCGCCACCGCATTGCCTAAAGAAAAGTTTTGCTGAGTCGAGACCATATCTTTATAGCCGTCGGCGCGGCGCAACCGGATGGATTTTTTATCGATGACATCGGTATCGGGGGTTGGCGGTTCGCCCATTGTTTCCGCGGTAAACTGCCAACTGCGTCCGGTATTTAAGGAGGTCGCGTTAAGCTCCAGAATGGGGACTTTTGCCGATCTGTCGGTATTGTGTTTATTAGGATGGAAATTTTCTTCGCCGCCCAGGGGAAATATTTTCAATTCCCGCATTTCGAGCGGCGCGCTCACGCCTGTCAGTACATGTTGATACAACCATTCGTTATAGAGCCGGCCTATGCGGTCACTACGGGAATAATTGAGGAACATCATTTTAAAATTGGCGACGGCGTTACCGAAAGTTGCCATGCGAATATTTTTTTCCGTTGCCGCCAGAAAATCTTTCTCAATCGTGCGGACGATCTCGACATAATCCTGATCGGTAATGTCGGCGTCCGCTTTGCTTTCGAGCAGCTTCTTAACATGTAAATAATACAACGCGCCGATGATGGAGCCGCCGGAAACTGTGGAAATAACCTCCACATAGCGCAGCAAGTTTAATTCCGCCATTTGCGCCAAAACGCCGATATGGAAAAAAGAGGCGCGCAGCCCGCCTCCGGAAAGTCCTAGACCCAGTCTTTCATTTTTTTTGTGTTCTGACATGAGATGTCCCTCGGTTAAAATTGAATCGAAAATACCGCTCTGATGATGCCTGGTTTTTTATAGTTTTTTAACGCGAAAACCGGGTACAACCGGCATGAGGCAGGGCATCGGTTTGGGCGTTACTTTAGGCGGCAGAGTATTATGGCAAAAAAATTACCGGCGTATGTCAGCTAAAGCTGAAATTGAAGTAGAGTTAGTTAGAGGATGGCGGGAGTCGCTATTTTTGCGAAAGCTTTGATGGGGTTTCTCAGTCCTACAAGTCAGCGGGTAGAGTGGAGATAAAGCTAATGCTCTTTATCATCAAACCGTACATGCGATTTTCCGAGTTTCTTCACGTCAAGGGTGCATTTCATTTGCTTTCGTCCCTTTCGTAATTCATGATTTTTTATATAAACATAAACGCAGGCGTTCCCGGTTTTTTGTTTATATTGTTATTAGCCCTCGCCAAAATCCCTGATTATTCAACAAATCGCGCCATCCTCTCGCACTCCACCCCTCCCTCAATGTACAATACCCGGTTATTTTCACTGACATATAAGGTGTGGTCTATGCAAATTCTCCAGGAAGCGCTCACGTTCGATGACGTTTTATTAGTGCCTGCGCACTCGACTGTGCTGCCACGCGACGTAGAAATGAAAACCCAACTGACGCGCGGTATTACGCTCAATATTCCTCTGGTTGCGGCGGCGATGGATACGGTGACGGAAGCCCGACTGGCGATTGCGATTGCCCAGGAAGGCGGTATCGGTATTATTCATAAAAACATGACCGCCGAGCAGCAGGCGCGCGAAGTGCGTAGCGTTAAAAAATACGAAAGCGGGGTGATCAAAGACCCGATCACGGTTTCGCCGGATGTGAGCATACGCGATGTGATTAAGCTCACCCGCGCCAAAAATATTTCCGGCGTGCCGGTGGTAGTCGGCGATGAGTTGGTCGGCATTGTGACCAGCCGCGATTTGCGCTTTGAAACGCGCTTCGATGAGCCGGTTTCAAAGGTCATGACGCCTAAGGAACGCTTGGTTACGGTCAGTGAGAATGCTGATCGTAAAGAAGCGATTGCGCTGCTGCATGAACATCGCATTGAAAAAGTGCTGGTGGTCAATGATGACTTTCATCTGCGCGGCATGATTACGGTAAAAGATATACAAAAAGCTAAAGATTACCCGTTGGCTTGTAAAGACGAACACGAACAGTTACGGGTCGGGGCGGCCATCGGTACCGGACATGGCACCGAAGAACGGGTCGCCGCGCTGGTTGCGGCCGGTGTCGACGTGATTATCGTCGATACCGCGCACGGCCATTCTCAAGGCGTGTTGGACCGGGTGCGCTGGGTTAAGCAGAATTATCCCGATGTACAGGTTATTGGCGGCAATATTGCGACGGCGGCGGCGGCTCTGGCTTTGGTTGAGGCGGGCGCGGACGGTGTTAAGGTCGGCATCGGTCCCGGCTCTATCTGCACCACCCGTATTATCGCCGGTGTCGGCGTGCCGCAAATTACCGCGGTCAGTAATGTCGCCGATGCGTTAAGAGGCAGCGGGGTGCCGTTGATTGCCGACGGCGGTATCCGCTATTCCGGCGATGTCGCGAAAGCGTTGGCGGCCGGGGCGCATGCGGTGATGTTGGGCGGTTTGTTTGCCGGTACCGAAGAAGCACCGGGAGAGATCGAGTTGTTTCAAGGACGCTCTTATAAATCTTATCGCGGCATGGGTTCTTTGGGCGCGATGTCGCAACAGCAAGGATCGAGTGATCGCTATTTTCAGGAAGAAGCCGATTCGGTCGAAAAGCTGGTGCCGGAAGGTATTGAAGGCCGGGTGCCGTATAAAGGCAGTTTGCTGGCGGTTATCCATCAATTGTTGGGCGGCATTCGCGCCAGCATGGGTTATACCGGCAGCCAAACCATTGCCATCATGCATGACAAGGCGCAGTTTGTGCGGGTGACCAGCGCCGGTATGCGCGAAAGCCATGTGCATGATGTGACCATTACTAAAGAAGCGCCGAATTACCGGATGGAGTGAGTTTAGGCGAAAGACGAAAGGCGAAGGGCTAAAGGTTGAGATTGATCTAATTTGAAGCACGGTTTTTTCGCCTTTAGTCCTTTGCCCTCCGCCCTTAACCTTTCGCCTAATCTAAAAGAGTTCTATCGTGAAACAACACTCCCCAAACATCCATAGCCATAAAATCCTGATCCTGGATTTCGGCTCGCAATACACTCAATTAATCGCGCGGCGCATTCGTGAAATCGGCGTTTATTGCGAAATTTATTCCTGCGAATGCAGCGAAGAACAAATCGAAACATTCGCGCCCAACGGCATTATTTTATCCGGCGGTCCGGAAACGGTCACCAGCGGCGATACGCCCAGGGCACCGGCTTGCGTTTTCGAATTGGGCGTTCCGGTGCTGGGCATCTGTTACGGTCTACAAACAATGACCGAGCAACTGGGCGGCAAGGTTGAAAGTTCCGATCACCGGGAGTTCGGCTACGCGCAAATCAGGGCGCGTGGTCATTCGAAATTGCTCAGCGGCATTGAAGATCATTTATCGGCGGAAGGTTTTGGCTTATTGGATGTTTGGATGAGCCACGGCGACCGCGTGGTTGATTTACCGGCCGGTTTTACGCTGATTGCCAGCTCGGACGGCGCGCCGATTGCAGGTATCGCCAATGAGGAAAAAGGTTTTTACGGTTTGCAGTTTCATCCCGAAGTGACCCATACCAAACAAGGCGGACGGATTTTGTCGCGCTTTGTATTGGACATTTGCGGCTGCGAGGCATTGTGGACTTCCAGCAATATTATCGAAGACAGCATCGAAGTCGTTCGTAAAACGGTCGGTACCGATCATGTGGTGTTGGGGCTGTCCGGCGGCGTCGATTCGTCGGTGGTTGCGGCGTTGTTGCATAAAGCGATTAAAGACCAATTAACCTGTGTTTTTGTCGATACCGGTTTGTTGCGATTGCACGAAGGCGATCAAGTCATGGCGACTTTTGCCGAACATATGGGCGTTAAAGTGATTCGGGTCAACGCCGAGCAGCGCTATCTGGACGCGTTGAGCGGCATCACCGACCCGGAACAAAAACGCAAGATTATCGGCAGCTTGTTTATTGAAATCTTCGATGAAGAAGCCGCGAAAATTACTGATGCCAAATGGCTGGCGCAAGGCACGATTTATCCGGATGTGATCGAGTCGGCCGGTTCTAAAAGCGGCAAGGCGCATTTGATCAAGTCGCATCACAATGTCGGCGGTTTGCCGGAAAATATGCTGTTAAAGCTGGTTGAGCCGTTGCGTGAGTTGTTCAAGGATGAAGTCAGGAAGTTGGGCGTGGAGTTAGGTCTGCCCGCGGATATGGTTTATCGGCATCCGTTTCCCGGTCCCGGTTTGGGCGTCAGGATTTTGGGCGAAGTGAAAAAGGAATATGCCGATTTATTGCGTCAGGCCGATGCTATTTTTATTGAAGAGCTGTATCGCCATGATCTTTACGACAAAGTCAGCCAAGCGTTTGCGGTATTTCTGCCGGTCAAATCGGTTGGCGTGATGGGTGACGGTCGGCGTTACGATTATGTGATTGCGATACGCGCGGTCGAAACCATCGATTTTATGACCGCTCGCTGGGCGCATTTGCCGTATGAGTTTTTGGATCTGATTTCCCGCCGTATTATCAATGAAGTTCCGGGGATTTCCCGCGTCGCTTACGATATCAGCGGCAAGCCTCCCGCAACCATCGAATGGGAATAAACCCCGCTACGGATGAAGCCTGGATGCGCTATGCGATAAGGCTGGCGCAACGGGCCGAGCGGCAGGGCGAAGTGCCGGTCGGTGCTGTCGTGGTCAAGGATGAGCGATGTATTGCGGAAGGCTGGAATATTCCGATAAGCAGCCATGACCCGACCGCCCACGCCGAGGTGGTTGCGTTACGGGGCGCAGGCATTCAGGTTGAAAATTATCGATTGAACGATGCGACGCTATACGTGACTTTGGAACCCTGCGTGATGTGCATCGGCGCGATGAGCCATGCCCGGATTAAGCGGCTGGTGTTCGGCGCGTATGATCCTAAGCGGGGTGCGGTGTGCAATGCCTTGAGTTTGACCGATGCGAGCTTTTTAAATCACCGGATCAGTTGGGACGGCGGCGTGTTGGAGGCGGAATGTTCGGAAATGTTGAGGGATTTTTTTAAAGCCAGGCGATAAGGGGTCGATTATCGGCGGGTTCTGTCCTTTTACGAAAGCCCTCCCTGGAAAGAAGAGAGGGCAAAAGCCGTAAATAGTTAATATATTGATAAAAACATCAAATCAGTCGGAAAGATCAGGACTCCCTTAACTGTTTGTAGGTATTAATCAATGCATTAGTCGAGCAGTCATGACTGTCGATGATTTGGTTGTTTTGAAGTTCGGGCAGGATGACTTTGGCGAGGGTTTTGCCTAGCTCTACACCCATTTGATCGAATGAGTTGATGTTCCAGATGACGCCTTGAACATAAATTTTATGTTCATAAAATGCAATCAATGAGCCTAAGGTCTTAGGCGTCAGTTTACTAAATAAGAATGAATTGGAAGGCTTGTTGCCATCGAATACTTTGGAAGCCACCAACACTGTGTCGGCTTGGTCTTCGGGCGATAATTCCCGTTTAACTTCTTCGGCGGTTTTGCCTTTCATCAAGGCTTCCGGTTGGGCGAGAAAATTTGAAATTAAAATGTCGTGATGGTCGGGTAGCTTGTACTGGCTGTTTGCGGCGGCCAGGAAGTCGCAAGGTATCAGTTTGGTGCCTTGGTGGATAAGCTGGAAAAAGGCGTGTTGACCGTTGGTGCCGGGCTGGCCCCAAATAATTTGACCGGTGCTGTAATCTACATGTTCGCCATTAAGGTCTATGCTTTTACCGTTGCTTTCCATGTCGCCTTGCTGAAAATAATCGGCGAAATAAAGCATGGTTTGATCGTAGGGCAATAACGCATGAGATTCGGCATTGTAGAAATTGTTATACCAAATGCCAAGCAAGCCCATGATGACCGGTATGTTTTTTTCAAAAGGCGCGGAGCGGAAATGTTCGTCAACTTCATAAGCGCCTTGTAAAAGCTCCTCGAAGTTATCCATGCCGACATATAACGCGATGGATAAGCCTATGGCCGACCAGAGTGAATAGCGTCCGCCAACCCAATGCCTGAATTCAAACATATTATTGGTATCTATGCCGAATGCGGCAACATTTTCGGTATTGGTGGAAATGGCGACAAAATGCTGGGCAATAGCCTGTTGATTTTTTGCTTTATCGAGAAACCAGCTTCGAGCCGACTTTGCATTGGTCATGGTCTCTTGCGTGGTAAATGTTTTGGAAGCGATCAGAAACAGCGTGGTTTCCGGAGATAAATGCTTTAGCGTTTCAACCAGATCGGCTTGATCGATATTAGAGACAAAATGGACCTTTAATGCTTCAGAAGCATAGGGGGTAAGGGCGGTCGAACGCCTGTGCGGACCCGAGTGCTGAAAGTGCGCATTTTGGCTAGAACGCTGTTGATTTGCGGCATCACATCCTGTCCGTCAACATAAACAGGCTGATTGCTTCTGTTGCGTAAAGCGGTATGTAGGACGGATCTGTGCTCGGTATTGTTTATTTTTGCTCCGCAAAACATGGCCTTAATTTTTTCCTTCAGCCCGGCGTGTTGGGCAAGGTTAATTAGTAAGGGCAGGGTTTGGTCGGTTATTCTGTTCTTGGAGTAATCAAAAAGGATGTCGTTAAAACGGAGAGAAAATTTGGAATGACGATTTTTGTCAGCATTGAAGCTGTCACGTAGCAGGATGTTTTTGGTTTCGTCGTGGTGTGATTTTAAAGCGGTCCAGGCTGTAGAGGTGGTCAAGGATGACATGCGTAAAGCTCCGTTTTTGAAAAAAAGATAGTTTAAGTCTACGAAAAGCAGGGATGGATAGCAATAGTACAGCAGCGCATTACCTTTTGCTTATATAATAGCGCTTGTAGATTGATCTCCTATCAATTCCTTTATCTGGCTAAATCTATGTGCTAGAGTTGTCAATTGCTGTTGGTCAAAAATACAGCATAAGACGCTTGTTTTTGATTAAGTTCAAACTGTATGGGCGTTTATTTTTTCATAATAATAATTTATCAAACTGGAAGGCATTATGAATAGTACACATATTTTAAGAAAGGGTTCCCTGGTACTTCTAGGATTGTTATTTTCCGCAACGCTGTGGGCGCACGGCGGAGCCGCAGGTACCGATACCGATCAATGTAAATTTGAATTGGAACCGGGGCATTGGCTGCATTATACCGCTTATCAGCCTAACGCATTTCCCGCTGAAGATTTTTGCGCCAACATTCCCCGCGATAAAGAAATGACTTTACTCGTGTTCGATTATCAGGATATGAAATACCGTGACATGTCAGTTGAGTTTGAAGTGACAAAAGAACCGGAAGGAACCAGCGTATTCAAGCTGCCTGCGGCAAAGCATAAAAAAGGCACGGTTGAATTAAAATTACCAAACGGCGTACCCGAGCCCGGCAAATACCTGATTCATATTACCCTGGTTCCTGATGTGGGTGATAGATTGGATGCGCATATGGGCTTTAAAGCCGGCGGCGGCCCGGCTGTGAGTAAAAATAATCTGCTCTTGTACGCATTTTTCGGACTCGCCGGTCTCTATGTCGTTTACCTGTCACATGCGGGTTTCAAACGCAAGGTGGATGAAATAATCGCGAATATTAAAGGTTAAACAACTATTTGAGTCTCGCTAGGGTCTGTCGATGCCATTTTGCCGTTACTCTGATATGGTATGGCATCATCGCTTAAATAACCTGCTTTTAGTGCCTACAGGGATGTAGGTAGGGATATATGAGCGAAAGCTTTGATTTTTTGAATAAGATGAGGAAATGAATAATGGTGAAGTTATTATCGGCTGGAGCACTGATTTTTCTTTTTTCCGCGCCAGTCTTGGCTGTGGAGTATCAAGATCATGATGGGATGCTCATGGATCACGGTGATGGCCATTTAATGGACATGGCCGGAGGTATGGTTATGGGCCAAAATGCCAGCACGTTGCCGGGTGGCTGCGACAGTATCGCCGAGAGCAAGGAAATTACTGTGCATGCCGGTCATAAATATGCCGAGAAATTCCCCGGAAGGATGTTTGCATTCGATACTCAGGAGTTTAATTTTAAGCCGTGCACCAAATTGACTGTGCATTTCATCAATGATGATAATGTTCGTCATCAATGGATGATGCATGGCTTGCCTAAGTATTTATACCCCAAAGGCATGTTCCATTTGGAAGTCTCCGGTCCCGCCAAAATTTCCGGAACATTGATTCTGCCTCCCGGCGATAAAACTTATCTGGTGCATTGCGACATTGCGCAGCACATGGAAAAAGGCATGAAAGCCCAGTTGAAAGTGGGCAAAGGCGATGGTGACCTACCCAGTATTCCCGGCGTGACGGCTTATGTCGTCGCCGATGACTATAAAGGAAGTCTGCCTACGGTGATGGCCGCAGTTGCCGCGGCCGCTGAAGCGGTACCGGCTGTTGTCGCCAAGAAGCCGGCTTCGGTCGAGCAACCGCCAAAAGAAGATTCTTTTATTTCCGGCGTTACTGTAATTGGTTTGGCGATAGGTCTTGTGCTTGCTCCGTTTTTAGCCAAAAAGTTTAAAGGTATGAGCGCATCGGAGGTGGTCGTCACTATTTTTGACATGCTGAGGACAGGAATCGATCAGCTTGTAAAATTGCTGTCTAAATTGGTCAAGCTGGTTGCTTCCAATAAAAATAAAATATTGCCGGGAAGTTAAATTCGGCCAATATAAAAACCCCTGCGCTCTTTGAGCCCAGGGGTTTTTTTTGAGAGAAAAAAGTGCAAGACATCGGTTTTGAAATAGGCGGGCTGTTTACCAGTGCATTCATCTCGTCAACGCTAGCGCCGGGTGGCTCGGAAGCGGTTTTGGCTTATATGGTAGCGGCCGGGCATTATCAGGTTGAGCTTCTGATCATCGTTGCGACCCTAGGCAATACGCTGGGCGCGATGACAACATGGGGCTTGGGCGTGCTGGCGGCTAAAAAATTCCCGGCTGCTGAGCTGCTCTCGGAAAATAAACAAAAAGCGCTGGATATACTAAGAACGAAAGGTATTTGGGCGCTGTTTTTTACTTGGCTGCCGGTGGTTGGAGACGTCTTGTGTTTTGCCGGGGGATGGTTAAAGCTACCGTTTTTCCAAGCCTGTTTAATTATACTGCTGGGTAAATTTGGCCGATATGCGGTTATAGCTTGGCTGTTTACCTGAAGCTAAGCTAGAGCTGAGCGCTAGCTTAAAAAATCAATCGCTTCTAGGTTTGTAGGAAACTTAGAAAAATTTAAAAGAGGTCTTTGTGCTGCGCTATTTTCCACACGTTAACGTCGATTATGCTCATAGAAAACGCGATTATTATATTGCCGCGTTTACTTTTTTTTGCGTGGCGGTTTGCTTAATCAGCGATGCAAATGCGACGTTGGAAAAGCAAAATGCCTTGGGTGTTTGCGCCTGGGTGTTCCTAGTCGGCTGGCTGCTTGGAGAAGATAGGGAAACAAGAATGCAGGTTGTGATCGCCGTCATTTTTGCCACTATCGGTGAGCATTTTGCCTCGCCCTATATGGGGGGCTACACTTATCGTTTTGAAAACGTGCCGGCTTATGTTCCGCCCGGTCACGGCTTGGTTTATTTAACCGCTGTTGCGTTGGGTCGCTCCGGCTTATTTCTGCGTTATGCCAGACAAATCGCTACATTTGTCGTATTGGTGTGCGGCGCGTGGTCAATATGGGGAATTAGCGGCTATGCCAAGCAAGGCGATTCGGTAGGCGCATTATTGTTTTGTGTTTTTTTGGCTTATCTTTTTAAAGGCCGCTCACCGATGGTTTATCTGGCCGCTTTTTTTATTACTACCTGGCTAGAGTTAATCGGCACTGCGGTCGGCACCTGGAAATGGGCGGCCATCGATCCGGTTTTGGATTTGCCTCAGGGGAATCCGCCCAGTGGCGTTGCGGCTTGGTATTGTCTGGTGGATGCGGTCGCTATGGGAGGAGCTGCTCCGGTGTTGCACGGTTTTGCCAAGGTGTTAAATTATCTGAAAAGTCAGGGTATTGTATCTACGAGTAATTGATTAAAGCTCATAAAGCTTAGTGATCGGCTTTTGGTTCAGTATGAAAACAACACACAATAGGTGGAAAAATGGCAAAAATAACGCAGTTATCGCAGCTGGATTTAAACGGGACCTATACTTACGCGGATTATTTGACCTGGCAGTTTGATGAAGCGCTTGAATTAATTAAAGGTAAAATAATGCTGATGTCCCCGGCGCCTAATGTGAACCATCAGCGCATTTCCATAAGATTAGGGGCAATACTTTATAATTTTCTTAAACAAAAAAGCTGCCAACCTTTTGCCGCGCCTTTTGACGTGCGTTTATATGATAAAAATAAATCCAGGGTGGCTAATCAAGATATTTACACGGTAGTCCAACCCGATTTATGCGTCATTTGCGATAGTAATAAGCTCGATGCGCAAGGTTGTTTAGGTTCACCCGATTGGATCATTGAAATTTTATCCAAAGGGAATTCTAAAAAAGAAATGCAGATAAAATATGAACTGTATCAGGAAAATGGCGTGATGGAATATTGGCTGGTTTATCCAGTTGAACAGTCTGTTTATCAATTTATCCTTGATGCGACAACGCAACAATATAAATTGTTTAAAATGTATCCCGGCATCGGTAAGGCGAGTTCGTATTTATTTCCCGATTTGGAAATCGATTTACAGGAAGTGTTTGCCGAATAGTCAAATAGGTGCGCAGGCTCTATGTTTTCGAGTGCGCCGTTTGCAACGCCGGCTTCTCCGCCTGACACTACCTACTTCCATTGCCTTATATAATGAATAGCAAGCAAGCGTTACCACCAAAGCCGACAAAAATATTGATAATCGCCATGCGATTTCTCGGCGATGTGCTGCTGACGACGCCATTAATACGCTCGCTACGCCAGGCTTATCCCGATGCTCGGATTGATGTGCTGGTGTTTAGCAACACCGCGTCCATGCTCGAAGGCAATCCGGATATTGATCATATTATTACTACCCCTAACCGTCCCAAATTTAGTGATTATCGGCACTTAGTCCGGCGATTGTTTCGGCGCTATGACCTTGCTGTCGCGACGCAGGCCGGGGACCGCCCCTTTCTATACACATTGCTCGCAGCGCCACTACGGGTTGCGGTAGTGCCCCCGAAAAACGCCACCGGCTGGTGGAAGCGTTTTTTTGTGCAACATTGGATGGCGTATGACGGCAACCTGCACACGGTTTTACAACACCTGAGATTACTGGATTTAATTAATGTGCCTCGGTGTTTTTCCTTGGTGCCGCCGCAACTTGGCAATACCCGACAGTTAACACAGCAGTTTCCTTTCTTGGCGGATAACACCGGCTTTGCAGTGTTACATCCGCATCCACAATGGACCTATAAACAATGGACGGTCGAGGGTTGGCTAGAGGTCGGCTTTTATCTAAAAAAATTAGGCTTAACATTGGTTCTTTCGGGAGGTCCCGCTCCGGAAGAAGTTGATTATGTCGCCACTATTCAGCGCCAACTTCCCGAACATACGATTAATCTGGCCGGACAGGTTTCGTTGGCGCAGTTGGCTTATATTATCGCTCAAGCAAAACTCTATATCGGCCCTGATACCGGTATAACTCACTTGGCCGCCGCAACCGGTATTCCGGTGATTGCGCTTTATGGTCCAACCAATCCGGCAATATGGGCGCCTTGGCCTTGCGGGTTTAATCAAAACACCAATCCCTTTGCTAAAACAGGTAGTCGACAGCTTAATAATATTAGCTTGATCCAAGGTGAAGGCGATTGTGTGCCTTGTCATTTAGAAGGATGCGAGCGGCATCGACAAAGCCGAAGTTCATGCCTCGATACATTGCCCGCTGAACGGGTTAAGCAAGCCATCTCGGAAGTTTTAACGTCTTCGCCAAGATAGATAGCCCTCCGGGGAAAATCGACAACAATCGGCGCAACAGAAATTTAAGATTAAGGTTAAAATGCCGCTTGGAATGTCACTCTTCTGTTATTTTCAATAAACATGAATATTAATAATAACTTAGTCTATAAAATGCAGCTGCAATTATTAAATTTCGGAAGAGTCCTGATTGCTTTGTTTATCTTCTCGATTTATTTTTCAACCAGTTTAGCGGTTATTTGTTCGGCAATGCTGGGTTTGTTATGGTTGCTTTCCGCCCAATTTATGGATCTGCCCGCCGTTTTAAAAAAATACCCGGTGGCGTTATGGGCGCTGCTGCTGTATGGGTGTTTTATCGTAGGTTTGAGTTACGGCAATGCACCTGATAGCGATGCTTTTTCGATGGTAAGCAAATATCGAGAGTTGTTTTTCATACCTATTTTAATTTCATTCCTAATAACAGCGCGTAATCGGTATTGGGCATGGCGTATGTTTATGGCGGCTTCAGTGATTACATTGTTAATCTCGTACTTAATGAATTTTGGCGTTCTTAATACGAATGAACTAGGCGATCCCAGTTTTAAGAGTCGCATTACCCATGGGATTTTTATCGCTTTTTTTGCTTTTTTTTGCGCGCACCGATTTTATGAGGATAAGCGTTATGCAAAGCTGTATTTAACGCTGTTCATATTGTGTATCTACAATCTCTTCTTCGTAATAGAAGGCCGTACCGGACAGCTCATTGTGGTCGGCTTGATTTTATTATTTACCCTACAGCGGCTGACCATTAAAGAATGCTTGCTTGCCACACTTATTGTTGCTGTATTGCTGGCGCTTTTTCTTAACTTCTCCGATAAAGCCGGCCGAATTAACGAAGGCGTTGCCAATACTCAGGCTTTTTTGCAGCCTGTTCCCGAACAAACCGAATCTTCTATGGGGCAGCGCTATACTTTTTGGAAATATTCATTAAAACTCATCGCTGAAAAGCCTTTGTTGGGCCATGGCACCGGTAGTTTCAGCAAAGAATATCAACGCATTGCTGCGGGTGAGCCGTTTATAACGAAAAACCCCCATAATGAATTCTTGATGATTGGGGTTCAACTAGGTTTATTGGGGCTGCTGGTGTATTTGGGATTTCTTGCCAGTCAGTTTTATTACGCTGGAAAACTGCCCGATCAAGAAAAATGGCTGGCTCAAGGGCTGTTGATGTCTTTGGTTATTACCAGTCTCTTTAATACGCCTTTTTTTGATCACACCGAAGGGCACTGGTATGCGGGCATGATAGCTTTGTGTTTTGCCGCTCTGGGTTCAGACGATAAAGTGATAGCGAACCATGCTTAGCGTCATTATCATCACTAAAAATGAAGCGTCTCATATTGGTCGTTGCTTGGAATCGGTGGCCTGGGCCGATGAGGTCATAGTGCTGGATTCAGGCAGTGATGACGATACTGTAGCCATTTGTCGTCACTATACCGATAAAGTTTATCAGACCGATTGGCCGGGTTTCGGTATTCAGAAACAGCGCGCCTTGGATAAAGCGGCCGGAGATTGGGTTTTATCTGTAGATGCCGACGAAGTTGTCACGCTTGAGTTAAGGGCGGAAATCGAACAAGCGCTTCAGCAAGAACACTATCAGGGCTATGAGATTCCTCGTCTTTCCAGTTATTGCGGCAAACAAATGCGGCATGGCGGTTGGTGGCCCGACTATGTATTAAGATTGTTTCGCCGTGATTGCGGGCGATTTACCGATTCCGTTGTGCATGAGAGCATTATTGTTCAGGGGCGGCTTGGCCGAGTCAGTTCGCCATTATTACATGATGCTTTTGTCGATTTGGACGAGGTTTTGCATAAAGTAAATTGCTATTCAAGCTTGGGCGCCGCTTTGCTCTATCAGCGCGGTGTCCGTTCATCATTGAGCAAAGCGCTGTTAAAAGCGCTGTGGACGTTCATTCGCACTTATTGCCTTAAAGCGGCCATTCTGGACGGGCGGCAAGGGTTGATGCTGTCAATTTCCAATGCGGAAGGCACTTATTATAAATACCTTAAATTGCTGGAATTGCAAAACAGGCAATCGGTCGCATCGGTTCCCGACCGATTGCGACACTTCCGCCTTCCCTGGCAGTCGAAATAATGAACTTAATCTCAGTCATTGTAACCACCTATAACTGGCCGGCCGCATTAGAGCTTTGTCTGGACAGTTTGTTTGTCCAGCACGATAAAGCGTTTGAAATTATCATCGCCGACGATGGATCTACCTTTGCTAATCAGGCGTTAGCCCAGGTTTATTGCGCTAAAAGCCCGGTGCCTATTCAATATGTGCATCATGAAGATCAGGGATTTAGAGCGGGAACCATCAGGAATAAAGCGGTTGCAAGCAGCCAAGGCGACTATCTGTTGTTTATCGATGGGGACTGCGTTTGCCGGGCTGATTTTATCGCCCGGCATCGGCAGTTGGCGGAACCCGGATATTTTGTACCCGGAAACCGGGTGTTGTTAAGTGAATCGTTTACTCAAGAAGTTATTGAAAAGGGCATTTTATTGCAGCGAAAATCGCTGAGTTATTTTATTTTTCTTTGGTTGCAAAGAAAGATCAACAGAATCTCCGCTTTTATCAAGTTGCCTTTGGGCAGGATAAGAAAGTTGCAGCCTAAGAAGTGGCAAAAGGCGATGACGTGTAATTTGGCGCTGTGGAAGAACGATTTTTTACAAGTAAATGGTTTTGATGAGCTGTTTGAAGGTTGGGGATTCGAGGATTCCGATTTGGTTATTCGCTTGATACATGCCGGTATTAAGCGTAAGGAAGGACGATTTGCAGCGCCTGTGCTGCATCTCTGGCATCGTCATCATGATAAAAGCAAGCAAGAGCTTAATTATCAACGCTTACTGGAGCGCTTGGCGCGGCAGGATTTTATAGTCGCAACGAAAGGCGTTTCCCAGTATTTTCATAAGACTGAACGGTCAGCTTTACAACGATGAGCGTTTTATTCATTTACCATCGGAAACGCTATATATTCTGAAAGCGGGCCGCTACTTGGCTCGGCAAATAAAGTATTCAACAAAATGAACAAAAATCCTAAAGCAAGTACTCAAATTTATAAGCGGCTATTAACCTATGTAAAGCCGCATCGCGGCCTTTTTGCAATCGGGCAACGCTTTTCTGCCCACGGCTTTTGTCGGTAAATGGTGGTGGACAAGCGATACCAACAGTAGGCGCTTTAGGCGAAGCTGTTTGTCCGCCCTACATAACTGATGGTGTTTTGTTAACAAAATAATGGGGATAATCATGTTAGCTATAAAAGGTTTAGTTAAAGTTAAAAATCATCAAGTCATATTAAATTTGCCGGATAGCTTTGACGAAAACGAGGAAGTTGAAGTCATTATCTTGTCAAAAAGAAACACTGATGAAATACAGTGGGACTTTTGGTGTGACGATGAATTAGCCCACATAGGTAAATTAGGTTTGCATTCACACAGTTTTGCCGAGGACGATGAGGACTATTCAACGTGGCAAGGGATCATCATAAAATAACTATGCAAAAATCACCCAAATCAAATATTGAAATATATAAGCGGCTATTAACCTATGTAAAGCCGCATCGCGGCCTTTTTGCCATCAGTATCCTCGGTTTTCTGATGTATTCGGGCACTCAGACCTTATTTGCAGCATTGATTAAACACATCATCGACACGCTGCAAACCGAAACCCGCGAAGGCATGAATTATTTGCCTTTGTTATTTAGCGGGTTAATTGTCGTGCACGGGATCGGGGCTTATTTGGGCAACTATTTTCTGGCTAAAGTATCGACCAATGTCGTTCACGCCTTGCGCTGTGAAATTTTCGATCAATATACGCGCTTGCCGACGGCTTATTTCGATGCGCATAACAGCGGTTACATGATTTCAA
This sequence comes from Methylobacter sp., assembly GCA_026399025.1. Lineage (GTDB taxonomy): Bacteria > Pseudomonadota > Gammaproteobacteria > Methylococcales > Methylomonadaceae > Methylobacter_A. The sequence continues at coordinate 44,958 of JAPLRU010000109.1, forward strand.
GAATAACCAATAACGTGGGCCAAGTCACCCAGGCCACCACCGATGCGGTGCGCACTTTTGTGCGCGAAGGTTTTACTTCGATAGGTTTGTTGATCTATTTGTTTTACTCAAATTGGATGTTGTCGCTGGTTTTTATTGCGATAACGCCGATTATCGTGGTGCTGGTCAGTTATGTGAGTAAGCGGCTTCGGAAAATCAGTAAGAAGATCCAGGAATCGATTGGCGATATGACCCATATTACCTCGGAGTTGGTAGGCGGACACCGGGTCGTGCGCAGTTACGGCGGTGAACAATACGAGCGTCGGCGGTTTTTAGAGAGCAGTTTATATAACCGCAGTCAGTCGTTAAAGTTGGCTACGACGATGGCGATACATAATCCGATCATGCAGTTTATTATCGCTGTCGCGTTATCGTTTTTAATGTATATGGCTTTGTTTTTTATGAAGCAAGCCAGTGTCGGCGAGTTCGTCGGCTACTTGACGGCGGCTTTTTTATTGCCGCGGCCGATCAGGCAGTTAAGCGATGCCAATGGCGATATTCAAAAAGGCATTGCCGCGGCTGAGTCGTTGTTTGAGATTCTTGATGAGCCGGGCGAGTCGGATGAAGGTAGCTATCGGTCGGAAAGATGTCAGGGTGCTTTGGAGTTTAAAAACTTGTCGTTTCACTATGCAGGCGCCAATGAGCCGGCGTTGATCGATATTAGTTTTAAAGCCGAGCCGGGGCAGACAATTGCGCTGGTCGGCGCTTCCGGCGGCGGCAAAAGTACGTTGGCCAACTTGGTTTCCCGTTTTTACCCGCACGATACCGGCCAAATATTATTGGATGGCGTGGAAATTAATCAGTATGAGCTGGCAAATTTAAGACAACAGTTGGCGCTGGTCAATCAGCAAGTCACCTTATTCAATGATACGATAGCTAATAACATAGCCTACGGCGCTCTTGCAACGGCATCCAGGGCGGCAATAACTCAGGCGGCGACAGACGCTTATGCGATGGAATTTATCGCCAAGTTCGATCAAGGTCTGGACACCGAAATAGGCGAGAATGGGGTTAAATTGTCCGGAGGGCAACGGCAACGATTAGCCTTGGCCAGGGCATTGCTGAAAGATGCGCCGATCCTGATATTGGATGAGGCTACATCGGCGCTCGATACCGAATCGGAACGCTATATTCAGGCGGCGTTGCAAAAAGTCATGAGCAACCGGACGACGCTGGTTATTGCGCATCGGCTATCGACTATTGAAAGCGCCGATATGATTTTGGTGATGGATCATGGGCGGATTGTGGAAAGAGGATCTCATCAGGAGCTTATTGCAAAAAAAGGTGCTTATGCGCGCTTGCATTCGATGCAATTTAAAGAACATGCCAAAGACGGCGATTCCGCTATTTCTACTGAGCTGTCAAGTTCAGACCTTGCTGAGAGGGCATTATTTTGAAAACGTTTATTTCCGAGCTCGAACAGCATCAAGCCATGATGGAGCGGTTGGTAGGTTGTTCCGATGCGATTGAAGCGGCCGGCGAGTTGCTGATCAATACATTAAAGCGGGGAGGGAAAATACTGTTGTGCGGCAACGGCGGTAGTGCCGCCGATTGTCAGCATATTGCCGAGGAGTTGGTCGGCCTGGTTACGCATTCGGTTATTGTGCCGTCGGCTGTGACGGCACGCATTCAGGAGGCGCATATATTGATCGGCCACTGGTGGTGTGGCGTGCTTGATGACTGCATGGATGCGGGAGATGCGACTCCACGGATGGAGGTGTCAGAGCAAGTGCCGGGAGCTATACAGGGAACGGCTGCCGAGGGGGCTTATTAATGTTGGCGGCAGTACCTGAGTTTGGGCCGGCTCGTATTATAGTCATCGGCGATGTGATGCTGGATCGATACTGGTCCGGGCAGGCGGCGCGCATTTCGCCGGAAGCGCCTGTGCCGGTGGTACGGGTTAAATCGATTGAAGATCGTGTCGGTGGCGCGGGCAATGTCGCGCTCAATATTGCCAAATTAGGCGGCAAGGTTACTCTGTTGGGCGTTGTCGGCGACGATGCCGAGGGTGATACATTAACTCGGCTGCTGGAAGCCGAAGGCGTGGCTTGCGATTTCGTCGTTGAGCCGGGCATACGCAGTGTTTGTAAGTTACGCGTTATGGCGCAGCATCAACAGCTTATTCGGCTTGATTTTGAAGAAACCTCTCTGAAATTCGATTCAGGCGCTTTGTCGGCTAAGCTGGGTGAGCACTTGTTAAAGCATGACACCGTAGTATTCTCGGATTACGGCAAGGGAACCTTGGCTGATGTTTCAGCCTATATTACTGAGGCGAAACAGGCCGGTCTTAAGGTTTTGGTGGATCCGAAAGGTGCGGACTATCGGTGTTACGCTCAAGCGGACGTGATAACGCCAAACCTGTCGGAGTTGCAGGCTGTCGTAGGTGTTGCGGAAAATGAAGAGGATTTGATAGAAAAAGGGCGGGGGTTGTTAAGACAGTATCAAATCCCGAATCTTTTGCTGACCCGCGGCGAAGCGGGCATGTCTTTAATACAAGAAGCCCAAGTACACTCATTGCCGGCTCAGGCCAAGGATGTTTTTGATGTGACCGGTGCCGGAGATACGGTCATTGCGGTGATGGCTCTGGGGGTTGCATTAGACATCGCGTTATATCAGGCCATGTATTTGGCTAATTTGGCGGGGGGCATTGTCGTTGGCAAGCTGGGGACATCAACCGTATCAAGGCGGGAGTTGACGCGGGCAATGCATGGGGATAGGGATTCCTTATACGGTATTGTCTCGGAAGATGAATTGGCGCAAATATTGGTTGGCGCTAAAGCGCATGATGAGCGCATCATTATGACTAATGGTTGTTTTGATTTATTACATGCCGGGCATGTGACTTACTTGCAGCAGGCAAAAGCATTGGGTGATCGCTTGGTTGTGGCGGTAAATTCCGACGCGTCGGTCAGGCGGCTTAAAGGAGAAACTCGGCCCATTAACGGTTTGCAAGAACGGATGACGGTTTTGTCGGCGTTGGCCTGTGTGGATTGGGTGGTTTCATTTGAAGAAGAAACGCCTGAAAGGTTGTATTGCAGATTGTTGCCGGATGTCATCGTGAAAGGCGGCGATTACAGTGCGGAGCAGGTTGCCGGTGGCGATTGCGTAATCCGGGCCGGCGGTGAGGTAAAGATTTTACAGTTTGTCGACGGGCAGTCTACAACTGCAATAATTAAAAAAGCGAGGGGAAATGAATGATTGTTGTAACTGGCGGTGCGGGTTTTATTGGCAGTAATCTGGTTCGGGCATTGAACCAGCGTGGTGAGCGCAATATATTGTTGGTCGATCATTTGGCTAATGGACGGAAAATGCACAATATAGCCGATCTTGATATCGCCGATTACATGGACAAGGAGGAGTTTATTGAAAAAATTGGCGTGGCTCATTTTTTTGATGGGGTTCGAGCGGTCTTTCATCAGGGAGCTTGTTCCGCGACAACAGAATGGGATGGGCGATTTGTGATGATGAATAATTATGATTATTCCAAACGCTTATTGCACTGGTGCATCGCAAGAAATGTCGCGTTTATGTATGCTTCTTCCGCTTCGGTTTATGGAAATGGCAAGCACGGGTTTCGAGTTGATCGTAGTTGCGAGTATCCAATTAATATGTACGCCTACTCAAAATTTCAATTCGATCAATATGTGCGTCCTTTATTGGCTAAGACAAGAAGTCCGATCGTCGGTTTTCGTTACTTTAATGTTTATGGGCCAAGGGAGCAGCATAAAGGTGCTATGAGCAGTACCGCTTTTCATTTTAACCGCCAACTGATTGAGCAAAAAAAGGCAAGGTTATTTGAAGGTAGTGATGGCATGGCAAACGGCGAACAAAAGCGCGACTTTGTCTATGTAGATGATGTTGTGAACGTTAATTTATGGTTTCTGGATCATCCTGAGCAGCGTGGTATTTATAATGTAGGTACGGGGCGGGCGGAAACGTTTAACGCTGTTGCTCAGGCCGTTATAGATTGGCATAAAGAAGGGAGTATTGAATACATTCCATTCCCCGAGCATTTAAAAGGTGCTTATCAGAGTTATACGCAAGCTGATATTTCGGGATTAAGAGATGTTGGATATATAAAAGATTTTGTAACTGTTAAACAAGGAGTTGCAAGGTATTTGGATTGGCTGAATACAGGAATAAATTAGAAGTGCAAATAACAGCTTGACCGGGATAGTTAAGGCTGTATAATGCGCAGTTCTTTCGGGGCAGGGTGCTCCGGCAGGAGGTTCCTTTGAAATTAAAGTGAACAAATTGCTTGACAAGTTGATTGGGTGGGTTATAATGGTCGGCTTCTTCGGTGTTGCGTAAGTGGCTCCGGTCGGGAAGAGAAGAAAAATAAAGTTAACGGGATGTTGACAGGCCGAATGAAATCTGTATAATAGTTCAGCTAAACCGGAGTTTGACTCCATGCTCTTTAAAAAACGG
>JAPLRU010000089.1:0-5284 GCA_026399025.1 Methylobacter sp.
AGAAAAAAGCTCCCTCTCCTGCTGGAGAGGGTTGGGGTGAGGAGAATAAAAATAAGGAAAAAAGCCTTATTTGATCCCCTCATCCTAACCTTCTCCCGAAGGGAGAAGGGACTGTCCAGCCTTAACTTAATGGCAGTAACGCCGGAGCGTGGGAACGATGCATTGCCGAGCTGGGGCTCGGCGTTCCCGGCGTGTATTTTATTGACTGCGAAGTTGCGCCTAAGAAACCTTGCCGGTTACCAGCTCGGTAACCGCCGGGTAATTGGTCTTACCGCTCGCCATCACCGGAATCGTATCAACGATCAGAATCTTCTTGGGCAGCGAGATTTGCGCCACGCCTTTGGATGCCGCCGCCAGGTCATTCACCGTCGCCTGTTTTTGCGTGGTCACCAAAATAATCTGTTCGCCTTTTTTCGCATCCACTAAACTGATCACGGCATGATGCGCATCCGGCCACGCATTCGACGCCATTTGCTCGACCGCGGTTAACGACACCATTTCACCGCCGACTTTGGCAAAACGCTTGCTGCGGCCGCGAATGCTGATAAAGCCTTCGTCATCGACATGCACAATATCGCCGGTGTCATACCAGCCTTCGCCGTAGATCGATTTAGGCGTGACCAATTGGCCCGGATTGTCGGCCAGCAGATAACCCCGCATGATATTGGGCCCGCTGACGTGCAATCGGCCCGCATCCTGAATGCCTTCGACCGGTTCCAGTTTATAGTTCATCGACGGCATAAACCGCCCGACGGTACCGGCTTTAAAGTCTATCGGCGTATTCACCGAAGCAATCGGCGTGGTTTCGGTCGCGCCGTAACCTTCCAGGATGCGGATGCCGAATTTATCCGCCCACAGCTGCCGGGTGGTTTCCTGCAATTTTTCCGCGCCGGCCACCACATAGCGCATATTGAAAAAATCGTAGGCGTGGGCTTTTTTCGCGTAACCGGCTAAAAAGGTGTTGGTGCCGAACATAATGGTGGCGCCGGTTTCATAGGCGATTTCCGGAATGACCGCAAAATGCAGCGGCGTCGGATAAAAGAAAGTGGTCATGCCGTGCAATATCGGCAGCATGGTACCGACGGTAAAACCGAAGGAATGAAACATCGGCAGAAAATTGAGCACCACGTCCCGCGCATTAAAATTAATCCGGGCTTCCAATTGCTTAAGGTTGGACAGGATGTTGGCATGAGACAGCACCACGCCTTTGGGCGTACCTTCGGAGCCGGAAGTAAACAACACCACGGCCGGACTGTCAGGGCTGTATTGGGTGTGTTTGTACCAAATATTAGCGGTTTTGCATTGCATCCAGGCTTGGAGTTTGTCCAATGCCGAGACCCGCTCGGCCACATCTTCCAGATACACCAGCTTAACCTGTTCGGCTAAATGCTCGGCTTCGCCGCTTAATTTGCCCAGCTCGATAAAACGACGGGAGGTCAAAACCGTTTTGACCAATGCGATGCCGCACGCCGACACCATGCCCGCCGAGCCGGTTGAATAATTCAGCATGGCCGGAACCCGGCCGTAAAGTTGCAAACCCAAAACCACCGATAGGGTTTTAGTCGTATTAGGCAAGAAAACCCCGACATTTTCCCCTTCGGAGGTCATGCCTTTTAATGCGTTGCCGATGGCAATGACTCGGGTGATCAAGTTGTCATAGGATAAGGGAACGCGATCCAAATCGTTGGCGACACTATGCTTGCCGCCGTGTATTTTGCGCGCTTCAAGCAGACTGGCGAAAACGGTCTGCCGGTAATGGCTGGTCGCGAACATCATTTCGGTCATGATGTCCGCTAACACGTGTCCGCTGTATTTGCGCCGGCTTTTGCCGGTTAAGCCTTGAGGCGGGGAAACGTAGGTGTGAGGCAAAATCTGAATGGTGATTTTGGGGAATAAGCGCAAACGCACGATATTGCGCAACTTGGAAAAATGCGTATATTCGGCGCCGTCGATCCGTACCGGCAAGATCGCCGCGGCGGATTTATCGGCCACCATGCCGGTGCCGTCGTAGATTTTCATCAACGAGCCGGTCACGGTAATACGGCCTTCCGGAAAAATAACGGTATGGGTATCTTGCTGCAAGTGATGAATCAGATCCTTCAGCGATAAGGGATGGGTCGGATCCATTGGGAAAACGCGGGATAAGCGCAGAAAAGGCTTTAACCACCAGCGTTCGGAAATCTGGGTATTAATCGCAAAGGTGATGTCGTCGGGTAAAAATACCCCCAGCAATAACGGATCGAGAAAGGAGGTGTGATTGGAGATAATCAGCACCCGTTTTCCGGCTTTTTCGTAGTTATCCAGGCCTTTGACTTCAACCTTATAAATTAAGGTCAGCAGCCGGCGCAAAGTTTTTTTTAGCATTAAATCCTCTTTATTTGCCATTTTAGCAAATGTTTTATTTTACTTAGAATAATTACGGTTACTCGAATCTCAAAGCGTTTTTTACCCTGACGCTACCGTTCTGCGATTGTAAGTTGGGCGCACCTTGCATGTCATTTTCAGTTATCCATTTAAGCCGGGCATGGCATTTTAAAATACGGCTTGTGTTTTGCTGACGAGTTTAAGACAAGTTGATGGCGACCTGATGACAGGATGGTGTTTTTAAGTTGGAGCCTTACCGTGCGCCTATTATAAGGGAGTGAAGACAACAATACTTTCACAGTCTCCTGCAACTCCAATTCATGATCATTACAGCGTTTTCGCTCCCTTAAAGCACAAGTACCCGCCCCTTCTCCCTTGAGCGAGGCGGTTGCCGAAGTTATTTCAGGCGCGTTCCTTAATGGCCGCGGCAGACCTTCAGGTATATGTATTTTCATCATGAATCCTTGCATAATAACGGTTAAAGTGCCTGATTTCGATAGGACAAGCCAAGCGTTTTAGGTTGGGCGCTTACAAATTTGACGCTAAGCTCTGACATTGAGTTAAGCTAACGTTATTCTTATATTTAAACTGGAGAATTTATGAATTCCGAACAACTTAGCATCGTCGAAATACAGCCGGAATCAGAACATAAGTATTCTGTGATATGGATGCATGGTTTAGGCGCGGACGGTCATGATTTTGAAGGACTTGTACCCGAACTGCATTTAGCCGCCCGAGCCAATATCCATTTCATTTTCCCCAATGCGCCGGTCCAGCCGGTGACGATCAACGGCGGAGCGTCGATGCGCTCCTGGTATGATATTTTGGAAATGTCGCTGGAACGCAAAGTCGACCATAACGGCATCTATCAGTCATCCGGCTCGATTGAAACGCTGATCCGGCAAGAAATGGACCGGGGTATTCCATCGGCGAATATTTTACTGGCCGGATTTTCGCAAGGTGGCGTCATTGCGTTGCATACGGGCTTAAGGTATCCGCATCAATTAGCCGGAATTGTGGCGCTATCGACTTATTTACCGACTATCGAGCAATTAAAAACAGAACGCTCAGCAACCAACAATGCCACCCCCATCTTTATGGCTCACGGCATCATCGACCCGATTGTCGCGGTCGAGTCCGGCAAAGCCGCATTCGATACCTTAAAATCGATGGATTACAACATCGAATGGCATGACTACCTGATGGAGCATCGACTTTGCGTTGAAGAAATCGAACATATTTCAGCGTTTATGAATTCGATTTTTAGATGATGTTCAGCCAAAAACAGGAATTTGTTAAAGCAACCGGCAAAAATTCCCATACAACGGAATACAGATGACGCGGATAAGCTATGAAAAAACCGGCGTTAATCATAACTATCGGCGTTGCGTTGCATTTGTGGTTTAGTGTCAGCCGGGCTTAATGTGCGACGGCGGTATGTCGCGGCGGGTCGCGCCGGTGTAAAGTTGTCTGGGCCGCCCGATTTTTTGCTCCGGGTCCGCTATCATTTCATCCCAATGGGAAATCCAGCCCACGGTTCGGCCCATCGCGAACATCGCGGTAAACATGTTGGTCGGTATGCCTAATGCATGCAGCACAATACCGGAATAATAATCGACGTTCGGATAGAGTTTCTTCTCAATGAAATACTCGTCTTCCAGCGCAATGCGCTCCAATTCCAGAGCCAGTTTAAATATTTTGTCATCGTGCAAGCCCAGTTCGGTCAGTACTTCATGACAGGTTTCGCGCATTAGTTTAGCGCGCGGGTCGTAGTTTTTATAAACCCGATGGCCGAAACCCATCAACCTGAACGGGTCGTTTTTATCCTTGGCCTTATTAATAAATTGGTCAATATTCGACACGTCATCAATCTCTTCCAGCATGTTCAGCACCGCTTCATTGGCGCCGCCGTGGGCCGCTCCCCAAAGACAAGCAATCCCGGCAGTGATGCAGGCATAGGGATTGGCACCGCTGGAACCGGCCAGGCGCACAGTTGAGGTCGAAGCGTTTTGTTCATGATCGGCATGCAGGATCAAAATTCTATCCAAAGCTTTGACTAAAACCGGATTGGGTTCGAAGTCATCGCACGGCGTACTGAGCATCATGCGCATAAAATTTTCGACATAGCTCAGCTTGTTTTGCGGATACATAAACGGCAAGCCGGTGCTGTATTTATGGCACATCGCCACAATCGTCGGCACTTTGGCGATCAGGCGGATAGCGCTTATGTCACGATCCCTTTTCGATTTAATGTCCAATGCGTCATGATAAAACGATGACAATGCCCCGACCACTGCGACCATAATAGCCATCGGATGCGCGTCGCGGCGAAAGCCTTTAAAAAAATTAGTCAGTTGGTCATGCACCATGGTGTGCATGGTAATGGTGCCTTCGAACTTCTGCATTTGTTCAGGAGTCGGTAATTCGCCATTCAACAATAGGTAGCAAACCTCTAAAAAAGTGCAATGCTCCGCAAGCTGCTCGATAGGATAACCGCGATAAAGCAGTATGCCTTTTTCACCGTCGATATAGGTTATCGATGAGCTGCAACTGGCAGTGGAAGTAAAACCGGGATCGTAGGTAAACATGCCGGTCTTTTGATACAGGGCTTGGATGTCGATGACATCGGGCCCTGTGGTTCCGGATAGAATAGGCAATTCGCATAAAGGCCGGTCTTGCTCATTTAAGGTGACGCTGCGCAGTTTAGTCATGGCTTCTCTCGGTTTTTGACAGGGTTTGTCGTGTCATCGGAAGATGGGGTAAAACACGACATTATTTTCCGATTTACCCCATCCATTGAATATCATTAATCTTGGCGTTATTTTAAAGAGTGTTTGAGGATAAAGTAACAAACTCCCGAAAATATCGTTGTTTTATAGATACCTCAGTTGATAAAGCGACGCAAAGCCCTCTCCAGCGG
>JAPLRU010000089.1:5302-47240 GCA_026399025.1 Methylobacter sp.
CTTCAGCGGGAGAGGGTTGGGTGAGGGGGATTTAAAATAAGGAAAAATACTTATTTATATCCCCTCATCCCAACCTTCTCGGCAACTGCTCCATGCGTTGCTCTACCTCCTCCATCCATGGAGTCGTCCCTGAGGGAGAAGGAGCAAATGTCACTCTATTAGCTGCTAGCTGCGGACTCTATAAGCGATACGCCGAGCAGGTTATTAAACCGCCCGTTCTATCGCCTGTTTAGCTAAATCGGTCACTTTGGCCCAATTTTTTGCTTTGACTACGTCCGTCGGCGCCAACCATGAGCCGCCCACGCAAGCGACATTGCTTAACTGAAGATAACTGTTGTAATTTTCCGGCGAAATGCCGCCGGTCGGGCAAAAAGTTACATTCGGCATAGGGCCTGCGATAGATTTCAACATCGGTATGCCGCCCGCCGCTTCGGCCGGGAAGAATTTGAAATGATCCAACCCGTACTCCATGCCGAACATCAGTTCGGATAGCGTGGATATGCCCGGAATCAACGCAATAGTTCCTTCTTGAGCCGCGGCTAAAAGTTTAGGCGTCAAACCGGGACTGATCGCAAAAACCGCACCGGCGGCTTCCGCCGCTTTTAAGTGCTCGGGCGTCGTAATCGTGCCTGCGCCGACAATGGCACCCTCGACTTCTTGACTGATCAACCTGATAGCGTCCAGAGCAATCGGTGTACGTAGCGTAATTTCCAACACTTTAATGCCGCCTGCGACCAAGGCCCGCGCCAGCGGAACCGCATCGTCAAGATCCTGGATGACCATGACCGGCATTACCGGACTGGTGTTTAAAATAATATCGGGTTGAACTTTCCAGTTATTTTTAGTCATTGGTTTTACCAAATTTTTATAGTTATTAATCGGCGACAAACAGGTTGCAGGCGCCGGTTTCAGCAGACGACGCACCCAAACGGAAAGCGCCGAACAATTCACGGCCCATACCGAAATGGTGACCTTTGGCGCTGTTGGCGGCCGGCACGCGGGCGTTAAATTCGGCGGCGTCGACCAACACATTGACCTCGCCGGTTTGGGTGTTCAGGTGAATCATATCACCGGTACGCACTTTAGTTAACGGGCCACCCTCTTCACATTCGGGACACATGTGAATGGCCGACGGTACTTTACCCGAGGCTCCCGACATCCGTCCATCCGTAACTAAGCCCACCTTAAAACCTTTATCCTGCAATACGCCCAAAGACGGCGTCAATTTATGCAATTCAGGCATACCGTTGGATTTCGGCCCTTGAAAGCGCAATACCACAATCACATCCTTGTCCATCTCGCCGCGTTTAAAGGCCGCGACCACATCGTCCTGATCGTCGAACACCATGGCCGGGGCTTCAACGACTTGGTGTTTTTCGGCTACCGCAGAAACTTTCGATACCCCACGCCCCAGATTGCCATGCATCACATGCAAACCGCCGCCGGCGGCAAAAGGCTGAGCGACAGTGCTGATCACGTCCGCATCCAAAGAAGCTTCCGGGCAAGGCGCCCAGGTTAATTGACCGTCAACCAGCTTCGGCTCTTGAGCATAATGGCTCATGCCGCGCTGATCCGCGACGGTCAGAATATCTTCATGCAACAGACCGTTTTTTAACAGTTCGGCAATCAACACGCCCATGCCGCCTGCGGCCTGGAAGTGGTTGATGTCGGCCTGGCCGTTCGGGTAAATACGGGTCAGCAACGGCACCGCTCGGGACAGCTTATCGAAATCATCCCAATTAATAACGATACCGGCCGCACGGGCAATGGCGATCAGATGAATGGTGTGATTGGTCGACCCGCCCGTTGCCAATAAGCCGATGATGGCATTAATGATCGCCTTCTCGTCGATCATATATCCGATCGGGCGAAAATCATCGCCCAGCGCGGTAAACTTTAAAACCTGTCTGGCCGCGGCTTTGGTCAACTCATCACGCAACGGCGTATAAGGATTGATGAAAGAACTGCCCGGCAAATGCAAGCCCATAATCTCAACCATCATCTGGTTGCTGTTTGCAGTGCCGTAAAACGTACAAGTGCCTGCGCTGTGGTAAGACGCCGATTCGGATTCCAGCAATTCTTTACGGCCAATTTTACCTTCGGCGTAAAGCTGGCGGATGCGCACTTTTTCTTTATTGGCCAAGCCGCTGGGCATCGGTCCTGCCGGTACGAACACGGCGGGCAAATGGCCGAAACTCAACGCGCCGATCAACAGCCCCGGCACAATTTTGTCGCAGACGCCCAGATACAGCGCGCCGTCGAACATGTTGTGACTCAAACCCACCGCCGTCGCCATCGCAATCACATCGCGGCTGAACAACGACAACTCCATGCCGGGACGGCCTTGGGTGACGCCGTCGCACATCGCCGGTACGCCGCCGGCGAATTGAGCAACGCCGCCCGCTTCTTTTATCGCCGCTTTGATCAACACAGGCGCGTCTTTATACGGCTCATGCGCCGACAGCATGTCATTATAAGAAGAGATAATCGCGATATTGGCTTTTTGGTGGCCGGTTAAATCGATCTTCTCACCGGCTCCGCAGGCGGCAAAGGCGTGGGCCAGATTACCGCAAGCCAGCTCGGCGCGATGCGGCTGTTTTTTTGCCGCCGCATCGACACGCGCCAGATAGGCGGCGCGCGTTTCACGACTGCGTTCAATGACTTCGTTAGTCACTTGTTCTAATACGGGATGCATAATTCTTTCCTTCTACATTAATCTGATAAGACAGCCAGGGTATTTATTGGGCCTGGAAAACGGTATGTGATGCGTACATAAGTAATCGAACTAAAGTTTTAGCTATTACTCCTCCGGTTCCTCTTCCCAACTTCTTTCATCCCTCTCAATTAACTTGTCAGCGGCCTTAGGCCCCCAAGTACCGGCCGCATAGGGCGCGGGTATAGCATCCATATGCGCCCAGGCATCCTGTATCGAATCGATCCAGGTCCAAGCCTGCTCGATTTCCTCGCGGCTCAAAAACAGCGTGGGATTACCGCGCATCGCTTCAAGCACCAATTTCTCATAACCGCCGAAAATTTTGCTGTTTTTAAAGATGTCGGAAAAACTCAAGTCGAGCTTGGTTTTTTGCAATTTAATATTCTCATCGATACCCGGTATTTTGTTGAGTATCTGAATTTCCACGCCTTCCCTGGGCTGTAAGTGAATGATCAACTTATTCGACGGCAAATCCTCAAAGCTCTCTTTAAAAATGTTATGCGGCTGTTGCTTAAAATTAACGACGATTTCAGTCCGTTTAAATTTCATGCGTTTGCCGGTGCGTAAATAAAACGGTACCCCGGCCCAGCGCCAGTTATCGATAGCCACTTTCAAGGCGACAAAGCTTTCCGTGGTGCTCTCGGTATTAGCGCCCTCTTCTTCAAGATAACCCGGCACCGGCTTACCGTTGATCTCCCCCGCCGAGTACAAGCCACGCACTGTTTTTTGCCTGACATTTTCTTTGGTAATCGGCCGTAACGATGATAAAACTTTTATTTTTTCATTGCGGATGCTTTGCGCTTCGAGGTTAACCGGCGGTTCCATCGCCACAAACGTCAGGATCTGCAACAGGTGATTTTGCAGCATGTCGCGCAGCTGGCCGGTTTTATCGAAATAATCCCAACGTCCTTCAATACCGACTTCTTCCGCGACCGTGATCTGAATATGATCGATGGTATTGTGATTCCAGTTAGTGGTAAAAATGGAATTGGCAAAACGCAAGGCCAATAAATTGAGCACGGTTTCCTTGCCCAGATAATGATCGATACGATAAACCTGATTTTCTTTAAACACCTCGGCGACGGCATCGTTAATATCTTTTGACGACTTAAGATCGTGGCCTATCGGTTTCTCCATGACCATACGCGATTCCGCGTTCAGAATCCCACACTTGGCTAATCCCTGGCAAATATTGGTAAACAGGAACGGAGAAACGGCAAAATAATTCACCATCACCCTGGATTGATCCTTGATCACACTGTGCAACAACGGATATTGATCCGATTGCGTTAAATCGATTTTCAGATAGAAAAATCGGGCCGAAAATCGGGCCCAAACCTGTTCATCAATCAGCTCATTTAAAAATTCCTGCAAACTTTTATGAACGATTCCGACAAAGCAGGCATGATCGCCTTCGTGCTGATCGATCCCAATAATACGGGTGTCGGTTTCAATCAAATTGGCTTTTTCGAGCCGATACAGCGAAATAAGCAGTTTGCGCCGCGATAAATCGCCCAACGCGCCAAAAATCACCAAGTCGCAGGGTTTGAATTCTGTTTGTTCGTTCATAGGAGGATTAAGTTGAAGTGAAGAGTTATAGCCGACACCGGACCGGCACAAATAGACGGATTGTGTATTTATTATCGCAGAATTTGCTTCAAGGTCATACTCAAGGCGTAGCCAAGCTGCGACCTTTAGCAAGCTCCGGCTTTCGTTTTTATTCACAAGCGCTATTTTGATAGGAACGCAGCAATGGCGTTACTTAATAACGCCAGTCATCAAAATTTAATCAGGGCGTCAGCTAACAATGTTAGAATTTTTGGTTACAGAACGCATTTTCTTTTCCTTCTTTCCGGAGTTTCAATGGGCCCTCATTATCTGAACCGTTTTTTTACCCCCAAATCCGTTGCTATTGTTGGGGCATCCGAACGCGAAGAAAGCGTAGGTTACCGACTGCTGCTGAACATGCAGGAAGCGGGTTTTGCGGGCGGACTTTACCCGGTTAATAACAAACGCGAGACTTTACTAGGATTAAAAGCTTACCCCGACCTGAATGCCGTTCCCGAAGACATCGATCTGGTCGTGATTGCCACGCCGGCGCCCAGCGTTCCCGGCGTGGTCCGTCAATGCGGCGAAAAAGGCGTCACCTCCGTCATTATTATCAGCGCCGGTTTCGGCGAACTGGGCGCGGAAGGCAAGCGGCTGCAACAGGACGTGTTGGACATCGCCCACCGCTACAGCATCCGCATCATCGGCCCGAACTGCTTGGGTGTGGCACGCCCCAGCGGACAGTTGAATGCAACCTTCGGCGACGGCACCATCAAAGACGGCAATCTAGCGCTGCTGTCGCAATCCGGCGCGGTCTGCACGGCGATTCTGGATTGGGCCAAATCCCAGGACATCGGCTTTTCGACGGTGGTATCGATGGGCGGCGCGGCGGACATCGATTTCGGCGAAGTGCTGGATTATCTGGCGACCGACAGTAAAACCACCGGCATTTTGATGTACGTTGAAGGCATCCGCGACGCCCGCCGCTTTTTGAGCGGACTTAAAGCGGCGGCGCGTTTAAAACCGGTGATTTTAATTAAATCAGGCCGCCATGAAGCGGGCTGCAAGGCGGCGATGTCGCATACCGGCGCGATGGTCGGCGGCGACAATGTATTCGATGCGGCGATTGCCAGAGCCGGCGTGGTCAGGGTTTACAGCATCAATGAATTATTTTCCGCGGCCCGCGTTTTAGCCAATAATTACGTGGTCAAACAAGACCGTCTGGCGATTATCACTAATGCCGGCGGTCCCGGCGTGATGAGCACCGACCGCGCCGAAGATGTCGGCATCCACATGGCGGAACTCAGCCCGGCCAGCGTCGCCGCACTGAACGAGGTGTTGCCGGTACATTGGTCGCATGATAACCCGGTCGATATTCTCGGCGACGCAACCTCCGAACGTTACCAAAAAGCGCTGGAAATCTGCCTTCAAGACGACAATATCGACGGCATCCTGGTCATCCTGACGCCTCAAGCGATGACCAATCCGACCCAAGTCGCCGAATGCATCATTGAAGGCGCGAAAGCCGGCAAAAAACCTGTGCTGGCGTCATGGACCGGCGGCGCGCGGGTTCAGGAAGGCCGCAATCTTTTCGCCAACAGCAAAGTCGCTCATTTTAGTACGCCGGAAATCGCGGTCGATGCGTTTTCATTTCTGGCCAGCTATACCCAAAATCAAATTCTTTTAAAACAAATCCCCTTGCCTAGCGATGAATTGGCAACGCCCGATGTCGCAGGCTCACGCTTGATTGTGGAGCGGGTGCTGTCGGAAGGCCGTCAAGTGTTAACCGCGCAGGAATCCAAAGCCATACTGGCCGCGTTCAATATTCCGGTCAACCAGACCATCAAAGTATCCAACGCCAAAGACGCGATGATCGCTGCGGAAACCCTGCGCTTTCCGGTGGTGTTAAAAGTCAATATGGCCGAATTCAGCCATAAATCCGATATTGGCGGGGTGCGGCTTAACATCAACAGCGTGCAGGAAATTTCGCAGCATTACCTGGAAATGGAATCGGCCATTAAGCAAAAACACCCCGAAATCACCGAAGTCGGCATGACCGTTGAAGCCATGGTTAAATCGGCCGGCGGCCGCGAGCTGATGATCGGCGTGGTCAGGGATCCTGTGTTCGGCCCGGCGATTAGCGTCGGCTTGGGCGGCACCATGGTGGAGATATTGAAGGACAATGCCGTCGCCCTGCCGCCGCTGAATGCGTATATGGTTGAGCAAATGATCGCCAAAACCAAGGCGGCCAAATACCTGGACGCGTTCCGCCAACTGCCTGTCGCCAATAAGCAAGCTTTGGTGGATGTATTACTTAATATATCGACCATGGTCAGCGAACTGCCGGAGATTTTAGAACTGGATATTAATCCGCTGATCGTCGATGAGCACGGCGTTATCGCTGTTGACGCGCGTATCAAAGCGGAGACCTCGCATCAGCTTAACGCTTATTCGCATATGGCGATTCATCCTTATCCCCATCAATTAATCCAGCACCATCAATTAGCGAACGGCGCCACTATTACGATACGGCCTATTCGCCCTGAGGATGCGGGCATGGAAAAAGATTTCGTGCATCGTTTGTCCGAGCGCACTAAATACTTCCGGTTTATGCAGGCTTTGCATGAATTAACACCGGAAATGGTGGTGCGCTTCACCCAAATCGATTACGACCGGGAAATGGCCTTTGTTGCGGTATCCGACGATAAAACCCTGCCCAATGAATTGGGCGTGGGCCGTTATATGGTCAACCCGGACGGTCATTCGGTGGAATTCGCGTTGGTTGTCGCCGACGACTCCCAATGCCGAGGCATAGGCACCCGGCTGATGAAAGCCCTGCTGCAAACCGCCAAAGCTAAAGGCATGTCGTTTTTCGAAGGCGAAGTGCTGGCTATCAACAAACCGATGTTGTCGTTGGTGACCAAGCTCGGTTTCAGCATTGAAACCATCGCCGGTGACCAGGAAGTGGTGCGGGTTGTTAAGGATTTAAGGCAGTAATTCGTTAGTTTGCGTTAGCGAAGTTCAATTAAATCAACAGGAAAATAAGAACATGAAAACTTTAATCGCTGTACTGGCAGCGGCATTGCTAAGCAGCCAAGCTCTAGCAGCAGACCGCGTGGTCAAATGTCAGGTAAATACCTACAAAGGCTCCTGCGTGTTCTCACCGGACACGCCCAAAGGCTCGTTCTCGCTGGCAAACCCGGACAAAGATAAACCGCTAAATGAGGGTATCACTCTGGTTAGCGTAACGGTTACCGAACCGGGGCTCGCCGAAGTCAGCGGCCTGACGGCGGAAGGCATTAACTCGCGCTGGGGAGAGGCTAAAAGGTCATCAAAAGACAAGGCTTGTTGGGAAGGAGAAGATTTTAAGGTGTGTGCTTGGTAAAGGCGATTGCTTTGATTTTGATGGGTTTAATATAAGCAGAACGGCGCAGTTTGTTTAATGTTTTGAGCTATTTCCATTTATCTCGCTCCCATACGTTACGCTCATCTCTATACCCATCTGGAAGTAGGCCGAAAATAAGCCTGTCCGCGCTTCAGCGTAGAAGGCTTATTCCCGCTTACATGCTGGGCTCCACCTATATTCTATTTTCCGGCTTCTTTTCGCAGTTACTTAAGCAACTTCAAGCCCCACCATAACGGCAAATTTACCTTACAACTCTAGATTTGCCCTATTCGTCTTTTCAACAACTTAACGATATCTTGAAAATCAGATGGCTGTTGTGCAAGAGGAAGGCTTACCAACTCTTTTGCAATCTGTTTGTTTTGTTCTTTTCCTTGAAGAAGCACATTGGACGCGTTTCTAACTTGGAAGCATTGATTTGCAATAACCCGGAAAACTTCTTTACCGGACATTCGTTCAAGCCAAGTACCGGAGCCATATTGAAGAGGAAAAACACCACCGTTTAACTCGTTAACAAAGTGGAAATATTTCTGTTTAACGAAATCTTTTTCTAAAACGCCTGCAATCGATGTTTTCTTATCTTCAAGTTGATCGGCAAGCTGTTCTAATTGCAATATGCCTTCACCTTCATCTTTAAAGAGTTCAGGATTGGCGAAGTGCCCAATTGCTAACGGCCTTCGCAACTCTCGACTCAGGTAAAGCAGCGTTAGATTAGCGGCATCAAGAAATAGACGACTACAGCAGACATCGAGAATTCGTTGGCTGACATCAATATCTGGCTTAAAAAATGAGGATTTTTCAATGTAATCAGGGGCGATAAAGTAATTTTCTAATTCCCTTTTACGCCAAATAAGCATGTTGAATGCAGTGGGGTCGGGAAACTTAACCCATGATTGGTCAACGGTTGCCAGATCTTGGTCATCACGATCAATCAGAAAATAATAAGATGAGTGTTGATGTATTAATGCCTGAGCCGCGCTACGAACATTATCACAACTCCCCATTGATTGCACTTCGATGGCAGTCAGGTCGTTATTATTCAATAGCTCTTGAATAATGGCAGGATCAATTGCTTGATTATCTTTACCTTCTACAAACAGTTTGTGTTTAGCAGCTTGAAGAACCTGCGTAGCATCAACGCCACGTTGAAACCTCATAACGGAATGCCCTTGTCATCGGGTACTAGAACGGCACGATAGCATTCATCGACAGAGCGAAACATTTCCTCCGAATGAGTCGCTAAAATATATTGATTGTGCGGTGCCAGTTTATGAAGTTGCCTGACAAAGTCGCCATGCCATTCCGCATTCAGATGTAATTCAGGCTCATCAATCAAAACAATGCAGGGCCGTTCTTGGCTGTTTTTCCAAATTAAAAACAGCGTGGCAATCATTTCTTTTTGCCCTGAACTCAAACCATCGAAAGAAAACGATTCGCCGCCTGTACTGGGTTTTATCCGAATATCTACAGTATTATCCGGTAAAGGACGTAGGTGTTCGATTTGACCACCACAATACCGCTGAATAAGAGTGTTTAACTGAGATAGTACAGATTGATGCTCACCTTTATTGATTCCTTCAAATAAATCGGCTTGCTCCATTAAAGCTCGAAGAATCTCCAATTTAAAAGAGCTCACTGGATTACTGATGGTTCGACCTGAATATTTAGACATGCGCATAGTACGATGCCTAGGGTAATCATCGGCCATCATGCCTAGCTCTGGCTTGGATTCCTGAACCTTACGATAACTATTGAAATGCAACAATGGCGGCATAATCAACGGCTCACCGGAAAAAGCCAAGATGCTATTCAAGGAATAGTCAAGCTCATCGAAATAACGCTTTTTTATATTACTTAAAGACTCGAATAGCGATTTATCTCCTTCGATGTTTACTTTTGAAAAACCAGTCCGATGATTAATCGCTAAAGACACAGTACATTTTTTATTGTCTTGTTCAAATTCACCCTTGATGACGGCCTGTTCCTGGCCTGCTTTCACCAATAAATTAGCGATGTCCAATAACAGTTCGCTCTCTCTAGTCCTATTGAACCGTTCGCCAACTATTCCTGCCAGTATTAATAAAGAACAGCATTCAAGAACAGAAGTTTTCCCCCCACCATTTTTGCTGCCAAAAAGCAGAATATCAGCATCCCCTTTCATCACCGGGAGCGGGAAATCAATCTCTAATGAATTGAGCTTTTTATAATTCTTAATCGTTAATCGACTAAGGCGAATACCTGATTTTTTTTCAGTCATAGTCATTCAGTTTTTGTAAAAAGGGCGATTTTAATCATTACCTTAATGTGCAAAATCGCTTCGCATTCCTAATAAAGCCAGCGTTATCTATTTGTAATTAGTGCTTTCTTTAGGGTAAGCATTCTGACATACCTGACGTTAAGTAGACAGCCAAACAGGCGCTTTGTAAATCTCCACCAAGCGGGACTGGGTTTACAATCCCCTTTCTAGCGTTTTTGCCATTACAAGATATTTCGGACTGGCAATTATGGCTAAAGGCATATCGGAAATGCGTATTCATTACGGTGCCGGTTATCGGCTGTATTTCATGAAAAAGGGTTTCGAAATCGTGCTGTTACTGGCGGACGGGGATAACTCAACGCAAGCGGATGATATTCAAACGGCAGTAGCGCCGGCAAGAAAAGTGAAGGAGGAACAATGACTTTAAAATTAAATAAATGGGATGTTCTTGATCATCTTAAAACGGAAGAGGATATGAGGCTGTATCTGGAAGCCTGCTTTGAGGAAGCGGGAAATGATCCCGCTTTTATTGCCAAGGCCTTGGGCGATATAGCAAAAGCCCGCAGTATGACGCAATTGGCTAAGGATATCGGTTTGGGCCGGGAAAGCCTGTACAAGGCGTTGTCGGGCGTGGGCAATCCCAGCTTTGGCACGATTCTAAAAGTGATTAAAGCGTTAGGGCTCAAACTGCATGTTCAGGCTGCCGATAAAGAAAACGAGCCTTTAACACCTGTCAACTGACGACAGAAAAGCCTGATGCCCTACGACAGCGCATTGGCGGTTAATTGCGATGGATTTTCACCCATCTTCCTACATGAAGGGCAACTGCCGAGCCATCAGCACTAGAGGATGCTCCACCCCGCCCCCATCCGCATTAAGATAAACCGCGCAACCGAAATTGCCGCTAACCACGACATCCGCCGAGGCCGCGTTGATGACTTGCCGCTTTAAAGCCCGCAACTGTCCGGCATTGTCGGGATGAGTCAACATATAGCTGCCGCCCGCCCCACAGCAGATAGCGTTGTCGACCAAGGCAACGGCGCTTAAACCGGGAATTTTTTGCAGCAGCGCATAAACGGCTTGCTGGTTTTTGAGCACGTTACGCTGGCTGCAAGGCTCGTGGACGGCGACTTTTAGCGTCGATGGCGTCAGTTGCAAATGGTCCGGCCAGTGTTTCAGCAAAAATTCGTTGATGTCGCCTAAGCGTTGGCGGAACCGTTGTCCCGCTTCATCATCGTTTTGATATTCGCTTAACATCGCCCCACAACCGGTGGCGGTATGGAGCACGGCGTCGACATCCAACGCATTGAACACCGCGATATTGTTATCGATCAAAGCCGCGGCGGATTGGCCGTTGTGCTGGTGTATCGCACCGCAACAGCCTTGCCGCGGCGGCACTAAGACCTCGTAGCCTATCGCATTAAGCAATTTGATCGCCGCCAGCAAAGCGTCGCGGTCGAAATGCTCGGCGATACAGCCGGTGAACAGCGCCACCCGGCCGCGTTTGCGGGTGTTGGCGGGATAAGAATCCGCCAATGCCCGCGATACCGGTTTACCGAGCAAGGCTTCGGCATCCGCCAAATGCAGTTTTTTCAGCAAGCCGCTGCGTCGTAACGGTTTTTGCAAGCCCGATTTCAGATAAACCGCCAGCAACGGCATTAATCGCCCCAACCAGCGCTTATTTTCAATCAACTTGAACGCCAGTTTCGCCAGCCAAACCGGCTTCGTTTTTAACCGGGTTTGAGCTTGGTCGAACAACGATCCATAAGCCATCCGGCTTGGGCAAACAGTTTCGCAAGCCCGGCATTGCAGACAATTATCCAAATGCCGCCGTTCATCGGCACCGATCGGCTGATCTTCAACCAGCAGTTTGCCGAGAGTGCGAATGCGTCGGCGCGGGCTTTCTTCATCGATTTGGAACAAGCGAAAAGTCGGGCAATGGCTAACGCAGATACCGCAGCGCATGCACTCTCCGGCATCGGGAATATACGGCCCCGAGCCCATCGGCTCGGCGGCTTCATCGTAGCCCATATCCATGAAATCAAACATCTTAAACCTACATCACTTTGGTATAAGCCCGGCGCAACAGTTCCATTTCCGCAGGCGGCCTGCCGCGTAATTCCGGCAAGGTTCGCATTCGGCAATCCTTGCTTTGCATCAGTTTGTGCGGCGGGTCGAGCAGCATGAAGCGCGCCATGTGGACGGTGATAATGCCGCCGGGCGCGTCGATTTGCTCGCTAAATTCCGGTTCGACACGCAACAAATCGTTATCCAACTGCAAAAGCTGATTGATCGTATTGACCAATACCGCCGGATGAGTGCTGACTTTAGTCGATATGAACGCTTCCGGCTCCAATGCGCTGGATAAAGCAGGCAACGGTTCGGGAAAGCAAATGCTGCCGTTGCTGTGCTGAGCGAACAGAATCAACGCGCTGATGTCGCCTTTGTAGTAAAGCAACAAACGGTGATTCGCGAAGACGTCGGACGGAGTCATTATTTAAGTACGGCAGCCAACAGCCCTTCAACATCCACGTCCAGGATTTCCAAGCCTACTTTTTTACAAAACCGCTTTTCTTTGTCGGTCGGATTTTTATTTAAAACCCAGCCTTTTTTCTCTGCCGCGCCGTAAACGATGTCGCTCATGACCATCCGTTCCGAATCCCGGTTTAACGGCACGCCGATAAACAGGTATTGCTTGCCTTTGCGGTACTCTTTAAGAAAATCGGGGATCGCAAAGCCGCCCATTAACTCGGTGATGTAATCGACATAATCGGCATCGGAAGCGATGTAATTGGCTTCCGGCTTAGGCGTCCCCATCGGTTTAAATAAAACGGGCAGTCTGTGGTCGACCTGTTCCTGGGGGATTTCAAAATAATCGCTGCCGTCGAAGTGATATATTTTAAAGCGGAACTGACTGGCGGTGATTCTGGCGACGCCGACAATCAGCGTATGTTCTTCATCGGCATAGCTGTCTTGCAATTGGGTATCGCGGTTGATGTCGATCACATAAGCGGGCTTCCATTCGGCCAGCCAGTTATGCACCGATGCCCGCGTGTATTCGGTTTCGCCGTATAATTTGGTCAGAAATTGTCCTAAAAAGTTTCTGCCTCTTTTCAGCTCCTGATTCATCGCCGCCCTGGGAAACTCGTACATCAGTTTGGGCGCCATCGGAACGCCGTTATTCATCGCTAAAATCAAGCTGTTGCTATCCGCGGGCATCGCCGCGCCGGTTAATTTATTGGTTGCATCGAACAGCGCGCCCGGCCCCAGATAAGGTACGACTTTGTTTTCGTACAAGCCGTTGAGTATTTCGGAAAAGACCGTAGAAGACATTACACACTCCGTAATTAATAGGTTTGTGTTTTATATAAGCAATAATTAATCCAGTTTTTGCGGCTCTTTAATAAATATTACAAGACTATGATTATAAATGGATTAAACGATAACATTGACTGCAACATAGGCTTGGCATTTTGTTCTGTTTGTAACAATGGCTGATAAGTCGCTAAGCAAAAAGTTTTCGATCGGTGGGATTCACTTATAAAGGGAGTGGAAAACCCAGTGAATCTAGTGTATAAAACTCATTCTCTTTTTAGGCAGCTTGGCGCTGTTTTCGCTTTGGCTGCCTTTCACCCTCGATCAGGATAAACTCATGGCCTTACCTAAAATCACGCTAACAGCGGGAACTTCGCCGACTGAAGGCTCAATCGGCACTTACCTTATTACTTTGGATACACCCGCGCCGGAGGGCGGTTTAACGGTGAACTACAACACCTCGGGTGGCAAGGCTAAAGTAGATAAGGACTATCATTTGAGCGCTGGGGAAAATCTTAGCGCCGTCACTGCCGACAGTTTCACGATTGCCGCCGGTGCAACAACGGCGACATTAAACCTCGCGGCGGTTGCCGATACCGCTGTCGACCCTGATGAAACCGTGGTGGTTAATATAACGACGGGGACGAGCTATGATTTTGTTGGCAACAGCTCCGTGTTTGCCCAACTCACCAGCGTTGAGATGGGGAGACGTCCCGTGTCAGTCATCAGCACCGACTTCAACGGCGATGGCAACGTGGATTTAGCCGCAACGAATGCGCGCGAGAATACCGTCTCGGTACGCTTAGGCAACGGTAGCGGAGGGTTTACCGATAATATCCGTGTTGCGGTGGGCAATTATCCCGCTTCGGTTATCAGCGCCGACTTCAATGGCGATGGCAACGCGGATTTAGCCGCCACGAATTCTTCCGATAACACTGTCTCGGTACGCTTAGGCGACGGTAGCGGGGGTTTTACCGGCAACACAACCGTTGTAGTGGGCAGCAATCCCGGTAAAGTCATCAGCGCCGACTTCAACGGTGATGGCAACGTGGATTTAGCTACTGTGCATTATACAGGTAACATATCGGTACTCTTAGGCAACGGTAGCGGCGGCTTTACCGGTCACANNNNAACCGTTACAGGAGGTCGTCCTACATCGCTCATCAGCGCCGACTTCAACGGCGATGGCCACATGGATTTAGCCACCTCGAATAGTGACGATAACATCGTCTCGGTATACTTAGGCGACGGTAGCGGAGGGTTTACCGGTGCTACCAATGTTGCGTTGAACGGGAATCCCTCTTCGCTCATCAGCGCCGACTTCAACGGCGATGGCAACTCGGATTTAGCCATCGCGAATCGTAGCGAGAACACCGTCTCGGTACGCTTAGGCAACAGTAGCGGAGAGTTTACCGGCGACACAACTGTTGCCGTGGAGGGAGTCTCTTATTCTGTCATTAGCGCCGACTTCAACGGCGACGGCAACGCGGATTTAGCCACCGCGAATTATAACGATAAAACCGTCTCGGTACGCTTAGGCGACGGTACCGGAGGGTTTACCGGTGACATCCGCGTTGCGGTGGAGAACGGGTATCCTGAATCGGTCATCAGTGCCGACTTCAACGGCGACGGCAACGCGGATTTAGCCATCACGAATTACGGAATTTCGGTATTGCTCAATGCCGGTAACGCCATTAGCGCCAAGTTGACCATTGCCGATGACGGCTTGTACCTACCTCTGCACTTATACGGTGATGCTGGCGGCGAGGCAAAAAATGATGTGTTAAACGGTGGCATCGGTGCAGACTATTTATATGGTGGTGCTATGGAGGACACCTTATCGGGAGGCAGGGGCAATGATTTTCTTGAAGGAGGTTTGGGCGCGGATAGTTTGTTGGGCGGCGCGGGCAATGATTCTATATTAGACTTTTCTGGAAACAATAGACTCATTGGAAATCAAGGTAACGATAGTCTCATGGGGGGGATTAACCATGACGAGCTACACGGAAATAAAGGTAACGATACACTTGACGGCGGAAGAGGTCGTGACGTGCTGACTGGCGGTTCAGGTTCGGACATATTTCGCCTTAACAGCTCACCGGTAGCTGCCAATGCCGATAAAATAACTGACTTTTCCGTTGTTAATGATACGATCCAATTAGAAAACCACTGGTTTAACCGGCTCACAACCGGCGCGTTAAAAGCCGCTAATTTTGTCACCGCGTAGACTGCACTCGATAGCGATGATTATGTGATCTATAACCCGGCTACCGGCACCTTGCTTTATGATGCCGATGGCAGCGGTGCGAGGGCCGCCGTAAGGATTGCCCTGCTGGGTGTGGACTTAGCTCTGACGCCTGCCGATATTGTCGTCATCTAAACATCCTCAAGATTAAAAGACCCCAAACGCTTGTTCGGGTTTGGGGCTGCCTGCCCAGCATCAGCGTCATTGCTAACGATTTTTCACCCTGTTTTAGTTTAAAAAATCTGCGTTGATCGTGCCTGCGCTATTGATATTGTCAGTCTGCTATGCCTCGAAGGACAAGCGCATTAAGTACCGATATAACCCATATTTTTATCCAACATCGGCATAAGCTCATCCCGGTTTGCCTCGTTTAAACAGCGCATCTGGCTAAAGACCGACCTAAAGCACTATAATCATCCGTTTTTAATTTGTGGAGAAATAAATGCACGCAGTGACGTTGATAAAAGGCGATGGTATTGGCCCATCGATAATGGATGAGGCGGTTAAAGTTATTGACGCATCCGGCGTAAAAATTCAGTGGGAAGAAGCCTACGCCGGTTTGGCCGCTTTTGAACAATTCGGCACGCCGCTGCCGGATGAAACCATGGCGTCCATAGACAGAACCCGTCTCGCCTTTAAAGGCCCCTTGACCACGGTGGTCGGCTCGGGATTCAGAAGCATTAATGTGGCGCTGCGGCAAAAATATGAGTTGTACGCCAACGTCCGTCCCGCCAAAAGCTGGCCCGGCATTAAAACCCGCTATGACGATGTCGATATTGTGATCGTCAGGGAAAATACCGAAGGGCTCTATGCGGGGCTTGAGCATTATTTAACCCCCAAAAAAGACATCGCCGAAAGCTTGGCCGTGGTCACTCGAACCGGCTCGCAACGCGTAATCGACTATGCATTTAAATACGCACGGGACAACAAGCGCAAAAAAGTCACCGTTTGTCATAAAGCCAATATTTTAAAGTTTACGCAGGGATTGTTTCTGGACGTGGCTAGAGAAACCGCCGCGCGTTATCCCGACATTCAGTTTGACGAGAAAATCATCGATGCGGCTTGCATGCATATGGTGATGGACCCCGCGCAATTTGACGTAATCGTTTGCACCAATATGTTCGGCGATATTCTGTCCGATTTAACCGCTGGCCTGGTCGGCGGCCTGGGCTTGATTCCCGGCGCCAATATCGGTAACGATGCGGCCTTATTTGAAGCCGTGCACGGCAGCGCGCCGGACATTGCCGGAAAAAATCTGGCTAATCCTACCGCCGTTATCATGGCCGGAATAATGATGCTGGAGCATCTTGGCGAGCACGACGCGGCGGCTAAAATCAAGACAGCGGTTGAAGCCGTGGTTAACGAAGGCAAGTTTGTGACGCCGGATCTTAATCCGCAATCGACCTGCGGCACCATTGAAATGGGCGATGCGATTGTTGCGGCGATGAAGTAAAAAAACGCTCACGTCATTACTCAGCCACCGAATACAATGGAACGCGGATGCCAAAAGTAGGCGCGTTAGGCGACGCGGATGACTAAGATTAAAAAAGAAGGGGTATTAAGGCGACTCGCATTAAATACCCCACAGCCCCGAATAGTTCCCACGCTCCGGAGACTGTGAAAGTATTCGTTTTAGAACAAAAGCAAAAGCCTTCACCACGAAGGCACGAAGGACACGAAGTTTTCAATACATTGAGTTTAATCAATTATTTTTCCTTCGTGATCTTCGTGCCTTCGTGGTGAATAGGCTTTTAAACTCATTTTGATAATACTTT
The DNA here is from genome assembly GCA_026399025.1 of Methylobacter sp. Taxonomy (GTDB): domain Bacteria; phylum Pseudomonadota; class Gammaproteobacteria; order Methylococcales; family Methylomonadaceae; genus Methylobacter_A. The sequence continues at coordinate 22,559 of JAPLRU010000089.1, forward strand.
CACAGCCTCCAGAGCGTGGGAACGATGTCGCTTTATCGGACTCTATATCAACGTTAATTCTATTTATCCTCGCTCCATGCTTACCGGCTGCATCGGGTGCATTATGGATTGCGAGTTGTCTAAGAAAAACTCACCCATTACTTGATTATGATCGGATTTGTTCTTTGCAGTTTGTTGTTGGCGGTCTTGGTGCAAACGCCAAACCGATTTCTACCGCTACTCGCCACACCCGAGGCTTTAGGCCTCGGGCTGACGATTCTGGCTGCCGGCCTGCTGGCCGGGTACTTGAAAAAAATCCCCACGGTTGTCTGGCACGATGCCTTTGCCTCCAGCACCTTACTGGTCTGGTATGCTTACTGGCAGCCTCAATTTCCCGCCGATGCGCCGATGTTCTTTTTCTTCCCGCTGTATTTTGCGCTGTTAACGTCGATAGTGACGATAACGCTGATTAACAAAAGCGAATACTTCGACCGGGAATCCGTCGAACACCTGCGTTATCTCGAAAAAAGCACGCGTTTCAACACCGCCGCGTTGGTCGCGATGGTGTTGATCAGTCTGCTGATTACCCGCCACTATGCGCTGTACCCGATCACGATGACCTTCTTCATCATCCGCCATACGATGATCGCCTGCCTTGAAATTATCGACAGTTGATTCGCCGCATTTATTAAATCGGCACGAAAGAGATTGACTTGCGCCGCCTCTATGGAACAATGAAAACGCTTGAACGGACTATTTTTTTGATCCCATTTCCGGTTTTAAAGATACCCTGCTAAGAAACTGGAGATTCTTACCAATGGAGTAAGCCTCTATGATTCAAAAATCTTTAGCCGAATTACGAAAAATAATTAACGAGGCGTATTTGGCTGATGAGAAACATCTTATCAGCGAATTATTGTATTGCGTCTGGGCGCGCTTTGCGCTGTTCAGAAAGCCTTCTCCCCGGCCTTTTAATGAAAGAAGAGGGGGCCAAGTACTGCACTTCGCGCCGTTGTTGAACATCGCATCGTTAAACAGTTACGATCCGGCTCCAATCACCGAAAGCGCCAAAACGCTGGTGACCGCTATCCGGGAAAAACGGCAGCAGCTCACCGTAATTGAAGCCTTTTTACACGAATATCAGCTTAATTCCCACGAAGGCATTGTTTTAATGGGCATTGCCGAAGCCTTGCTGCGCATTCCCGATAGCCGTACTCAAGACTTGTTTCTCCAGGAAAAACTCACCGGCGCCGACTGGCAAAGCCATCTGCAACACAGCGACTCGCCGCTGGTCAATTTAGCGACCCGAGCCCTGTTATTTGCCGGAGACTTTGAAGCGCACCGGGGGCCGTTGATTTTCGAACAACTGTTGTCCCGGATGGGCTCGCCGTTAATACGCAGCGCGATAAAACAAGCCATGCAGCATCTGGCCCAGCAGTTTGTGTTCGCAAAATCCATACAAGAAGCCGCTCAGCAGAGCGAGCGCGACTTATTATTCCGCTATTCTTTCGATATGCTGGGCGAGGCGGCACTGACTCAGGCCGATGCCGAACGTTATTTCGAGAACTACCGCTCGGCAATTAATGCCTTGGCCGGATACGCCAGGGCTGCCGATATTCACCTTAATCCGGGCATCTCGATTAAATTGTCGGCGCTATGCCCCCGTTACGAGCCTTTACAGCATGTCCGTGCGGTCAAGGAACTGAGCGATAAATTGCTGACCTTGGCACAAGCGGCGCGGGCGGCCCATATTGCGCTGACTATCGATGCGGAAGAGTCCGAGCGGCTGGACATGTCCTTGGATATTTTTGCCGCCGTGTTTAGTCATCCTTCCTTAAACGCTTGGCCGGGGCTCGGTTTAGCCGTGCAAGCCTATCAAAAAAGAGCGCTGCCGGTGATCCGCTGGCTGGCTAAACTGGCCGAGGGCCAACGCCGGAAAATCCCGGTGCGTTTGGTTAAAGGCGCGTATTGGGACAGCGAAATAAAACGGGCCCAGGAAAACGGCTTGGACGACTACCCGGTGTTTACCCATAAATCGGCAACCGATTTATCTTATTTGGCCTGCGCCCAAGTTATTTTGTCCCGGTCGGATGTGTTTTATCCTCAATTCGCGACCCATAACGCCCATACCGTTGCGGCTATTCATCACCTCGGGCAACAGCATCCGGGCTATGAGTTCCAACGTTTGCACGGCATGGGCGAGAGTCTTTACCGGGAAATTATCGAAGCGCAAAACTGGCGGATTCCTTGCCGCGTTTATGCCCCGGTCGGCGCTTATCATGAGTTGCTGCCTTATTTAGTCAGACGTTTGCTGGAAAACGGCACCAACACCTCGTTCATCAGTCAAGTCAGCCGTCCGGACATGAGTATCGACGAACTGATCAGCGACCCGGTCGCGGCGGTAAAAATCTCGATCACTCAACCGTTAATCGTTTTGCCGCGCGATTTGTTCGGCGCGCAGCGGCTTAATTCATCCGGATTAAATCTGGCCGACCCTGAACAGCTCGAAGCCTTGCAGCAAAGCCTGCATGACTTGTCCGCCACACAGTGGACGGCAAAGCCGTTAATCAACGGCATTCCCGGTTCCGGCCGGGAACGGCTGGTGCTTAATCCTTACGATAACCGTCTGACGGTCGGCTCGGTTACTTACGCGGAACCGGATGTTATTAAAGAAGCCTTAGCCGAAGCCGCCAAAGCTTTTACCGACTGGCGGCTTTGCCCGGCGGCAAAACGTGCCGAGTACCTGAAACAAGCGGCCGAGCTGCTGGAATTATATCGTCCGGAATTGGTTTCTTTATGCATACGCGAAGGCGGCCGCACCCTTAAAGACGCGTTGGCGGAAGTGCGGGAAGCCGTCGATTTCTGCCGCTATTACGCTCAGTCCGCATTGGATTTATTCGGCGACCCGATTAAGCTGCCCGGCCCTACCGGAGAAGAAAACCAACTTTATTATTACGGACGCGGCGTATATGTCTGCATCAGTCCGTGGAATTTTCCTATCGCTATTTTTATCGGCCAAATCGCCGCAGCGCTGGCCGCGGGTAATACCGTTATCGCCAAACCGGCCAGCCAGACCGCATTGACCGCGATGCGCTGCATCCAGCTCTTGCATCAGGCCGGCATCCCCGAATCGGTGTTGCAGTTTGTACCGGCGAGCGGCAGCGTGTTTGCCAAGCATCTGCTGTCCGATGCCGGAGTGGCCGGTATTGCGTTCACCGGCTCGACGACAACGGCGCAAGCGATTAACCTGCAATTAGCCCGCAATCATCGGAATATTGTGCCGCTGATCGCCGAAACCGGCGGCCAGAATGTGATGATTGCGGACAGTTCGGCTTTGCTGGAACAGCTGGTTCAGGATGCGGTGGTTTCGGCTTTCAACAGTGCCGGTCAGCGTTGTTCGGCGTTGCGGGTGTTATTCATCCAAGAGCATGTCGCCGATAAAACCATCGCCCTGCTGATCGGCGCGATGAAGGAGTTAAGCCTCGGTAATCCCGGCGCTTATCAAACCGACATCGGCCCGGTCATCGATCATGACGCGGTGCCTGCATTGGCTGCGCATCTGCAAGCCCTGCAACAACAGGCGCGTTTGCTTTATCAACTGCCGCTACCGAAAGATTTGGAACATGGCAGCTTTTTTCCGCCGACTTTGATCGAACTCCACTCGTTAGCGCAATTGAGCCGGGAAGTGTTCGGGCCGGTCTTGCACGTAATTCGCTACCGCGAATCGGAACTGGATCAGGTCATTGCGGCAGTCAATGCGACCGGCTACGGCTTAACGCTGGGCATACACAGCCGAATAGAAGCCGTCATTAACACCATTCGAAAAAACGTCAAGGTCGGTAATATCTACGTCAACAGGAATATGATCGGCGCCGTGGTCGGGGTACAGCCTTTTGGCGGCATGGGCCTGTCCGGCACCGGCCCCAAAGCGGGCGGACCCGATTATTTGCGCCGTTTCGCGATTGAGCAGACCGTCACCACCAACACCGCCGCGATTGGCGGCAATGCCACTCTGCTGGCTCAGGATTTACGTTGATTGAATGATGTTGGTATCTTATGGTTCCCACGCTCCGCGTGGTAACCCAGTCAGGGACGCTCCAGCGTCCCGAACCGCAGAGCGGTTCAGACTGCATTCCCACGCGGAGCGCTCATCGTTATACACATCTCGCTGTAGGCCGGAATAAGCCTGTCCGCGCTTTAGCACAGGACAGGCGTTTCCGGCATTCCAAGACTCAAAATCGCCGGAAACGCCCACCCTGGCTATCGCCGGGCGGGCTTATTCCGGCCTACATCAGGTCTTGAACAGACTTGTGTATAAAGACGAGCGCGGAACGTGGGAACGATAAAAATACAACCTGCCGATTTATTCCGTGTCATCGGCTTTAGTGCGCGCCAAAGGGGTAGCAAGATGTCTCAGATATCGGCAAAGGCGCGCACGGCACGCCCTACAGCTGTAACTACAAAAGCTTTGTTCTTATGGTGTTTCAATGACGCACCAGACTGAGAACGGTGTCGCTTTATGCACTTCGATCTCTATAGCTCAAAACCATATCAACTTGGCCGCCATCACAAACAGCAGTAACGAAAAATAACGTTTTAATTTTTCCGCGGGCAGCTTATGAGCCAACCCGGCCCCTATCGAAGCGGTATACATGCTGGTCAATACGATGCCCAGAAACGAAGGCGCATAGATATAGCCCAGACTCCATTCGGGCAGTTGTAACGCATCCCTGCCCAATAGCGCGTAACCGATGCTGCCAACTACGGCTATCGGCAAACCGCAAGCGCTGGCGATGGCTACCGCATTGCGCATCGGCGTTTGAAAATGCACTAAAAACGGCACCATCAGAGTGCCGCCGCCTATCCCCAGCAATGACGAAAATAAACCGATCAGGCTTGCGACGCCCAAATCCAGATTTTTGGAAGGCGGCTTACGACCGGGTTGCGGCTTTAATTGCAACGCCATTTGCACGCCCATGCATAACAAATAAATAATAAATATGAAGCGCAATACGCCGCCTGAGACATGATCCGCGACCACGGCCCCGACAGCTGCGCCGACCATCGTTCCCGGCCCCATCGCTAAGACCTTATCCCATAACACCGAATTCAAGCGATGATGCGCCAACACCGAAGCCACCGAGGTAAAAACAATAGTCGCCAACGAGGTTGCCACCGACATGATCATGACCAGTTCGGAGGGAAAACCTTCCGCCGCGAACAAGACCGCTAAAATCGGCACGATAACCAAGCCGCCGCCTATCCCGAAAAGCCCCGCCATTAATCCCGAGACCGCACCCAATAAAATACTGGCTAAAAAAATAACTATCACTTTATTCCCCTTATGATGTGTTGAGCAATCCCGTCGATTGCAGGTACCGGCATTATGCAATAAAGCTGGAGAAATAGTGCTATAGAACCCGAAATTGATAAAGCGACGTAAAGCCCTCTCCAGCGGGAGAGGGTTGGGTGAGGGGAATCTAAAATAAGGAAAAAAGCTTATTTGAATCCCCCTCATCCCAACCTTCTCCCTGAGGGAGAAGGAGTAAATGTGGAGTAAATGTCGCTTTATTAAATGCGGGCTCTATATATCCGCCGACACAATAGCTGTATCGGTCATTTTAGCTCAACACATCGGCTGGATAGCGTTAGATGCGACCGGCTTTTTGAGGGCATTCCCGTTTAAGGCGGAACATATAACCTTAATCGAAAAGCCGAACGCATTAATCCGGGCTTAATAAAAAAGGGGCTTGGATCGTAAAAACCCAAGCCCCTTCGGCCCGTTCAAGCAAGACTACGGGGTCAGGCGTTTTCGCAGGTTATCATCGAACAAATCGCCGCTATTCGGCAAACATAAGTCGGGTCTGCCGGCAGCCGCATAGCCGCCGATGCCCACGGCTGAAACCTTAGCCAAAATGTCATCGGCCTTTTTGTCTCTGTTGCTATCCATCGTAGTGTGACCGTTGAACACAAACAGCTCGGGATGATCGAACACACTCGCATCGCACCTCACGTTCTCATCGGTCAAGGTTTGCATGAAAGCGACGATTGCATCGATTTGTTGGTCGGTCGATTTGATGTCCCTGACGAAAAAATCCACATTGCTGCCGAAATCGGCCCCGGCCACAGGGATGGCGTTTTTACCCAGCGGCCCTGTGCCCGAGGTGTCTCCGGTATAACCGTTAACAGCCAGACTCTTGTCGCGACGACTGCCGCCGCGCGCATAAAACTCGACCACTTGCCGCAGGTTACTGTATCCGCCATTGTGAAAGTACGGCGGCGTTAGCGCTATATTGCGGAGCGTCGGCGTTTTAAAGCCGCCGTCAACCAGATCGCGCTCAAGGCTCTTGTCGAGCGGCGGTGGGGTGTCGCTTGGACAGCCGGGAAATGCCGGCGTACCGCCAGGTTCAACCAAAGTAGGTGTATTGCAACGCGTTGTCAGTACTCCAGAGCTGGTCAACACGCCGGATGGATCGGTAACCGCTTCGCCGGCTTGTTCAGAAATAAACATACGCGCCAGCGACAAGGGCTTGCCGTAAGGGTCGGTCCCGCCAATACCCGGATCGAAAGCGGTCGGTGTGACGCCGATATTGAAAAAGCCGCGGTCATGTACTCCGCCTTCTATCACGGTTGGGGTTCCCGGACCACGGTTATCGATACGCGAACGTTCTACCGGAACGAAGTTTTGTCCGGCCTGGAACTGCGCCTCGGAAAAGACCGGGAAAAGGAAACCCGGCGCAGAAGCACTGGTAAAATTGGTCGACGTGACCGGATGACATCCGCCGCAAGCGGGACTGCCCGCGTCTCTGATGCCCACGCCGCCATTGTTAAACACGCCGAAACCGAGAACTTCGTTAGCGCCAAAGCCGGCAACCAAGTTTGTCGGATCAATGATTGGAAGATTAGCCGCCGCAAGCGCGGCAAAAGGAATATCCGCTGCATTTCTTAAAGTGTCATTATTTAGGTCAATATCTACAATTCCGTCACTATTTGTGTCTAATACATCCGGGATTCCGTCAGTGTTGAAGTCCAATACATCCGTCGCACTTATACGGGCAACATTAACACTACCGGCTTGACGGCAACGGACAGTCGGGTTGTTAATAGGTACGGCATTGATATTAGTAAACAAGCTGGTAGGATTGGATACAACCGGACGACATTGGCCAAACCAGGTATCGAAAGGCGTCTTGTCGGAAATCAGCGTCGCTTCATACATCTGAATCGCCAGCCCCCAAAACATAGAAAAGTTACTTTCCATTTGCGTGTAATAATCCTTATTGCCGCTACCGTTTTTGGTCTGCAACTGACCGTTGACAATCTTATATTTTTTATTGGCTCTCCAATACTTGTCTTCGAACGCCAGTTTAATCAGGTCGGCATAACTAAGCCCCAAGCCCTTCCCTGAATAATGCACCAAATTACCGATAGGCCCCGGTGCTCCGAACACGCTGTCAGTCGAATCGACTTTCTGCAATTGCAAAGGTCTTAGCGTGTCGGACAGCATTTTCTTGCCCAGATCGGGAAAGCTTTTGCCGCTACAGGACATTTCCAACTCGCTTAACGGAGGACCCACCGCTTGGGAAGCAAGGCCGGAGTTTTCGATACTGAGGCTTCCCAGCGTCGGATTGCCATTATTATCCAACACGATCAAACGCTTGTTGGGATCGCCGGAAGGCGCGAGCGTTCGCTTACCGAACGGGTCGACGCCGTTAAAATTGTGATTGGCGCGGCCGTCGAAAAAATTAAGAAAGTTGAACGCGGCGTTGATGGTCGTCGGCGTATTACGAGGCTCGACTTGGCGCGCCGCATATCTACCGGCATAAAAAACATCGTTATCCGGCTTTTTGCATTTTTCGATGTCTTTTCTTCTTTTGATCTTGCCGAAGACCGAATCGTAAGACCCCGAAGATGACACCGTATCATTGGTACTGATCAAAATACCCGAATTCCTATCCTTGTAATCCGCGATATGATGCAACGGAAAATCTTCCTCGAGTAGCGTGTAGGTGGCATCAAGAGAATGATAATTGCCGTTCTCCGCTTGGGATTTGGTTAGGCCGGATTGCGCTCCCGCTATGACTTCGCCGTCGTAATTCAGGATTGAGCCGAAGCCGGTATCTTCGGTGGGTTTGCGTAAAAAACCGGGAGAAAATTGATTGCGAATGCGGCTGTCGGCCCCGGCGCTAAAATGACAACTGGCGCAGGCTTGATTGTCGCTTCCCGCCTGCATATCCCAAAACAGCGCTTTCCCTAAAATAAGAGCCCATTGTTTGTTGGCGATGATGCCGTTTCCAGGGCTATTGAGAGGGATATTGTTGATCGTATTAACCGGAACGGGTGGCGTCAATACGGCCCATGCCATCGGCGGCGCGGCCATTCCCATCCAGTAAAGCAGCGTTACGCTAACTATTGTTTTTAATCTGATCGTTTCCATGTTTCACCTCATGCATTTAACTTGTTGTTTTTAATATACAATGCAGTGTTTTTTATGCACTACTCCTGTTCTGACATATGAATTTAAAAACAATCGGTCCTTCGTCAAAATGGACGGTCCCTGTGCTTACGATGAATGTCTAGTACATGCTGGATCTTTGAATATTGGCCCACGAAATTCAGCATTGAACTCAAGCGGCCAATCGATTTCCATCCTATCAAAATACTCATCCGTAATATGTCCGTAGCAATACCGATTAGCTTGAATTTGTTACGCATTGCGCATTATTTGGCAAGCTTGACAGTTGGGCTCTTTAAGGAATTAAACAAGTGTGGGGAAGACCGGACTGCGGGCGTAGGGTGTGTCGTGCGCGCCTAATAACGCAGATGAAATCATTTGAGCGGCTTGAAACTCTAGCTTTATAGGTGTTGGGCTTTTCAGCGATCACCGAATCCCCCGGGTCGATAAGCGCCCCTACACGAAGGCTTCCCGTGCTTTCTAAAATGACGATGTTTCGCGGACAGGTGGGTATAACGGAACGAGCGGTGTTTTTCTCGACGAATTTTTTTATCGGCGCCTATCAAACCAAATCCGCGTCATTCTTCTGTTTTCAACCGATAGACTCATTTTCGTCGCTATCGATGCCCGCTTGACCGGTGATCGTTTTAGGCAAGGTCTTTTTAACTTTAACGCCCAACTCGACAAAACTCCCGGCTTGACTGATTAAATTGCCCCGCCCTTGGCTCAATTTGCTCCTCATCGCATCGTAAGTGCTGTTAACCGTGCTTAACTGCTTGCCCAGTTTTTCCATGTCTTCAACAAAGCCGCATAGCTTGTCGTAAAGACTCCCGGCCTTATCGGCAATAACTCTGGCATTTTCGTTCCGGCGCTCGTAACGCCAGATGTTTTCGATAGTGCGCAATGTCGCTAATAAGGTCGTCGGCGTGACCACGATGATTTTGTGCTCGAAAGCATCGGTAAATAAACCTTCATCGGCCTGAAAAGCGGCAATGAAGGCCGATTCGATCGGCATAAACAACAACACGAAATCCAATGACCGCAAGCCTTTTAATGCGGAATAATCCTTGTTGCTCAAGCCTTTGATATGGTTGCGCACCGCTTCGGCATGTTGTTTTAACGCGGCGATGCGTTCCTGATCGTCTTCGCTCGAACAATAGCGCTCGTAAGCCAGCAAAGACACTTTGGAATCGATCACCACATCCTTGTCTTCAGGCAATCGCACAATCACATCCGGTTTGAATAAGCGGTTATCCTCATCCCGGAACGCGCCCTGTGTTTCATACTCGATGCCTTTACGCAGCCCCGATTTTTCCAGCACGGTTTCCAAAATCATTTCGCCCCAGTTGCCTTGGGCTTTTTTGTCGCCTTTTAACGCGCGGGTCAGGTTAAGCGCTTCTTGATTCATTTGCGCGGTATCGCGGCGCAACGAGACGATTTCCTCGCGCAAGGAAATGCGGTCTTTATTTTCGTTGTCGTAAACCGTTTCTATGCGTTGCTTGAACTCGCCGAGCTGTTCCCGTAACGGCGTGACGATATGGTCCAGGCTGGTTTTGTGATGTTCGGTGAATTGTTTGCTACGCTCATCGAAAATCTTGCCGGCCAGGTTTTCGAATTGGGTATTCAGGCGCAGTTCCGCATCCAGCAATAATTTTAGTTTTTCCGCAGTATTTTTCGCCTGCTCATCCATGCGGGTTTGCAGTTGGGCATTCTCGGTTTTGGTTTCGATAAACAGCTGCTGCAATTGCTTGAATTCGGCTTCTCGGTTTTTAAACTGCTTGAGCTTTTCTTCCAAAACCGCCAAATCGGTTAAGAGTTTGCGGATTAGGGTTTTATCTTGGCCGCTCCATAAGCGCATGGCGAATGCGCCTATCAAAAGACTTATCAAAACTAAGGCGGGAGCAGGAATGTGATTGATAAAACTCATCGTAATTGGTCGTCAAATAATGTCATCGATTTTCCGACCCTATCGATATGGGCTATCAGCTGTCGGTTTTCGAGCGTTTCGTAATGCACAACATCGAAAAAATACGGCAACGGCAATTCTTCATTAAGCAGAAAACTCAAGCGTTTGACGGTTTCGCCGGTGACGGCGCGGCCTTTTATTGCTAAATCGACATCGGAGGCTTTTTTGTGCGTTCCTTTGGCGCGGGAGCCGAAAATAAGCGCATCGTCAATTTCAGGAAATTGCTTGATCGCTGTTGTGATGCGGCTTATATCGGTTTGGGTCAATCCGGTGTCCATCAATTCAGCTCGGAACTCAAGCGCCGATATAATTGTTGTAAAGCCGGAAAATAATCGGAGCGGATTTTAGCGACCACGTCTTAAGTTTATTTTTAAATATAAGCCTCAATATCCTTCTGCCCATCCAATCGCAATGCACTAGAGTCAAAGCCATCCGCTAATTTTATCGCCCTAATATTCAACTTGTGTGCAACTCGTAATCGCTCGCAATATTTGTAAAGGGTAGAGGCATCTTCTGTCAGAATGAATGGAATGTCTTCATGCAAAGCTTGCGCCATTATTTTCACATCATCTTTAACGACTGCTCGATTATCGCCGTTATCATGTCCGCCCAGCAAATTCCATATACGAGCAGCTTCAGTTGAATGCGGGATATTGAAAGGGATCTGGCGAAAGTTTTTAAGTGGAAAATCTGTAATAGGTTGTTTGATAGCAATTTCTGCCGCTACGATAGCTGAGAAATAGAGAGGTGATTGCTGCTCAAGTAGCAATCTATAGTATTGAGCTGCAATACCATGGTTAGGGCGATTACGGTCAACGAGTGAAATCAAAAAACTGGTGTCCAACAGAACGGATGCTGTCACGCGTGATTACCCCGCAGAGCTTCCAACCATGCAGTTGCATTGGGGATGTCTGCCCATGCTTTAGTTCCTCGTTCTACCATCAGATTGAATTCATCATCGTCATAGCGGGGTTGATGGTCTTCGAAAGCAAGCAAGTTCAAGTTTCGTAATTCTTTAGTAAGCAAATTTTCCTCGGCTGTAACATGAAGCAGAGCAGAACGATATAGGCGGTTTTGTTCGCCCCGTGCTAACTTAGCTTGAGTGGATGCGATTGTCAGCGTTACACCATTATCTAGTTTAAGATGGACGTTAGCCTTAGTGCTTCCTCCCATATTAACAACGTTACCATGCAAATATTTTTCTACGTATACCCACCCGTCTTCAATTCTGCGAAAGTTGGATGTTGAGTCGATCATAAAAAAAGACACCTGGGCTAATTGATCTACAACCGAATAGCGTCTATGTGGATTTTTTTGAGCTACAGATTGCCAGCGCTCCACTACGCTAGCCCGTTTTGAGTCGATTAAACTAAGCGAATCAGCCGATTTTAAATGCTCAAGATCGGTCCATAGAGTGCTTGCAGTCAGCAATCCGGTAGCCACAAAAGCCAGCGAGCCTTCCTCTATTGAAACTAGAATCTTAGCCGGATCGACATCACGGCTTGAGCCTTTTAAAAACTCGCTCACGTCTTTTTGAAATTCGCCCAACAATACCAAAGGTACATGCGAAGGCCTGACTTCAGCATCATTAATGCGGTCATTAACGGCGAAACGTAGCTGGTCAGTCGGGTTCATTGCTTATTAATATCCATGGTGAGTTTTGATACCATTTCATTATATGCTTGGTGCTAGTTGCTGAAAAGGATGATGTTAACCTTTATGAAAGAAGCATCATCCATATAAAAAGGCTGAAACATCATAAATACTTGAATACTGCTTCGGCAATATCCGAGTCTCACGTTTAGTTGTTCAATGCAACCAATTAATCGAAAGCAATTTAAACGTCATGATAGGAACGAATGTAACGACAAATATCCACTAAATTTCAATGCACTAGCTATTTACTCTGCGCTTGTAGGCTGCAATCCGCGCCCCGCTTGGAGCTATTTTTCCTGATACGTTATAACTTCCTGCAATACAGAGCTGATGTCCGGTCTTTTGGAAATGATAACGGCATCGGGCAAATGCTTGTGATGAGGAAAACTTGCTAAATCCGGAAAATGCGGTGTGCAGTCATAACGAAACATCAAACGGTTTTGTTCATCCTGGCAGTGATAACGGTAATCCAGATGCATCAGGTTTTGGCCTGCAATGATTACCGCCTCATGTATTTCCAGCAAATACCCTTTGTCAAACCGTAGCCGAAGACGTAAGTTAACACGCTCCGGAGTCAGAATCTCCTCGGTGTAGCGCTCGACATAAATACCGTCACAGTTAAGAATGGCTTGTTCAACAGCATCCAAATAATCTTTTAGCAATTCATGCAACATTTTTCAGCTTCATGTCCAGGCTTTGGCGCAAATGCAGATAATGCCGGTAATCGTTGGCCCATTCCACGAATAGGGCGTCGTCAGGTAGCCGCCCTTGGCTGTATTGATAAAAAAACTCTTCCGAATCCATCCGGTGCTGCTGTTCGAGAATGCTGAGCCGTTTTGTAACTTCAATCAGGGCATCTAAAGGCGATGAGTATTGAATTGTTTGTTTACGCATAATGATTACCTTTGTCCATTCGTTACGCAGATTTAACCCTATTCCTTCGCCAATCAACAGTGCTTAGGATCTGCTGAGGTACGAAGCGCATCAATCGTGAAAGATGCGCTTCACCGTGTTCAGTACATCCTACGCATTATGTTTTATTTTTAAATACCGAAACTTCACAAACACTTGAATATCGCTTCGGCAGTATCCAAGGTTTTTGCCAAATCTTCATCGCTATGCGCCGCCGAAACAAAACCGGCTTCAAACGCTGAAGGCGCTAAATAAACACCCAGCTCCAACATCGCATGAAAAAAGCGTTTAAACAGGTTTTGATCGCATTGCATGACTTGGGCGAAACTGGTCACTTGCGGTTCCTCGCTGAAAAACAGCCCGAACATGCCGCCCACGCTGTTGGTGGTCAGCGCGATACCGGCCCCGGCAGCGCGCGCTTTTAAGCCTGACGTTAAGGTTTCGGTTTTGGCACTTAAGCTTTGATAAAAACCGGGTTCGGCAATTAACTCCAAGGTTTTCAAACCGGCCGCCATCGCGACCGGATTGCCGGACAAGGTACCGGCCTGATAAACCGGGCCGAGCGGAGCCAGACATTCCATGATTTTGCGCGAACCGCCGAAAGCCCCGACCGGCATACCCCCGCCGATGATTTTGCCCAATGTGGTTAAATCGGGGATAACGTTATAAAGCCCCTGTGCGCCGGTTAAGCCCACTCTAAAGCCGGTCATCACTTCATCGAAAATCAATACGCTTTGATAGTGATCGCAAACCTGACGCAAACATTCCAGAAACCCCGGCACCGGCGGAATGCAATTCATATTGCCGGCGACCGGTTCCACGATGATGCAGGCGATTTGCTCGCCCAATTCGGCAAACAGCGCTTTGACCGATTCGCTGTCGTTGTAAGTCAAAGTAATGGTGTTTTCGGCAACGGAAGCCGGTACGCCCGGAGAGCTGGGTACGCCAAAAGTCAATGCGCCGGAACCGGCTTTAACCAATAAGGCATCGGAATGGCCGTGATAACAGCCTTCGAATTTAACGATTTTATCCCGCCCGGTATAGCCTCTGGCCAGGCGAATGGCGCTCATGGTCGCTTCGGTGCCGGAACTGACCATTCTGACCAGTTCTATCGACGGCATCAACTCGCAAACCTTGTTCGCCATCAAGGTTTCGATTTCGGTAGGCGCGCCGAAACTCAGGCCTTTTTCGGCGGCTTGCTTGACCGCCGCAATCACTTCCGGATGGGCATGACCTAAAATCATCGGCCCCCAGGAGCCGACATAATCGATATAAGGCTTGCCGAAACTGTCGTAGATATAAGCGCCCAAGGCGTGATCGATAAAAACCGGCGTGCCGCCCACACCGCTAAAAGATCGAACCGGCGAATTGACGCCGCCCGGAATTACACGTTTTGCATCGGAAAATAAGGTAGTTGCTTCAGTCATGATTTTTCTTATCGACAAGGAGGATAAATGCGCCGAAAGCAAGGGCTCGGCGTGAGTTGAATTTAAAGGCGTAAAGGATAGGATAACTTGGCGGCGATTGGAAGTTTATTACCATGTTATTATCTTGGGCACCGCTTTACACTTACCTTGCGCTTATCGCCATGCCGAAAATCACTCTGCTTTCTCAATTAGATCTAAACCGTACTTACAGTTATGCCGACTACTTAACGTGGCAATTTAACGAGACCGTCGAATTAATCAAAGGCAAAGTGATGTTAATGTCGCCGGCGCCGAATGTGAAGCACCAGGATATTTCGATGAGTCTAAGCCGTTCATTGTCGGTGTTTTTCAGGCATAAAAAATGCCGTGTTTATGCGGCACCGTTCGATGTGCGTTTATATGACCGTAAAAAATCCATGTTGGCTAATCAGGATATTCACACCGTGGTACAGCCTGATTTATGCGTTATTTGCGATACGGCTAAATTAGATAGCCAAGGTTGTAATGGCGCTCCCGACTGGATCATCGAAATTTTATCCAAAGGTAATTCCAAAAAAGAGCTGCAAATCAAATACGACTTGTATGCCGAAAGCGGCGTCAGTGAATATTGGCTGGTTTATCCTTATGAACAAGTCATACACCAATTCGTGTTAAATGAAAGCGGGCGTTATGAACTCAAGCACATGTACGCCGATGACGATATAGCTGTACCGTCTTTATTTCCTGAGCTGGCTGTTGATTTAAGCGAGATATTTGAATTGTTCGATGATCAATCAAGTAATGAAGCGCATTAATATCAAAAACCGCTGCGGTTTTTTCGCTTATATCCACCGCCGTTAAATTTAAGCGTGGTAGGAGCGATCATGCCCGCGATAAGGGCGCAACAACTCAGTCATTGCCGTTTAAATGTCGCGGACACGGCGTCACCGTTAATTCATTAAACTTTCTGTTTTACCGCGAAAATACGGCGGCTTTAATACAAACCCAATTGCAATTGAGCCACTTCCGACATCATTTCCCGCGACCAGGGCGGATCCAGCACCACTTCGATATTGACTCTGGCGACACCGGACAACGCGCGAATGCGATTTTCCACGTCGCTCTGGATCACCGGCCCCATACCGCAGCCGGGCGCAGTCAGCGTCATCATCACATGCACATCGTTCAGGCCGTCTTCGGTCGGGGTGACTTTGCACTCGTAAACCAAGCCAAGATCGACAATATTGACCGGAATTTCCGGGTCATAAACCATTCTCATCACTTCCCAGCAGTTTTTTTCAACCGATGCCGCATCGGTTTCCGATACCAGTGCGTCCGCTTGTTGCGCTTCCTTACCCAAGGCGTCGGCATCGACTCCGGCTATCCGCACCATGTGGCCATGGTCGGTGATGACGGTAAAGTTATCGCCGAGCGCCTGGTGGATAGTGACTATCTGACCTTCGCTTAAAGTCCCGGTGTTGCCGTCAGGAATGGTGACAACGTTGACGTCTCGGGTTAAAACAACATCTTCTCTTTCAGCCATAATGGTTCAGTTATAAATAGAAGGTTCGGGCATCGATAGCCTGGCCGGTAACGCCTATGCTTTCCGAGCCGAACAAATACAGATAAATGGGAGCCAGTGATTTCATCACCGGAAATTTGCTTTTATCTTCGGCCGGATAGGCGCGCTTTCTTAACGGCGAGTCTATCGGTCCCGGTATCAGGGTATTGACCCGGATTTTACCGAAGGCTTCATGTTCTTCGGCCAAGATAGTGGCTAACGCTTCCATCGCTATTTTGGATACGCCGTAAGCGCCGGAGAAGGCGGGAGCCTTTCTGGCCGAAGAATCGGTGGTGAAAACAATCGAAGCGTGTTCGCTTTTTTGCAGTACCGGCAATAAAACCCGGCACAGTATAAAAGGGGCGTTCAAATTGACATTCAAGCTGTGCCCCCAGTCTTTGGTTTTGTGCGTGGCGATCGGGGAAAAAGCGCTAAACTCAACCGCTGAATGCAAAATGCCTTGCAGGGAACCGTATTTCCGCTCGATCTTATCGGCCAATTCCTGATAGTCGTTTTCGTTCGCGCCGGCCAAGTCAAACGGGTACATAATCGGCTCCGGCGCTTTGACGCTTAAAATCGCATCGTAAACCGCTTCCAGCTTGGCGATATTTTTATCCAACAAAATAATATGCGCGCCGTGCGTAGCCAAGGCCAATGCAGCTGTGCTGCCAAGGCCGCCACCGGCGCCGGTAATTAAAATAACGTGATCGGTTAACGGCATGGCAATAACGCCTCGCTAGATGAAGTAGCCGAAGCTATCCAGGTTAAAATTTGCTCGGGCGATTCGATCAATGCATCGGCGCCCCAAGCTTCCGGGCTGTCTTCGGCTTTAATGTAGCCGTAAAGCGCAGCCAGCGTTTTCATTTGCGCGTTTTTCCCGGCCGTAATGTCGTGTTGGGCGTCGCCGATATACACGCATTCAACCGGATTAACCTGGGCCTGTTTGCAGGCGGCCCACATCGGTTCCGGGTGAGGCTTGGGGTTGGCCGTGGTATCGCCGCTGACGATGCAGGCGGCGCGCTCGGTCAGCTTTAACGCAGCCATCAGCGGATGGGTGAAGCGTTCGCGCTTATTGGTGACCACGCCCCATTTCAGTCCTTGCGCTTCAATCGCGGCCAGTGTTTCCACCATGCCGCTGAAAAAAACCGTATGTTCGGCGATATTGTCCTGATAATGCGCGAGCATGGTTTCCAAAATATCGGCCTTTAACGGCGCGCCAAGTGTAGGCAGGCCGGCATGAATCATAGCTGCGGCGCCGTATGAAATAAACGGCTTGATAATATCAGCGGCAACCGCATCGAAACCGTGGAGGTTTAGCGCCCAATTCAAGCACGAAATCAAATCCGGCGCGGTATCCACCAGCGTACCGTCAAGGTCGAACAATACGCAGGCTAATTTAAAATCGGCGGCCATATTTACTCGGGCCGTTTAAACGCGGCGATGTAATTGACATCAATATCCTTGCCCAGACTGAAGTGTTTACTGAACGGGTTATATTCAATCCCGACCATGCCTTGCAATTCAAGACCGGCGGCGCGAGCCGAGCGGCACAACTCCGACGGCTTGATGAAGGTTTTAAAGTCATGGGTGCCTTTAGGCAGCATTTGCAGCACGTATTCCGCGGCGAAAATAGCCAGCAAATAGGCTTTCGGCTTGCGGTTCAGCGTCGAAAAAAACACCATGCCGCCGGGTTTAACCATTTTCGCGCAAGCGGAGATAATCGAACCGGGATCGGGCACATGCTCCAGCATTTCCATGCAGGTCACATGATCGAAGCTTTCCGGCTGTTGCTCGGCCAAGTCTTCGGCGCTGATTTTTTGGTAATGTGCGCTGACGCCGGATTCAAGCCCGTGCAGATCGGCGATGTCGATCAGGTCTTCGCTCAAATCGATACCCAAGGCCTCTGCGCCCTGTTTAGCCAAGCCTTCGGTTAAAATACCGCCGCCGCAACCGACGTCAACGATGCGTTTGCCTGCAATCTCCGCATAACGGCGGATAAATTGGATACGCAGCGGGTTAATATCATGCAGGGTTTTGAATTCGCCCTGCGTATCCCACCAGCGCTCCGCCATTGAGCCGAATTTATGGATTTCATGCGGGTGTACATTGTTTGTTGCTGTCATCGTGCTAACCGTAATGTGAGGTGGATATAGTTTACTATATTGGTAGGTTATTCGTCATGCGTTGATCTATCGCGGGGTGTCAATGCGCAAATGCCTTTATTTCGATACCCTGAGTTTATTTATCATGCGGAGCCTGCAAGGTTATAGGAGGGAACTCGCGCCATTAACGTCTTGACGCTTTAGATTATTGGTATAAGCTTTCACCCCCGACATTTTAAAATCTCATCCGATGCGTTTACATCCGTTCATTTATAGGCGTCCTTGCGCCGCAACTAAAATCGATAGGCCGATAAATCTATCATACTTTTAAGGCCGCTAAAAATTAACAACAGCCCAATGAAATCACGCATCCGGTATCTACGCAATTGACTTGCACTTTAATGTTAAAGCCATTCGGCCAAAGGTATAAAATATCGGCTTTTGCCCGCAAGCGACCTTAAGGCAACGAATCCGGCAAGAATAGAACGCAAATACCTAAAGTAGGCGATGCGGATATAGATACCTCAGTTGATAAAGCGACGCAAAGCCCTCTCCAGCGGGAGAGGGTTGGGTGAGGGGGATTTAAAATAAGGAAAAATGCTTATTTATATCCCCCTCATCCCAACCTAATCATGCCGGACTATCCTGTCCGGCACCCTACGGGCGAGTGCAAATCCGCTCCCGGCGGATTTGTCCCTGAGGGAGAAGGAGCAAATGTCACTCTATTAGTTGCGGACTCTATAGTTATAATAGACGCAAATTTTTCATCGCTTATTCGTGTTGATCATAACCCGCTGTGTTCTATTGTCTTGAAGTGTTTTGCGCATTCCCCGACAATTCGTTTTTTATTCAAGTATTCACTAGTAGAAATTTATGATTACCCGCTTAATATGGAGTTACACATGACCGCATTGGTTGGCATCATCATGGGCTCAACCTCTGATTGGGACACCATGCGCTTTGCCGCGGAAACCCTGGAACGGCTCGGCATCCCGCATGAAGTCGAAGTCGTTTCGGCGCATCGCACCCCCGATAAACTGTTCGCTTACGCAGAAAGCGCCGAAGCCAAAGGCCTGGAAGTGATCATCGCCGGCGCCGGCGGAGCGGCGCACTTGCCGGGCATGACCGCAGCAAAAACCGCCGTGCCGGTGTTGGGCGTACCGGTGCAGTCCAAAGCCCTGAACGGCATGGACTCGCTGTTGTCTATCGTGCAAATGCCTGCCGGCATTCCGGTCGGTACGCTGGCGATAGGCAAAGCGGGCGCGATCAATGCCGCTTTATTGGCCGCCGCCATCGTCAGCAACAAACATGTCCGCTACAAGGACGCATTACAAAATTTCAGGCGCGAGCAAACCGAATCGGTGCTCGCGCACTCGGATCCACGAGCGGAGGACGATTTATGAGAGTTGGAGTATTGGGCGCAGGCCAGCTGGCCAGAATGATAGCCTTGGCGGGCATACCGTTAGGCTTGGATTTTATTTTTCTCGATCCTGCCGCCGATGCCTGCGCCAACAGATTGGGCGAATCTTTGGTCGGCGACTACAACGATCCGAAATTGCTGGCGCAGCTGGCGGAACGCGCCGATGTAGTCACTTACGAATTTGAAAATGTTCCGGCTGAAGTCGCCGAGTTTCTGGCGTCTCACACCCAAGTGCATCCATCTCCAAAAGCCCTGGCCGTTGCCCAGGATCGCTTAATCGAAAAAACCTTTTTCCACGACATCGACATTCCTACCCCGGCTTATGCGGCGGTGGACAGCCTTGAAAGCCTGAAACAGGCGATGGCCGACATCGGCTACCCCGCCATTTTAAAAAGCCGCACCCAAGGTTACGACGGCAAAGGCCAGTCCATGCTTAAATCGGCGGACGAGTTAAGCGCTGCCTGGGAACTGCTGCAAGGCGTACCGGCTGTGGTCGAAGCCTTCGTGCCGTTTAACCGGGAAGTGTCCATCATCGCCGTGCGCAGTGTTTCAGGAGAAATTGTTTTCTACCCGTTATCGGAGAACCTGCACCGCGGCGGCATCCTGCGCGTTTCCGAATGCCGGGCCGACGACGCGATGCAACAACAGGCCGAATCTTATGTGTCCCGTTTGCTGGAAGCGCTGGATTATGTCGGCGTGCTGGCTTTGGAATTATTTGAAGTAGACGGCAAACTGGTGGCCAACGAGTTTGCGCCGCGTGTGCATAACTCCGGCCATTGGACCATTGAAGGCGCGGAAACCAGCCAGTTTGAAAATCATTTGCGGGCAATTCTGGATCTGCCGTTAGGTTCAACAGCGCCGGTAGGCCAAGCGGCCATGGTTAATTTCATCGGCGGACTGCCGAAGACAGAAGACCTGTTAAAAATTCCCCATGCGCATTTGCATCTTTACGACAAATCCCCGCGTAAAGGCAGAAAGGTCGCGCATGCGACAGTACGCGCGGAACATCAGCAGCAATTATCCGAACGGGTTAATAACCTGATCCGGCTTGCCGACCAAGTTGATGATTCATAACATCAGTTGGCTTCGCGTTTAAGGTCATAATTATCTACACAAGTACCCGCTCCTTCTCCAGCAGGAGAGCGCTTTTTTTCTTACCTTAATGGCAGCGCCCTTAGCGAGTGCGGACTAAGCGCTCGCGCTGTCATTGCCGTATGTCGAAGTTTGAAGTTTGACTCAAACCCTACCTCGATTCAGAAAAAATCGACTCAATCGGTCTTCATCAATTCTGCAATAGCGGCTTTATCGCGTATTGCAGCGTATAATTAATCTTCCGGTAAGACCCATGCATTATGCTATTGCGTCTTACCGCGCTCGCCCGATCTTAGCTTTAGAATCTATAGATTAAATGACTTATTAATAATAAGCTCAAACTCGAGTCCTATTGTTCAACTCGACGCTGTTCATCATATTAATCAATGCCTTCCCTGCGTAAGTTTCAACAGACATTTCGTCTAAATCAATCCCAACTTAAAGTAAAATGCCACTATCATCTGTCCAATCCGTTCTCTTCTCGCTCACGCAAATTATTTTCTGGTTTGTGTTCAGCTATCTGCTTATTTCACTATTTGAATATCTTATCCATAAACATTTCATGCACCAAAAGCGCTTTGCCAAGGGGGTATACAGTTTTTTACCTTACCTTATTGAAGTTTTCGAATCCCATGCCGTTCGTCATCATGCCAAGTGGTACCGTAAATTCGATTACGAGCCCGATTCAGTAGGCCGGGAGGAAAACCTGGAAATCCTCATGATCGATATTTTTGCGATGCTTTTATTCACGATGCCGGTGTGGGCAACGTTAATGTGGTTTAAGCCATGGGGCGGGGTTATTTTTATCAGCGTTTTCTTTATTCATCGATTCTTGTGGAACACCATACATAGACAGATGCATATTCCCGAAGACGTGATTTTTCGGAACTGGGGCGTCTACCGTTTTCTCGCCAGACATCATTTTCTTCATCACCAAAACGCCGGCAAGAACTTTAATGTCGTCTTTCCTGTGACCGATGTTTTTTTTGGTTCCGTGGGCGTCGCGAAATTAAAAGATGTTCGGGAAATGCTTCGACTGGGACATCTTTTGCCGCGTTCGGCGCGTGCTCAAAAGAGCCTTCATCGCCTAGGGCTTCCTGTGCTGGGAGCCAATCATTAATTAGTTCTAACGCGCGTTTTGCCGCACCGACAGGACGCGCCGCATGGAAACGATGGTCGTTTAATAAAAAACATTACAGCCCGGATTGCAAAATGCGAGACCCGTCCGTTTTAACGCTGACTATCGCAGCTCTCCCCGTACTCCGGCTCTTATAGGTAAACCGATTTAGATCGGTGACAGCGTTTTCGGCGCGGTCTTTATTCCCGTATAATTTGAGAATTTATGACCTCATCCTTAATTAACACTATGCACGAACTTAGCGAACGCGAATTATTTGAAGCTATCCACTACGCGAAAAGCATCGACGAAGAAACCGGCGCAACAATCATCGAACGATTCCAGCTCGAACAAACAGCCTTGGCGCAAGTTGTGTTCGGTATATTTCCAGCCTTTATCGCTAAAGAAAACACGGAAATGTCCTATTTCTTTATGGACTTATGTTTTGACGTGCTGTGCGTCTTTGAACATGCCTTCGGTAGCCTGCCCTCTCAAAATGACATGGATTACGATTGGCTGGAAAAACAGTCGGCGCTGTTGGACATTGAATTACAAGCAATAATTAAAGAGCCGCAAATGGACGAAAAGATAAGCTCGAATCTTCAAGATCGGTTCGAGAAACGCTCGTTAGAAGAAACCACTCAGTTGGGATTAGTTAATTTTATGAAGATGGCAATTGATGATTTTGCCTCGGAAAATCCAAGCCGCGTGTCCAGCATTAAATCCACTCAAACCATGATTGCTATCGTAATCCGCTTACTCAGCAATTTATACAGCCACCCGAGCAAGCAATAAAGCAAGATAAGGGCATGATTTTTAGGCCCTGCATCCCATGTGCAATAGCCTTGTCGCGTCGACCATCCTTTTTCCGGAATAACGATGTCGCGCCAACGTTCGAGTGCAAAGACCCGCCCCTGTGCGGGAAAAAACCTTGGATAATTAGTCTCGCTAAAGTTTTCCGGTATTTTGGATTTCAAGCTCTGCTTGCAAAGCAAGCAGAGCCTGCACTCCGACCTTGAACGGATTTGAAAACCTATCTCTATGCACTTAGTTGCGCTAAATTAAAAAATAGGGATAGCTGTTTAGCCTGAATGCAGAGCATCTACCGGATCATCATGCTGTAATTTATGCTTCCGACAGCCGCACAATACGAGTCCTACTAAACAGCTATTCATATTTGCTAATTCAGCAAAGACCTATGAGCAAAAAAAAGCCGCTGGCGAGGCGGCTAAAAAATTTCTAAAATTCAAAACTCAGGTCTTCGCACATTAACAAGATATTCATTTAAAGCCAAAAACTGTTTATGAGGTAGTAGGCGGCAAATCCTGTTAATGTGGGACTTATCATAAATAAGCATGTAAAAGATAACAAACGTTAATATTAGATAATTCCATCTGTTTTTCAGATATATGAAACACCGCCGAACTCTTTTTCTTCGCGTAACATCTGCATCCTCTGTGCTGAAGGATAAAGCGACTTTACCGGTTTAGGCTATTTATCAGCGCCCTACTTTCGCCTGTTGCTCACTATACGCCCGTAAGCCGTTTTATAAGTCCGAGCTATCCTCTTCACTGTCCAAAGCAACGACGAGCAACCCTTCCTGCCGGATCATCGCTTTAAAGCCTTTCATGACCGGCCGGGAGATCGCCGTTTCCGCCAGCAGGCGTTTTTCGTAGATAATGTTTTTCGTGGCTTCATCGGGATGCTCACGGGCTTGCGCAATCAACAGGTGGAGCGCCGTATCCAGCAGCTTGCCGGGTTGTGTCTTCACTTGGTCGTAAAGCAGTTCCATTACCCGCTTTTCCTCGGTCCGCATTTTACATTTGCCGTCGAGAATTTTCAGCATCACGGCGGTAGCGCAATCCACATGGATCGGCGTTAGGGGGTGTGTCAACGCCCAGAGGGCTACCTCATCTTTAGTCATGGCTGTTACCTCTAGTTCTCTTTGTTTCGGTGGTCCGCCCCATCATACACGGCATTCAGGCGGAATTTACAGCCGCCAAAAAACGGCAATCCGGATATAGTCGTTAATCGCAGACACTCGCCAAGCGGGGGCTTGGCGTTCCCAGCCGGCCATTTAAAACTGTCGCGGCTTATGTGGGTAGCCCATAGTCATAATCCCAATTTTATTTGCGCCTTTTTAACAGCGTTGTCTATTCCGGCTTTGGGCGCTTTTTGCAACAGACACAGCAATTCATGGGGTATCGATGACAGCTTATACTTTTCCTGAATATCGTATTTAATTTTGATTAGCAGACTTGCCGTCATTTCAGCGTCGGCTAGAGCGCGATGGTATTCGCCGGTCGTGGGAAGTTTTAAATACCGTACCAGAGTGCCTAACTTATGATCGGGAAAGTGCGGGTAAATACGGCGCGATAACAACATGGAGCAAGCAAACGGTTGGCGGCGTTTATAACCGATGCGCGCCCACTCCGCATCAAGAAATTTAGTGTCGAAAGAAGCGTTGTGCGCCAAAAGAGGACTATCGCCGATAAAATCGGCAAGCTCCCGCATTACCTGTTGGCAGGACGGCGCTTTACGAAGCATCGCATTCGATATGCCTGTTAATTGCTGGATATAGCCGGGAATTGCCACCCCGGCATTCATAAGACTCTGGAATTTATCGATGACTTTATCGCCGTCAAGAATAACAGCGGCAACCTCAGTGGCCCTATCACCCATTTCCGGCGATAACCCGGTCGTTTCAAAGTCAATAATGACAATTTTACTCATCGTGTGCGATACCTTTTTTCTTAAGCTAGGTTTTTTCAGCTTTCTCGTTCCCACGCTCCGGCGTGGGAATGCCGTGGTAGACGCTCCAGCGTCCCGCAACGCAGGAGCGTTGCGGACTGAATTCCCACGCCGGAGCGCTCACCGTTATACACAAGTCATTGTGTGAGCTTATGGAACCCCAGCGGGGTTCAAGCTGTTAGCCGGGGGTTGAGCGTAGCGACACCCCCGGATAGCGGAAACAATGATTTTTCGACCCTGGAGGGGTCGCAGTCACAGCTTTTTA
>JAPLRU010000059.1 GCA_026399025.1 Methylobacter sp.
AATCCAGTCGGTAATATCCGAAAAACGCCCCTCAATAAAAGACTGATGCCATTCATCGGATATGCCGTATAAGCTGCAAAAAGCAAGACCGAACAAAGCAAGTGTAACGGGTCGATTGAACAGATGGCTAAAACCGCGCCATGCCAGGATTCCCATTATAAAATAAGCTCCGGCATGAAGAATTTTATCCTGCATGGAAAATACATGAGGAATCGGTAACGAAGATTGGTCGGAAAGCCAGTAAATGAACAGGCAATAAAGGAACAACCCCATGAAATCTAAAATCTTAACCATTGCTGTTTGGCCGTCATGAATAATTTATTTGAATTTGCCGAAGCGTTTTTTCATCGGATCGATATCGATCAAAAGTTGGCGCTGACTCATCAGGCTTGGCATGCTTGTAGCGCCGGAGAATTAACATACAGCTCATGCCGCCCGGCATTACCGATTGATCAAGTAAAGTTTCCCGAGCGACCGGCGCTATTGGCTCCGCGTCAAATGCCCCGGCGGAAATTAACGACAGTCGAGGGTGTGGCGGCTTTCTTTCACGCCATTGCCCATGTTGAATTCGTCGCGATTTATCTGGCTTGGGATATTTTGTATCGCTTTCGCGACATGCCTGAGCAATTTTATCAGGATTGGCTGCGTGTTGCCGATGAAGAAGCTCAGCATTTTGCATTGATCAGGGCGCATTTACGGATTATGCAGGTCGATTACGGCGATTTACCCGCGCACAGCGGTTTATGGGATCACGCCAAGGACACCGCCGATGACTTATTAGCTCGGCTGGCAATGGTGCCTCGCTGTATGGAAGCGCGCGGCTTGGACGTAACGCCAGCACTTATTGAAAAATTCGCCGCACTGGGCGATGATGCAAGCGTGGCGATTTTAACGCGTATTCTGACTGACGAAATCGGGCATGTGCAGCTAGGTTCCGACTGGTTTAAGTTTGTTTGCCGACAACGCGGTTTTGAAGTTGAAGCCAAATACCGTGAGTTAATCGATCACTATTATGTTGGCGGCAAACCTAAAGGCCCGTTTAACCGAGAATTACGCAAAATTGCCGGCTTTTCCGATGCCGAAATCGATTGGCTGGAATGTTAAATTAAGCGTACCGCATTAATTCACTGCGAAGGCCCGGAGTTCCTATCTTGATTTTCGGTAACGACACCGCTATCAAAAATAATAGATCGCAGAATAGTTACACCCTTTGTTCATAAACCTTGTGTCTTCGTGCTGATATGCCATTAACGGAGAACCGGAAACAACCATGACAGACACACGAACAAATCAGGATATACCGCCGACATTGGAACTCGTTAAGCACGACAGCGGGCAATCTTGCGTCAAATTATCAGGCAGTTGGAATCTTCGCAGCTTGGTTGCCGCGCCCGAACTCAACCTTAAAATCAGCTCATACGCAACTGATAAAAATATGCGATGGGATATCGATTCGGTTCAGGTAGTGGATAGCGCAGGCGCGTTGATGCTTTGGAAAGCATGGGGAAAAAAGCTGCCGGTCGGGTTGCAGCTAAAACCGGAACATCGGCATTTATTCGAACGCTGGCAGGCTCAAGAAATTCCCGAGCCCAAACCGGTCTATTCCAGCTCAAACCCGGTTATTAAATACGGCAATCAACTGTTTGCCGATTTTTGGCGACAGCTATTAAAATTGGTGACCTTATTAGGCCGACTGGTTCTGGATATAGGCTACCTGCTGCTGCACCCTGGCGAAACGCCTTGGTCGGAAATTTCCATTACCATTTATGAATCCGGGGTTAGGGCTTTGGGTATCACCGCCTTGGTGGGCTTTTTGATCGGCATCGTGCTCAGTTATTTGTCGGCCTTGCAACTGAAGATTTTCGGCGCGGAGATTTACATTATCGACATTCTGGGTCTGAGCGTCATTCGTGAATTGGGGCCTTTGTTAGCGGCTATTTTGGTTGCAGGCCGTTCCGGTTCGGCAATGACGGCGCAAATCGGCATCATGCGGGTAACCGAGGAGCTTGATGCGCTGTCGGCAATGGGCATATCCCATTCCTTGCGGCTGACGCTACCCAGAGTAACCGCGTTGACCGTCGTTCTGCCGCTGATCAGCGTATGGACCAGCGCTATGGCGCTGATAGGCGGCATGGTTTCGGCACAAAATACCCTGGATATTAGCTATCAGCAATTTTTCCTTAAATTACCGGATGTGGTGCCTCTGGTTAACGTTTTTATCGGCCTGGGAAAAAGCGCGGTTTTCGGTTTGATGATTGCGCTGATTGCCTGTCATTTTGGTTTTAGGATCAAGCCGAATACCGAAAGTCTGGGCAATGAAACCACTAATTCGGTAGTGGCGGCCATTACCGTGGTGATTATGGTCGATGCGGTATTCGCTATTTTATTTATGAATATAGGAACGCCATGAACGATTCATACGCAATACAGCTGGAACATATCTGGACCCAGTTCGGCGATCCCGACAAGGGCGGCAAAGTTATTCATAAAGATATTAATCTCTGCTTGGAATATGGCGAAATTTTAGGCTTAGTCGGCGCATCGGGTTCCGGCAAGACGACGTTGTTACGTGAAATTATCGGGCTTCAAACCCCCAGCCAAGGTGAGGTATTCGTAATGGGGCGGTCTTTAAAAAATGCCGATTCCGATCATGGTCACCGGCTGCGTAACAACTGCGGCGTACTGTTTCAGAAGGGCGCATTATTTAGCGTTTTAAATGTTTTCGATAATATTGCTTTTCCGCTACGGGAACTGGGCTTGGCGGATGAAGAATTGATTGCGCGCATTGTGTTTATGAAACTGACTATGGTTGGCTTGGACGCCCATGACGCATGGTTAAAACCGGCCGATTTATCCGGCGGTATGATTAAACGGGTGGCGCTAGCCCGAACTATGGTTCTTGAACCGGAGCTGTTGCTGCTTGATGAGCCGACCGCGGGTCTTGACCCCCTTTCCAGCGAGGATTTTGTCAGCCTGCTGTCCGGGTTGCATAAAGATCTTCATTTTACGGTAGTCATGGTGACTCACGATTTGGATATATTAAGAGATTTATGCACCCAAATTGCGGTGCTGGCGGACAATGAGTTGGTGGCTTTGGGTACGCTGAATTCCGTCTTAAATTGCAAGCACCCTTTTGTACAGAAATTTTTTCACAATAAGCGCGCTGAGCGAGTATTTCAATATATCGCCAAGGATGGTGTGTATGCCGTACACCCGCCGGGAGCGGGTTCGGCAATCGCCAAGGATGGTGTGTATGCCGTACACCTGCCGGGAGCGGACGCGGTTCAGGGAGTTACTCATGGGTAGAGAAAATCATGCACTGATGACCGGTCTGTTTTTGATTGCTTTAGTGGCGCTAACGACGGCGGTTATTTTCTGGATCGGCACCATGAATCAGGAGCGCAATCAATACGTTATTTCAACACGGGCATCTGTTTCCGGGCTAAACCCTGAATCGACGGTGTTTTACCGGGGCATAGCGGTAGGCAAGGTGCTCAATGTTCAGTTTGACCCTTTAGATTCCAGCATTATCCTTGTTCCGATTGAGGTCGATAAGAACGTCGTGCTGAGTAAAAGCGTTTACGCAACCTTACGCTTGAAAGGAGTAACCGGGTTAACCCAGATTCAGCTGGAAGATTCGGGAGCCATAACCGAACCGTTGCCTGCTGGGAATAGCCCGATGACACGTATTCCGTTAGTGCCGTCAATGGCTGATAAGTTGATGGACTCAGGAGAAGAACTTTTGCATAAAGCCGACCATTTAATGCAGCGGCTGAGTGCGATATTAAACGATGAAAATGAAAAAAATATCGGCGGTATTCTCAGCAACATGAAAACATTAACCGACAAACTTTCCGAGTTGCAAAAAAGCATTGATACGGCTCTCTCCGGAATACCGGCATTGACTACCGACGCTCGAAAAACCTTAACCAATGTCAATGCATTGGCTAACGATTTACAGGGATTATCCAGGCAAATGCAAAATCTTAGCAGCAAAGCCGAAAATCTTGTCGATGACGGTAGAGCTACCGGTGATACTTTGACGCAGACGACATTGCCGAAAGTTAATAAATTGCTGAGCGAATTACAGACGACCACGCAGCAAGTAAAAAGAGTTGCGGCGATGCTGGAAAACGATCCGCAGGGATTGTTGCTGGGGCCCACGCAACACGATTCCGGGCCGGGTGAGCCGGGCTATCAGGAACAACAATGAAATACTTATTGATCGGATGCTTAGCCTTAGTAAGCGCAGGCTGTAGCGTTAGCGCCAAGCCACCTGTACTGCATGATTTCGGTTGGCTTGCATCAACGACGACTGGTCAGAGCAAAGCCTCGATTGACATCAATGCGCCGACTTGGCTGTGGGATAACCGTATTCGTTATCGACTACTTTATTCCTCGCCCTCCCAAGTCAGGTTCTACGGATTGGATCGCTGGATTGCTTCCCCGCCTGAATTATTTGCACAGTTGTTGGGTTTTAGTGCTAAGGCTCAAGATTATGCATTGATCATTCGGCTGGAGGATTTTGAACAGCAATTTGATGCGCCGGATCGAGCTCGCGTAGTGCTGCGTTTCTTTGCCGAAGCGTATTCCGCCAAGAATAAACAGAAGCTGGGCTCACAGGAATTTTATCTGCAACAGCCGACTAAAACGCCCGATGCAGCCGGTGCTATCAGCGGTTTTATCGATTTGACGAGGCAGGCTAAGGAAAAAATTGAAGACTGGCGCTGAAGTTATCGGATCATCGGGAATAGCCGAGCTATTGTTGGGGGCGGCAAAAGTAGAGACTTTAGGCGGGAATAACGCCCACTTTCCTTTAGGCAAAAAAAACTCCCAATGCCGGTGGGGCAAAGGGAGAAAAGATGTACAGATACTGGATAGTTCTGGACTTTCACACTACGAGGAGGTACATGAAACTTTTGGAGATCGGATATTAAACTGGGATCTCATGGCAAGATGGCTTTAATAGCGACGCTTGCAAATATTTAGTTGAAAAGATGTCGGAGAAACTCGTTAGAGGTCTATGAGGATACCTAATCGATATATTTTATCAAACCGATTAGATCCGACTTTGCTGTTCGATGGATTAAAATTATACGGAGGTAGTCATATGCTTACAATACAGCTGCAAAGCAATAGATTATTTCAATTTTGTTGATAGTTATTAACGAGTACGGCTGAATCTAAAAAATAGATTCCCAGTCAAGACGATAGAAAGGATTTGAAGGTATAGCGAGAGTGCTTTAATAGGGAGTGGTATTTGCAAAACGCTTGCTTGCCATGTTCAGAGCACCTAAACATGGCAAAAATCGCTGTCACTTTACAATACGTAAATTCGGTTTGGCTGGCGGTTTTTTTACCGGCGGCGGCTCATCGTCGTCACTATCTTCTTGATCGAAGATCATACCTTTACCGTTTTCTTTAGCGTAGATTGCCAATACTGCGCTTACCGGCGTGCTGATACGCATGGGTTTCCCACTGAATCGGGCATTAAATTCAATTTCTTCGTTGCCGAGAGAGAGCCCCTGAATTGCTTGCGGTCTTATATTTAAAACGATTTTGCCGTCTTCAATAAACTCTTTCGGTAAAATTGCATTGGGGTTTTCTGCATCCACCAGAAGATGCGGTGTTAGGCTGTTATCGATAATCCATTCGTAAATTGAACGGATTAAATAGGGCTTTAGAGAAGTCATGTGGCTGGCTTTTATTTTAAAGGCTCGATCATTTCTTTTTCGGCTTCGCTCAAGCTGCGTTTAAAAGCGGCTCTGTTGAATATGCGTTGCGCATAATTGGTAATGACATCGTTCGGTGTCGATACATCTATACCTATGCTGGGTAGGCGCCACAATAAAGGCGCGATGACACAATCGATCAGTGAAAACTCATCACTCATAAAATACGGTCTGGCAGCAAAAATAGGCGCAGCTGACAATATACTTTCTCTGAGCATTTTTTTGGCGCGGGCGGATTTTTTCTCCCCGGAAAATAGAATCTCGTCGAGCAACTGATACCAATCCTGATCGATGCGCTTAATCAGCATTCTGGCGTTAGCTCTTGAAACCGGGTCCATTTGATGTAAAGGCGGATGTGGAAAACGTTCATCCAAGTATTCCATAATGATGCGCGAGTCGTAAAGAACCAAGTCGCGTTCAATCAGTGTCGGTGATGTGCCGTTGGGATTAAGCTCCAATAAATCCTCAGGCGGCTCATTCGGGTCATAATATTCAATGTCTGCGACAACACCTTTCTCGTGCAAAACAAAGCGGGCGCAGTGGCTCATCGCACATGTGGGTGATGAGAAAAGCGTCATTACAGATTTACGAGTAATATTTGTCACGAATAACAACCTCTTTTAAGACGTGTAGGGCAGTAAAAAAAGGGCATTATACATGATTGGCGAGGTTTTTATTTACAGTTGTTGCGTAAAATGTTGGGGCGATGGGCTGCGTTGCTCAGCCCATCTTATAGTTCCGATAACTATGCTTCCCTTTGAAGAACTAATCGATGTCCTTCCAGTATTCTTTTTTCAGCAGATAAGCCACAACTATAAACATCAAAATGAAAAATATCGCGTATTTTCCGATACGCTGTCTTTCAAGTTGCACTGGCTCACCGGCATACACCAGGAAATTGACCAAGTCATTAACGAAAATATCAAATTCTCCTTCAGATAAGGTACCCGGTTTTTCAAGAACTAACTTAGTATATTCTTTGCCCCATATGTTCTTTTTAGGTTCCGCATGCTGATCTCCTTGCAATTGCCACAGCGGATTAGGCATGGCAGTATCCTCAAAAATCAGGTTGTTTACCCCTCTAGGACTTTTGGGGTCGATATAATAGCTTTTTAAATAGCTGTACAACCAATCCGCACCACGCGATCTGGCAATTAACGACAAGTCGGGCGGCTGAATGCCAAACCACTTTTCAGCGTCATGAGCATTCATCGCGGAGTGCAATTGATCATAGATATTGGCTCCTTCCGGTGCAATATCCTTCAATATCTTTTTTGGATCGACATTAATATCAAGAGCAATGCGTAGATAACGAATATGCTTAATTGAATGACAGCCAAGACAATAAGTAACGAAGTGTTTCGCCCCCCGTTGCAATGAGTCATTGCTGGAAAGATCAACATTCGCTTTTTGCAGCTCAATGCCTTCCGAGGCGGCCCCCCCAAAAGAGAGTAATAACAAAAATAACGCTATTAAATTTTTCATATTAATCCAGACTCCCTTTTACTTTTTTTACTAACCGACTGATAACGTTTTTTATGCCTTCGGGATTAGGTTGTCTGGTAAAAGAAGAGCCTTTAAAAGCAGAATGACCAATTTCAGTAGCTGCCGGCTTTAATACGGTAATTTCCTCAATTAACGTAGGCAGTTGTTCCTCAAGGGTATGTAGTTGCTCCTCAAGACTATGTACTTTGGTTAACCTTTTCGGTACCGGCTTGGTTTTCTCCCAGCGGGTATAAATAGGCATTAACAGAAAAAATCCAAAATAAATCGTGGTAAAAAGTCGAGCAAAAATAGTTGCTGTCGGTGTGGCAGGTTGTGTGCCTAAATAACCTAAGGCCAGAAAGCTGATTACAAATAAGCACAAAGCTTTTTTATAAATGCCGCCGCGGTAACGAATTGATTTGACCGGACTACGATCCAACCAAGGCAGCAAAAATAACACGACAATCGCACCGCCCATACCGATGACGCCGGCAAACTTATCGGGAATCGCTCTTAAAATGGCGTAAAAGGGTGTGAAATACCAGACTGGCGCTATATGCTCCGGCGTTTTCATCGGATCGGCGGGAATGAAATTTGCGTGCTCAAGAAAATAACCGCCCATTTCAGGCATATAAAAAATAACCGTGGCGAAAAACAACATGAAAACGCCCACACCGACCAAATCCTTAACCGTGTAGTAAGGATGAAATGGAATGCCGTCTACAGGATGTCCCCAAGGATCCTTGAGTTTTTTGATTTCAATGCCGTCAGGGTTGTTAGAGCCCACTTCATGTAATGCGACGATATGTAAAAACACCAGCATAACTAAAGCCAGCGGTACCGCAATAACATGAAAAGCGAAGAATCGGTTCAAGGTTGCGTCGGAAACAACATAGTCGCCTCTGAGCCAGAGCGATAGGTCATCACCGATAACAGGGATGGCGCTGAACAACGAGATAATAACCTGCGCACCCCAGTAGGACATTTGCCCCCAAGGCAACAAATAGCCCATAAAGGCTTCGGCCATTAACGCGACAAACAACAACATGCCGAAAATCCAGATCAGTTCGCGCGGATGCTTGAATGAACCGTAAAGCAAGCCTCTGAACATGTGCAGATAAACAACAATAAAAAATGCCGATGAACCGGTCGAATGCATGTAGCGAATCAGCCACCCCCAGTTTACATCGCGCATGATGTATTCCACGGAATCGAATGCCAGCTTGGCATCCGGTTTATAGTTCATCGTTAAAAATATACCGGTCAAAATCTGGTTAACCAGCACCAACAAAGCCAGTGAACCAAAGAAATACCAAAAATTGAAATTTTTGGGCGCGTAATAATGCGCCATGTGCTCATTCCAGAGTTTGGTTAACGGAAAACGCTCCAAAAACCAATCGTTTACTTCAGTTATGCGGCTACGTTTCATGCGCTTGCTTCCTCTGCGGACTCACCGACAATCAACTGAGTATCGGTAATATAGCGGTAAGGGGGGATTTCCAGGTTAGTGGGTGCCGGTACGCCGCGGTAAACGCGACCGGCCAAGTCAAACCAGGAGCCGTGACAGGGGCAGAAAAATCCGCCTTTCCATTTATCGCCAAGATCGTTGGGAGCTATCTCGGGGCGGAAGGTGGGCGAGCAGCCCAAATGCGTACATAAACCGACAGCAACGAAAATTTCCGGCTTAATGGAACGCACCGGATTCTTGCTGGACTCCGGCTGTATGGATTCCTGAGAAAGAGGATCTCTCAGCTCATTATCCAACGTTTTTAAAGTCTCAAGAACCTGAGCAGTTCTATTGAGTATCCAAACCGGTTTCCCTCGCCATGCGACCCTGATTAACTGACCGGGTTCCATTTTGCTGATGTCAACTTCAACCGGGGCGCCGGCCGCCATAGCTTTGGCACTGGGTTGCATTTGAGCAAGAAAAGGAACAGCTAAATAGCCTGTGCCGACTGCGCCAACCACGGTCAACGCCGTGGTTAAAAACTGGCGTTTGGACTGATCGACGCCTTTATTATTCATTATAGAACTCTCCTGATTAGTTCTGCGCTTCTTAAGGGCGCATTATTTTCTGCGCCAATATACCATTAGAGCCGATAAGATTTGAAGTGCTTATACAGCCGGTTTGGATGTTTATTATCTATTAAAAGAGGCCGGCGACACTATGCGGCCCGTAAGCGTATGATATTTTATATATTTATGTTTTGTTAGACACTAAATCGAGTTAATTTTTTTATATAATTGATGCGTATTTAATGGCTTGATAATGCACTTACTTTCGCTGAGATCCCAGTGAGTTCAGATGATGCTCAGGGGGATTTCCAATAAAAACGTGCCTGCAACATAATCACAGGCTTTTTGTTAATGCGTCAACAAATGCCGCATTCTCTTCCGGTTTTCCTACGGTTACCCGTAGACAATCGGCCAGTAAGCCGCCTTGAGCGTTAAGATTTTTAATCAAAACACCCTGTTGTTTAATGCATGCAAAAATTTCGTTTGCCCGATTTTCGGGAGTTTTAAACAAAATAAAATTAGCGGCGCTGGGATAGGCAGCAATGCCGTCCAGTGCATTAAGCCGATTAAAAACGACTGTCCGTTCGGCGCAAATATTTTGCGTTTGTTGGTCGAACAAGGCTTTATTGGATAAGGCAAAGTCCGCGCTAATCTGGGTTAAGCAATTAATATTGTAAGGCAGGCGAATTTTATGGAGCTGTTCAATGATATTCGGCGAACCCACGATATAGCCGAGACGCAAACCCGCCAACCCCAGTTTCGACACGGTGCGCATCACCAACAAATTATCATATTGCCCTAGGCTGTCGATAAAGCCGGCATCGGCAAAAGGTTCATAAGCCTCATCAATCACCACCAAGCCATTTGCGGCTTTTATGATTTCCCGAATCGAGGCTTCGGAAAATAAATTGCCGGTAGGATTATTGGGGTAAGCTAAAAAAATAACCGAAGGCCGGTGCTTTTCTATCGCAGCGAGCATCGCCGGCAAATCCAGGTCAAAACTGTCCGCAAGCAAAGGAATGCCATGGTAGCTTAGCCCCAGACAAAGGCTTAGCTGCTTATACATCACAAAACCGGGATCCGGCGCCAGTACGCAAGCACTGGAAGGCAAGGCCATTAACAGCAATTGAATGATTTCATCGGAGCCGTTGCCCAGCAACACCTCGAACTGGCTGGGTATTCGGTACAGGTGCTTGAGGGTTGCGACCAACTGTTTGGCTTCCGGGTCGGGATAGCGGTTCAGAGGGCAATCTTTTAGCATTTCCAGCCAGCTTCTTTTGATGTCTTCGGGCCAGCTGTAAGGATTTTCCATCGCGTCCAGTTTGATTAAACCGCTGGCGTCGGCAACTTTATAAGCGGACATCGCCAGAACTTCTTTGCGAAAAATGGAGGAAACGAGATTATTTTCAGGCATGTGGAATTCAGAGTGGAAGGCGAAAGGTTTGGCGCAAAGGGATGGCTTTGCGCCGTTGATCTTTTATCTTTAGCTTGATTTTATTCTGTATTCCGCAGACCGTGCATGAGCGGTCAGGCTTTCGCCCCGCGCCAATATCGATGCGGTTTTACCCAGCGTATCCGCACCTGTTTCAGAGCAGTTGATCAAACTGGAGCGTTTCTGAAAATCATAAACGCCCAGCGGCGAAGAAAACCGTGCCGTGCTGGAAGTCGGCAACACATGATTAGGCCCGGCACAGTAATCACCCAAAGCTTCCGCGGTGTAACGCCCCATGAAAATAGCGCCCGCGTGGCGAATGTTTTGACACAAGGTTTCCGGATCTTCAACGGACAGTTCCAAATGCTCAGGCGCAATAAGATTGACCACATCGGCGGCTTGGTCTAAATCGCTGACTTTAATTAATGCACCGCGCGTAGTCAGCGATGTTCTGATGATCTCGGCGCGTTCCATGGTTGGCAATAACTTATTGATGCTTTGCTCGACCGCATCCAGATAAGCCGGATCGGTACTGATTAAAATAGCTTGGGCATCTTCGTCATGTTCCGCTTGCGAAAACAAGTCCATAGCAATCCAGTCCGGGTTAGTGTTGCCGTCGCAGATAATCAGAATTTCCGACGGTCCGGCAATCATATCGATGCCGACTTGCCCGAACACCAATTTTTTTGCGGTAGCGACATAGATATTGCCGGGGCCGACAATTTTCGCCACCGCAGGCATAGTTTCCGTGCCGTAAGCCAACGCGGCAACGGCCTGCGCTCCGCCTATCGTAAACACGCGGTCGACTCCGGCCAGATAAGCGGCCGCCAACACCAGTTGATTGGTTTCGCCTTGCGGTGCGGGCACGACCATGATCAACTCGCTAACGCCAGCGACTTTGGCCGGTATCGCATTCATCAACACCGACGACGGATAGGCGGCTTTCCCGCCCGGCACATAAAGTCCTACCCGATCTAATGGCGTGATTTTCTGGCCGAGAACGGTGCCGTCAGCTTCGGTGTATTGCCAAGATTCTATTTTCTGGTGTTCGGCATAAGCGCGAACACGGTCTGCGGCTGTTTGCAAGGCTTGGGCTTGTTCCGCCGATAAACCATCCCAGGCTGATTTAAGCATTTCCGGAGATAATTCCAGTTCGGAAGCTTGGGTAATGGAGCGATGATCGAAACGGTTGGTGTATTCGATAACCGCTTCATCCCCGTTATTACGGACATCGGCAATAATCGCCAACACCCGCTGATGAATTTCCAGGTCGTCAACGTCATCAAAAGCCAGTAAATCTTTTAACTGCCGAGTGAAATCGGGTGATGCGGCATCGAGTTTTAAAATGGTTATATCGGACATGGGTTTAGTGTGGGTGGGTTTGAGTAAAAATATTTTTTAGCCATAGCTCCATTTCTTGAAACAAAGCATGGTTAGGGTCGAGCAAATTATCACAAACAGCGTAATAAAGCCCATGTCCCGGCGGTTTTTGCCATGCCAACCAAGTCGCGACTTCGGCTTTGGAATAATGATGAGGCTTAAATTTGGGATTAGGGACATTTTGTACAATTTGGACGGCATAACCGAATAACGATTGTTCGCCTGGTGTTACACAAGTTTTGATGAAATCTTCCAACATGCCGTCAGTCCGGTTATTAGGCATTACCCACAAACCGAATTCCGCCAATCCATCGCTGTGCTTGAAACACAAACCATTTGTTTGATTTTCTGCCAAGCTAAAACCATAGTCTGCGGCAAGCTTGCTAACTTGTTGAATAGTTTTGTTGTAGCCTAAGCCCTGCTCGTTTTCATGATCGGCATCAACGATAATAGCTAATCGTTGAGTAGGGGCTACTTCATCAAGCAATTCGCTTAATAAATCTTCCAGCAGATTTAAAACGCCTTGTTTGCTATTGCGTAACAGTTCTTCATAGTCGGCCTGATAGTCTTTCGGCGGAGCAACTTTAATGGCAGGATTTAATGCAAGCGACTTGCAAACTTGCTCAAAAAAGCCTCTATCACCTTCACCTTCAACTAACAGAACATGGCTTGGATTGATGGTTGTAGATGCCCTTGCCATTACCGTATCTCAATATCGGCTTGCGTCATTCTATAAAGACTGTCTTTATCAAAAACCGTGGCGATGATTTGGCCTCGATTGCTATTTTTCGCGCTTTTACCCATCCGAAACAATACACCTTCTATCGTTTCGTTAGTGAGAGCGACTTTAGTGAAATTTTGAACGCAATCCCAGCTATGAGTGGTGGCGAAAACTTGAATATCTAGTCGCTCTGCCATTTCAAATAACAATGCCCAAACCTTTTCTTGGGTACTGTAGTGCAGACCGTTCTCGAACTCGTCGATGAGCAAAAAGCCGCCTTTGGCTGAGACTAATTTTAAGGCTAATTGTAAAATTCTTACCATGCCGTCGCCTAGGCTATTTAACGGAACGGGGCGATGTAAATTGGACAATTTTACTTTGGCTATACGTTGGGACGCTCTTGAAGAAGAACGAGGATTCTCATTTTTAACAAAAACTAAGTGTTCATATTCGGGAATTATAATCTCTAAAGCCTTACCAACAATTTTTTCGTATTCGGTATAAGCGATTTTGTCCCATTCATTTGCAAGATCATCCATCGGAACAAATTGAGTAGGGATAAAAGCACAGGGAGCAGTCGTTCCCGTTAGGTAATCAGACCTTGTAAACCCCGTATAGCCAATACTTCCAAACATTATTGTAAATGAGCTATCACCTTTATATATTTTAAGTCCTTGTGCATAGGGCATGCCTTCATCATTGGAATCTAATTTAGGAACGACATACATGTTCTTTTGCTGTGTAGTTACGCCTTTTTCATCGGCGACTAGTTTTTCTTTTTCTACAAAAAAAACATGCTGAATAAAAAGCAATGACCCATACGATATAGGGTCGCCAATTACAATGGGTGTGCTTTCATCATCTTTTGGAAATTGTCTGCCATTAAAAAAGTCTTCAAAAATAGGGGGGATTTCAAGCTCATCTTTTTCTTCATCGCTAAGCCAAAACTTCTCATCATGAGATTCGGCAATTTTTTCAAGTAAGCTGCGATTAGCATTCCCTGCATAAATCCTTAGCGCCTCTAGTACCGTGCTTTTGCCGGAATTATTTTTGCCCACAATCAAATTCACACGCCCAAGTTTGGCGACTTTAAAGTCCTCCAAGGCCCTGAAGTTTTTGATTTCTAGTGAGTTGAGCATTTACCTTCCCATTTAACTGTGTTCACACCCGTTGCATATATCGCTCTATACAACTTATTTAACGCTATCCAACGCAATATCGGTAAGAATCTGATATTGGTGATCGTCTAAATTCATAAATTCCATGATCTTGGGTTTCATCTCGGGATAATCGCTAGACACATTGCCGACCAGAGAATCATGGATATTCTCGACAATCAGGTGTATTGCTATCAGCGTGAGCGCGTCCCGATTGATGCTCGTACTAAATAGGCGACTGTCGTGGTGATGGTAACGGATAGCCTGGATAAGCGGGTCCGGTAAATACCAGGAACGTGCAAATAAGCTGCCCAACTGCGCATGGTTCATAGTGTATTGCGCGTTTTCAAAGTCAACAACACACATATTCTCGCCCTTAAAGGCCTTTCTAACCTTCAAATAATCGGGAAACTTTACCGCCATCAGCGGAATCGCACAGTCATGGAACAAGCCCATTAAATAGGCCATATCGGTGTTCAAGTGCAAGTACTTGGTGATACTGGCCTGCATAATGGCGAGGCTCATCATATCGTCCCAGAAATAATTCAACTCTTCCGGTAAGGGAACGCTTTGACGCACGGATATAGCGGCCACCAACTGTGATGTACGCTCGAAGCCGATCATTTTGACCGCATCAACGGTAGAGGTCACTTTATTACGCAGGCCGTAGAAGGGCGAATTAACTGTTTTCAGTATGGCAGCGGCGAGTACGATGTCACCGGCGATGTGTTCGGCAATTCTATGCAGCTCGGGATGAGGCCTGCTCATCTCTTGTTGGATGTCGACCAAAATTGAGGGTCGCGGCGGGAGGACCACATCTAGGTTTCTGTTTCTTCGTGGCATGCGGTTAATCCTAGTGTTTCGTAGGGAAAGTCCCCGGAGTATCCCAAGCGAAGCAAAGTTCACAAGCTCGCTTAACATTTTTGCGATGCCCAAGATAACCCGCAAAAAATAAACCTTTACAGATCCGCCGCCGGAAACGCCACCTCGCGCTACGCGCTTGAATGGACTTATTTCCGGCCTACGCTTGTGAATCTGTAGCTATGTACGCTTCGCGTACCGTTTTTCAAGAACACCCCGATTTAGTAAAGATAGGCGGCGACTTGGCTTATCTTTTAATTTCTTTTCGCTAACGTTCGCTCAAACTGATCCAGCAACGACTGTATCGCTTGATGCTTCATTTTCATGGCGGCCTTGTTAACCACTAGTCTGGAGCTGATGTTCATAATCAGGTCGCGAGGCTCCAAATCATTGGCCTTCAGCGTATTGCCGGTATCGACCAAATCGACAATGCAATCGGAAAGACCAACCAACGGGGCTAATTCCATTGATCCGTATAACTTAATGATCTCAGCCTGAATACCCAGTCCGGCAAAATAACGTTGAGTGATTTTAACGTATTTAGTCGCAACCCGAACCCGCCCGGCAATCGGAGGCGCGTCTTTATGGGCCGCCGTCATCAAGCGACAGCAGGCAATGTTCAAATCCAACGGCTCATACAAGCTTTCAGCGCCGTGCTCCAGTAAAATGTCTTTCCCGGCGATGCCCATATCGGCGGCGCCGTATTCGACAAACGTCGGCACATCGGTAGCGCGGATGATGACCAGCTGAACATCGTCGCGAGTGGTGCGTAAAATCAGTTTACGACAAGTTTTCGGATCGTCAATCGGCGTGATGCCCGCCTCTGCCAATAACGGCAGGGCATCTTCAAAAATTCGGCCTTTAGATACGGCGATAGTTAACATAATGCAACCTTATCTTGGCACGCGACGGATAGTCGCACCCAATTGAGAGAGTTTCTCTTCGATGTGATCATAGCCGCGGTCGATATGGTAAATGCGATCCACCAAAGTATCCCCTTCAGCCACCAGCGCGGCGATGACCAAACTTGCAGAGGCTCTTAAATCGGTTGCCATCACCGGCGCGCCGGTCAGCTTTTTAACCCCGGTGCAGATCGCGGTATTGGATTCCAGCTTGATGTCGGCGCCCATGCGCTGCAACTCCTGAACATGCATGAAGCGGTTTTCGAAAACCGTTTCGGTAATAATGCCCACACCGTCGGCAATCGTATTCATCGCGGTAAACTGCGCCTGCATATCGGTAGGAAAAGCCGGGTAAGGCGAAGTTCGGACTGAAACGGCTTTGGGCTTTTTGCCGTGCATGTCCAGCTTAATCCAGTCTTGGCCGGTGCTGATTTCAGCACCGGCTTCAACCAATTTTGCCAGTACCGCATCAAGCGTATCAGGGCAGGTATTTTTAAGTTTAATACTGCCGCCGGTAATGGCGGCGGCAATCAGGTAGGTGCCGGTTTCGATCCGATCCGGCAGGATGTCGTAGTGAATGCTGTCGACACCTAACTTTTCAACCCCTTCAATGACCAGCACATCAGTCCCTATACCGGTAATTTTGGCGCCCATTTTGTTCAGGAAGTGAGCCAAATCGGTAACTTCAGGTTCCTTGGCGGCATTTTCAATAATGGTGACGCCTTCAGCCAGGGCCGCCGCCATCAACAAGTTCTCGGTACCGGTAACGGTGATCTGCTCCAATACCAAGCGGCAACCTTTAAGCCGGGTCGCTTTAGCATGAATGAAACCGTTTTCGACGGTAATATCGGCCCCCATCTTCTGCAGACCGCTAAGGTGAATGTCAACCGGACGCGAGCCGATAGCGCAGCCGCCGGGCAATGACACATGGGCTTCGCCGAATCGCGCCACTAAAGGGCCTAATACCAGAATCGAAGCACGCATCGTTCTGACCAGTTCGTAGGGCGCGACAAAACTGTTGATGGTGCTGGAGTCGACCTCAATATTCATTTTCTCGTCAACCGTGAGATGAACTCCCATGCGCCCCAGCAATTCCATGGTTGTGGTAATGTCATGGAGATGCGGGATGTTGCCGACGCTAACCGGCGCCTCAGAGAGCAGCGTCGCCGCCAGAATCGGTAAGGCGGCATTTTTGGCGCCGGAGATGCGTAATTCTCCGGAAAGCTGGGCACCGCCGGTAATGATTAGTTTGTCCATATAAATTTTAAGGCTAAGGGCTAAAGGTTAACAAGACCAAGAGAGAAAGAGCGCGGCTTTTTTAGCCTTTTGCCTTTCGTCTTGAGCCTTCTCTATTAATCGGTTTTAACGGCAAAATGGCTTGATTGATCAAAACCGCTGAGCTTGGCAAGATTCATCAATTGCTCGGGAATATTCTTAAAGCTCAACTGCGTTCTGTTATGCCGGGCATATTTTATCCATTCAATCATCAGCGCCAGCCCTGCACTGTCGGTACAGGAGACGCGCGACAGATCGATAGTGACTTCTTTCGCCACCTTTAAAAAAGAAAATGATTTGAGCGTTTGCTTGTCGATAGTGGCAAAGGTTAAATCGCCATCAATCACAAAGCGGCCTGCGCCTTGTTTAACAATATTCAGCCGGCTCACTTTTTTTCTTCCGCGGATTTAAACAAAAATTGGCCGATGGCCTTTTCCAGAATAATCGCCGATTGGGTAATTTCAATTTTGCCGCCTTCTTTTAAAAACTCATCGGACCCGCCCGGCTCCAGGTTGACATATTGCTCGCCCAATAGACCCGCCGTGAAAATGCTGGCGGTAGTGTCTTCAGGCAAGGTATTGTATTGGGCGTCGATATTCAGTTTTACCACCGATTGGTAAGTTTTACGGTCAAAACTAATAGCACTGACCCGGCCGATCTTAACGCCGGCGGCGGAAACCGGCGATTTAATTTTCAAGCCGCCGGAGTTTTCAAAGCGGGCGGTAATCGTATAGCTGTCTCTTTCAGTAAAAGAGCTTAAATTACTTACCTGCAAAGCAAGAAAAAACAACCCGACGATGCCCGAGGCGACAAAAAGTCCGACAAAGGTGTCCTGGGTACTGGTGTGTTGCATGTTAATTATCTCCAAACATCAGTGTGGTCAGAATAAAATCAAGACCTAAAATACTAAAAGCCGAATTGACTACGGTACGCGTGGTGGCCCGGCTGACCCCTTCGGAAGTGGGGACTGCATCATAACCTTCAAATAACGCTATCCAGGATGTGACGAAACCGAACACAATGCTTTTAATAACGCCGTTGACAATATCGTCCTGAAAATCCAGATTAGCCTGCATTTGCGCCCAATAAGCGCCTTCATCAACGCCTAGCAAGCCTGAGCCGACCAATTGTCCGCCGATAATGCCTATCGCACTGAACAATGCGGCCAGTAAAGGCATCGACAAACATCCGGCCAGGAAACGCGGCGAAATAATGCGCTTGATCGGGTCGACAGCCATCATTTCCATGCCGGATAATTGCTCTGTCGCTTTCATCAGCCCAATTTCCGCCGTTAACGCGGAACCGGCCCGGCCCGCGAATAACAGCGCCGAAACCACCGGACCCAGTTCCCTGACCAACGAGGCGGCAACCATAACGCCCAGCGTTTCTTCGGCGCCGAAATCGGACAGTATGTAATAACCTTGTAAACCCAGCACCATGCCGACGAACAAACCTGAAATAGAGATAATCAAGAAAGATAACACGCCGACCGAATACATCTGATTAA
This sequence comes from Methylobacter sp., assembly GCA_026399025.1. Lineage (GTDB taxonomy): Bacteria > Pseudomonadota > Gammaproteobacteria > Methylococcales > Methylomonadaceae > Methylobacter_A. Next base: position 18,469 of record JAPLRU010000059.1, read on the forward strand.
GCAGCAGCCTGGGGCGAGGCAACACGCTGAGGATGCCGGAAATAACCTGTAACAGGAAAAACGTGCCGCGTCCCAGCTTAGTAAAACCGGTATGGGTGTTTTTGCCCAATTGCTGTAAAAATTCAATCATTTTATTTTTATCTGTTTTACACAGTCAGAGTTGTTTGCACCAAGCACAACGTTTTCGCGGTAAACCTTAATAACGTCTTCCTGTCGACAACAAATCATCGACATAATCTTTCGCCGGATAATGAAAATGAGCGGGACCATCAGCCGCGCCGGTCATAAATTGCTGCACCCAATCGGATTCGGATTGGGCAATTTCCTTAGGCGTGCCCTGCCCCACAATTTTGCCTTCCGAGATCACATAAATATAATCGGCTATCGCAGCGGTTTCATGCACATCATGAGAGACAACGATGCTGGTTAAACCCAGGATAGTATTCAACGACTTGATAAGATGAACCAAAGCGCCTTTGGAAATAGGATCCTGGCCGGTAAAAGGCTCATCGTACATGATCATCATCGGATCCAGCGCAATCGCCCTGGCTAAGGCGATACGCCGCGCCATGCCGCCGGAAAGCTCGTTAGGCATCAAGTTGCGCGCGCCTCTTAAACCGACCGCCTGCAATTTCATCAGCACCAGCGTGCGGATCATGGATTCGGGCAGATGCGTATGCTCGCGCAATGGAAAAGCGACATTATCGAAAACGTTCATGTCCGTTAATAAAGCCCCGCTTTGGAACAACATGCCCATACGCTTACGCAGATTGTACAGTTCCGTTCGGCGCAAGCTGTGAACATTATTGCCGTCAACGATAATAGAACCTTGCTTCGGAAACAACTGGCCGCCGATCAATTTTAACAGCGTGGTTTTGCCCGTGCCGCTAGGTCCCATAATCGCGGTCACTTTGCCGCGCTCGAATTCCAGAGAAATATCGTCAAATATTTTCTTATCGCCGCGAGAGAACGACAAGTTTTGAACTGAAACCAAGCTGTTGGGTAGGGAAACGCGATTATCCATGCGTAGAGAGTCAAGTGTGCAATTTAAACGGACTATTTTCTATGACTAGTCCCTGTTAAGTCAATCTATTGTGCGGCCGGTTTAAAGGGCAATCGTTTAATAAGGTTGAATTTGCTTAGGGTCTATGCATATCGATTTATGCAAGAAAGAATTGTCCGGGGCTCTCGTTCCTAATTCAAATATGCGCTTGCCTTGCGCGTTCAATACGTTATTAAATGAAATAGGAAGGTCAAATTGCCCGACTATTTCGCGATCATTCTTAAAATAAGCAGCAAACGAAATTCCATAGATTTCGCACATTCTGAACCACTTATCCTTCTAAGCTATACGCTTTTTTTGATTGACGAAGGTTAAAAAGCACTTAATATACCGAATATAGTTATTTTAGCGGCTAATCAAAACCCACATTCAGGCGATGCAATGATACCTCACGCTTTGCTTAACGATCCGAGCGGCAGCGCTACCTACGGCTATTTTTTTTGACCTTTATTACCTTGTCCTGTCGGGCAAGAGTGAGACCTTATGATGACCACTGTCCGTGACCGTTTCATCCTCTTCGCCATAATCAGCTACACACTATTGGGCCTAGCGTGGATTCTGTTGTCGGACCAGTTACTGCGGGGTTTCGTCGATATCGACGCCATGCTCTGGTTATCGACCGCCAAAGGCGTATTTTTTGTCATCGCCACCGCCGCACTCTTCTTTATCGCATTACGCGCCGTGCCTCCGGCTAACGCAACCGGCAAAGAAACAGCGCTGGAAGCGCTGACTGCCGGAATTACGCTGGGAAAGCATTCGCGTTGGCCGATGTATCTGTTCGCTATAGTCATAACACTGGCTATGTTGCTGGTGCGAAACAGCATCGCGGTTCAATTCGATAATCGGCTAATGCTGATTCTGTTTATGTTCCCTATCATCCTCAGCGCGCTACTCGGAGGCATCGGCCCCGGCCTGATGTCGACGGCAATCGCCGCGCTGGGCGTGGATTATCTGGTTATTCCACCCATGCACAGTTTCCGCATAAACGCCAGCCATAACCTGCTCCAATGGTACTTTCTGATCGTCAACGGCGTTGCGGTCAGTCTGCTCAGTGAAATCATGTTGAAATCGTTGGCAACAGCGCAAATTAATCGCCGCCTGCTTGATAACGTGATTTCAGGCACATCGGATGCGATTTTCATTAAAGACGCCCAAGGCCGGTACCTGTTGATTAATGAAGCTGCGGCCCGGTTTGTCGGCAAAACACCCGATGAAATTATCGATCATGACGACAGCTTTCTGTTCCCTGAAACCTCGGCGCGGGAAGTGATGGAGAATGATCAAGCCATCATGTCTTCCGGCCGCACCTGCACCCATGAGGAGCAGATCACCACCTTTAACGGTAACACGCGGTCCTTTCTGGTCACCAAAGGACCGGTGCTTGATCGAAACGGCAAGGTTATAGGTCTGTTTGGAGTCGCTCACGATATCACCGAGCGGATGCAGGCCGAAGAGCGTCTTCGGGTCAGTGAAGAACGCCTGCGCTTGGCTCTTGAAGCCGGCCGCGACGGACTCTGGGACTGGGATTTGCGTAACGGCGAGGTTTATCGGTCGTTACGCTACTATGAACTGACCGGTCGTCAAGCTAATCAGGATATTTCCGGTTTCGAATTTTTCAAAACGACCGTGCATCCTGATGACCTGCCTCGCGTATTGCAAATAATTGAGGCGCACAAACAAGGCAAAACCCCGGCTATTGAATTCGAATACCGCTTGCTCACCGGCTCCGAGGAAATAAAGTGGATGAATGTGAGAGGCCTGGCGGTTGAACGCAATGCCGAAGGGACGGCGCTCAGAATCGTCGGCACCCTCGCCGATATTACCGAACGCAAGCAGGTCGAGGCCGAGCTACGCATTGCCGCGGTAGCTTTCGAGTCAAGCGAAAGCATGATGATTACCGATGCTGACGGCGTTATTCTTAGGGTCAATAAGGCCTTTATCGAAACCACCGGCTATAGCGCGGAAGAAGTGATCGGCCTTACCCCGCGTATTCTACAATCGGATCTTCATCAAGCTGATTTTTATGCCGAGATGTGGCAAACCATTCATCGCACCGGTTTGTGGCAAGGCGAAGTGTGGGATCGGCGTAAAGACGGCCAAATCTATCCCAAGTTCCTCACTATCGTAGCGGTTAAAGGAAATGACGGCGCTGTCACCCATTATATCGGCACCCACATCGACATCAGCCAAATCAAGGCGGCGGCCGATGAAATCGAACGACTGGCTTTTTACGACCCATTGACCAACCTTCCTAATCGACGGCTGCTTCAGGACCGGCTAAAACCGGCACTGACTTCCAGTCAGCGTAGCGGCCGTTTAGGCGCGTTACTGTTTATCGACCTGGATAATTTCAAAAGCCTCAATGACACCCTGGGCCACGATAAAGGCGACTTATTATTGCAACAAGTGGCTCATCGCTTAAGCCACTCTGTGCGTGAAGGCGACACCGTGGCTCGACTGGGCGGCGATGAATTCGTGGTGGTCTTGGAAGACTTGAGCGAACAAGCCTTTGATGCGGCAACGCAGACCGAAACCATCGGCAAGAAAATTCAGGCCGAACTGAGCCAACCGTACGTGCTGGCTGCGCATGATTACCACAGCACCCCGAGTATCGGCGCGACCTTGTTCAACGGTCATCAACAAAGCATAGACGAACTGTTAAAGCAGGCCGACATTGCGATGTATCAAGCCAAAAACGCAGGCCGCAACACTTTACGCTTCTTCGACCCGCACATGCAGGCCAGCATTACCGCACGAGTCACCCTGGAAGCCGACTTACGCTTAGCTCTGGCAAAAAGCCAGTTTGAGCTTTATTACCAAGCGCAGATTTACCATAACGGCCACATCATTGGCGCGGAAGTCTTGATCCGTTGGCATCATCCCGAACGGGGCCTGGTGCCACCGACCGATTTTATTCCGCTTAGTGAAGAAACCGGGTTAATTTTGCCGATTGGACTCTGGGTACTGGAAACGGCTTGCGCTCAAATTAAACGCTGGGAAAATAACGGACTGACCCGGCATTTACAGCTGGCCGTCAATGTCAGCGCCCATCAATTTCATCAGGCGGATTTTGTCGAACAAGTGTCTGAGGTCATACGTCATAACACCATTCACCCGCACCGGCTCAAATTGGAGCTTACCGAAACCTTGGTGCTTGACGACATTGACGACACCGTGACCAAAATGCATAAACTCCGAGACATCGGCGTATGTTTTTCGATGGATGACTTCGGTACCGGCTATTCCTCGCTATCCAGCCTGAAAAAACTGCCTCTGGACCAACTCAAGATCGACCAAAGCTTTGTGCGGGATATATCCACCGATCCGGATGACGCCATTATCGTGCAAACCATTATTGCGATGGCTAAAAACCTGGGCATGGAAGTGATCGCCGAAGGCGTCGAAACCGAAGCGCAACGCGCATTCCTTGAGCAGAATCACTGCTTGCTGTATCAGGGTTATCTGTTCAGTAAACCCGTACCCTTGGAAGACTTTGAGCGATTACTAAAACAGAGCCAAGCCTCGACTTGATCAGCAGATTCCGAACTGTGTACTCCATACCTTATACAGCCTTAACCTCTAATCCAGCCATCCGACAAACCGCCGACTCTTCGGTAAAGAAATAGTGGTTTTATCCCTCAAAAGTCCGGCGTTTGTTTTAAAATACAGCCAACACTTTGGAGAACGCCATGAGCCTTGCACAACCGACATTAGATGATATTTGGAAACTGTTTCAAGAAACCGATAGAAAGTTTCAGGAAACTCGCGAAGAAATACGGGAAATGTTTCAGGAAACCAATAAAAGATTTCAAGCAACCGATGAGAAATTTCAAGCAACTGACGCAAAATTTCAAGCAACCGATAAAAGGTTTCAAGCGACTGACGAAAAGTTTCAAGCAACCGACAAAAGAATGAAGGAAGTCACCGAAAATATTGGGCGCTTGGGCAACAAGCTCGGCGATTTTGTTGAAGAAATGGTACGGCCGGCGGCTGTGCGCTTGTTTCGGGAGTTAGGTGTTGAGGTTCATGAAGTCTATCAAAACGTATCGGCCACGCGCAGTAATGAAGGCATTGAAATCGATTTATTAGTCGTAAATGAAAACCACGTCATTGCCATTGAATGTAAAAGCACTTTGGGCATTGATGATGTGAACGACCATCTGCAACGCTTGGAAAAACTAAAACGCTTGCTACCCGCTTACGCCACTAAACAGCTGATGGGCGCGGTAGCGGCGATGGTTGTTCCCGAGAATGTCGCAAATTACGCTTATCGCCATGGACTGTATGTCATCGGGCAAACCGGAGATCAATTAGTGCTGCGTAATGATTTAAAATTTAAAGCTAAAATATGGTAGCCACAAGCTGACTTTTGCCGTGAACAAGCGTCGATTTACTTGCCCATTGTTTTCACACGGCCATCCGATCTTAAATATCCCTATAAAAATCAAATATGTATAAGATCAACATAGCCCATCAGGCGTATAACTTCAAAACCCTACGCAACTTGATGGCTAAGGCTACACCGGCCCGTTCAGGCGATTATTTAGCCGGTATCGGTGCAATTAATAACCTTGAGCGAGTCGCGGCGCAGTGGGTGTTGGCCGACGTGCCGCTAAAACAGTTTCTTAATGAAGCACTGGTGCCCTATGAACAGGATGAAGTCACCCGCTTGATCATTGACGAACATGACAGTGTCGCTTTTGCCGCCATCAGCCATCTAACGGTCGGCGATTTTCGCGACTGGTTACTGTCCGAGCAGGCGACAACAGACACACTAAGTGCTGTAGCGCCGGGCTTGACGCCGGAAATGGCGGCCGCTGTAGCCAAAATCATGCGCATTCAGGATTTGATTCTGGTCGCTAAAAAATGCCGCGTCATTACCCGATTTCGAAACACAATTGGCTTGGCAAACCGCTTGTCCACACGACTGCAACCGAATCATCCTACCGACGATCCGGCCGGCGTCGCCGCCGGCTTACTGGACGGCTTACTGTACGGTTGCGGCGATGCCGTTATCGGCATTAATCCCGCTTCGGACAATCTCGAAGCCACCTTGCGTTTGTTACACATGCTGCATGATGTGATCGAACGTTACCGAATACCGACGCAATCTTGTGTGCTGGCGCATGTGACCACGACCTTAAAAGCCATCGCACAAGGCGCCCCCGTTGACTTGGTGTTTCAATCCATTGCCGGGACGCAAAAAGCCAACGATAGCTTCGGCATCAACCTGGATTTATTGCAAGAAGCTCAGCTGGCCGCTCTGGAACTTGGACGCGGTACGCTGGGCGATAACTGCATGTATTTCGAAACCGGACAAGGCAGTGCCTTGTCCGCCAACGCCCATCAAGGACTCGACCAGCAAACCTGCGAAGCCAGGGCTTATGCGGTCGCGCGTAAATTCAAACCGTTGCTGGTCAATACCGTGGTCGGTTTTATCGGCCCGGAATACCTTTACGACGGTAAACAGATTATCCGCGCCGGCCTGGAAGATCATTTTTGCGGTAAATTATTGGGCCTGCCGATGGGCTGCGATGTTTGCTATACCAACCACGCCGAAGCCGATCAGGATGATATGGATATGCTGCTGACCCAATTCGCTGTCGCCGGCGGCACCTTTATCATGGGCGTTCCCGGCGCCGATGACGTGATGCTCAATTACCAATCCACCTCTTTCCATGATGCGCTGTATCTGCGTCAGGCCTTAGGATTGCGCCCCGCGCCCGAGTTTGAGCAATGGCTGCAACAGAACGGCATTTTTAATGCCGCCAATCAATTGCAACCACGCTCCGATGTTCCCGCATTATTTAAACCGTCTTTACAAAATATAGGGAAATAAGGCGATGAGCGATTTCAAAAAACCGATAAGTGCCCCAGATCCCTGGCTCAGCCTGAAGCAATTCACTTCAGCGCGCATCGCTTTAGGACGAGCGGGAATGAGCCTGCCGACCCGAGCCTGTCTTGATTTCCAGTTAGCGCATGCATTGGCTCGCGATGCGGTCAACATCCCGCTGGATTTTTCCGGACTCGAACAGCGTTTAAACGCTCAAGGCCATCAAACGCTGAGCCTGCAAACCCAGGCGGAAAATCAGTCGTTGTATTTGCAGCGCCCCGATCTGGGACGCTTATTAAGCGCGTCGGCCGCAAGCTGTTTGCAACGCAACACCACGCCTACCCCATTGGATGCTGTTGTCGTGGTCGCCGACGGTTTATCATCAACAGCCATCGAGCATCATGCCGAGGCGTTTTTGAATTTATTGCTTCCCGAACTGCAACGAAAGGACTACCGACTGCCGCCTGTGTGTCTTGTTAAGCACGGACGCGTAGCGATTGGCGATGCTATTGCGGAACACTACGCGGCCCGGCTGTGTATCGTATTGATCGGTGAAAGACCCGGCTTAAGCTCGCCCGATAGCATGGGTATTTACTTCACTTATCAGGCCAAATCGGGCATCAGCACCGACGCCGACCGCAATTGCATTTCCAATATTCATGACAACGGACTGAGTTACCAACAGGCCTTAAAGAAGTTACTGTTTTTAGTGAATGAAGCTGAAAAATTACAGCTTTCGGGTGTTAGTTTAAAAGATGAAACTTCGGATACTGAGGCGGGTCATCCGTTGAAACAGGCTAATTTTTTATTGGTTTAATTCGGTATGACGGCCACTTTCACCTGAAATCGACGGATGCGCTTAAAAACGTGAGCAATTCATCGCCCTCTTAAGCGGCTTTGTCAGCGCCGATCCACAGTTTTCAACTGACGCCATTGAATAGTTGTAGTAATTGATCCGTTGTTTTACAGTCCGTTCCCTTACCGAAACCGTGCAGGCTGAAATCTTTTATTCATCACGAAAGATTTTCTTCGCATCCTTCGTAACCTTCTTGAGATTTAACCGGCTGTCAATAAGAAATCACCTAAGCATTTTGGCTTATTGAAACCTCATCAAATAAACCTAGAATGTCCGTTGTTGTCCTCCATTCGCCGATAGCCAATTATTTACTTCTGTATAGCTCTGATTTTACATACAATCAGCCTTTAACTAACTTAATTCAAAAGGTGACTCCATGAAACATTTATATCAATCAACCGCTGCTTTATTACTGTTACTGCCTATCAGCATGATCAGTTCCGCCGCCGAACCGCAAACTCCCGCCCAACCGGCCAAAGAAATGGGCGCGCATCAAGGCATGGGTATGGGCATGATGGGCGGCATGAGCGAAGAGCAAAAAACCGAGCATATGCGTTCCATGCAGGAACACATGCTGACCATGCATGATCTTTCAAACCAGATTTTGGCTGAAAAAGATCCCGCTAAAAAAGAAGCCTTAAAAAAACAGCAATTGGATCTTATGATGAGCCACCATGCTCAAATGATGGGACATCGCCAACAAATGATGCAGGAACATAAAAAATAACTGAATAGGTAAAAAATAGAACGCAGGTGGTGCGGACGATTATGATAAACGCGGCTGATAATCTTAAAACGGCATTAATCGGATTATTCCGGGATAACTCAAGAATGTTATTCAATCATAATCATCCGCGTTTCATTGCTTATATTCGCTTTTCACTCAAAGAGGCCGTAACAGCGGCCGCCTTCAAGCCATCGGACAGCGACGTCGCGGTTCGTTGACACGGCACTTCAATATACCGGTACGAAATCATTGCAAACACAAAAATAAGGGCAATGTACGCAAAGGTTATCCAACCGAGATAATTCCCGGTCACCAACTCCTGCCACAAATACACCGTATAAGATATTTTCCCTAAAAAACAAACCCGCTTGTTTTTAAAAATAAGCGCAATCGATTTAACCCGTGTAGGCGTCCCCAATACCATCAGCAGAATCAGCAACGGATAACAAACCGCCTTAACCTGTTTTTCGATGCCAACCGGCAAGTAACCTATGCCCATCAGCAATAACGCGATAACGCTTAACCAAACAATAACAGGCATCCGGCGAATCCGGCTCATGATATGCTCGGGCAATAGTGCTGAGCAGCAACCGGTCAGCAAAAAAATAAAGTACATCAGATACTCGCCAAAAAACAGCAGCCCTGCCCTATTCAATACGACTGAAGCGATACTCAAGCCGCCTATGGCCAAACCAAAGCGCACGCTGTTATTGATTAGTGGAACGGATAGGATCAATAACGGAAAAAGCAGGTAAAACTGTTCTTCATAAGCCAACGTCCACGTATGTCCCGCGAACCAGGAACAGCCCTCCGGAAACGGCATATTGCATAAAAACGCGACCGAGGTCAGCGCTTGCTGCGGCGAGATTTGGATAATGCCCTTTGCATCAAGCAACAAAAGACCGCATAGATACAACCACAGCGGCGGCATAATCCGGTAAAACCGTCTGACATAAAATGCGGACAAACAAATCCTGCCGCTTCGTTTTTTTTCCGCAACCAGGCCGGAACAAATCACAAAACCGCTGATCACAAAAAAAACCAAAACGCCCAACTCGCCAAGACGATCCAGCGGATCTAAATAAGGCGTTAGCAGCGGTATTTTTAAGCCGCTATAAACAAAAATATGCGATTGAATGACCATGACAACGGCCAGAAACCGCCAAGCGTCGATATAATCGATTCTTGCCGGGACAACGTCTTGAAGGGTGTTACTCAATGTGACTTATCCTGAGTTTAAAAATGGCGGGGGCTTTGAAGCCAATACTGTTGATTTAAGGGGGACGCGCTCCTTCTCCAGAGGGACGACCCCAGGGATGGGGGAGGTAGGGCAACGCAGGGAGCAGTTGCCGAGAAGGCTGGGATGAGGGGATTCAAAATAAGCTTTTTTCCTTGCTCTAATTTCCCCTCGGCAACCGCTCCCTGCGTTGCCCTACCTCCTGCGTCCTTGCAGTCGTCACCCAACCCTCTCCCTCTGGAGAGGGCTTTGTACTGCTTAAATCAACAGCATTGGGCTTTGAAGCCGCCTCGGCTTAATGCCGGGTTATTTTTTTCGGCCGTATTTGGAAAAAATAGCCTTGACCGGATTGGCTATTTTAAACGGCTCTTTATTTAGCGATGCATTATCTTCTTCATGTTTGATCTTTGCCAACAGCTCGGCCTGCTCTTGTTGCTGAGAAGCCAGCGTGGTTTGAATGACAGTTTTGTACGTATCGGAAATATCCAGCCTAATCAGCCGATTATCCCGACGCATCAGATAGCTGATCAAGGCGTCCAGCACATCGTCATCAAGCTGTTCGGGCGCAAAACTTTTGGAGAAAAATTCAAGGTTTTCATGATTATTAATCGTTACTTTCAGCTGGGAAAGTTGATAGTCGATTTCGATTTTAAAACTGACCGGGATTTTTCGCTGGATAGTAAAAGCGGCGCTGTCGATACCGCAGACCGCACTTTGATTTTTCCAGGTAAAAGCCAACCTTCTGCCATGAAGAAAAGCGACCTCCGCTTCAATCAGCCGTTTGGATTGCAAGACATAACTAAACTCGCCTTTAGCCTCGCAGAAAAAATTCACGTTGATTTGCATCAGCCGGTTATAGTCGGCTAAGCCGCTATAACCGTCGGTATTGATTTTATAATTAAGCTGGGACAGCTCGCCGAATTGCGGATACCGGGTGCTATAGCCGTTTATCAGGATGGGCTCTTCAAGAAAATTAAGGTGTTTGACGGTCTCATTCAGGCAGTCGTAAAAATATTGCATTTTCGGCAACAGCGCTGATTGATAAACCGTCTCCAACTCCTGTCGGCCGGATTCTTGATGAAGTTGTTCGGCTTTTTTCCGCTCCGCCTTTTGCCGTAGCTCATCCAGTATGCTCATAGTGCAGCCCTTGCAAACCGATTAACCGGCTAAATAATACAAGCCACTGCTTAAGCAGATTAATGAGAATACAGAGTGGGTGCGTTTGCCGGTGCTTAATCCCAGTACGCAACCGGTCAGGCAAATAACTAAACTCATCAGCATTAACGCCGGGAAATACAGCACGGCGCCGACATCGGCCGGAATTTCCGCGGCATGAGCATAACCGTGAAACACGGCAAAAAACGATGCACCCAAAAACAGCATCAGCGAGCGTTGTTTGGGGCTGACGCCGACCAACAAACCCAACGCCACCAAGGAAAAGGCGATAAAGGATTCGACCAGCGGTATTTGCACCGCATAAGCACTCAGCGCAGCACCGGCCGCCATCAATGCCAAGAATGCAGCCGGAAATATCCACAAAGCTTTACCACCCTGCTTGGCTGCAATCAAGCCAACCGCCATTAATACCAATAAATGGTCGATGCCGGTTAAAGGATGCAACAAGCCGCTGACCAAGCTGTGCTCGATATGCCCGCCGGTGTGAGCGTAAAGTGACGGCGATACCAGGAATAAAGCCGCAATCAGCTGATTTTTAATACGCATAAATAAATCCTCTTAAAATGATGAATCGGTAATTAACGTGCAGCAAACTTGCTGTCTATCACGGCTGTGAAAGCAGCCCAGTCTATTAATTGACCTAGGCGCTGTCAACGCTTTATCGACGAATGAAGTGGATTGTCGCTACTTGACGTAGGGCCTACTACCGTGCGCCTGCTTAGGAACGCGCATGAAATAACTTGAACATTTGATTCTCCTCACCCCAACCCTCTCCAGCAGGAGAGGGAGCTAGTTGCCGAAGTTATTTCATGCGAGTTCCTTAGCTCCCTACAGCTTTCACGCAATCGCCTTAAGCGCATTCGCAAGCAGACAGTCAAGCTTGATGCAGGAACTCGGATGGTCGATGCTGTCGGTAGTCCAAATGGCTTTGACGCCGGCTTGAAGAATATGCCGATAAGCATCGTCGCAAAACAGGGCATGAGTGACAACCGCATAAATGTCCCGACTCCCCGCGGCTTGCAGCAGCCCGGCCGCTTTGGCCAAGGTCCTGCCGGTGCTGGCCATGTCGTCGATCAGAATAACCGGTTGCTTGCAAAAAACGCGGTCCGGTAAGCGCATTTCAACTTGCCTGTCGCCAAGCCGGTGTTTATCGGCAATCGCGTAATCGAAACCGATGTTGCTTGCGATAGCACTAACCCATTGTTCCGATTCGCGGTCCGGCCCCAACAGTAGCGCATGATTGAATTGTTGTTTTAGAAAAATGCCGATTTCGTTAGCCGCAGTCAGGCTGATTGCATTTTTTATCGGGATGGCTTGAGTTAATGACGAAATGCGGTGTAAATGCGGGTCTACGGTCAGCACATCGTCAAACAACTCGGCCAGCCATTTGCCGACAATGCGCTGGCTGACCGCCTCGCCGGGCCGATTGGCAATATCTTGCCGCATGTAGCTTAGATAAGGCGCCACCAAGGTCAAGCGCTTGCCGCCCAATTCCCGCGCGGTGGTGGCGCATAACAATAATTCAATCAGCTTGTCGTTGGGTTGATTAAGGCTACGGCAAATAATAACGTGTTCAGGTAGCGACGGCGGCAGACGGACCAAGCTTTCGCCGTCGGGAAAATGATGCAGCGCGACCTCGGCCAACGCGACATCAAGCCGGGCGGCCAAGCGCCGGGCCTGGCTTAAATAGTCGGGAAAAGCAAGTATTATCATAGGCTGGAGATATTTCGAATTAAAAAGCGACCAACGACTTAATGATTTGCTCATCGCTGCCCAAGGTATAGCCGGTATTCTGCATAGCCGATTCCTGAGCGAACCTGAAGTCGGTAGGGAACTCCGCATAAATACAATATAAAGCCTCGCCTTTTTTAACCGGACTGCCCAATTTCTTAAACAAATCCACGCCTGCTTTTTTTACTTTCGGCGCACCGGCAAGGCGGGCTATTTTTGCCATTTGGAAGTTGTCGATACTGGTCACGACGCCATCGCTATCGGCAAAAACTTCCTGACGCAGACTGCCGGGATGCAGATCAATCGGTTTTGAACCTTGGGCTTGAATCAAGGCATTCATTTTAGCGCCGGCCCGGCCCGATTCAAGTATGTCGCGGGCAATTGCGTAGCCTTGTCCGCCGCGCACATCAGGATCGAATTCAATGATCCTGCCGGCCAGTTGCAAGGACTTCTGGCGCAAATCGAACGGCGCATCGGGATCGTTTTGCAGCACCTGCATAATATCCCGAGCCTCGAGCACCGGGCCGATGCCCCGCCCTATCGGTTGACGGCCGTCGGTAATCATCACTTCCAGATGAATATTAAGGCGGTCGCCGACAAACTCGAACAATTTGCGCAAAGCCAACGCCTGATTCATATGCCGCACTTTAGCGGTCGGGCCGACCGGAATATCGACAATCAAATGGGTGGAACCGGCGGCCAATTTTTTGGACAGTATCGACGCCACCATTTGTCCTTGCGAGTCAATACCCAGCGGGCGCTCTACCGAAATCAGCATGTCGTCGACCGGCGCCAGCTTGGCCGTACCGCCCCAGGCCAGACAGCCGCGCTCCTGGCGCACGATAGCGTGCAGTTGATCCGGGCTCAGATTAACTTCGGCCAAGACCTCCATCGTGTCGGCCGTTCCCGCCGGTGAGGTAATCGCACGACTGGAGGTTTTCGGTATCAACATGCCGTGCGCGGCAACGATAGGCACCACCAGCATCGACGTGCGATTGCCGGGGACGCCACCGATGCAATGCTTGTCGGCGACCAGCGCTTCATGCCAATTCATGGTATCGCCGGATTGCAGCATCGCGCGGGTAAGAAAGAACAGCTCGTCGCGGTCGAGATTGTTTTGCCCGGTCGCGACCAGGAATGCGGCCATCTCCATTTTGGAATAGCGGGCTTCGACAATATCGCTGGTAATGTTGTTAAAGTCATCCTGATCAAGGCGCTCGCCGTTGATTTTACGCCGCACCGCATCCATGGATTTCGGCGCCTCCGCATGATTAACCGTAACCAGACTGCCTTCGGCGACATTAAGCTGCTGGAACGCCTGCTCGGACAGGCCCAATTCTCCTGACAAAACGATGGAACTGTCGTCGACCACATTGAGTACCGCAAGCACTTTAGACCCGTTGGCGCTTACCAGGATTTTAGACAAAGCCTGAAAGCCCTCGGCCCGGTATATACCGCACTCGCGATGCATATAAGCGACGTTTTCGTGGTAAGTATCGATAGCGATACGGCGGATTTGCAGGTTGTCGTTGCTCATGGATAAAAAAGGTCGGAAAAAACGTGGGGGGATGATGCGATTTGAACGGGGTATTGTCAACCCTGAGTCTTTGGGAATTACCGAGCCTATTTTGTCGTGTGGGCTGCCTCTTTATGAGTCAAGGCAGCCACTATGCGAACACCGGAGAATCCGCAACACATAAAATAGTGAAAAAGCGGGATGAGCAGGATTAAAGCCTTTTTGCAGTAAGCGTCCCCTCTTTTACAACGAGGGGACGCTTACTTTTTACAGTGTCTATTCGGTAATTTTCTGGGCGAGGATTTAAATTTAACGCAAAATTACAGGATGAAACTGCCCTCGGAAAGCAGAAGACCTGACATAGTTGACATAGCTATAACGAAATCCGGATTCCGATCGCCATCCACATCGCCATAGATTGTGCCAAATGAATAATACAACTCGCTACCGGCCCCGGTAAAAGCGCTGTTACTGGTTTGAAAGCCTAGCAACGAAAACGCTTGATCGCCCGTTTGTTGAGGGTTTGCATCAACGGCGGATAGATCGATCTTATCGCCCCACGTTAAGTCGGTAATTGTGTCGGTGTAACCGCTTAGCTCGGCTAATGAATTATATTTAAACACATCATTACCCGCTCCACCGGTCAGGGTATCCGCGCCTAAACCGCCGATCAATGTATCGTCGCCATAACCACCGGCTAAGGAATCATCGCCCCCCCTGCCTTTCAGTATATCATCGCCACTGCGGCCGCTTAAACTGTCATTGCTACCGGCGCCATTGAGCACTTGATCTACAGCAACTTGAAAAATCATCGAACCGGCAGCCGTTTCTTCGATAGCCAAATGAGCTGGCAGAGCCAAACTATAGTCAGCACTACTATCACCGTCGGTATCGATTTCCAGCAGCGTTTTTTTAGAAAAAAAACTCTCGGTAATCCTCACTTGATTGGGTATGCCATCGAAACCCACATACTGCCCTCTACCATCCTCTCCTAGAGAATCCTGTCCGATAAAGGTAAGTCCGGTAATCGCACTCAAATCGATTTGATCGCCTATGCTCAAGTCGGTAATTGTTTCGATGTGGTAACGCGGCCCCAGTGGAAATTGATCAATAGTTGTTATTTCGCTGGAATGACTCAGTTCAGCTAATGAATCATATTTAAAAATATCGTTGCCCGCTCCCCCTGTCAGAGTATCGTCGCCTAAACCGCCCACTAAGGTATCTCCACCATCGCCGCCTTTAAGCCTATCCATCGCCGCACCGCCAAGCAGACTATCGTTGCCTGCGCCTCCGTCCAGGCTATCATGGCCGTTCCCGCCGGTTAACGTTTCATTCGAGACGGTACCGATTAAAGTTTTATTAGCAATGATGCTCAACCGATTGGAACCCGCCACGCTTTCTTCCAAGGCAATTCGGGAAGAAGTTAAATTGGACAGTATTATCGTTGAATCGGCAACTTTATCCCCATCGAAATCAAACACTAATTCATGGGTTCCCTCTGCAACCCCAAGCCGATAACTAATGGGGGTGGCTTGATAACGATATTGGCCGGGGACACCAGTAAAAGCGGCATCGCCTATATAACTAACTCCCGGTAAAGCAAACACGATTTGATCGTTAACGGAAAAATCGGTGATAGTCTCTTTATAATAAAGATAATTACCTAAAGAATGCTCCGCTTCCCTAAATTCGTCTGCATTTGTAAACAGAAATGTATCGGCTCCCTTCCCTCCGGTTAAGGTGTCAATCCCTAACCCGCCTTCTAAAACATCGTCTCCGCCATCCCCTTGTAAGACATCGTTGCCGGCTGCGCCGCCCAGAGTATCGTTACCCGCAAGGCCGGAGACTATGTCATTGTCCGCGCTTCCGTTTAATTTTTCGCCGCTACGGGTTCCGTTCAGGATTTGGGGGGCGGCAATCGTCACAATCCCTGAACCGGTTGCAGTTTCTTTGAAACTAAACCTGCCGAAAAGCCGCAACAGCATATCCGCTTTAGCATCGCCGTTACTATCGATTTCAATGAAGGATGAATCCATATAGGAAAATGAATGACCTAAGAAGTCCCCTACGACCAAGGGCTGGAAATATGCCGAATTGCGAATTTCTCCCGCTACACCCGAAAACGGAGCATGGCCGATAAAGCTTGCTCCGGCAATTGCTGAAAAATCAAGGCGGTCCTCGGCAGAGAAATCGGCGATGCTATCGCCTTTAATCTCGTTTAAACGGGTATATTCAAAAACATCCGCACCGGCTCCGCCTTGCAAAACATCGTTACCTAAGCCGCCGGTGAGGGTATCGTTACCCGATAAGCCGGAAAGCAAATCATTGCCTGCACCCCCGCCTAAATTGTCGTCAGTATCGGTTCCGTTCAGAATTTGGCTATCGTCAAGCGTCAAAATTCCTGAACCCGTTGCGGTCTCTGTGAAATTGAGCCGTTGCTGATAAAACCATAAGGATATGTCTGCGAGAGCATCGCCATTAATATCGATATCAATTTCGGAAGTCATTTCTAAAGATGAATTGACGATATTGACATATATCTCGTTACGGATTTCTCCCGCTACCCTCGAAAACGGAGCATTACCGATAAAGTCTGCCCCGGCAATCGCCGAAAAATCAAGGGTATCTTCGGCGGAAAAATCAGCGATGGTATCTCCTCTAACCTCTTTAAAAGAAGCGTATTTAAAAACATCGGCGCCGGCTCCACCGAGCAAAGAATCCGCACCCATTCCGCCTTCCAGAACATCATTACCAGCGCCGGCGGACAAGGTATCGTGGCCCGCGAAGCCATAGAGAGTATCTCCACCTGTTGTGCCTGTTACAGTATCATTATTTGCCGTACCTGATTTAATGGCCATTTTTGTAACTCCTGAAGATTAATTAATAAAAGACTCATCCATTGCTTAAAGCGGCGTCTTTCCCATAATAAATTGCCGCGACTATAAAACTTTGGATGGAAAATATTCTACATTAAAAAATGAGTTGTTTTTACTCATAACTATTTCTCTTCACTTGAACGTGAAAAACCGGCAATCGAAGCCCGGCATCAAAATGGCAAGCAATTTATGCGCCTTATTGAGAGAAAAAGCAGGTCATAGCCGTAGTGTTTCGGTAACGACTAACCAATCATCAACCCTAACAGCTTAACCACAGCAACAAGATAGGGGTATAGCGAAAACCTATCGCACCATAGAAAGCCGTTATTATACAAATATTTATCCACACTCTATGATTGCCGCCGGTTGAGCTGTTGCAATACCGGGGACCGGGCTCTGTTAACCCTTAGCCAACAACAGCCATTGCTGGGCTTTATTGTAAAAATGCTCGATGTCGGTGATAAGTTCGCAATTCGGCACTGGCGAATGCTGATGCAAGTAATCGGCGCCGTTGCCGCCTATCCAAACAGCCGCGTCCGCTTTTGCCGTAACAACTTGCAATTGCGCGATGGTGTCCGGTTCCGGCGGCGTTTTCACCAAGCCGATCACGATAATACCGGGTTGTAAATACCGGGCGGCTTCGACAATATCCTTGCCGGGCAAATCCGCACCCAGGAAATAGCAGCGGTATTGCAAAGTAGCCGCCAGCAAGCAGCTTAATAGAATGCCGCATTCATGCGGTTCCCCGCTCGGTGTGGCAAACAGCATGACCGAACTGTTGGCCGATGCGTTTTGCAGATTATTAACCAGACTATGTACGATGCGATGAACGCAACAGGTAAACATGTGCTCTTGGGCGATACTCAATTTTTCCTGATGCCAAAGTTCGCCTACTTTTTTCAGCGCGGGCAATAAAATGTCACGCGCGTATTCCAACGGCTCGCTGGCCACCAGAGCCCGTTTCAACAGTTGTTCGCAATGATCGATACGATAATCCATCAGCGCCTCAATAATCCGGTGCAGCAGCGGATGCGACACATCGCTACCCGAGGTTTGCATGTGCCGTTGCAGCTCGCGCAAAGCATCGCTGTTCAAACCGGCGATTTTACTGATGGTGTGGCCGTTGCGCGTTAATTGGGCCAGCAAGGTCAGTTTTTCCAATTCCTGCTGCGAATACAAACGGCGGCCGTTATCGCTACGTGCCGGACTGATACCGGTGTAACGGCGCTCCCAAGCCCGTAAAGTTTCGGCGCTCAGTCCGGTTAATGTGGTGATGGCTTTGATTGAATACATTGTTTATGTTTTGTATATAAAATAGTTTGACAAATATTGTACAGTTAGAGTAACTTTAATACCAGACTAAAAACATCAATGGGATTTAAGCCATGCCGGAAGCCGCACTCACTATCGCCCGTTCCACCGCCAGACTCAGCGAAACCGATCCCCTTACGCCGGCCATCAGTATGGAGCAAGCCAGACAGGATCTGCTGTTGCTGTTGTTAACGGAAGATGACGCATCGACCGTTTTGCTCAAGCAGTGCCTGTTTCATTTGGAGCAAGGTGTGGATATTTCTGAAATTGTCAGCGACAGAAGCGCCGATGCGATTATTGTACAAGGGACTAATTTTGTACAGCCTAACCTTAGTCACTCTGTACACTATTTATTAGAAAATCCCGTGTCCCGGTTTTCATTATTCAATCTGCACTTTTTGCCCGGTTTTTTAATTGAAGTCGCCGAAACCTATTTGACCACCTGCTATCCTAAATCCATTTTTAGCGACTACCGGCTCAAACTTACCCAAGCCGCGCAAACCTTACAGCGGCTTAGACAGCAAATGATCGCCGCTAATATCGGCTTGGCCGCATTTGTCGCGCATAAGCACAAGACCACCGTGCTGAGTTTCGACGATTTGTTGCAAGAAGGCGTGATCGGCTTGATTAAAGGCGTCGACCGCTTTGATCCGCATCGCGGCTTTCAATTTTCAACCTATGCGCTGCCTTGGATAAAACAGGCTATTTCACGGCTGATCGTTAAGCAGGAAAAAATCGTGCGCTTGCCGGTCGCTTTGGCCGAAAGAGCCTGTGCGGTATTTGAAGCCATGCGTAACGCTTATCTGCAAACCGAGCGCTGGCCCAGCGTCGAACAATTAAAAACACTGTGCGATTTAAGCGAAGACGAAATCAAAACCATCAGAAGTTATTACCAAGCCACCCATTCCTTGGATGCGACGGCGGAAACCGAGGAAGACGACGGCCAAACGTTAATGGCAGGCATGAAACAGCAGCAATTCGCGCTGCCGCTGGATGAGTTGATTGAACACAATTTGAGCCAGTATCTCGACCACGTTGTGGCGACGCTACCGGCCAAGGAAGCCGCAATTCTGACCATGCGGTTCGGCTTAAAAAACCAGACGGAAATGACCTTGCAGGCCATTGCCGATCAACTGCAAGTAAGCCGGGAGAGAGTCAGGCAACTACAAAACGAAGCGTTAAAAAAACTAAAAAAACAGTTCGGTTGCGAGCTGATATTGTTCCTTGAACCCAATGACAGCTATTAAAAATAATATCAATCCAGTCGCGCCACAGTCACATCGGGAGCCATTATGTCATCAGAAAAACACAACACCACCCAACAAAGCCGGCCGCCGGACTGGAAGTTTGAGTTTGAAAAACACCGGAAAGCCTTTTGCCGCAAATCGGCCGACTACGTGCTTAACCATAAAAATAAATTTTCCGTATTAACCCTCGGCGGCGTTTTGGGCGGCGCGGTAGTGCTGATGTGGCCGGCAAGCGGCGTTTATATTGTCGATGAAGGCAATCGCGGCGTGGTCTCCCGTTTCGGCGCCTACAGCGAAACGACCAAACCGGGGCCGCATTGGCATTTGCCCGCGCCGATTGAGAAAGTCGCCATTGTTAATGTCGAACAGCAGCGTTTTATTGAAGTCGGTTACCGGGACACCGGCCGAGGCAATAAACCGGCCGGCATTGCGCAAGAATCGTTAATGCTGACCACCGATGAAAACATCGTCAACGTGCGCTTGGCCGTGCAATACCAGATTAACAATGCCAAGGATTATCTTTTTAACGTCAAGGATAACGAAGCCACCCTAAAACAACTGACCGAAAGCGTCGAACGTGCGGTCATCGGCGCTAACAACATGGATTTTGTGCTGACCGAAGGCCGCAGCGAAATTGTCGCCCAAATCAAACGCGACATTCAGGCGGCGATGGATGACTACAAAGCCGGCATCATCATTGCCAGCGTCAACTTGCAGGACGCCCAGCCGCCGGAAGAAGTGCAAGGCGCTTTCGAGGACGCGATCCGCGCCAGGGAAGACAAGCAGCGTTTAATCAATGAAGCCGAAGCCTACAGTAACGAGATTATTCCCAAAGCGCGCGGCGCCGCGGCCCGCTTATTACTGGAAGCGCAAGCCTACGAAGCGGAAAAAGTCGCCAAAGCCAAAGGCGAAACCGAACGTTTCGATCAATTGCTGGTCGAATATGAAAAAGCGCCGGCGATTACCCGCAAGCGCTTGTATTTGGAAGCCAAGGAAAAATTGTTCAGCAGCACCCATAAAGTCATTGTCGATGCCGGTCAAAACGCGCCGCAACTGTATATGCCGTTGCAAAACAGGCCTTCGCATCCAGCCGCGGAAAACCGATCGGCGCAGGCCCAAATAACGGCCGAAGCCGCCGCCCTCGATAACGGTCAAAAAATGGCCGGTAACAGCTTACGTCCCAGCCGGAGCAAACCATGAGCAGAACATATTTTTTATTACCCGCCGGCTTCAGCCTGTTAATGCTGGCCTATTTGTCGATTTTTTATGTCAACGAACATGAAAAAGCTATTTTATTTCGTCTCGGTCAAATGGTCGTTTCAGACTTTAAACCCGGACTCCATGTTATGACCCCCATCATTAATAATGTCAGTACATTTGATGCGCGTGTGCTGACCTTGGATGCTAAATCCGAGCGTTTTCTTACCTCCGAAAAGAAGAATGTGATTGTTGATTCGTTTGCCACCTGGCAAATCGGTGATGTGGGTCTTTTTTACACCACGGTCGGCGGCGATGACTATCAAGCCAATTTACGCCTCGACCAAATTATGAAGGACGCGATGCGCAGTGAATTCGGCATTCGCACCATCAAACAGCTGATCTCAGAAGACCGTAGCGAACTGCGCCGCACCTTAATGAACAAGCTGTCGCCGGTAGCCGCAAAATTCGGCATCGAACTGGTCGATATTCGCATCAAGCGCATCGATCTGCCGCAGGAAGTCAGCAATTCGGTTTACCAACGGATGCGCGCCGAACGGGAACGCGTGGCGCGGGAATTCCGCTCGCAAGGCGCGGAAACCGCCGAGCAAATCAGCGCCGAAGCCGACAAGCAAAAGCAGGTGATCTTAGCGAATGCCAGGCGCGAGGGAGAAAACATTCGCGGCCGCGGCGACGCCCAATCCGCCGATATTTACGCGAAAAGTTTCGGTAAAAATGCCGAGTTTTATGCGTTCTACCGCAGTTTGCAGGCTTATCAAACAGCGTTTGAAAAGACCGAAGATACGCTGGTGCTAAAGCCGGATTCCGATTTTTTCAAATATTTCAGCAATGAAAATTGACGCTTAAGCAGAGAGATAAAAACCATGAAAGGATATATTTTACGGGGCGTGATATTTATTGCGCTCAGTGCCATCGTCTACGGCTTCTTTAACCAAACCGCGCCGGTTTACCAAGAAAACTATGCAGTGGCTTATTCGGACTTTATTGACAGTGTACGCAGCCGCGGCATCTCGGAAGTGATGATCAACGGCGTTAATATAGACGGTCGTCGCACTAACGGCGAACGCTTTAGCACTTACAACCCCAACGATCCGCGCCTGATAGACGAGCTGTTGGAATACGACGTAAAAATCAAAGTGGAAAAGCCGCAAGTGACTTCAGAGGCGACCCAAATCCTGATTTCCTGGACACCGATGCTGTTGTTGATCGGTCTCGCGGTTTACTTTATGCGCAAGCAAACCGGCGGCTCCGGGCAAATGGGCTTCGGTAAAAGCCGCGCCAAGTTGATGGCCGAAGATCAAATCAAGGTACGTTTCAGCGATGTCGCCGGGGTTGAAGAAGCCAAACAGGATGTCGTGGAGATGGTGGATTTTCTGAAAGATCCCGGCAAATACGAAGTGCTCGGCGGCAAGATACCGCGCGGGGTGTTAATGGTCGGTCCGCCGGGTACCGGCAAAACCTTGCTGGCCAGAGCCATTGCCGGTGAAGCCGGAGTGCCGTTCTTTTCGATTTCCGGTTCCGATTTCGTCGAAATGTTTGTCGGCGTCGGCGCATCGAGAGTGCGCGATATGTTTGTCGAAGCCAAAAAGCGCGCGCCCTGCATTATTTTTATCGACGAAATCGATGCGGTCGGTCGGCATCGCGGCAACGGCGGTATGGGCGGCGGTAACGACGAGCGCGAACAAACCTTAAACCAATTGTTGGTCGAAATGGACGGTTTTAGCGGCAACGAAGGCATTATCGTAATCGCCGCCACCAACCGCTCGGATGTGCTCGATAAAGCCTTATTGAGACCGGGCCGTTTTGATCGTCAGGTGCAGGTCGGCTTGCCCGACATCAAGGGCCGCGAACAAATCCTCAAAGTCCATGCCGACAAAGTGCCGCTGGCCGATGACGTCAACATTAACGATTTGGCGCGCGGCACGCCGGGCTTTTCCGGTGCCGAACTCGCCAACCTGATTAACGAAGGCGCGTTATTTGCCGCCCGCAGCAATCAGCGCGTGGTGACGATGAACGATCTTGATAAGGCGCGCGACAAAATGATCATGGGCGCGGAAAAACGCACGATGGTCATGACTCAAGACGATTTGTTGATGACCGCTTATCACGAGGCGGGTCATGCGATTGTCGGCCGGATCGTGCCCGACCACGACCCGGTTTACAAAGTCAGCATCATGCCGCGCGGCGGCGCGCTGGGCATCACCATGTTCCTGCCGGAACGCGATCAATACAGCGCCAGCAAGGATAAACTGGACAGCCAAATCTCCAGTCTGTTCGGCGGCCGAGTTGCGGAAGCCTTGATTTACGGCAAAAGCAAGGTCACCACCGGCGCATCCAATGACATTCAACGCGCGACGCAACTGGCGCGCAACATGGTCACCAAATGGGGCTTGTCGGATCGTCTCGGTCCTATGGATTACGGCGATAACGAGGGCAGCTATATGGGGCCGCAAGCCAAGCCGATGTCGGAAAAAATGGCGCAAGTCATCGACGAGGAGATTCGTCATGTGATCGACATAAACTATCAACGCGCCGAGCACATCCTGAAAGAGCATATCGAGATTCTGCACAATCTGGCTCATGCCTTGCTGGCGTGGGAAACTTTGGATAAGTATCAAATCGACGAATTGATGCAAGGCCGGATGATTGCCCCGCCGGAGCCGGTTGTCGATGCCGCCGTGCTTAGCGAAATCGAGCTGGATAAATCCGGCAATACTAAAACGCCCGAAGATTCGAAACTCGCGGCGTCTTAAATTAAACCTATTGAGCCAAAGGCTGAGCCTTGGCTAACCCGTCCTCCTCTATATGCCCTTCAACCACTTACTTTGTGAAGGGCATCTTTTTTCTATGGAGATGTTGATGAATACTCAATTTTCTAATTATAAAATTCCGTCCTCGCTCAGCCTATTGCTGGCCTTTAATTTTAATATCGCTGTCGTTCTTCTGCTGATTGTCAGCTTTATATCCGCAGCCGATAGCGCCGTTGTTTTTGACAACAACAACGAACTTTACGGGCCCTTAGCCGGTAACCTGCGTTTGATGCTGATTTATTTAACCCTCAGCCAATTTGCCGCGTACTGTTTTTGCAGCTACACCCAAGATTACCGGCTATTACTGCCGGTAGGCTTATTTTGGTTAATGCTGACGGGCTCTCTCGAATTTTACGGCATGATTAACCAGATACCCATCGACGAAGACTATAACTGGCTTTTTCTGTATTTAGGCTTGTCTAATCTGCTCTACGGCGGCGTTATGGTTATTAACAAATATCAGCAGCAAGAAGCCGATTGAAGCACCCAAGACAGCCGTGCAATTTAACGAGCGAGCGCAACTTGCAGCACCACGTTTCGAATGTTATTGCTCCAAGTAAGTTCATGTATATCGAATTCATTGGCGCTCTGCCGGTCGTCGTCATCTAATTTAATACCCAACTTGCTGAGTTTAAAATGGGTTTTATCGATGCTCAACAGCTTGGACGGGATTTCGAGATACTCAACCAAGGTATTCAAATAAACATCGGGATTAGCCAAACTCTTCACCCGCGACTCGTAAGAGTTGTCGGTATGAGTGTAAAGTTGATTGACCATACGCGCAGTCATCTCCTGCTTGAGCAATGCCACGACGTGTTCGAACAAATATTTTTTTAGCGCCGCGCCAAGCTCCGCACGGCTGGCGCAAGGCGTATGAATCTTATGTGAAGAAAAATTGACCGCTTGTTGCGGTACTTCGCGAATCAGCGTATCGCCCTGTAGCGCTACGCCCAGCAAGCCCTTTTCGCTCTTGCAGGCGGTTAATAATAGATACAGCACCGGAACTTGGTATTTGCTATGCGAGCGTAAATAAGCATCTACCTCGTGCTCGGTTGCCACTAGCTTGTCAATATCTTTACGACTCACGAACAGGGCATTGATCAAAGGGTCCATCATGAAGTCATTCGGGTTTAAATCAACGGGCGGAGGAATTTCATCGGCAATCTGTAATACATGGTCATACAGCGCCCGCACATGGCCTCTTAATTTATAAGAATAATCGTTTACCGCGCGTAACTTGGTATTCGAGGCCTCGACAAAATTTTCGACGATCCGCTTGTCTTCCTCGGTCTGCGGCTCGTCATGCATATGACGCCCCAAACTGCCGACAAGCGTTTGCAAATGATGTAACTGGTCGTCGAAAAACGCCCTAAGACTCAAAGCTTCATGTGTTCGTCTATTGTCGTTCATGACTGTTTTCCGGATGGAGGTGAGGTGGAGAGTTTTAGCTTGGGGGCTGATTCAAAAAAATGTCATTTATTTTTACCATGAAGACCATGAAGGACTTGAAGATATATAGAGCCCAAAGTGAATAAAGCGACATCGTTCCCACGCTACGGAGACTGTGAAAGTATTCGTTTTAGAACAAAAGCAAAAGCATTCACCACGAAGGCACGAAGGACACGAAGTTTTCAATACATTGAGTTTAAAGAATTATTTTTCCTTCGTGATCTTCGTGCCTTCGTGGTGAATAGGTTTTTAAACTCATTTTTTATAGTTCCCACGCTCCGGCGTGGGAAT
>JAPLRU010000087.1 GCA_026399025.1 Methylobacter sp.
ATGAGGGGATCAAATAAGGCTTTTTTCCTTATTTTTATTCTCCTCACCCCAACCCTCTCCAGCAGGATGCCTACATGGATGTAGGTAAGTAGAGCAATGCAGGAGCAATTGCCGAGAGGGAGCTTTTTTCTTAACTTAATGACAGTGACGCTCCGGCGTGGGAATGCCGGAGTACTGCTCTAGCGGTACGGGACGCAGGAGCGTCCCTCACTGCATTCCCACGCCGGAGCGTGGGAACGATAAAAGTCCGTTTCAATCCGGCCAATCCGCGTTTCATCATTTAAAGATACCGATAAATGTCCATTACTCTAAATTGAAGGTGTGCAATTGAAAACAGAAGTTTTAGTGCTGGGCGGCGGCCCTGGAGGTTATACGGCGGCGTTTCGCGCGGCCGATTTAGGTAAGCAAGTTACGTTGGTTGAACGTTACCCGGTGTTGGGCGGGGTTTGTCTGAATGTCGGCTGCATTCCATCGAAAACCCTGTTGCATGTGGCGGCAGTATTGAATGAAGCCAAAGAACTCAAGGTTGCCGGCATCGGTTTTAACCAACCCGACATCGATCTGGAAAAACTGCGTAGCTGGAAAAACACCATCGGTTCCCAGCTAACGATGGGCTTGGCGGCCTTGGCCAAGCAACGCAATATTACAGTGGTTAAAGGCAGCGGACGATTTGTTTCCGACACCGAAATAGTGGTTGAAGACGGCGATAATAGCCAAACTATAGAATTTGCACAGGCCATTATCGCGGTCGGCTCCCAGCCGGTAAAAATACCGTCGTTTCCGAATGACGATCCTCGCTTAATGGATTCCACCGATGCGCTCAATCTTGAGAGCGTCCCGAAAAAGCTGTTGATTATCGGCGGCGGCATCATCGGCCTGGAAATGGCGACCGTTTATAACGCGCTGGGCAGTAAAATTACCGTGGTGGAAATGCAGGATCAGATTATCCCCGGTTGCGACAAGGATTTGGTCAGACCGTTAATGCAACGGATCAAAAAGCAATACGATAATATTTTCCTTGAAACCCAGGTAAATAATATTGAAGCCTTGCCGGACGGTTTGAAAGTCAGTTTCAGCGGTAAAGATGCGCCCGAAACCGATGTGTTCGATAAAGTATTGGTGGCAGTGGGCAGGCGTCCCAACGGTCACTTAATCGATGCCGATAAAGCCGGAATTAACGTCGACGAGCGTGGCTTTATCGGCGTCGATAAACAACAGCGCAGCAATGTGAAGCATATTTTTGCGATTGGCGATGTTGTCGGCAACCCGATGCTGGCGCATAAAGCCACGCACGAGGCTAAAATAGCCGCCGAAGCGATTGCCGGTATGAGCACCGAATGGCGGGCCTTAACCATTCCTTCCGTGGCTTATACCGATCCTGAAATCGCTTGGATGGGCTTGACTGAAAACGCCGCTAAAGCGCAAGGCATTTCCTACGAAAAAGCCGCTTTCCCATGGGCGGCCAGCGGCCGCTCATTAAGCATCGGGCGCAAGGAAGGCGTGACTAAATTGCTGTCGGACCCACAAACCGGCCGCATACTCGGCGCGGGCATCGTCGGCACTCATGCCGGCGAATTGATTGCCGAAGCCGTGTTGGCTTTGGAAATGGGCGCAACTGTCGAGGATTTGGCCTTAACCGTACACGCGCATCCGACTTTGGCGGAAACCCTGGGCTTTTCGGCGGAAATGATCGAAGGCACTATTACTGATTTATTTATTAAGAAACGATGAAAGAATATTTACACAACAAAAGCTTTGTTACCAATTTTGTCTCCGTTGTTATTATTTTTATCGGCTACCTTAGCTCGACGGCATTAATCAAATCCATCGGTTTTTTTGCGTTGTCCGGCGCTATTACCAACTGGCTGGCGATTTACATGTTGTTTGAGAAGGTGCCTTATCTGTACGGTTCCGGCGTTATCCCGGCCCGCTTCGAAGAGTTTAAGCTGTCGATCAAGCAATTGATGATGGAGCAGTTTTTTACCGCCCAAAACATCGAGCAATTTATTGAAAACGAAGAACAGCAAGGCAAAGGCCTGCTGAATCTGGAACCCTTGTTGGATGCGGTCGATTATGACAAGGTTTATCAAGGCCTGGTTTCGTCGATTATGGGCTCTTCTTTCGGCAGCATGTTAATGATGATGGGCGGCGAAGAAGCGCTGGTTCCGTTAAAAGAACCCTTTACCGAAAAAATGAAAATCACCTTGGCTGAAATGGTCGAGTCCGACCGCTTTAAAGACGCACTAAAGCACGGCCTGGATGCGCATAAAATCGGCGGCGATATTGTCGGCAAAATCGAAACCGTGATCGATAAGCGCTTGAGCGAACTCACCCCGCAATTGGTCAAGGAAATGGTGCAGGCCATTATTCGCGAGCATTTAGGGTGGTTGGTCGTTTGGGGCGGTATTTTCGGCGGCTTGATGGGCGCATTGTTCGTGTTTGCCTGATGGAAACCGTGGAACTGGCTTTTGAGCAATTGGGCAGTCCGGACAACAGCCCACTGATTATCCTGCACGGTTTTTTCGCGTCCTCGCGTAACTGGCGGCAAATCGCGCAAAGACTTTCGGCGCGCTTTCATGTCTATGTGCCGGATATGCGCAACCACGGCGCTTCGCCGCATCATCCGGTAATGGATTATCCTTCGATGGCGGCGGATTTGTTGGGCTTTATCGACCGGCGCGGTTTGACGACAGCCAATTTGTTGGGGCATAGCATGGGCGGAAAAATCGCGATGTGGTTGGCGCTGACCCATCCGGACCGGGTGAATAAGCTGATTGTTGCGGATATTGCACCGGTCAGCTACACGCACAGCTTCGACAACGTGGTTCTGCCGTTAAAAGCCCTGCCGCTGGCTGAAATCGGCAACCGCAAACAGGCCGAAACGCTGTTGGCGCCGCAAATACCCAACCTGAGTTATCGCCAGTTCCTGTTACAGAACCTGATTCTGCAAGACGGTCATTACGGCTGGCGGCTCGATTTGGATGTTTTTCAGCGGATGGCGCCTAATATCGCCGCTTTTCCCAATGCCGATCATTTAGCGCCGTTTACCGGCAAGGCCTTGTTTATCGCCGGCGGCGATTCGGATTTGGTCAAGCCGGAAGATACCCGGTTATTATTTCCGGGCGCGGCTTTCAGCACCCTGGCCAATGCCGGTCATTGGCTGCATGTACAACAACCGGGTGCTTTTACCGCATTAGCCGAAGATTTTTTAGGGGTTGAATAAACATAAGCGTTTAAACGATATTCGGTAAAATGTATTTCGGGTATCGATTTTAGTGTTTATCACGAAGGACACGAGGTTTGGGGTTTTTCCGTCTTCGGCGTGAATAAAATACGTATTCTTTTCCGGAAATCGCCTAGTCGTTACAATCGCCCTTTTGCAGGGCAGGGATAATCGGATGCCGCGTCGCATCCGGTTTTTAAATCGGTATTAATCGGAGTGTATTAAATGAATAAAAAAATAAAAAAAGCAGTTTTTCCGGTTGCGGGTCTGGGAACCCGCTTTTTGCCCGCGACCAAAGCCAGTCCAAAGGAAATGTTGCCGGTTGTGGACAAGCCCTTGATCCAATATTGCGTTGAAGAAGCCGTAGCCGCGGGCGTCGACACCATGATATTCGTCACCGGCCGTACTAAGAACGTCATTATGGATCATTTTGACAAGGCTTATGAGTTGGAAAACGAGCTGACTATTCGCGGCAAAACCGGCATCTTGAAAATGGTTCGGGAGATGATGCCGCCGAATGTTTCGTTCGTGTTTATCCGTCAGCCGGAAGCCTTGGGATTGGGTCACGCCGTGCTTTGCGCCAAGTCGGTCGTCGGCGATGAGCCGTTTGCCGTGATTCTGGCCGACGACTTGATCGCCAATAACGGCGGTCACGGCTGTCTGAGTCAAATGGTCGAGCAATACGATCAAAATCAATGCAGTATTTTAGGCGTGGAGCGGGTTAATGCTCACGAAACCGACAAATACGGCATCGTCAAAACCAAGGAACTATCGCCGACGATAGGCCAAGTTGAATTGATCGTTGAAAAACCGGCTCCCGAACGGGCTCCGTCGAATCTCGGCGTGGTCGGTCGTTATATTTTAACGCCGGCCATTTTTGAGAAAATTGAAACCACAGAGCGCGGCGCCGGCGGTGAAATTCAGCTGACCGATGCTATCGCCGCATTGATGACCGACGAGCGGGTGTTGGCCTATGAGTTTGAAGGCAAGCGTTACGATTGCGGCTCGAAACTCGGTTATTTGCAGGCGACCGTTGAACACGGCCTGATGCATGAAGAGTTAAAGGGCGATTTCCTGGATTATTTGAAGAATTTGGTTCTGGATTAAGGGCTGTAATTTAAGCTTAGGCAATCCGCAAAATATAAGCTATAGAGTCCGCAGCTAATAGAGTGACATTTGCTCCTTCTCCCTCAGGGACAAATCCGCCGGGAGCGGATTTGCACTCGCCCGTAGGGTGCCGGACAGGACAGTCCGGCATGATTAGGTTGGGATGAGGGGATATAAATAAGCATTTTTCCTTATTTTAGATCCCCCTCACCCAACCCTCTCCCGCTGGAGAGGGCTTTGCGTCACTTTATCAACTGAGGTATCTATATCCGGGTTTCATTGTCTATCCGGCAGAGTCATTACCCTGACTTAAATGGACAGCCAGCCAAACGGTATCAAGTTCAGGCGCAGTCCATTCAACCCGATGCCGGGTATGCGCAGGTATCAGCAAATAATCCCCGGCAGTTAAAGCAAAGCTTTGATTGTCTTTTTCATAAAGCACAGTCGCCTGTCCCTGAAGCAATATCACCCACTCGTCTCCTTCTTGATCGTACCAGTGTCCCGCCGGTGTGATATGACCTTTGGAGATAATGCGCTCAATTCGGATAGTATCCCGCTTGAAAATGCATTCGATCAGTTCTTCCGGTAATTGCTCCGGTATGTCTTTAAAAATATTGTTGTTAGCTGGGTTCATAGTTGAGACTGAGTTTGGTTTTCTGAATTCAAGGGCGGAAGGGTATAATAACCGCCATTTAGCCTGCGGATACTCTGCAAGTAGTGGAAAAATAAATCAATTTGACTGTAGAGCGCAAGACAATCCCTAATCTATCGACACCTTTAACACTGCACACCTCTGGCGAGTGCCGAAGCGTTGCGATTATCGGCGGCGGCCCCGCCGGATTGATGGCCGCGGAGGTCTTAAGTAACGCGGGTGTAAAGATTGACCTTTATGATGCAATGCCTTCGGTGGGGCGAAAATTCCTGATGGCCGGCAAGGGCGGGATGAATATTACCCACTCCGAGCCGTTCGAGCGGTTTTTGTCTCGGTATGGTTCCGGTCGGGACGCGATCAAGCCGATACTTGAGGCTTTTGGTCCCGAGAGGCTAAGAGCCTGGGCGAAGGGTTTAGGTATTGAGACTTTCGTCGGTTCGTCGGGCAAGGTCTTTCCTACCGATATGAAGGCCGCGCCTTTGCTGCGGGCATGGTTGCATCGCTTGCGTACAGACGGCGTCAATTTTCATATGCGGCATCAATGGCAGGGCTGGACTGATGACGGTCAGCTGAAATTTTTAACGCCGGAAGGCGAGACGACAATCAGCGTCGATGCGGTAGTGCTGGCTTTAGGCGGCGCCAGCTGGGCGCGCTTGGGTTCTACCGGTGCCTGGGTGCCGCTGTTGCTTCGGCAAGGCATATCGGTTGAACCGTTACAGCCGTCAAACTGCGGCTTTGATGTAGGTTGGAGCGAGTTTTTCGGCAGCCGCTTTGCCGGACAACCGTTGACTGGCCTCTTTTACCGATTCGACGGGAGCCGAATTTCGGCAACAAGGCGAAATGATCGTGACTGCACATGGCGTTGAGGGCAGTCTGATTTACAAAATGTCGGCACTGTTGCGCGAGCAAATTGCAGCAAGCGGAACGGCGTTGATTTATCTTGATTTGGCTCCCGGCAAGGACAAGCAGTTTTTGCTCGACAGGCTTGCAAAGCCGCGCGGCAAGCACAGCCTGGCAAACCATCTTCGTAAGCAAATCGGTATTGACGGCGTAAAAGCCGCTTTGCTGAGGGAAGTTTTGTTAAAAGCGGATTTTGACGATCCGCTTCGCCTTTGTGCGGCGATCAAGGCGCTGCCGATTAAGCTGGTCGCACCCAGGCCGATTGACGAGGCCATCAGCACTGCGGGAGGCGTTAGTTTTGAAGGGCTTGATCAACGCTTAATGATACGCTCCCTACCCGGTGTATTCTGCGCCGGTGAAATGTTGGATTGGGACGCGCCGACCGGCGGCTATTTATTAACCGCCTGTTTTGCCTGCGGGCGAGTTGCAGGCGAGGGCGTATTGTCGTGGTTGTCGATGCGTTCATCATAAAATAAACTAAAATATCAACGAAGAGTTACCGGATCAGCGTCTATGTCGAACAGAAAGGCCGCTAACATTTTTAACTTTTATCAAAGTAGCGTTTAAGGGCGGCTATGAAAACTCCAAAAAGTATTGAACCGCTGGTGCGGGATGGTCTCGTTGACGAGGTTATTCGTCCGCTAAAAAGCGGCAAGGAAGCGGCTGTTTACGTTGTGCTCTCCGAAGGCGAGATACGTTGCGCTAAAGTCTATAAAGACGTTAACAAACGCGGCTTTCACAAACAGGCCCAGTATCAGGAAGGGCGCAAGGTCAGGAACAGCCGTCAGGCGCGGGCGATGGAAAAGAACAGTCGGTTCGGGCGGCAGCAGCAGGAAGAGGTTTGGCAAAATGCCGAAGTGGATGCCTTATATCGTCTTGCCGCCGCCGGTGTGCGCGTTCCGCAGCCCTACAATTTTGTTGAAGGCGTGTTGTTGATGGAATTGGTTACCGATGAACACGGCAGCGCCGCGCCCCGGCTTAACGATCTTGAATTAAGTCGGGAGCAAGCCCTTGAATATCACGGCTTGCTGATTAAGGAAGTGGTCAGGATGCTGTGTGCCGGGATTGTGCATGGCGATTTGTCCGAATACAACATCCTGGTTGACGCCAACGGTCCGGTTATCATCGATTTGCCCCAAGCTGTCGATGCGGCGGCGAATAATAATGCGGCCAGAATGCTGGAGCGCGATGTCGACAATTTGGCCGATTATTTCGGCCGTTTCGCTCCTGAGCTGCTGACGACCGAATACGGCAAAGAAATCTGGAAACTTTACCAGAGCGGCGAATTGACGCCGCAAGTCGCATTGACCGGCCGCTTTCAAGGCAGCACCAAAGTGGCTGACGTTCGCAGCATCATGCGCGAAATCAATGACGCCCGAGACGAAGCGATTCGCCGCCGCTATGAGCATGAAGATTAAATAATGAATGACAAACAAGCGGGAAATCCTCTGCATGGCATCACCTTGGAAAAAATGCTCAATGAATTGGTAGCCGATTACGGCTGGGCCGAACTGGGCAGGTTAATCGATATCAGGTGTTTTAATAACGACCCCAGCATCAAATCGAGTTTGAAATTTCTAAGAAAGACGGACTGGGCCAGAAAGCAGGTTGAAGCGTTGTATCTCGATAAAAAGTCCAATTAAAAAGTTAAAAACTTCACCACGAAGGACACGAAGGACACGAAGTTTTCAATACATTGAGTTTAAATAATTATTTTTCCTTCGTGCTCTTCGTGCCTTCGTGGTGAATGCTTTTTGCTTTTGTTCTAAAACGAATATTCTCACAGTCTCTCTGGCGCGGGAACGATAGCAGATCCTCCAGACTTTGCGTCGCTCTATTAATTCCGGGCTCTATAAATTTTGCAGTTCCTCAAAATACAATCAAAAACCTTGACGCCACACTAGATACCGATAAAAGCTACTCCATTTGCCGACTTCCAACTTAGCGTGGGACTGTGCGAATATCATCGGGAGTGCAAGCTTTGCTTGCGCAGTCAAGGCCCATCTTAAGCAGGAAGCCCCCGTGTCTGACCGGAGGTTTACCATGACTAAGCACAATCCATTGGCTGCGTATCAACAACTTAAAACCGATAGCATTGGTTCGGTTTCATATTATTCCTTGCCCCATCTTGAAACTGCCGGCGCCGCCAAGGTTTCCCGACTGCCCTACACGATAAAAATCCTGCTCGAATCTTTATTGCGCAACTGCGACAACGACATCATTACTCAAGATTTAGTTAAACCGTGATCGGCGTGTTTGGCGGAGGCGGCAGGGTCTTGCTCTATTGCATCGCAAAAAGCCCCATGCCCATCGAAATGCAGTATATCAATCGGGGGTAAATCGTCATTTTCCAAGCGCTCAATGAGTTTATCCAAGGTCGCCGGGCGTAAAAATTCCAGTTCGATGTTTGCCTGTTTTTCTTGCAAAGCCTGCATAACAGCGAGTGCTTCGGAACGCGGATTTAAAAAACCCGCACCTTCGGGACGACTGACGACGAATAAGGTGCGCTGACGGTTCAGCGTGATCTAAGGAATGCGCATGAAATAACTTGAGCATTTGATTCTCCTCACCCCTCTCCAGCAGGATGCCTACATGGATGTAGGTAAGTAGAGCAATGCAGGAGCAATTGCCGAGAGGGAGCCAGTTGCCGAAGTTATTCCATGCACGTTCCTAAGTAGCTTCGCTAAAATTTTCCGGCATTTTGGAGTGCAAGCTCTGCTTGTAAAGCAGGCAGAGCCTGCACTCCGACTTTGAAATGCTCAAATTATTTCGCGCATCTTCCCAAGCGCCACATTCCAACACATAGACCGCTGTTTTTTAATCATTTAATGATCGAACAACGCGCCGTTACAACCGCTGCAATGCCCTTAAAATCAAACACGCAGATTATTTTTCAGCGCTCATAAAATCGTATCGCCCTGTTTAGGCGAGCGCACTTCTTGGCCCTGCGGCGTATATTTTAGTCAATCAATGCGTTAAATCTTGGTAACATACGCTTTAACAACTCAGACAAAGAAAGACAAATCCTTGCAGAATTAATTGGACATCTATCATGAGTAAACTGCTTAAACTTTTTCAAGACTCTTCTTCACTGTACGGCAGCAATGCCGGCTTTGTTGAAAACTTATACGAGCGCTTTCTGGAAGACCCCGATTCGGTCGAACCCAGCTGGCAAAAAGAATTCAGCGAAATTCACCAAGGCGCCGGTTTTGAAGCGCCTCACAGCCCTGTTATAGAACGCTTTGCGCAACTGGCTTTAAAATCGCAAGGCAGATTGGCGAAATTACAAGGCTTTACCGAAGAAAGCGTCAAAAAACAATCGGCCGTCGCCCGGCTGATTAATCATTACCGGGTGCGCGGACATCAAATCGCCGCCAATAATCCGCTCGGAAAAACCCAGCCCCCTCCTCCCGATATGGATCCGGCTTATTACGGTCTTTCCGAGCCGGATATGGATACCCTGTTCGACACCGGCGCATTATATGGCGTCGATCGATTGCCTTTGCGCGACATTATTGCCAACCTGCAAGAAATTTACTGCGGCAGTATCGGCTCCGAGTATATGCACATCGTCGATACCCATATCAGGCGCTGGTTCATAAACCGACTGGAAAGCTCTAAAACCAATTTAAAACCGGAACCTGAAAAAAAGCTCTGGCTGTTAAAACTACTGACCGCCGCCGAAGGCATAGAAAGCCATTTGCACAATCGTTTTGTCGGTCAAAAGCGTTTTTCCCTGGAAGGCGGCGAATCGTTGATACCGATTCTGGACGAATTAACCCAAGGCTTCGGCAGCAAAGGCGTTAACGAAATCGTGATCGGCATGGCGCATCGGGGCCGGTTAAATGTGCTGGTCAATATTCTGGGCAAAAGCCCCGCCAGCCTGTTTAATGAATTTGCCGGCACGTCGCCGCTTTCGCCGGGCGTCAGTACCGGCGACGTGAAATATCACATGGGCTTTTCATCCGACGTGAGTACGCCCGGCGGTCCGGTGCATTTAACCTTGGCCTTCAACCCATCGCATCTGGAAATTATCAACCCGGTCGTCGAGGGCTCGGTCAGGGCCCGTCAGGACAGAGCCGGAGAAAACGGCAAAAATACGGTCATCCCTATTTTAATCCACGGCGATGCGGCTTTTTCCGGGCAAGGCATTGTCATGGAAACCTTGAATATGTCGCAAACCCGCGCTTTCGATACCGGCGGCACCGTCCATATCGTCATCAACAATCAAATCGGCTTTACCACCAGCAACCCGCAGGATGCGCGTTCCACGCTTTATTGCACGGATGTGGCCAGCATGATTCAGGCCCCGGTTCTGCATGTCAACGGCGATGATCCCGACGCCGTTATCTTTGCCACCAAACTAGCCTTGGATTACCGAATGACGTTTAACAAGGATGTGGTTATCGACCTTATTTGTTATCGCAGGCTCGGCCATAACGAAGCCGACGAGCCTTCGGCGACCCAGCCTTTGATGTACAAAAAAATCCGCAAGCTGAAAACCACCCGGAAGCTTTACGCCGAAAAGCTCATTAAAACCGGGCTTATCGGCGATGAGCAAGCAAGCGAGATGGAGCGGAATTATCAAAAACTGCTTGAAGCCGGCGAAGTGGTGTCCCGGCCTATCCTGACCGACGGCCCCTACCCGTACACCAATCAATGGAATAAATTCCTGAACACCGACTGGAAGGTCGCTTACGACTCATCGGTCTCTATGGAGCGTCTGCGCTTTTGCAGCGATAGAATGCAGCGCTTGCCGACCGGCTTCGAGCTACACCCCCGAGTCGCGAAAGTCATGGACAACCGCCGTAAAATGGCGGCGGGAGCGATGCCGCTGGACTGGGGTTTTGCCGAAAACATGGCCTATGCGACCTTGCTGATGGAAAAATACGGTATTCGCCTGACCGGGCAGGATGTCGGCCGCGGCACTTTCGTGCATCGCCATGCGGTTTTGCATAATCAACTGCAAAATAAAACCTACATGCCGCTCAAACATCTGGATAAAGATCAAGGCAACGCGCAAATTTTCGATTCATTGCTGTCCGAAGCGGGCGTATTAGGCTTTGAATACGGCTACAGCACAACGATGCCGAATACGCTGGTTATTTGGGAAGCGCAATTCGGCGATTTCGCCAACGGCGCGCAAGTGGTGATCGACCAATTTATCAGTTCCGGCGAAACCAAATGGGGCCGTTTGTGCAATCTGGTCATGTTCCTGCCGCACGGCTTTGAAGGCCAAGGCCCGGAACATTCTTCAGCCCGGCTGGAACGCTATCTGCAACTGTGCGCCGAGCATAATATTCAAGTGTGCTGCCCAACGACACCGGCGCAAATCTTTCATTTGCTGCGTCGTCAAATGCTGCGTCCTTATCGCAAGCCGTTGATCGTCATGACGCCCAAGAGTTTATTGCGGCATAAACTGGCGATATCCACGCTGGAAGATTTAACCGACGGTCAATTCTTGCCCGTCATCGGCGAGCAGGACGCTATTAATCCCAAAAAAGTCACTCGCTTGGTCATGTGCTCAGGTAAAGTCTATTACGACTTGCTGGAAACCCGGCGTCACGACGATCTTAAGCATGTCGCTATCGCCCGCATCGAACAACTCTATCCTTTTCCCGATGAATTATTTAGAGCGGAAGTCGGCAAATACCCGCAACTTAAAGAGTTCGTCTGGTGTCAGGAAGAACCCCAAAATCAAGGAGCCTGGTATCAATCCAAACATCACTTTACCGACAACCTAAACCCTAAAATAAGCACGACTTATGCCGGTCGTGAGGCCTCGGCAGCGCCCGCTGTCGGTAATTTCCGCGTCCATATAGAACAACAAAAAGCCGTCGTTCACTCAGCCCTTTACGGCAACCCTTCAGGAAAATAATATGAGCATTGAAGTCCTAGTTCCCCACTTACCCGAATCCGTCTCCGATGCCACGTTGATCACTTGGCATAAACAACCCGGCGACAGCGTGACTAAGAACGAAAATCTGGTTGATCTTGAAACCGACAAAGTGGTGCTGGAAGTCCCTGCACCGGCATCCGGCGTTCTTAGCAAAATACTCAAAGAAAACGGCTCCATTGTGGTCGGCGGCGAAGTCTTGGCTTTGCTGGAAGCTCAAACTGCCGAGGAAACCGCGGCCGCAGCAGCTCCCGAACCGGAACAAGATGAAGAATCGGACATCCCGCTAAGTCCGTCAGTCCGTCGGTTAATTGCTGAAAATGCATTGGACCCTTCCGTGATCAAAGGCTCCGGAAAAGACGGCCGTCTGACTAAAACCGACGTTTTGGATTATTTGCACAAAAAAAACCTGCAAGAAGCGCAACTGATAGCCCCGGTCGCCCCAGCCCAAGCGGAACCGGTCAAACCGGTCGAAACCGCGCCCAGCCCGACAGTACCCAAAGTGGAATCGGAAAGCCGCGGGATTTCAAACCTGCGTCCGGAACAGCGCGTACCGATGACCCGGTTAAGAGCCAAAGTGGCCGAACGCCTGTTACAGGCTCAGCAAAACGCGGCGATGCTGACCACCTTTAATGAAGTCAACATGCAAAACGTGATTGATCTGCGTAACCAGTACAAAGAACGCTTTGAAAAAAAGCACCACGTTAAACTGGGCTTCATGTCGTTCTTTGTTAAAGCCTCTATCGAAGCCTTAAAGCGCTTTCCGGCCATCAACGCTTCCATCGACGATAACGATATTATCTATCACGGCTACTACGACATCGGCATTGCGGTCAGCACCGAGCGCGGCTTGATAGTGCCGGTGTTGCGCGATGCCGATCAACTCGATTTTGCCGGTATCGAGCAAAGCATCGTTGATTTCGGCGCAAAAACCAGAGCCGGCACCTTGACTTACGACGACTTAAAAGGCGGCACCTTCACCATTACCAACGGCGGCATTTTCGGATCAATGCTGTCCACACCGATACTCAACCCGCCGCAGTGCGCCATTTTAGGTATGCATGCAATCAAAGAACGGCCCGTGGTTGAAAACGGACAGATTGTGATCCGGCCGATTATGTATCTGGCTTTATCCTACGATCATCGCTTGGTTGACGGCCGCGAAGCCGTGCAATTTTTAGTCACCATCAAAGAATGCCTGGAAGCGCCCGCTCACCTATTGCTTAACATATAAATTTATGTCAAAAAAACTAACGCAATCATTCGATGTAATCGTTATCGGCGCCGGACCCGCAGGCTATTCCAGCGCCATCCGATGCGCCCAGCTCGGCCTGAAAACCGTCTGTATCGATAACTGGCACGATGAACAGGGCCGAGGCAGCTTGGGCGGCACTTACCTCAATGCCGGTTGCGTGGCGTCTATCGCGTTGCTGGAGTCGGCGAAAATATATCATTCGCTGAACTACCGCCTCAAAGAACACGGCATTCAAGCGGAATCCGTTGGCGTTGATATTGCGCGGATGATGCAGCGTAAAAACACAATTGTGGAGGCGCTTGGTCGGCAAATCGTCGACGCATTTGCTCAACATAAAGTGGTCTGCATTCAAGCGGAAGCCAAGCTGCTTAATGAGCGCTTGGTGGAAATCACGCCAAGCGATCAATCGGCGGTATCGATACTCGAAGCCAAACACATCATTTTAGCTACCGGTTCGTCCCCGATCGATTTGTCCTGCGCGCCGATAGACAACGAATTTATTATCGACTCCTCAATGGCTTTAAATCTCGATGCCGTACCTAAGAGATTAGCCATTATCGGCGGCGGCGTTATCGGCCTTGAATTAGCGGGTATTTGGAACCGGCTTGGCGCGGAAACCATCCTGTTGGAAGCGCAAGAAACCTTTTTAAGCATGACCGACCAGCAGATTTCAAGGGAAGCCTATCGCATTTACACCGAGCAAGGCTTGGAATTGCGCTTGGGCGCACGGGTTATTTCGGCCAAAAAAGGCAGTAAAAAAGTCACCGTGGAATACCAGGATAACGAAGGCACCCATGCCCTGCGCGTCGATAAACTGATAGTGGCCTCCGGGCGCAAACCCAACACCGAAAATCTGGCCGACGCCGAAGCCAACTTGCTGCTCGACGAAAACGGTTATGTTCATGTCGATGAAAACAGCCGCACCAACTTGCCGGGCGTTTACGCAATAGGCGATTTAACTTTGCTCGGCCCGATGATCGCCCACAAAGGCATCGAAGAAGGCCTGTTTGTCGCCGAACAAATCGCCGGCATCCAAAACCCTATCAATTACGGTCTCCTGCCCAGCGTTATTTTCACCGATCCTGAAATCGCCTGGGTCGGTCAAACCGAGCAAGCTTTACGAGCGACGGGCGAACCGATCAAAACAGCCATCTATCCGTTAAGCGCCACCGCCCGCGCTCAAGCCATAGGCCAAACCGAGGGCATGGTTAAAATCATCGCACACGCAGAAACCGACGCCTTACTCGGCGTCCATATTATCGGCACGCAAGCGTCCGAAATGATTGCCGAAGCCGTGTTGGCTATGGAGTTTTCCGCCAGCAGCGAGGACTTGGCCAGAACTATACACGCCCATCCTACCCTTGCCAAAGCCCTACATGGCGCAGCGCTTGCGCTTAAAAGCCAGAAATAGGCGGAGTTCTGTTGAGATAATCACCACGAAGACACGAAATACATCATTGATCAAACCGTAGGGCGTGCCGCGCGCGCCAAAGGGCCTAAACAACGAAGCCGCTGTTCTTTAAGCTCCTGAGAAGGCGCGCACGGCACGCCCTACGACTATGCCCCCTTTGTTCGTTTCCAAGCTGGAGAGACTGCGAAAGTATTCGTTTTAAAACAAAAGCATTCACCACGAAGGCACGAAGGACACGAAGTTTTCAATACATTGAGTTTAAATAATTATTTTTTCCTTCGTGCTCTTCGTGCCTTCGTGGTGAATAAGCTTTTAAATTTATGTGGATAATACTTTCACAGTCTCTGG
This sequence comes from Methylobacter sp., assembly GCA_026399025.1. Lineage (GTDB taxonomy): Bacteria > Pseudomonadota > Gammaproteobacteria > Methylococcales > Methylomonadaceae > Methylobacter_A. The sequence goes on from JAPLRU010000087.1 coordinate 14,793, forward strand.
AGCTTAAGAACCAGCTCTAGTGTTTTTCACCCATTCAATTGCCGTTTTTAAGATCAACGCCCCTGACACAATTTCATATTAGTGCGCGTTGCTTTAACAATAGGCAGCACATTATCGAAATCGGTAGGCGGATAATCGTTGCGTAACTCATCGTCGGTTTTATTAGCGTCAACCGACACGGTTCGCAGCAATGCTTGACAACCCGCCGTATCGCCCAGCTTATAAGCGGTAAGCGCCAGATCATTGCGAATCCAATCGATTTCCAGCCAATCCAGGGTTAGTGCGCACTGTTGCAGCAGCGGTTGCAAAGTAGAACGCGCTTCGGCATAGGCTTGTTTATCGTAGAGTTTTTTAAATTTCTCCCGTGTTTGATTCAATGCCGACGGCTCGCAGCCTTTGCCGGGGTTGAGATACAAGCCGTCAAAACTCGCGCGCATACCGCAAAAATAACGGCAAGGCTCCTCACTATTAGGCGTGACTTCGATGTTATCGCCTTTAGCCGAAAAGCTGACCACGCATTGTTCGCCGCCGGCGTCCTGTTCATCGGGTATCGACTTTCCGTCATGAATAGCACCCGCTAATTGGCAACTGTGTCCATTGCCGCCCATCGCTTCAATCGAAAACCGTAACCCGGCATTTTTATCCTGCGTTATCGTCAATTGCCCCCAGCCTTTTTCCGTTAAATAATCGCCGGGTTGCAATGGCGATTGCGGCGCAGCGGTCGCCACTTGCTCATTCAGCGCCGCAAGCCGCAAGGTGTAGGCTTGTGTTAGACAAGACTTATCAGAGCAGACATTACGTTCCTTTTTTAACCAGGCTTGTTGCTCAGCTTTTAAAGCCGTTGCGTTTGCGCTACCGACTAAGGCCTTTTTGTAAGAGAGCAATAACAGCTCGTCCAAATCGGATAGTTGCTTATCCGCGCAGATAGTTTTTTCAACCGGTGAACTTGCTTTAGAGCAATCGAAACTTGCGCTGTGTGCGAACGGAGTTAAGGCGTAGAGACTTAATAAAAGTAACAGGGGGTTTGGTTTATTCATATTCGTCTAATTTTTTATAGGGTTTAAATACAGTAACCGGAGTTGATAAAGCGATATTTGAAATACCCCCGCACTTTCCCGCTGGAAGAAAAACTTTGCACCGCTTTCCCTATCCCCAGAGACTGTCAAAGTATCATTTTTCGTTTCCACGCTCCGGCGCGGCCAATCACGTTGGTTGCTATTTTTACCCCGACTATCCGCACCATTACGTGAACGGATAGAGTCGGGCCTTATAATTTACATCAGAAATGTCAAATGTACCGTCTTTCTCAAAATGCTGGTAAAACAACGGCTTTGTGCTTCGGAAATGCGCAGGAAAGACACGGGAACTAAAGTGATTTTATCTTAACGTGGAACAGACCGACGGGCTCGGGCAGAAGTAGCGCCGATCCAATGAACTGTCTTTATTCAACGCATGGGTATAAATCATGCTTGCGGAAATATCCTTAATGCCCCGTACTTAACGCGAATACGATTACGTACCTGATCCAGCAGTTTGGGAGGTGTATTTGTATTGGACATAAAAAGGTTGCTATTAATAATATAATTGCTATAGAATCTAGTCTAACGGTCTATTAAGGCGGTATTATACACCTTTATAGGCGGGTTATTTAAATTTGATATACACCTAAAAAGGTGTCTACTTAACGTTATGCTTATGTGAGTTCTTATGAAGCACATCAATAAAACTGTATTCAAATTTAATAAGAATTTTAGCAGCGTACTTAGAGTCAGCAGAATTATGGCTGTGATTGGCTTTTCTTTATTTGTGACTTCATGTAGTTCTCTTTCTCCTAAGTCGAGTTACGCAAAATTAATCGGTAATGCGGCTTTTTCTAGTGCTTTGTTAGGAAGTGTTGCGGGTGCTGTTGCTATTGGTTATGAAAAAAAATATCCTGTTGAAATAAAAGTATATTATGCAACAGATCGCAAACCAAAATACCTGGACTTAGATAGCCATAATGTTACTTTTCACGACTACACGTCTGATCGTGCAGTAAAAGGAAATATTAGTTACGGAAGCTGTCTTGTTCATATGCCCACTAATCACAAAGTCGGCGAATTTGAGCGCCCAGCCTCCTTTTTAGGGTTCAAATTGAGCGAAAATCCCAGCAAGCATATAATGCTGTTGGCTAGTACGCCTTCGTCAAAATCCAGTTTTTTCGACGAAATCAATAATTCTATTCGGGAATCTAAAGGCAAGAATGCTTTTGTTTTTGTTCACGGTTATAACGTGTCTTTCGAAGATGCTGCTTTACGGACGGCACAACTCCATAACGATTTAAAATTTGATGGTGTACCTATGTTTTTCAGTTGGCCATCAAAGGCAAAGTATCTTAAGTATCCAGCAGACGAACAAACCATTGAGTGGGCGCAACCACATTTAATGCAATTTCTCAGCGATATTCTCACTCAAAGCAATGCTGACAACATATATCTAATTGCCCATAGCATGGGAAACAGGGCATTAACCCGCGCGTTTATTGGCCTAATCAATGAGCGTCCGGTTTCAATAAAAAGAATAAAAGCGGTTATCCTAACGGCACCTGACATTGATCGTGAAGTTTTTCTTGAGCAACTTGCGCCCCAGCTTGTCGCTGCCAATACAAATGTAACGCTATATGCTTCGAATACAGACGAAGCATTACGAATATCCCAAGAATTTCACGAAGCACCACGGGTAGGGCTTGCAGGAGATAATCTTGTTATCGTGCCAGGAGTTGACACCATTGATGCAACTTATGCTAATACCGATTTTCTTGGGCATTCATATTTCAGTAACAGTCGTTCCGTATTAGAAGATATTTTTACAATAATCCATGATCACAAAAAACCTGATCAAAGGTTTTACCTTAAACCTGCTAATAGCTCGCTTGGAAAATATTGGCTCTTTACACCATAGCGGCTTACCAGCTTTTTTAGTAATTTATCAGGCATAATTTAGTTGTGAATGTAGAATCTGGCATAACATTTCAATCAACGGGAACGCGGACATAATCTACGCGCCCCCGTCATTCTTTGTACCGCGTCCCGTTATTTCTACGTTAGGCATCTTTTAACCCTTTATCACAGTAAAACTTGGAAGTTTAGAAATGGCTATTCCGCAGCACGAACTCAAAGAAATGAATCGCCTACTCGAAGGCGGGATGAATATCTCCGACATCTGGACCAAGCATTCCCAATATGATTACTGGGAAATCTATTGGAGCGTCAGCGATTACAGCTTGCTTGGGAAGAAACGGAAAATTACAAACCGCATCAATTTGGCTCGACGCGCCACTTCCCAAACCGAGAGAGATGAATTGTTGAACGAAGTTAACTCACTCGTTACCGAAATGTACGAGTTGACCAAGAAAAATGGGAAGAAATTAGTAGATATTGGCAAGGTCATCAACCGCTAAAGAAGCAAGGGGTTAAGTTTTGCAATTATGCATTCAGCCTAACATAGCGCTCAAGCCGACCCGGTTCCGCTACGCTCCATCGGTCGGCTTAGCTCTACGTTAGGCATTATGGAATGAATGCGTTGGCTTTGGCGTGCTTTCATCCGCCCTGGTGGTTACGGTAAGGTTGCGTTTGTGAGCGTTCTGCTATTGTCAGCCATGCGTTTGCGTCATGCGCGGGGCAAGCCTTGAGTCCTATTGGTTTAGCGTCCGGTGCATTGTTTAGGCTTTTTTGTCCAAGGTCGGTTGGCTTTCATCGTGCTTCTTGGCCTAACATGGCGCTCAAAGGGACGTGCCGCCTCAGGGCGGTTTTAAAGTTTTGTAATTTACCAAGCTTTGGGGTTTTGTTTAACGTCCGTGAGCGGCACGCCCCTGTCATAGAAAAGTAAACCCCTCATTGATATTATTTTTTCATCCCAATACCCCGCACGAAATCCTCTTTTTTTAAAAATCAAAAAAAGCTTGGCTTCGGTGCGGCATTGTTTTTGTGAGTAAACCGAGCTTTCCGGGATAACGCCTACGGGGTAAATCTGACCTGTCATATCGGATGTCCACAGTCGTGGCATCGGTTCAGCTTCATTGGACATTGGCTTCCGTAAGGGTATCTGCCGGGGTGCCTCATGACTTAGCGGGAACCTCATAGCATGGGTCTCAGGGGCGCGCGAAGGTCACCCCGACGGAAAATCGGTAGACTATCAATCTATTATTTTCTAGCGCATGGTCTGTCCTCTTTGGGGGTTGGCCGGTACGCCCTGCTAAACGGCCACCAGTTTGCGGGCATCAAAGCGTTCGCCCCGCGCCACATACCAAAGGGCTTTCGCCAGTTTCCGCAGGCAGGCAATGACGGTTTTCATTTTGACCTTGGGATCGGCCTTAGCTTGGTACCACTGGGCAATCACGGGGTCTTTCTGGATCAGCCGTAGCGCCGCCAGGTACAGATATTTGCGCGCCGTGGCCGAGCCGCGTTTGCTGATCTTCAGTTGCCCATGGTATTGCCCGCTGCTTTTTTCCGTCAGGTTCAATCCCAGGGCTTTGAGGAAGCTGTGAGCGCTACTGAAGTTGCGCGGGTCCAAATGCAGGCCGATCAATATTGCTGTGGTCAGTTTGCCAATGAGCGCGGCCATTTCTTTCAGTCCGGCATCGGCCACGACACTGGCCTCCAACAACTGTTTGGCCGCTTGGCTTTGGCAGCGACTGTGCTGCATTTCGGTGGCCAACGCTTGCAGGTAACGGCGCTCGGCGTCGATGCACGGCTGCCCGATGGTGCTTATGGCGCTGTTGATGACGCGGGCGATTTTGTCGTCCTTAAGGAAATGCCCGCCCCAGGCTTTCATGTCTTTGGCCGCCTGTTTCGCATCGGCGGCGATGGCTTGGGGCGAGCCGTAGGCAATCAGCAGCTTTTCCAGGGTGACGCTGTCGAGGTCGAACAAGGCCAAGGCTTCCGGCCAATGCCGGCTCAGGTAGGCTTCCAGGCGGTTTTGGTTGCGTTCATACTGGCTTTGGTGCAGGTCGTATTCACGCCGCGCCGCGTTGAGTGCCCGCCCTGCCTCATCCAGTTCGTGCCAGGGTTTCGTCAGGCCTTCTTTATGCAGCTTGGCGATCAGGCACGCGGCTTTGGCGTCGTGCAGGCTGGGTACGCCATCAAAGATTTCCTTGGCGTCATGCACGCGCTTGGCGCTGGCCTGCCAGATAGCAAATCCGGCCTGCCGGAACCGGTGGCGCATGGCGTCGCCGTAAGTCCCGGTCGACTCCATGACCACGGTGACGGGGCAGCCCAAGTGCTGGAGACCTTGGATCAGGGCAGTGGTTTCCAATAACTCCCATTTCACTAAGGTGGACAGGTTTTGTGCGTCATTCGTCAACAGGGCATATTGTTGCGCTTTGGCCACATCAACGGCAAAAGTCACGGCTTCGCCACCGAGTTGTTGGCCTAGTTCCGACCAGTTTATTTCATTGACTTTTTTAGTCCGATAGTTATGCTTCTTCATAGCGGGAATACCTCCAACGGTTAGGGCTTTGGGTTAAGTTCAAAGGTCTTATTTTGAGGGTTCCCGCTCTATTTTTGGAGTCGCTACTATAGCTGACTTAGCTCTACGTTAGACCATAAGGAGAAGAAATTTGACTACAAAAGCGTCATACTGGATCGGCAAGCGTCCATCAACTGGTAAGAAGTGGGCATACACAACATCAGCCACAGTATTGGATGGAGCTAAGTATAACGATGCGCTATTGGGAATGTATCGTCGGTATGTAAAACAGTGGAATGACATTGAGTTAGATAGAAACCGAAGTCTTTCCGAGCATACCCACGAGGTACATGGTGCCAAAGTTATAGGCGGTCCTGGTCGCTGTTTCATCCTCCACTGGCACAATGGCAATGACCATTGGATTCTCGAAATCAATTATGCGCGAGGCTTCTCTGAGTTCTATCCGGGATGGTCTTGTGGGCGCAATCCTTTCCGCTCGCAAAAAGATATTCGGAGCGCTCATCTTCATTGGAGTGGCAATGGTCATGAGGAGTTTAACCATTGGTTGGCCATTGAAAAAGACAAAAACGCAGGCAACGGTGAGTGGGATGAATATCGGGCCTAACAAAACGGTCAAAGGGACGCGCCGCTCTAAGGCGGTTTTGAAGGTTTGCTTTTAAATCGGGTTCGGTGGCTTCGCTGTGCGTCCGTTGGCGGCGCGCCCCTCACCTTTACGTTAGGTATTGTGATTACATCAAGCGCACCATAAGAGAATTTCGTCCATCAATCATGAAACATATGACTCAGCGCTGCTTTATAATAATGCCATTTTCTGGAAAGAAAAATAACCCAAGAAACGCAAAATACTGGAATAGCTTCTACGACGATTTCTTAAAGCAGACACTTGAAGAGTTGGGCTACCAATGCGAACGTTCAACAGCTTCTTCTCGTAGCATTGTTGGAACAATTGTTTCAGACTTATTTAGGTCGGACATCGTCATCGCAATACTGACGGATTTCAATCCGAACGTATTTTATGAGCTTGGAGTTAGGCACTCTTTAGCGCACGGTACCATTATGGCAATTGAAAAGAACCAGAAGATTCCGTTTGATTTAGCACATTTTGGCGTAATTCATTATGATAGGCAGGATAGGCAAGGATTTAAGGAACATTTAGTTAGGGTATTAAAGGACGTTCATATGCGTTCAACCCCCGACAACCCAGTTGCGGAATTCCTAAATGCAAATGATATTAGCGTAATTCGTATATCCGCTGATATTAAATATTCTCCATTAGATACCAATAATGTTCTTGGTTTGGCTGAACAGGATTTGATGATAGTTGGTCAAAATTTGTTTGGTCTCGCAAATGATTACACCAAAGACAAGATATTTGCGGCCTTATCAAGGAAGCCTAGGTTACGAGTTAAAATACTATACGCTGATAGTCGCGTTGGTTCTCAAACAGAAGCATTATCTCAAATAATCGACGAAGCGATGGGAGAACAGTTTCCAAAAATTGATGCTGCATTTCAAACTTGGATTTCGGAATGGCGCAAATCTTTCCCAAACGAAGCCGATAGACTTGAAATTAGGCGGTGCAAAAGAGTTGGAAATGTGTCGGCAACACTTGTTGATGCAGATAAGCCAACAGGGATCATTTTGATTAGACCAATCTTATATCATACGAACTCAAATTCACGTCCCTGTCATTGGCTTAGACGAAATGACTCACCCAGAGTATTTGACTCATACAAGAATGCACTCGCTCAAATTTGGGATCATGGTGATGCTCTAGCTGGCTAAAGCCTAGTTTTTCACTGAATGGGAATGAGAAAAGGGTCGAGAAAAGGGGGCAGGTTACTTTTTGTTCGGGGTGTGCGGTGCAATGCCTTGAAATCTCTAAGCGGGACGGGGTTTGCAACCCCGTTCCTAACGTTTTTGCGATGCTTGAGTTTTAATCAATCCGGAAAAGGGGTCAGGTTACTTTTTCTCGTTCCCACGCGCTGCGTGGGAATGCAGTATCAACGCGCTGCGTTGAGAAACAGCCCGCAACGCGGGCGGTATGAATTCCCACGCAGCGCGTGGGAACTAG
>JAPLRU010000037.1 GCA_026399025.1 Methylobacter sp.
GACAGCGACGAATAACCGGTGCCGAAATCGTCCAACGAAAAACTCACACCCTTTGCTTTCAGTGCGGTCATTTTAGCGATAGTGTCCTCAACGTTGGATACCAGCAGGCTTTCAGTCAATTCCAGCTTGAGTTTATACGGATTAACCCCGGTTCGATCAAGCACCGCCGACACCCGTTCAACGAAATCCGCTTGCTGAAACTGGCGCGCACTGACGTTAACGGACAAGGTAAGATGCGCCGTTTCCTTACGCGCGGCCCAGTTCGTCAATTGGCGGCAAGCGGTTTCCAATACCCATAAACCCAAGGGCACGATCAGCCCGGTTTCTTCAGCCAAGCGAATAAACTCGACCGGCAGCATCAGTCCGCGCAGAGGATGCTGCCAGCGCACCAAGGCTTCGGCGCCGGTTATGCGACCTTCTTCATTCATCTGCGGTTGATAGTGCAGAAGAAACTGCCGGTCTTGCAATGCTTGATTCAAATCCGCCTCCAAGTTGGTGCGCGTCGCAATCTCGGCTTGCATGAACGGTTCGAAAAAACACAGGGTGTTACGGCCCGACGACTTGGCTTGATACATCGCAATATCCGCCTGTTTCAGTAACTCATCGATACTCTTAATATGGTCGCTGAACAGGGTGACGCCAATGCTTGGCGTACTTCGATGCAGGTGCCCGGAAAGCTGGTAGGGCTGATTCAACGAGGCCAGCACTTTTTCGCCGACCGTCTCGCTCTGGATAACCGCTTCATGATAGCCTTCCGTCAGGTCTTCCAGCATGATGACGAATTCATCGCCTCCCAAACGAGCCACGGTGTCGCACTCGCGCACGGCGGCGGTCAGGCGGCCGGCGACCAGTTGCAGCAGCAGGTCGCCTTTATCGTGACCGAGCGTGTCATTCAAGGTCTTGAAATTGTCCAGGTCGATAAACAGCAAGGCGCCGTGCATTTTGCTGCGGGCGCTAGCCGTCAAAGCTTGTTGCAGCCGGTCCTGCAATAAACGCCGGTTGGGCAGTTGCGTTAGCGGGTCGTAAAACGCCAGATGCTTGATCTCATCCGCTGCCGCTTTGCTAACGGTAATATCGGTAAAACTGCCGACGCAATGGGTAACGACGCCATTCTTGTCCTTCACCGCGGTGATAATCAAATACTCCGGATAAACTTCGCCGTTTTTGCGCCGGTTCCAGATTTCGCCTTCCCAGGAGCCGGTATGATTGATGCTTTCCCACATTGAGGCATAAAAAGCCGGGCTTTTGCGGCCCGAACTCAAAATGCGCGGATTCTTGCCGATGGCTTCTTCGGCGCTATAGCCGGTGACTTTAGTGAAAGTACGGTTCACTCGCAAAATCACCCCCTTCGCATCGGTAACCAGCATGCCTTCCTGGGATTCAAAAGCCGTGGCGGCGATACGAAGATCATTCTCGGCCAGTTTGCGCTCGGTGATATCTTGCACAATGCCTAACATCCGCACCGGCTTACCGTTCGCATCCCGTTCCGCTTGCCCTGCCGAGCGCATCCAGCGTATCTTGCCGTCCTGGCCGACCATCCGGTAATCAACGTCATACGGCTTACCGTCCTGGATATGCGCTTGGTGCGCCGCCGTTACCGGACTCCGGTCTTCCGGATAAACTGCCGAGATAAAGTTTTCCCAAGCCGGTTTCCGAGCGTCAGGAAAACCCAGTAAAGAGGTGACAGTCTCCGACCAATATTGCCGGTTATTAACCAGATCGTTTTCCCAAACGCCGATTCCTCCATAAAATTGACTGACCCGAAAAAGCTCTTCGATATTTCTTAGCGACTGTTCTGAAAGCTTACGCTCGGTGATGTCCTCGGTCATGCCCATCAACTTTGTAACCCTGCCTTCACTGTTCTTGATCGGCACAAAACAAGACTTGAAAACCTGCGCTGACGCTCCGCAGCCCCTAAATTCAAAGTGGCTTATCTGACCGCTATAGGCTTGTTCAAGCAACGCCTGTACATTGTCCCGACCGGAAGCATCGACGATGTCCAGATAGGAATAGCCCAGCACCGGATTTTGCTCATTGACGTCCATCATTAACAGGCCAGCCCGGTTCACCGATGTGAACCGGCCTTCCATATCGAGTTCATGGATGCACAGCGGAGCGTTTTCTACTAACGAGCGATAGCGCTGTTCGCTCTCCCGCAAACCGGTCTCGGCCGCTTGCTGATGCTGATTCGATAAAAACAGCCGCCATGCGCTAAAGTAAGTGAGTAAAAACAGCACCGCGATATTCAGAATGACCGAAAGCGCAAGCACGAAATCCCGGTCATAAAAACCGGCATGTTGGCCGATCAAAGCGATTAACCCCAGTAGCACAGGAACAAACACCACTGCCGGCAGCAACAGGCCGGATATTGAGCCGGAATAGCCGACAACACTCAAAACGCGCGGGTAGCCTCTATCGGGAACAGCCAAAATCACGGCTCCGGCAAGAAATAACAAAGAAACCGCGGTATCGATCGCCATCGGCATAAAAGTGCCGATTTGGTAAAACGGTTTAACCCCATAAAGATGACCGATAACCGCCATCAACGCGATAAATGCGGGAATTACGGCCAGCGTTTGAGCCAGCCGAATTGAAAAATCCGACTGCTTACGCAGAAATAACAGCGTCCAGCCCAACGTAAACAAGCAAAAGGCGGTATTGGGCGCCATTCCGCCGGGACGGTCGGCTCCTAAAACCGGCTTTGCGGGAAAAAACTGGCGGTCAATAGGGGATGATATAGCCCATGCGAAGTCGCTAAGTTCCATCGCGCTGCCGATGAGGACAATCACCGTCGCCCAACAACAAACCCGGTTGATCAACGGAAGCATATTAACGTCATACCAGCGGAGAACATCCACAGCCAGAACAATCACTCCGACAGCGGCAGCCGGGCTCATCGCCACACCGGCAAAGAGGCCGCGTTTAAGCAAATCGATATCCCAAGCCCAGCCGATCAATGCGAAGACTCCGATGATTATCGGTAACGTCGGCCAGGTCAATCTTGATGGTAAGGGTAAAACCACTAGTCAATCTCCAGTGCGGCATGGCAAAGATTTTTGAATAATTGAGCGTATTTCATAATATTGAATCCTTTAAACAAAAGTGCTCCGATCGGAAAGCAGCAAAGCGGGAGGTTTTACTTTAATTTGTTTGCTATCGTCAAATTAACTTATTAGTTTTGCGGTAATTATCGCTTTAAATTTATTGGTTCGCAGCAACAAACTTATTGTCGTAATAAGCACGGTTGTTAGCTCTTGCCCGACTATGTAGAATATGGACAGATAAAATCATGCAAAGCGAACTCAGGCCGTGAAAAAAACCATCCACTTAGCAACAAAACCTTGTCCTTCATTTTATCGCACCGCATTTTTGTTAACCAAGCCTATAAAAACGGCCGTAATTAAGCCTATTTTTTGCTCCGTTTTGCAGCTCCCCCGGCTTAGCGATACAGATTCAGCGCCATGGCATTAACCGACAACCGCCATAGCCTGCAATGCAGGCGCAATGTTGACTTAAACGGAACAAAACCCTCTCGGCAATTGCTCCATGCATTGCTCTACCTCCTCCATCCGTGGAGTCGTACCTCCTGCATAAGCCACAGGGATCTGGCGAATGCAGATTTTGCATTAGAGCCATGGATGGCGTGTAGTAGGGTAATACAGGAGCAATTACCGAGGAGCAAAATATCTGCCCATGCAAGTCGTCCGGAGGGAGAAGCGGTATCTACTCTTAAGCCAAGCGTATCGCCCGCCGCCCTACCCCCCACCGTTTTATTGCTGGCCTTATTGACCCCCATTTTATGCGCGGCACAAGCCCCCGATAGCGGCCAAATCTTGCGTCAGCAAGAGTCTATCACCAGCCCCCGCATAGATCGGCTGCCGCCGCCAACAGCGCCGGAACCGGAGATTTTAGCCGCGCCGGAAAAAGGCCTCAGCATTCTCGTAAAAAGCATTATTATCAACGGCGGCGAAACCCTGGAAAGCAGCGAAACGCTACAAGCGCTGGTCGCCGACGCCATCGGTCAAACCCTGGATTTTACCGGGCTTCAGCAACTCGCCGAGCGCATCGGCCAACACCTTAAAGCCAAAGGTTGGTTGTTAGCCAAAGCTTATTTGCCCAAACAAGATGTTACCGAGGGCATTATTCGGATCAACATCACTCAGGGACGTTTGGAAAGCGATCAGCAAGGGCATAGCATCAGCATTCAGCATGACCCGGATACCCGGATTAAAGACGAGGTCATTCATCAGCGCATGCGCTACGTGATCAGCGGCGACACCTTGCAGGGCGACAATCTGGAACGGACACTGCTGTTGCTCAACGACTTGCCCGGCATTGAGGCCGCCACCACCCTGGAAAAAGGCAAACAACCCGGCACCAGCCGCTTGGGGGTGAATATTAAGGAAGCCGCACTGATCAGGGGCAATTTCTCCATTGAAGACTTCGGCAACCGTTACACCGGTCCGTGGGTCGGCAATCTGAATATCAATCTGAACGATGGCCTCGGCATCGGCGACCAACTGACGGTCGGCGGCACCGGCGCCGAAAATCTGGGCCAAGGCCGTATCGCCTACGCCTTACCGGTCGGCCATAGCGGCTTGCAAGCCAATGCCCGTTACAGCTATCTGGGTTACAGTATCGGCCGGGAATTCAGTCAACTCGGGCTTGAGGGCATGGCCCAATCCGCAGGCGGCGGCCTCAGTTATCCGTTTATTCGCTCCCGCGCCTTCAGCCTGTGGGGCATAGCCGATTACACGCACAAAGCCATGACCGATTCCAGCTTACAAGTCTTAACCGGCAAAAAACAGATAGACAACGGCACTCTCGGTTTCAACGGCCAGCGCCTGGATCGCTTCTTCGGCGGCGGTTTTAACCAGTTCTCTTACAGCGCCACGGTGGGCGGCGTCGACTTATCCGGCCTGGACAGCGAGCGCGTCGCCGACCAATCGACCGCCCATACTCAAGGCGTCTACGGCAAGCACAATTTCAGCTTGGCCCGCCTGCAAAAACTCACCGACAGTCTGAGTTTCTTTAGCGCCGCCAACGGCCAGCTTGCCAACGGCAACCTGACCAGCGCCGAAAAATTCATTCTCGGCGGTCCCACCGGCATCCGCGCTTACCCGGTCGGCGAAGCCAGCGGCGACAGCGGCTGGGTCGCCAATTTCGAATTGCGCTATGACCTACCCTACCGAACCGACATCGGTAATCTGCAACTGGTCGGTTTTTTCGACAGCGGCCACATCACCCTGCATGAACAGCGCTGGACCAACGACATCGCCGGCAACCGCAACGAATACAGCCTGAGCGGCAGCGGTATCGGCATCAACTTCTCTCACGCCAATAATTTCGCGATTCGCGGCACCTGGGCGCACACCCTCGGCGATAACCCCGGCGTCAACGCCGCCGGTAACGACAGCTCGGGCTTACACGACGACAACCGTCTGCTGCTGCATAGCATGGTTTATTTTTAGGGATCATCGATGCAAACGTCCATCCAACTCACCGAGTCGATTGAAGTGCGGTTACGCTGTTTTTTCCATCCACGGAAAATCGGTCCAAGCTGCGCCACACATCGCCTAAGCCGATAATAACGAAACCGGTTATGAAACGTCATCCATCAATGAACCGTCTATACCGCATCATCCGGAGCGAGGCTCGGCAAGCATGGGTTGCCGCTTCCGAACGTAGCAACGCGCATGACATAAAGCAGACAACCGTGTCCGACAGGAGTGCAAGCTTTGCTTGCCCATGCAGGCGATGCCTGCACTCCGACTATTGGCAACCGGCTCAATTTATTTCATGCCCGTTACTTAGCCAAAACCATTGTAAAACCGGCGACAATCATCTTTTGGACAGGGCCAATATGCAGACCGGCAGCGACGCCCGTCTGCGCCATAGCATCGCCCATATTTTCGGTGTCTCCCTACTCGGCGTTTCCGTTGCCTACGCCACCCCCGGTATTAACGAACTACCGAGCGGCGGACAAATCAGCCAAGGCTCCGGCAGCATCAGCCAAAACGGCAATACCCTGACCGTTCGGCAAAACAGCGACAAAATGATCGGTCAATGGAATACCTTCAATATCGGCGAGCAAGCCACCGTCAATGTTCAACAACCCAACGCGCACAGCATCGCCCTCAATCGCATCCACGACAGCAAACCCAGCGAGATTTACGGCAAGCTCAACGCCAACGGTCAAATCTATTTGCTCAACAGCAACGGCGTGATTTTCGGTAAAACCGCGCAAGTCGATGTCGGCGGTATCGTCGCCACCACCCATCACCTCGGCGACAAAGATTTCCTCAGCGGTAAGCTCGTCCTCACTCAGCAAAACGCCCTCGGCAAAATCGATAATCAAGGCCGGATTACCGCTCACGGCGGCCTGATCGCGTTCATCGCTCCGCAAGTAAGCAACAGCGGCAGCCTCCAAAATACCGGAGGAACCGTAGCCCTGGCCGCAGGCGAACAGGTCACCTTGGATTTCCAAGGCGACGGCCTGATTAAGGTCAAAGTGGACAAAGCCGCCCTTAACGCCTTGGCGGAAAATAAAGGACTCATTCAAGCCGACGGCGGCACCGTTATCATGACCGCGCAAAGCGCCAATGCGCTGATGGACAGCGTGGTTAACAACGACGGCATCATCCAAGCCCATACCTTGGCAAACCACAAGGGACGCATCGTACTCGACGGCGGCGATGAAGGCGTCACCCGCATTGCCGGAACGCTGGATGCCGGTGCGCCGTCCCTTGCTCCGGTCAATGCAGTTAAGCAAGCGGCGGTGGGCGGAACGATTATCGCCACCGGTAATAAAATACGCATAGATGAAGACGCTCACCTGAGCGCCAGCGGCAAAACCGGCGGCGGTAAGGTGCTGATAGGAGGCTCGTGGCGGAACAGCAATCCTTCGGTACGCCAAGCTTCCGCCACTATCGTTGCCAAGACCGCCAAACTGGAAGCCAACGCCACCGGCCGGGGCAAGGGCGGTACCGTAGTGGTCGGCTCGGATGCGAGTAAAGCCGATTCCGTTACCCGTGCCTACGGCACGTTTGAAGCCCGAGGCGGGTCTAACGGCGGCAACGGCGGCCGTATCCAAACATCGGGGCACTGGCTGGATGTCGCCGGATCGCAAATCGACGCCTCGGCGCCAAACGGCAAAGCGGGCCGCTGGCTCTTCGCCGCCGGCACTGCCGTCATTACCGACGCAAATGCCGACAGCGCTTCCGGTTCCGCTCTCGGCAACGACATTTGGACTTCGAATAAATCTCCATCTACCCTCCTGAATACGGACATCAGTAGCAGGCTGGAAACAGGCACCGATGTTACGGTCTCGGCACAGGGCGGAGGAACGGAGATAGGCGACATCACTGTCAGTAGCGCTATCACCAAGACCAGCGGCGACACCGACACCACCCTGACGCTTCAAGCCGCCAACTCTATCGTAGTAGACCAAGCCATCGGCAACACCGGCGGCAGCGGCAAACTGCATGTCGCACTGGCTGCCGGCAACGGCGGCGGAAGCGTTCTGCTCAACAATAATATCAGTACCCAGGGCGGCGATATTACTTTCGGCACTGCCGCAGCCACCGGCGGCGATGTCTATGTCGGCGGCGACAGCGCCGTTTCACTGACAACGAGTGGCGGCAGCATCACCGTCAATGGCGAGATGATTATCGCCAACACCCGCGGCCTGACTATCGATAGCTCGAATGGCAACGTGAGCTTTGGCGGATCGGTGAACTCCGGCAATCGTTATACCGGCGTCAGCAGCACCCTGGATTGGTCAAGCGCGCTGGCAGACGCGGCCTCGGGCGCAGGCCAAAGCGTGGGCGACAGTTATTTAGCCACCCTCACCTCGCGTTCCGAGAATGCGGTTGCGGCCCACAGCGTCAACTACCGGGCCGCTTGGCTGGGCGCTCGCCGAATCGCGAAAATAGGCAGCGACAACGCTTGGCGCTGGGTCTCCGGGCCTGAGGGCTTACACAGCGGCGACGGCCTGATCTTTTTTTATCAGGATAGCGGCAACACGGCCCCCGGTTTATATTCAAATTGGTCCGGCGGTCAACCCGACAATTACGGCGGCGCGGCGAACCTGAGCGATGAAGCGCAATCCGCGCTACAGTTTAGCCGCGGTTTCGGGCGCTGGAACGATTACGCAACCGGGAATAAGCTTAATTATTATGTCCGGGAAACCAACTTGGCGGCTTCACCTTTAACAGTGAATGCAGGCAGCGGCACTGTTACGTTTTCCGGGGCAGTCGGAGACAACAAAGCCTTAGCGGCGCTGAATGTCACCGCTACCGGCCCCATTGCCATTAACGGCGGCGCAGTGACCACCGAAGGATTGCAGACCTATGACGGCAATCTGACGCTGGGATCGTCGCGCACGGTGCTGACTCAAACCAACGCCAATACCGATTTCAAGCTCCGCTCCGGCACCGCTATCTACAGTGCGGGCCTTAGCAACAGTCTGACGATCAATACCACGGACGACATCATACTCGGCAACAGCAGTTCCATCGGCTCATTCATCGGCGCACTGAATGTCACCCTGAACAGCGACAGCGACGCCACCGGCGGCGGAGCTATCTTGATGCAACGCGGTTCCGCCATCGCCGGCAAAGGCGGCGACATCGCACTCAACGCCGATAGGCTGACGCTGGCCGGGACCAGTCGTTTGCAAGCTAGCGGCAAATTAACCGTCCAGCCGCGTACCGCGGTCACCATCGGCATCGCGGGCGGTGCGGGCGCACTGAGTTTGCCTGCGTCCTATTTCAGCAGCAACTTCAACGGTTTTTCCGGCATTACCGTCGGCAATGCTACGGCAAAGCGAATCCGCGTCGGCAACACGGCATTGTCCTTTAACGATCCGTTGACTCTGAAAACCGGAAACAGCATTTTCTTCGGTTCGTCATCCGCTCTTACCGGCAACGGAAACAACCTGACCCTATGGACACGCGCCGGCGGCAGCGCTGCCGGCGACGACGGCGTCGAAGGCTCGGTCCGGCTGCCGACCGGCTCATCAATCGCCACCGGCGGCGGCTCGGTCACTATAGGCGGCGGAATTAGAGGCCCCGGCCTGGGTTATGCCCTAGGTAATAACAGCCCCTGCTTAATCAACTGCGAAAACAATGCGCGCTATCGCGGCGTAACCATTAACGGCAGTATCGATGCAGGCGGCGGCAACGTTTCCATTCTCGGGAGAGGCGCTTCCACCGTTAACGCTAGCGGCGTCAGTATCGGTGGCACGGTAAGCACCACAGGCAGCGGCGCTGTCACCGTCGACGGCATGGGCAACGGCGAAGCTGCCGGGGTGGTTGTCGGAGATAATTATCCGGGTTCGGAAAATCCCGGATATATCGGCGCAATCTCGACGCAAGACGGCAACATTACGCTCAGAGGAAGCCAAAATACCGGCGGCCAAGGGATAAACATCAGAGCTTCGGGCAACGCCGTCACTGCAACAGGTAGAGGCAACATCCTGCTTGAAGCGGTCACCGGCGGCATTACCGTTCAATCTACAGCGACCATAAGCACCGGAACCGGGAATCTGACGCTGACCGCCGACGCGCTGGACATAAACGGCACTCTTTCCGGCAGCGGACAATTGCGTATACAAGCAAAAACACCCGGCACATCAATCGGTATTGCCGGAGGCGAAGGCCGCTTAAACCTGCCGGCGTCTTACTTCAGCACTCACTTCGCAGACGGCTTTTCCGGCATCACCGTGGGCAACAGCAGCGCCGGAGCCATCAGCGTCGGCGATGCGGTCACCTTTAACGACAATACCGCCTTGATCAGCGGCAATACTATAGCCATTAACGGCGCAATCAACGCCGTCGGCCAAACCCTCACGCTTACCGGCGGCAGCGGTAAAACCGTCAGCGGCAGCGGCGATATTAGTGCCGACAAGCTGCTCCTTAACGGCTCGCGTACAAACTACCTATTGAACACCGCCCCGCACAACAATGTCGGTATTGTCGCCGCAACCGGCGTTTCTAAGCTGGCGTATCGGGACAGCGACGCCCTCGAAATCGGTACGGTCAGCGGTGTTAGCGGTATCAGTGCCGGGGGCTTCGTCGATATTGCCACCCAGAGCGGCGATCTTACGCTGGCGCAGAAGCTATCGGCCTTTGCGCTTACGCTTAATGCGGGGGAAGCTACAGCGGCCGGAACAAGCACCGGCGGTAATATCGTCGTCAACGGCCTTCCGCGCATAACCGCCCTCTTCGGCGCCAAGCTCTTTACCGGCAGCGTGTCCGGCAGCACCGGCCTGTCCGCACTGATAGGCTCAGGCCGGGGCGGCTTTCGTTACAACAGCGATGAAAGCGCCAGTCACTATAGCGCGGCCTTGGGCCTCGGAAAATATGCTATTTATCGCGAACAACCGATGTTGAGCGTGACACCCGGTTCCGCTACCGGCACCTACGGTGAAGCCGTCAGCACTGCCGCAGTCAGCGCTAAAATCACAAATTTCGTCAATGGCGATAACGCAAGCCAAGCCGGTATAAGCGGCACGGCAGAATTCATCACTACGGCGGACAATCACAGCCGCGTCGGCGTCTACGATATTGCCTATAACGGCGGTTTGAGCAACGCTTTAGGTTACGGCATAACGGATGCAACAGACAGTCTCGGAGAATACAGCATCACCCCCAGAATCTTGAACATCACGGCTACAGGTCAAAACAAAGTCTACGACGGCACCGCCACGGCCACGGTGACTTTACACGACAACCGCATAGCCAACGATAATCTGCTGCTCAGCAACACCGGCGCAAACTTCATCGACGGCAACGCCGCCACCGGTAAGCTCATCAAGGTCAGCGGCATCAACGTCGCCGGCGCCGATGCGGGCAACTATATTTTCAATACCTCAACCACCGCCATAGCCGATATTGAGCCCAACCCCGCGCCGACTTCCATCATTACCAGCGTTCTCGGCAGCGCTCAGCAAACCACTATCAAAGTAACAACCGCCGCCGGTTTGACCGTCGGTTCCGCTACCCTCGCGATCATGAGTAACGGCGCTTTGATAGTCGATAACAGCGTCGATAGCCCGACCGCTCCGCTCGCGCAACCGCCGTCTCCCGGCAATTTCACCGCACCGGCGGTCCCGGTCT
This sequence comes from Methylobacter sp., assembly GCA_026399025.1. Classification (GTDB taxonomy): domain Bacteria; phylum Pseudomonadota; class Gammaproteobacteria; order Methylococcales; family Methylomonadaceae; genus Methylobacter_A. Next base: position 11,121 of record JAPLRU010000037.1, read on the forward strand.
CAGCACCGGTGCAGGTCAACAGCCCCATTGCAAGCGCTGCGACCGCTCAACCCCAGGAAAGACCCCGAACACGACGCCGGGCCGACGCCGATTCACAAAAAAACATTACGCTTGAACAACCGGCAGCACCTGCTCAGAGCGCGCCCGAGAGTGCTTCTCAAAAAACCGTCGAGGCCGCTAAAACGACGCTCAGCGATGGGCTCACCAGCATAAAATCCGGTGTAAACGGCGTCGATACACTACAAACGGCACTGTTCGAAGCCGCAGTGGGACAAGGCTTGCCTAGGCAGCAGGCCGAACAGGCGAGTAACTCGTTCGTTCGGGTATTAGTGCAAAATCTTGCTAAGGGCAAACCGCTAAGCGTTGCGACCAAGCTCGCGCAAGGAGCGTTTAATTCGGTAACCGGTACGCCTAGGCCGTCCTCGCCGCAAGCCGTAGCAGCCGGTTCGCTTGCCGGTTCGGGACTGGGAAGCGGCTTGTCGGCTTTGTCCGGCGCCACTACGCCCAGCGGCTCGGCGGCTTTCGATGCTTCTTTAAGCGCCGGTTTGGCTAAAGGCAAGAGTCTTGATCAAGCCGTGCAAAGCGCCCGCAATGCCGTCCAACAAATCGACGCCGCAATAACGATGGACCATAGCCCGATGGGCAGTCTGTCTAACGGTGGCGCGGAAGGCTTGGCCGATACCCCGCTGAGCGTCCAAAACTCCCTCAGCAACGCTCTCGCCAAAGGCATCTCTATGGAACAAGCCTTGCAACGCGCCTATGCCGCCGGCATCGCCGCCGACGAAGCCGCTAAAGTCGATGCGCGCAGACCCGGATCGGGATTGTCTTCCGGGAATAGCGCATCGATCAAAGCGCTACCCGCTACCGGCGATTTTGACAAGACCTTGGGCGTCGCCATGAGTCGCGGCATCTCGATTGAGCAAGCCATAACCCATGCCATACAGATAAATGCGTTGCAGCAACAAGGCGTTAACGCCGACGCTAAAAGCCCGCTTGCCGGTTTTGCCAATGGCCGTCAACTTTCGGATCGGGACAATAAACACTTCGACAAGGCGTTAACAAGCGCGCTCGCCCGCGGACTGGCTCCAGCCGCGGCCATCGATAGAGCCCGGCAAGCGGTGCAAAACCTGCAAACAGAAGCGCAATCACTGTCCACGTCCTTAGCCTCCGGTAAAAATATCGATAGCCTGCTGTCCTCGCTCGGACACAGCCGTATCTTCGACAAAATCCTCGGCAAGGCGCTTGCCCGCGGCGTTCCGCCGGATGAGGCCGTCAACCTTGCCCAGCGCGCCGAAGCCGCCGGCGCACTCCATTTTCAATTACCCAGCCGACTGACATCGGCGATACCGGCGAACAGCCAAGTCGAAATCACTACCGGTAGCGGCGCGCCGTTACCGTCCTGGCTACGTTATATGCCGGAAACGCATCAGCTGATGGCTTATGACATTCCGCCGGGCGCTTTACCGATGCAAGTGATCATGACTGTCAATGGAAAACCGGCCACGGTTGAAATTACGGAAACCGGTATTCGCCTGTGAACGGCTAGGCGAAGGTTTAAGGATTTGGCCCACAATAACTTCCCAAAACCTGAACTTATCGTTCCCACGCTAAGTGCTCATCGTTATACACATCTCGATGTAGGCCGGAATAAGCCGGTCCGCGCTTTAGCGCAGGACCGGCGTTTCCGGCATCCCGAAGCTTGGGAATGCCGGAAACGCCCACCCTGGCTACGCCGGGCGGGCTTATTCCGGCCTACGTCCTGTCTTGAACAGACTTGTGTATAAAGACGAGCGCTAAGCGTGGGAACCATAAGACTCGCCTATGAACGGTTAGGCGAAGCGAAGATTTAACCATTAAAAGATCCCGGAAATATATCTGAATTCAACTTTAAGCAAAAAAATAACGTCCAACTATGAAAACAATTATTGCCCCCATGCAAGACAAGCAAAAATGGAAGACTTTTCTGGTCATTCTGCTGGCGATTATGATCATCGGCACTCTGGCCTCGTTGATAGCGCACCGCGCCTTCGTCCAGGACAAGGTAGAAACGCGTCCCAGGGTGGCGATAGTCGGACCCTCCAACAATGCCCAAGGAACCGCTTTCAAGCAAGGCGTGCAGCTTTATATAGACGCGCTCAACAGCCAAGGCGGATACCACGGACGCCAAGTTGAATTTTTCAGCGTTGACGAAACGCCTGAAACGGCTGAATCGATTGCCGCCGATAAGCGCGTGGTCGCCGTTATCGGCCACCTTAATGCGGACATACTGCAACAAGCCGCTCCGATCTACGAACGCAATCACATTCCCGTGGTCACGCCTTTGTTCCTGTCGGAGCCCTTAGCCGGGGTTAGCGCGCTGGGCCTTGATTTAAAAGAACAGGCGCGCTTTGTCGCCAACTATGCGCGCAATATTCAACAACAGCGTCTGATGTATATCGTGCGGGAAGCCGACGCCAAATTCGATCCTTTAGTCGAGCCTTTTGTCGAGGTTTATAAGCGTTTTGAAACCCCCGTTAAACAAATATGGACGCTCTCGAACGGTCCTGACGCCGACGCACAACTCCAACAAGTCATTGAAGAAATTAACAATATCGATATCGGCGGCGTCTATATTGCCGCCAATTCCGCTCTTGCGGTGCGCATCGTCAAAGGCATCCGCGCTTCCGGTAACGCTCTGGAGCTGTACGGTCCCGAGCAACTCGCCTCCAGCGCTTTTTCCGGTGAAGCGTCGGCGCTGTTGACTCATGGCATCATCGCCGCGACGCCGGTTTTATTCGACACCGCAAACGAAAAAGCGCAGCACTTCCAAAGCCGCTATCAGCAAAAATTCGGGCAATCCCCCGACTGGCTCGCGACCTATGCCTACGACGCCGCACAAGTCGCCTTTTCCGACAAGCCCGGTATTGATGCGGTCAAAGGCATCACCGGCACGTTAAATTTTGTCGACCGGCAAGCTCAGATTCCTATCCAAATGGGCATTTACAACGGCGACCGCTTGATCTCGGCGCCGGTGCAGTTATTGCCTATCGCTAAAGGCGCCAGCTTCAATTACATTGAGGCCTTGCGTCAGGGCCGCGTGCTTTATGTCAACGACCGTTTCATGTTCAAAACCAACGTCGTCTATGTCGGCGTTATGGTTAACGAAATTACCGATCTGGATCGGCAAAAAGAAACGGCGCTGGTGGACATGTCGATCTGGTTCCGTTATCGCGGTAATTTCTCTCCCCAGGATTTAGAAGTTTTCAACGGCGTCGAACCGGTCAAACTGGACTCCCCGGAGGAAACCAAGGAAAGCGAAGATGTTCAATATCGCCGGTATCGCATTAAACAAAAATTCAAGCTCAACTTTACCGATGCCAAACGCACCTATGGCCAGCATATCGCCGGCATCAGCTTTCGCCATCGCTATCTCAACTACAACAACTTGATGTATGTGGTCGATGTCTTGGGTATGCCGACCGGCAGTGCCTTGACCGCCGATTTACACCAGCGCAAAGTGATTAAATCCAATACCGGTTGGGCTATCGATAACGCCTGGGAATCGCAAGACTTGATAACCGAAAACGGCGAAGGCGCTCCGCAATATGTCGGGATGACCGGCGAGCAACCTTTTTTTTCCAAAATAACCCTCGGCACCTTGCTTAAGCCGGCGACGATCAATGCGCGCGACGTCATTCCCAGCGAATATTTTATTTATATCGCTATTTTCGGCATTATCGGCGCCGGTTTCGCGCTGGCCATGGATATACGCCAGTGGGGACGCTTTTGGGTAACGCAATCGTGGCTGTTACGGCTGATTTTTTGGCCTTTAGTACTGCTCTCGGTGGGCAATTTAACCCTGGATTGGGCCTTTTCAAACTTAGCGCCGAGCACCACCCGAACTTTCGTGGTCGTCTATGAGAGCTTATGGTGGATACTGGGCGGATGGCTGCTCGATATAGGCATACGCCGCTTCGTCTGGGAATCGTTAAGGCAGCGCAGTCAACATAAGGTGCCGAACGTCATTAAGCTGTTTACCAGCACCCTGGTTTTTTTCTTCGCCTTTTCCGGCGTCCTGGTCGTGGTATTCGATCAGTCGCCGACCAGCTTGTTGGCGACGTCCGGCGTATTGGCCATGGTCGTCGGTATGGCGGTCAAGAATATTATAGCCAACGTCTTTTCGGGCATTATTTTGAACTTTGAACGCCCGTTCAAAGTAGGCGACCAAGTAAAAATCAACAACGTCATCGGCGAAGTTAAAGACATAACCTGGCGCACGACGCAAATCGAGTCGAGTAGCGGGCAAATGGTCAGTTTAGCCAACGGCAAGGTCACTGAAGCCTTTATGGAAAACTACAGTCTGGCGCCCAACGGCGTGGCCGATGAGGTTCATTTTTATACGCGGCCTGACGCGGATCCGGCGCAAGTGCTTGAGATCATCACCGAGGGTCTGGCTCAAAATAAAACTATCCTGCGCAAGAAAGCGCCCTCGGTGCGCTACAAAGGCATCGTTAGCGAAAACGGCCATTGGGTGTCCGACTTCTCGGCCGGCTATCAGGTTGAGGCTAATTCAAAGAAATCCGCCGCCAAAGAAGAGCTTTGGCTATATGTTCGCCAGAAATTCGTGGAGCACAAAATATCGCTGATTCCTGTCGAGCAAAAACCCATCCTTATGTGAGTCTACGCCGGTTGCCGAACGGGCGTTTGGCAACCGGCGGAAACGCGACCTGCCAAGTTGTTATTCATTTAAAGATGATTCTGTGGCTGTGTTATTTTGAATAAGTGAGTATCTTGTTTTATCATACAAAAAACAGAACGTGGATAATGCTGAATCAATCCTGAAAAAGCGGCGCCAACTTCGTTTAAACCTATCTAAACAGCGTTATCCGTGTTTTCATAACATCAGCATCTGCCAAATAGCTGCGATTTTTAAATCGGCTATACATTTTCAGATAAATAATTTCCAAGTTTCGCTGTGCTTCGCTCGTTCCCAAGCGCCGGAAACGGTGAAAGTAATATCCAAATCGATTTAAAAGCCTATTCACCACGAAGGCATGAAGATCACGGAGGCTCTTGGCTTGGCTATCTCTCCCACGCTCCAGAGACTGTGAAAGTATTCGTTTTAGAACAAAAGCAAAAGCCTTCACCACGAAGACACGAACGACTGCACGGATGCAGGAGGTAGAGCAACGCAGGAGCAGTTGCCGAGGGTACGAAGTTTTTAATGCGTTGAGTTTAATCAATTATTTTTTCTTCGTGAACTTCGTGTCTTCGTGGTGAATAGGTTTTTAAACTGATTTTGATAATACTTTCACAGCCTCTCAGGCGTGGGAACGAAGCTGTTTTCGCTTTATAAATCAACCTTGCTACAGATGAAAGGTAACCCGGTCACCAAAAGGCTAAACAAATGAAAAATACACTATTACAAAACTGGCAAGACAGCAGTTGGCCGACAATCAAATCCAGCAAACCGCTGGACACCGGCGACGGCGTTATCGATCCCAGAACCTTCGCGACCATCGAAGTCGATGAACTGTTCGACAGCGTCAATCACGCCTCAACCCTTGCCGGGCAAGCGGTATTATTTCGTTCTTTAGCCCAGCCGCTGAATGCGATCGATCAAATTAAAGCCAAACAACAAGCCGTCGAAGAACTGCGCAACACGCCCGCCTTAAAAGAACAGCTCGAACGGATTGTGCAACACGCTGTTCCTAATGAAAAAAACTTCTACTTATTATTATTCGGCGAGTTCTTAGGCTCGTTCGGCACCGCCCGAGAAGACCATGAAATTGAAGGCTACGGCTATCTGCAATACAAGCGCGGCATCCGTTTTATGCTGGATTTGGTCGATCAAATTCACGCTATCGAAACGCCGCAAAGCGATTATCTAAAAAACATCTTCGAGCAAATAAAAGCCTTTGCCGACTCACGGCCTTATTCGCTGATGGAAGGCCCGGTGTATATCACCGAAAACGCTATTCAGTGCAAACAACAACGGCAAGGCTCGTTTTCGCCTGCACTTATCTTTAGACCCCGGCTGTTCAAGCCGTTGCTGATCACCTTGTTTTTCGCTGCGGTCTGGACATTGGCGCATTTTTTTCCGACCGATATGTTCCAGGTTTCGGTTGAGGCCATCCCGACCGCAAGCATTTTTGTCGCGCCTTTTTTGCTGGTTTATTACCCCATCGTCGGCGGTTTTGATAGGGACAGCTGCATTATCCCGCTCAGGAATGAGTTCAAAAACTCCCCCGTCGTCGCCGAAACTATCGATGCACTGGGCCGTCTCGATGAATTACTGTCGTTTATAAAATTTGCCGAAGCTTTCGGCGGCAGCAAAGTATTGCCGGAATTGGTCGATGCGCCGCATCATCAAATAAACCTGAGCGACGCCAGAAACCCGATTTTAGCCAAACAAAACCCGGACTATGTCGGCAACGATTTCGTGCTGGAACAAGACAGGCTGGTACTGGTAACCGGCCCCAACAGCGGCGGTAAAACGGCTTTTTGCAAAACCGTCACCCAAATTCAATTGTTGGCGCAAATCGGCTGCTTCGTTCCGGCCCAATCGGCAAGCCTGAGCGTCGCCGACCGAATCTTTTATCAAGCCCCAGAAATCAGCCATCTGGATGACGGCGAAGGCCGTTTCGGTACCGAATTAAAACGCACCAAAGACATTTTTCTGGCCGCAAGCGCCAAAAGTCTGGTGGTGCTTGATGAATTATCCGAAGGCACCACCTTTGAGGAAAAAATGGAATCCTCATCGAACGTGCTGAACGGCTTTTACCGAAAAGGCAACAGCACCATCTTAATTACCCACAATCATCAACTGGTCGATCATTTTGTCGCTCAGGGCATCGGCTTGCCCAAGCAAGTCGAATTTGCCTATGACGCGCCGACCTACAAACTGGTTACCGGTATTTCCCGCGTCAGTCATGCCGACCGCGTGGCGAAAAAAATCGGTTTTTCCAAAGAAGACATCGACAACTACTTGGCAGGTCCACAATGAAAATAGGCACCCCCTTATCAAACAGCGCCATCAAAGCCCTGCTGCTCGGCAGCGGCGAGTTGGGCAAAGAAGTGGCTATCGCCTTGCAACGCTACGGCGTCGAAGTGATCGCGGTAGACCGTTACCCGAACGCACCGGCGCACCAAGTCGCGCATCGCAGCCATGTGATCGACATGACCGACACCGCAGCGGTCAAAAACCTGATTGCGCAGGAACAGCCGCATTTTATCATCCCCGAAATCGAAGCGATTGCGACCCAAGCGCTGCTGGACATCGAAGCCGAAGGCCGGTGTACCGTAGTGCCTAACGCACGGGCGATTCAATTGACCATGAACCGCGAAGGCATCAGAACCCTGGCTGCGGAACAGCTTAACATCCCCACCTCGAACTATGCCTTTGCGCAAAGTTTTGCCGAACTACAGGCGGCGGTTGACGGCGGTATCGGTTATCCGTGCTTTATCAAACCCACCATGTCCTCATCCGGCAAAGGCCAGTCCATGGTTAAAAGCGCCGATGAACTTCAAGCCGCCTGGGATTACGCCAAATCCAGCGGCCGGGTCGATACCGGCAAAGTCATTGTCGAGGGCAAAATCGACTTCGATTTTGAAATCACCTTATTAACCGTGCGCGCCAAAAACGAGCACGGCGACATCGAAACTCATTTTTGCGCGCCCATCGGCCACCGACAAGAAAGCGGCGATTACCGGGAAAGCTGGCAACCCCAAGCCATGACTTCCGCCGCCCTAAGCGCAGCGCAAGACATCGCCTTTAAAATTACCGATGAAATCGCCGGGCTGGGTCTGTTTGGCGTTGAGTTGTTTATCCAGGGCGACAATGTCTGGTTTAGCGAAGTCAGCCCCCGGCCGCACGATACCGGCATGGTGACTTTAGTAACCCAAAAACAAAACGAATTTGAATTACACGCCAGAGCTATTTTAGGTTTGCCGGTCGATACCGCCATGCAAAACGTGGGCGCCAGCGCCGTCATATTGGGCGGCATCGATGCGCAAGGCGTGACTTATGAAGGACTGGATAAGGCGCTTAGCGTGCCGACCAGTGAAATCAGACTGTTCGGCAAGCCGGAAGCTTTTGTAAACCGGCGCATGGGCGTTGCTTTAGCCAACGCCGAAACCACTGACGAAGCAAGAACCCGAGCGGTAAAAGCCGCAACCATGATCGTAATTAACCCCGACTGAGGCCCATAATATGATGAGAATTGCCGTTCTTTTAACCACTTTACTCATCTCAGACGAGGTGCTGGCCGACATCTATAAATTTGTCGATACCGACGGCCGCATCTACTACACCGATAAACCGACCAGCGGCCTGTACAAACGCATCATCCGCACCCGGCCGATCAATTACGCCAAATCCCTGCCCTTTATCGGCGTTAATAAACAACGGTTCGCCGATCTGATTAGCGAAGCGGCCAACCGGCATCAAGTTGATGTTAAATTGGTTCATGCCGTGATTCAGGCGGAATCGGCTTACAACGCCAGCGCCATCTCTTCCGCCGGGGCCGTCGGTTTAATGCAGCTAATGCCCGATACCGCAAGGCGCTACGGCGTTGTCGACCGGAATAATCCCATTCAGAACATTGACGGCGGCACCCATTATTTAAAAGACCTGCTCAGGATGTTCGATTCGAATTTGAACTTGGCCGTTGCCGCCTATAATGCCGGTGAAAATGCAGTCATCCGCCACAACAACACCATCCCTCCTTATCCCGAAACCGTCAATTACGTCAAAACCGTGCTGGCTTTGTATAACAGGCGGTCTTGAGTCGGCTGTTTTTTGTTCAGGCTGGGGTGGGAGACCAATCCGGTAGAGACGCGGTTTAGCGCGTCTCGATTTCTAAGTTGCCTTTGCGGCAGAGAACAACTCGATCAATTCACCCGCTTCTTGCTTTTCTAAGCTGCCTACACGGCAGAGAACTTACTGCGGAGCTAAACACGTACCCCTTGAAATTTTCTAAGCTACCTACACGGCAGAGAACACAACGCCGACATCCGCGACGCCATGATTAACTTTCTAAGCTGCCTACACGGCAGAGAACGCAAGATCTCGCATCGCCGGTTTTGACGTGGTTTTCTAAGCTGCCTACACGGCAGAGAACAGCGTAACCCAACATTTACCGCGATTGTGTTGTTTCTAAGCTGCCTACACGGCAGAGAACAGCCTTTGCTTTAAATCCCTGTCTATTTGTGCTTTCTAAGCTGCCTACACGGCAGAGAACCTGTTCCTGCCGCTATTCATGGCTCCGTTCCGTTTCTAAGCTGCCTACACGGCAGAGAACGTTGCGGTGCAAAACAACGCCGGCGGGACGGTTTTCTAAGCTGCCTACACGGCAGAGAACTGGAAGCCGGACGATTATTGGAATGTGTATCTTTTCTAAGCTGCCTACACGGCAGAGAACCCGACTTTGCTACGACGATAACAACGGCGCTGTTTCTAAGCTGCCTACACGGCAGAGAACAAAACATCAATAAACCGCATTCTTTGCCTGATTTTCTAAGCTGCCTACACGGCAGAGAACATGTGGTTTTTGATCACGATAAACACGGTCTTTTTCTAAGCTGCCTACACGGCAGAGAACTTGGTGACAAACACGGCACGTCATTAGATAACTTTCTAAGCTGCCTACACGGCAGAGAACAATACACAGAAAAAGACTGGGGAGACTGATCATTTCTAAGCTGCCTACACGGCAGAGAACAGACCACGGGGCCGCCGAGCTCATTAGTCATATTTCTAAGCTGCCTACACGGCAGAGAACCCGGCAGCGGCAAATGATCGAAGCACAAGAATTTTCTAAGCTGCCTACACGGCAGAGAACCAAAGGACGTGGATTCCAAAACGTTGGTTATGTTTCTAAGCTGCCTACACGGCAGAGAACCTTCAACGTATGCAGCGCTCCAAGCAGCACCATTTCTAAGCTGCCTACACGGCAGAGAACATAAAACTTGCAGTGCATGAATCAATAGCAGATTTCTAAGCTGCCTACACGGCAGAGAACGAAAAATTGCGGGGCTATTTGCCTTTACTCAATTTCTAAGCTGCCTACACGGCAGAGAACAGCGGATCTGCATCACAGGCTGAAATCTGGCATTTCTAAGCTGCCTACACGGCAGAGAACCTGACAGAGCAAACCGAGAATACGCCTGTGCTTTTCTAAGCTGCCTACACGGCAGAGAACTCATGGTTTAGCCCGCCGCTTTCGCTACTTGGTTTCTAAGCTGCCTACACGGCAGAGAACTTGTTTATAATCGGCGTAGTTGTTGCGTTAATTTTCTAAGCTGCCTACACGGCAGAGAACGATGCTCATATTGCGTCGATTTATCAAAAGCTTTTCTAAGCTGCCTACACGGCAGAGAACAACTCGGAAAATTCTTCCTCGCTGCGCTCAACTTTCTAAGCTGCCTACACGGCAGAGAACTGATATCATCGCGGCGGATAATGGCGTCCCCGTTTCTAAGCTGCCTACACGGCAGAGAACTTCCACCCGGACGCGTTCGACGTGCTAGAGCATTTCTAAGCTGCCTACACGGCAGAGAACATACCGACGTTTTCACAATTTTGGGTAGCGAATTTCTAAGCTGCCTACACGGCAGAGAACGAAGACGATAAGCAACGACGGCGTTATCGTCATTTCTAAGCTGCCTACACGGCAGAGAACATTAATACCCGGTGCACGGCGATTTTAACAATTTTCTAAGCTGCCTACACGGCAGAGAACCAGGCATGCACTTCAATCGCCAGCCGTTGTTCTTTCTAAGCTGCCTACACGGCAGAGAACCGAGCCGCCGCCCTGCTGTTTTTGATACCAATTTTCTAAGCTGCCTACACGGCAGAGAACCAAGATCCACCGGAGACGTTAAAAAAGAAATCTTTCTAAGCTGCCTACACGGCAGAGAACACGGCTACAAAGCCGTCGCCATCATGTCGTCCTTTCTAAGCTGCCTACACGGCAGAGAACTCAGCCAGCGCTGGGGTTACTGATTTTATCTGTTTCTAAGCTGCCTACACGGCAGAGAACACCACACCGTTGCATTGTGCTTTGCTGTTTTCTTTCTAAGCTGCCTACACGGCAGAGAACAGAAATCACAGAAAAAGTTAGAGCTAAAGCTATTTCTAAGCTGCCTACACGGCAGAGAACTGTAAGCCACGGCACGAGTAATCGTTATTGTATTTCTAAGCTGCCTACACGGCAGAGAACAGCAGCTCAAACAGCGTGCCGGACATGACCGTTTTCTAAGCTGCCTACACGGCAGAGAACTTGGTTTTGGTGGAACGGAGGAGTATTGGTGGTTTCTAAGCTGCCTACACGGCAGAGAACTCGAGGCCGCATAAAAAAAGCCGCTTGTTCAATTTCTAAGCTGCCTACACGGCAGAGAACAATTGATCGACGACATTGCCCTTGCTATTCATTTTCTAAGCTGCCTACACGGCAGAGAACAAAATGAGATTGAATTTTTATCTTATGAAAACTTTCTAAGCTGCCTACACGGCAGAGAACGCGGATGGAAACATTCAAAAGGCGAATACGAATTTCTAAGCTGCCTACACGGCAGAGAACTGACCTAAAAAAACCTCAAGGCCAGTCGTACAGCAGTATACAGGAGGTTTAGCCTGATTTACCCAAAGCTAAACCCCCACCATACAACTAGCTGATTTTTCTATATTTTTAAAAAGCTAAAAAAACTTGGGTCAAAATTCGGGAACGCCGGCTACGGCACTTAAACCATAGCTGCTAAATGTCGTACCTGAAAGCGCTTCGACTTTCGTTTTTTTTATCCACAAACAAAACATTTGGTCGCCACTCAAGCTTTTTAGCCGGATAAAAGGCGTCGCCAAGGTTTTATGCGTCAGGGCGCTATAACGCATCAAGGCCGTGTCATAATCCATGTCATGCCTTTTAGCATAACGTCTGGCTAAGCGCTCGTTACCGGTTTTGGCTTGTTCGCGCTGATAAACGGCGTATCCCATGATTTTTTCGGGCACCGGGCGAATGCCGGTGCAATGCACATAATCACTCAGCCGCGACAGCCATTTTGTAGCGTTGAATTTGTCGAGAGTTGCTTGATCCTGTGCCAACAACCGTAACTTGCTGCCCAGCACACTGTATTTTTCACCGGTTATATATTCGGGAAAAGACACGCCAATGGGTATGCGCCCCTGCTCGTCTTGCATTTCCACTAAGCCGAGGTGGATTTGTTGGAAGACTTTTGACCAAAGGCTAAACAAATTAATGTCTGTATTGGGTAATAAAGTGATTTCAATATAATGATTCATGGCTACTCTCTATATCCGAAGGGCATCGACATACGCCAGCCCTTTTTTACCCAGGTAAAAGCTTGAAACGCCCGCAGCCTCTATCATTTCTTTTAGCAGTTCGGCTTTTTCCTGTGGTATTTGCAAATCTATTTCCAGTGTGCCGTTAGCTTTAGTTAGCAGTGAGGTCACTTCGCCCTCACCTTTACGTTTTTCTTTCAATAGATAGGGATTACCCCAAATGGGTTTTTTATCACCCGTTGTAAAACGATTCATAAAGTCTTTGGGAGTAAATCCTCGTTTTGAAATACCGCTGATCCCGCCACTTTTTGTCAACGCACTGGATAAGTCAAAGTGCTGACTTAATCTTGAAATTTGTAAATACAGTGCCGAACAATAAAACGTAATTGGTTTAATCATGTTTTTACCGTCCTTGTATTCAGCATCGGGAAACTGGGACTGTAGTTCTGACAAGGCTTCTTCAACAATCCCAAGGCTTTCCACTGCTTTTAGTTTGTTTAATTGTTCTAACTGCTCAAGGACACTTAAAGGATCAAACGTTTTTGTGTTTTCAACCACAAAATCAGGGCTTATGATGAATTGGCATACCGCTTCGAAATCCAAGGTTAGTAACCCCCAAAAAGCATCAGAGTAATCAGAGCCAAAAATAGGGTCGTTGCCTTTAATCATCCCTGTGAAAGAATTTTGATCGGTACTTCCCGTTATGTTACGAATGTAAACGATCTCTTTATTGATGGGTTTAGATCGATCATGAATGTTTTGAAAGGTAATTTTGTTCTCTAACGCTGCAAAAAAATAGTTTGGGCATTTTTTTGCTTGATACAGTTTCCGTTGGTCGCCAATCAGTCTATTTAAAACGCCCATAACGGTGTCATGACTAATTTTTCGTTGAATGAAGTTGGGATATTTGCCGTCACTATTTCGCTTAGACAAATTTGTCATAGAACCAACAAACCCTCGTCCTCCTTTAGGTAAAGGCTCATTATTAGAGCCATCCAAAAATGAATTCTGCCAAGCCGCTTCGTATTTGATCGTAATACGCATAACGTCGCCTCTATTTAGCGTAGAAGTAAACAGCGTAGTTAACTTCCGGAGTCTCCGATATATCTCTCTCGGAGCGTTTTATACGCATCATTTTATGGCTGTCGTTATAGTCGACTAATACGCTGTCCACGTACATATAGCCTTTGGCCTGACGAATGCTTAACTCGCTAATCATGCGGATGGTTTCTTGGATCAATATGTCAATGGCTTCCTCATCTAGCAAAATACCCACTTCCCCCTCTTCAAATATAGTGCCGCCGCGTACATAGTTATGATGAAAAATGGCTTTTGGATTGCGCTCAGGAGCAAGACTTTTAATGAAGTCTTGAACTGCTTCGGCGATTTTGTCACCCTCCCCTTCTTTGATAATCATTGAGGCACGATCAAACTTTTTATCCAGCGAAATAAACTCTAATTGCTCAATACTGATAGAGCCATACGCAAGATATTCCGTTTCACCAAATGTTGTTTTAGAGAAAAAAGAGTTGCTGGCAACATCATCGCCTTTGGCATCTTTACCTTTTTCTTTGGAACCAGAGCGCCCCATTTGCTCAAAATTACCGTTTCCCAGCTGGTCGACAAAATCCTCCAGTAATAATGGGCTTGTGCGTTTGCATTGACTTGAAGGCACAACATAACCACGTATCAAGCCGGTAATAGAAGCAATTACATTTTGCAGGTTTTTATCTTTGGCATAGTGCAAATCAAACGCTTGATCTCTAAATAAATGATGGCGAATGCAGTTTTGGCTGATATACATAGGTGTTTCTTTAAAATCTATATCGGCAGCTTGCTTTTTGTACTTATAACCCGTTTCCTCTTTTATCCTCCCGGTTAAGTTGCTATAGCCCCTTAGTTTAGGCAACGTATGGTTATCAACGGTTTTGCCGTCATCGCCTGCAAGTGTCGTTGGCCCATTCCAATTCACTACGCCATGTCCCAGTGCAATCACTTTAAAATCCACGCTTCTAATGCCGGTTATTTTTTGCATAAATCAGTCCTCGTTTGAATTTAGTTGTTTAATTGAAATTGAGCCTATTGGCTGTTTGTCACACACGGCATAGTAAATTGCGTAACTATGTCGATTATCTCCACCACCCACTCGATCTAAATCATTTGGGGTATAACTCAAGTAGATGGGAAATTCCGGGTCTCTTGCTTCATTGAACAAGATAAAATCTTTATAGGCTTTGGTTCCACCCATGATGTTGTGGTGTTTGTTCTTCATGTAAGCAAGTAAGTTTTTGTCGCTGTCGCCATAGCCTTCTATTTCATCTTTCGAGGCAGTTAAATTGTCGAAATCGTCCCGTTCATTGATGGGCATCTGATAGGCATATTCATCTATAAATTTGACATCGTTTAGATCATTAACAACGCATACCGCCATTTGCACAAAGCGGTTTTCGCCGCGTAAGGAGCTCTTACTGATTTTGGCTCGGCCTTTCAGCAGCGCTTTTTTAGGTGGAATAGTGATTGGATCAATCACTTTTTGATTGATTAAATTCACGCTAGCCTTAAGCGAAGTGGTTAAATCGGATTCTATAAATTTCCGACCGTTATCAGATCTATGAAACTGTTCATATAATTTGTATAGCTGAGGCAAAGTAAACGGTTGATCGTTCAGTTCGGCTTGCAGAAACTGATACCAAGCTTTTGTTGCGCCAAACGTATACATACGGGATAAAAATCGGGCAGCCGAGCCTGTCCCCTTACCTTGATGAATGGATTCAGGCACCGCAATACAGTAAACGTTGATTTCTTTATTTACACCAAAGCGATCCAATCTGCCTAAGCGTTGTAAACAATCTTCGGCATTGGTGATCTCCGCCACCATGGCGTTACAGGTAATATTCAAAGAGGCTTGCACAATGGGGCCACTGCGCAAAACGTCAAACTTGAGTGTGCCGTCCTTTTTAAAGGACTCGTAAACTTCATCAAACCATTTTTGTTTGTCGCTTTTCTTAAACTTGGAATGTAATAGTACGGCATTTTCTTGGCGCTGATTAAAAATAAAGCTCCTTTGGGCGACTAGGGCCGTGTTACTGATAACAATGGTGCTAGATTGATGCGGTTGATATAGCGGATTGCTGTGGTCTTGCAGCGCTTCGTCAAATACCTTGAACTCAATCCGGTAACCGCTTCGATTAAAGGATGGCATGGCGACAACATTTTCCAGATCAATATTTAATACTTGTCTTAGATAGAAATAATGTGGCGTGGCCGAAATCAGCAAAGCATTGGCTAAGTGCTCTTGTTGCTGCTTGCATGTAATCAATTCAGCAAACAGCAAATTAAAAGCGGGCATATTGATGTATTCATGAAACTCATCAAACACCACATGTGCGTTCAGAAAGTTGATTAAGGTATTAACTTTGCTGTGGGTGATGATGGCGCTGAATATCTGGTCTATGGTGGTAATGACTATGTCGCCGGAAAAGCACTCCATTTCCGGAGTTGGTTTATCCCACTGATTGGTAAATTTAAACTCGCCGGTATTGATCTCAATGCGCGCATTCGGCAAGTATTGTTCAGAGGTTAAATCATAAAACAAGCCTTGGCAGACTTGCACTCTTGGACATACCCAAATCAGTTGCTGGGCATTTTTTAGCTTGGCCCATTCAAGTGCGATCTTGGTTTTACCGCAACCCGCCGGGCCTGCAAGTACAGCTACGCTCTGTGCGGTGGTTAGCTGGGTTGCGACTTCGCTTTGTTTATTGGTGCGCTCTCCGATTGGGAATTGTTTCAGGCATATTTCAATTTGAGAGCAAAGTGTGGATTCCAATAACAGGGTTTCATCGACTAGGTTTTTTAGTGTGCCGTTTTTAATATGCGTGTGTAAGTCAGACGCAATGAGGCTTGAGACCAATCGATCAGCAGAAATAACACAAGTACGCATGACGTTATTGTCAGCATTATGTTGAATTTGTACGGGATATTTCTCAATGCATTCCTGAGGATCATATTTTTTGTAATACGGTAACAGTAGACCATCCAATGTTTCGATGACATCTAAATCAACTTCTTCATTAAAAATTTTGGAAATTACCGACTCGTCAATCGTTCGATACTTTGCATCGAGCGTGCATAAGCTTCTTAATAATTGAGTTGCTTTTGCTAATAACTCGGCAAATGTTAAGTTTTTGAGGTTGCCGTTAAGCTTTTTATAAATATCGCCATAATTTACAAAGTCTTTTTCCTTACGAAACGGCTTGGCGTGATGCCAATAAATGACATGTTTGATTGATTTCTTGTTATCCGTATTGATCTGCTTAAGTGCAATGTGATCGAGCAAGTGGTAAAGCAATACTGAAACTTCATTATGCCGAGGATGCTTGTCAAAGCTGAATTTCGTGTCGTCAATATGCTGGCCGTCTTCTGCTACAAAGTCTTTTCTCTTCGGGTTTCTCACCCAATCTTGAAAGCACGGGTCGATTTTGCCTAAGTCATGTAAACACCCAGCAATAAAAATAGCGGTTGAGTGCTTTTCTTGATTTGGCATAAGCTGTTTATGTAACTGTTCCGCAACATAGCCAACCGCAAATAAGTGTTCACTCAGCGATTGTAACTGGGTATTGGCATACAACATGTTAGGGTTTGGTTTATCGCTTGGAATATCCATGATTAACTCTTTAAAAGTGAAATTTACGGGTACGATGCCGTGCGGGTTAAATCGATCCCGATTCCCCACAATCCAAACCAACTCGCTCCGGCTTCGGGAGCGTATCCGGTGGCAAGCAACAGCGGTGTTTTTGGTCGCGGTTTTGCGCAATAGGGTTTTAACAGCGATTAAACCGTCTTCGGTTATCACGGTTTGCCAAGTGTTATCGCCGATGCGGTTGGCGAAGGCGTCGAGGACGCGGCGGGTGCGATTGAGGGCTTTTTTCTCGCATTGGCTGACAAAGGTGACCATCATGACCAGTCGTCCCGCATGGCTTGCTGCTTGACCTGTTCAAACATGAAATCCAACGCCTTATGTTCGGTAAATTTTTGCAGGATTTGTTGGCGAAATTCTTGTTCGGTGGCTTTTTCTTTGGCGCTGATAAAGGCCCAAGGCAGGACGATGGCGTCTTTGATCAGGTCGGCGACATCGAACACTAAAGCGCCGCGCCGGGTTTTACCGTGCATGACGGCAAAGCCGTGCGGTATGCCCAGCACCCATAAGGTGGTCGCGGCCAGACCGTAGGCTAAATAATTGCCGTGGTTTAAAAAACCGTTGGCGAGATCAGCGGCTTCGCGTTCCCGGACAAATTCACTCAATTGCGTGGTTTTGGCGGCGTAACGGTAGAGTTGTTTGGTCAGCAGGGCTTCCCGCTGCAACAAATCGCCGACCTTGACGGCGCTTTCAACTTGGGCGTTATAAGCGTTTAAGGCGGAACTTATTTCAAGGTCATCTGCAAAAAAGTTCTCGGCTTTTAAATCGCGGTCTTTTTCCCAAATGCGTTGTAAATAGCCGACGCGGGCTTGTTGAAAGGCTTTGGCGACGGTCAGCCGTTTGGCTTCGTCAAACCAAAATCCCAGCCATGCCTGCACGTATTCGGTGGGACGATATTCGCTTTGCGGGTTAAGCCATTCGATTTCGCTGCCGGAAAAAAGCGGCGATCCGCCACCGCCGCAAAAGCCAACCAAGACCCCGGCACTTGCCAACATACGCATGGCCGCTTGGGTAATCGAGGTGCCCGTGCCTAATAAGACGACGGTGGTATTGGCGATGGGGATGTTCCAGTAATAATTTTGGTCTTTGGCCTCTGTTAAATAAAGTACGCGGCCATCTTTTTGCATGACCCGGCATTTTTCCAGGTAATAAATATTGGCGCGCTTGGAATGTAGTATGGCTTTTAAATCGGTCAATTGTTCCATTGACGGCTTTCCTTGTTTTAATTAAAGGTTCTTGTTGGGCTTTTGAGAGCGTGCTAGCCACTTGGTTGAGCTTCTTCGGTAAAAATCAAATATGCTGGGCGAAGCTTTTCACGATTCAAAAAACCGGCAGGGAATTACAGGAGGGTTATGGCTCTTGGCCTTTATCGGATGCGCGGAACCGACAATGACGGGGCCGTTAAGAGTCTTTGGTATGGGTATTTTTATCCGCTTCGGGCAATAAATCAACTAAGGCGCGGTTTAAGGCTTTTATTTGTGCATAACGACGAGCGCCGGAGCGTGGAAACGTCTGTTAATGCATAATTTATAAAGTTTTTAACTTCTGTTTGCGTCACCGTAGCGACTGTTTGAACACAGAATGCGCCTACCAAAGCGATTGCACAGGTCGAAAAATATCATCGACCTAAACAGTGCTCCGAGTACAATACCTAAAAATCTTTATATCAGGAGTTCTCATGCAAGACTATTTACCGCTCATTAAATCAATGCTTTCCGAATGGTATGCTTTCACTTTAAATAATGCGTTATATGCGGCGGCTTTAGCCACAGCCGTATGGTTGCTGACCTCGATGCTTTACAGCATCCGTATTGCCGCTCTAACAAGGGGGAAAATTGCCGAACAAAAAGCCGCCGAGCAAAACCTCAACGCCATGCAACAACAACTGCAACAGAGCCAAGAGACATTAGCGGAAACGGTTGAGCAAATGGAAAAAGCCCGGTTTACGGCTCAAAACGAAACGCAACGGACATTGACCTTGGAACAATTGATTTATCAACGTAATCAGCAAATTGCCGGAACTATTCAGACGCTGGCAACCGGTTTCGATTTGGGCGAGCGCCCCTTGCTTGCAACTGAAGATGTTAAAGCCGATGCGTTGTGGCAGCAACACGATAAAGTCGTTACCCAGTTAGCGGAGCGCCTGCGCACCGAGCTGCAAGCGAAAATCGAATTACAGCAAACCTGCCGCGCGGAATCGGCAAAACTGGCTGAAAAAGAAGCGCTGCTTAAGGCGCTGCAATCGACGCTGGACAATCACACCGGCCAGCTTGCCAAACTGGAACTGGCGCTTCAAGAACAAAAATCCATATTGCAACATCAAGACGATGCTCAGCAGCTTATATGCGATACGCTGAAGAAATACCAACCCGGCGCGCTGCGTCCCGCAGAGCCTGAACCGGAAACAGTTGCTGTGTCGGTAGCGCCTGTGCAGTTGGAAGAGCCTGCTTATCGCGAAGAAATCCTGATTGTGCCGCCTAACCAAGACAGTCAAGCCGAAACGGCTAATGAAGAAGCGCAAGCCGCGCTCAGTGAACCGGTCGAACAAACGCCTGTTGAACCGGCCATCGCTGTCGAAGCCATTGCACCGGGCTCGTTAGAAATAACGCCGCAAGAGGATGAAGAAGCACAGCCTGTATCGGTCGATGTCGAGCCGGAACCTTTGGCTCCCGCCAAAGGTTCGTTCGGAAAGATCAAAAACTTGTTCGGTAAAAAACAACAAGCGGTTAAGACAGAACCGCAGTGGACGGTCGCAGATGTCGAGATTCAACCCTTGCCGTTAAACGAAGCAGCGCAACCGATTGTTAATACGGATAATGATGAGGTCGCTGAGCAAGAAAAGACTAAGCCGGGAAGATTGAAAGGTTTTTACAACAAGTTTGCTTCGAAAGGTAAATGATGGAATAGGTAAAGCGACATTCGAAATCCCCTCTCCGAGAAAGGAGGAATTTTTAAGTCGCTTTACCCACTTCAAACTCGCTTACAAATCGCTTAACCAAGCATTCAATAGTGTTATTTCATCAGCCATAACAATTCCGTGTTTTTCCAATTGAACATACGCGTCATATAAATTATCGGTAATTGATTTTGAACATGACGTCTGTTGGATGCATAGATCAATCACTTTGTCAGTATAAAGATACATGGGTATTTCAGATTCGAAATCTTTGCTAAAGTCGTGCGGGTTTCTTTCTTGAACGACGGTAGCATCGGTAAAACCAAGCTTATAACCTGCCGCCCACATAATCGGCTGCGCTACCAATCCTCTTAAAATATCGGTAAACCTAAAAGTCACTGTCGAGGGTAAATAGAGGAGTGCAAATAACTCTTTTCTAATAATAGTGTTTTGACTATTGAATGGAGAGATCGAGCCTTCATTTAACACGATAGTGCCGAATGAGTTAAACATAACCTTTTTGCCGTCGGTTAATCTATAAATAGCATCCACATCCGGGTCTTCATCGGCCAGACCTTGCCAAATACCGACATCTAAAAAACCGGTCACTATATCTTCGTCAGCGATTGTTTTTGCATTGATAAGACGCAAGGGTAAGCCGCGAGGCCATATTTTTTCATCCGTATATAATTCATAAATATTAACCATCCCTTTATTTCCAGTAATGGCTTTAAAGTTTCCTGAAAACTCAGGAATAATAAAATGGGGCTTTTTAATATTATCATCATCGGTATCTATAATAATATCAGCCCCCTTTTTAATCGCATGCAAATACCCGATCATTTTTCTGCAATAATGATTATAAGGCAGCACGCTTATTAATTTATAGCCTAACTTTTCTTGTGTACGCCATGATAAAAAATCGACTTGCGGACAGTTATAGGCATCCGGGCTTTTCTTATCGCCGACAACAATCACTTTAAAATCGGGGGTGTCTGCAAACGATCTCACTGCATCGGTCGGCTCGAATATGGATGTTATTACGACATAGTTGTTGTTCATTAGTCTTTCCATCTCGATAATTTGACGGGGTGCATAAATAATTGTTTACGCGGAAACTCTGCAATGAGTTTACTTAAGCTTAAATCATATCTATTTTCCATTTCTGTGTACGCATCATGCCCCCATAATGCCAGCCCTTTCAGACTAATATCATTTTGAGTCACTGTTTTGCCTTTTGTTGCTAATAAAATAGAGGTTGGAATGGCAATTTCAACAAATAAGCCGGCTGCTGCAAAAACCCCGCAATAATGGCAAAATCTTTCCATGTTCACTGAGCCGATGCAGAAAATGTCGGAATAACCAAAAACAAACGGATATTCGGACTGAAGCGGCAAATTAGAATTACTGTTTTTTTTGTCGTTAAAATAGCGGTAGTTATATTGATGATAAGGATCGCAAACATAATGTTCATTATAAACTTTATGAAACGACAAACCTTGGCTAAGAAGATTATGTCGCTTCATTATTTGTTCGGCCTTTTCTTTATCAGGCAATTCATTCACTATCTGTAGGTACGGATTATTAAAAGTAAAGCTAAGCGACTTATGAGCGTGTATCCATTGCGTTGCCTTGTTAAAACGGCGAAATTCCGAGATATAACTGTCTTTTGGGGAGATACGTAAATTGAATGCCAAGGTATCTGGATTAATACGCGGATTAATAACCATGTCATCAGCGACAACAAACCAGTAATCCACCTTAATATTTTTTAAATGTTGCCAAGCTTGCGCAAAGTATCCGGAAAAATTATCGGACGATTCATAGACCGGAATCACGTCTTTATCTAAGCCATCATAAAACGGAACCAGGAAATATACATTTTCAAAATTATTATATAGTTTTCTTAACCGAGGCAGGTTGGCATCGTATCGATGATT
This sequence comes from Methylobacter sp., assembly GCA_026399025.1. Taxonomy (GTDB): domain Bacteria; phylum Pseudomonadota; class Gammaproteobacteria; order Methylococcales; family Methylomonadaceae; genus Methylobacter_A. The sequence goes on from JAPLRU010000037.1 coordinate 32,930, forward strand.
AAAGACCACTAATAATGCTATATTGCTGACATTTGACATGATTATAGTAGAGAGTGCTTGTTAAAAACGCTAAATTGAATTGCAACTTTATTGATATTGCAGCGTTTTCAAATTCAGTTAATTACTAAACCAGGGGCGTTTGGAGTGTCATCAGCGCTACGGCATTAATGTTGACATGAATTGTTTATATGCGGGTCAAGGTGAATTATATGCCCATGGTTATCGAAATAAACAGTAATCATGGCTGCGTTTCGACACTGTTGCAATTCATCGGCTTTTACCTGATAAAACGCGCATAGCTCGGCATCGTTAACGATTTTATCGGCTGACGGAAGTACCGCCCTACGCCGTAACATGCGATAACCGATCCAGCATAACCAGAGCGCAACCATCGCCAGCAAGGTGACAAAGTAGATCTGCATCAACTCCAGCAGGCTTTTGTAGCCGCCGAACCAGCGCATTTCGTTGATCATCTTTTGATCGCCCAGTATCCAACTGCTCAAGGTGACCAATGGAATCAATAAATAAATCCACATCACCCAGCAAATAGCCCAAGCGAATAAGGCGCCTATGCGTTTTTGCAGGCTTTGCAGTTGCGGCGTGTTAATAATGTATTGTTTCATTTTTCGCGCAAGCCTCTGTCCACGGTAACCCAGATGGCGCGCTGTCCGCGTTTTTTTCTTATCGCCCGAATCGAGCCGACAATAGTGGTGCCGACGTTGATCAGCCAATACACCAAGGGATACCAGACCATCCAGTAATAATAGCGGGCGACGCCGCCGGTGCGGTATTCGTAATGCGAGTCGATGAACAGGCTGACGCCGAATTGGATAAGACAGGTTAGGCTCAGCAACATGCTGGTCCAACTGGGACTAAGATCATGCAATGACTCGTTGGTCGATTCATTAAACAATTCCACAGGCGCATACAGCACATGCAACAAGATTAAAAACGCCCAAGCAATACTGATCAAGCATTCGCCGTATAACAGCCACATACCGCGTGACGACCAACGAAACAGCTCGCGAAAATAGCGCAGCAAGACTTCAGTGCCGCCTTGCGCCCAACGTACTCGCTGCTTCCATAAACCTTGCAAGGTTTCCGGCATCAATACCCAGCACAAGGCGTTCGGTTCGAAATAGATCGACCAACCGGCCAGTTGCAATTTCCAGCTGATATCGATGTCTTCGGTAACCATGTCGTTGCTCCAATAACCGACATCATGCAAGGCGGATTTGCGAAAAGCGGCAATAACGCCGGAGACCGTGAAGACTTGTCCGTAAGACCGTTGCGCCCGTTTGATCATCCCGACAATGGCGGAAAATTCGCCGACTTGTATCCGCCCGAGCAAGGTAGAACGATTGCGGATGCGCGGATTGCCGGTGACGGCGCCGACACGGGGATTATCCAGAAAATGCCGCACCATCCAGGCCGTGGCTTCGGGAGCCAGCAACGCATCGCCGTCGATGCAAATCAGGATTTCGCTATTGGCCAGTAATGCGGCGGTGCGCAAGCCCATCGCCTTGCCTTGGTTGGTGTGCAAGTTAACCACTCTAAGCTGCTGATGTTGTTCGGACAGCTCCTGCAATATCGCCAAGGTGTTATCTTTGCTGCCGTCATTAACCGCGATAATTTCGAAGGCCGGATAATTCTGCTGCAACAAAATTTCCACGGTTTCGCGAATATTGTCGCCTTCGTTATAACAAGGAATCAAAATGGAGACCGGCGGGTAAGCCGTTAATTCAGGCAAATGCTCGGCGTTACTTTGCTCGCGCCATTCATAACGAAAATAGAAAATAATCGCGCCGAACATCCAGATGTAGGCCATAAATAAAGGATAGTAATAAATAAATCCTTCAACGGAAGCATCGAAGGGTTCCCATACCGCGACAAAATCGAGCCAGCGAGTTTGTAGCATTGAGTTTAACTCTTGCAATGACAGACTCATGATTTTCCAAGGCGCGCGGATTCGCTCGGCCTATTCAGGTTGATTAAAACTAAATGCATGGTTAAGGCGAAACAGGGAGTGAAAAATGTTGTTGTAAATCGGTCAATCGCGGCTGATCTTCAAAAACATTGTCAGGATAATAGCCGATATGATTGACGCCAAGTTTCTTCAAGAGTTCCAGTTGCTCGATAAAGACCGGCATCGGAATTTTCTGTTGGCTTTTCCAATTAGTCGATTGCAGTTCGAACACGGTTTTTTTAAGACCCTCGGGCTGTTTAGCCGCCGCTTTGACTAATTGGCTGAGCCATTGTTTTGGATCTTCGGCTTCTTCCATAAACGGCATGGCTTCAATGGCTACGTAATCGTAATGCGCCAAAAAGGATGAAAACGATTGAGCGTACCATTCTTCGCTATAGGGTTTTAACAAAGGCAAGGCGTAAAAATTACGCGCCGTTTTAATGCCGGGCCGGTAAATACGCACCCGGCTTGCCAACTCATCGGTAAATTGGTTGATCAACTCGGTTTTGTGTTGCGCCCAAGCCATGCGCATGGCGCTGCTTGCATGCAATTGCTCGAATTGATCGGGCAATCCCCAGACCTCTTTTGTGTAAGCCAAGGCTTGCGGCGATGCGTCTTCGTAGTCCGATAAAATGCCGTCGTCATGAAACAGGATGCCGTCGAAGTTGCAATATTTAGCCAGGTCCTCGTAAATTTCGGCCACATAGTGGCGCGCTTCGGGATTGAACGGCGACAACCGGGTATAAACATGACTGGCGCTTTGCGCTTTGCCGTCCCGCCATTCCTGAACATACCAGGATTCCGGCAGCTTGCCCTGATAGGCCATAATCGGCATCCAGGCATACACTCGAACCCTTGCTTTGGTTTTTAATTGCCAGGCAACCCGGCTGAACAAGTCCGCTTTTACCGGCAAATGCCGGTTAGGAAAATAGAGCGCATCGGCATTGCCGTCGCCGTCAGGATCGGCATAAGCTTGCAAATAAACGGTGTTGATGTGCATGTCTTTAATGCGCTGAATGAGCGCATCCAGATTGTGCTCGCTTTGCTCGGAGTCTGCATCGTAAAGATAATCCATATCCAGATGCGCCACGCGTAAAGATTTGTCGACGCGCAGCCCGGTCACAAGTTCCGCGAATTGATCAACATCGGGATTGTCTACCAAAATGAAGCGCCGCAAAGCGCTTATATCCGCCAAAGTATTCAAGCCGTCTATCAGCCCCATGGTCATCGGCATACCGGCTTCACGCGATGCCTGCACGGCGATTTGATTATATTCTCCATACGGCCAAACCATCGCTCTGGGCCTGATGCCGGCATGTTGAAAAATGAATTCGGCACTTTTTAACAAAGCGGCCTGGATACGTTCGCGATACTGCTCATCGGTTTCGTAAACCAGCATCGGGTCGTCATATAATCGGGTGACTGCGGCGGCTTGAGAGTTAGCTTGCGGATTGGCTGTTATGCCTTTATGAAGGTCGTAACTGTGCGAGGCGACTTCCACCAAGCCGGATTGCACCATCTCCCTTATTTGCTCCCAGTTGAGCAAGGGCTTGCCCGGTTCGTCGGCGGTGACATTACCGTCCATCCAGGTGCCTACCAGCGCAACCGCAGCAGGGTAACGGTATTTTTTTAATAAGGGGAAAACTCGGGTATAAAAACTGAGATAGCCGTCATCAAAGGTCAATAATGCGGCTTTATCGGGCAATGTGTCTTTACCGGCAGCGGCATCAAAAATATTTTGCACACTGATAATCTTGTAGCCTTTTTTTTTCAACCAATCCAGATGCTGTTCAAGATGTTCGACACCGACATCCATTTTATTAAGAGAACGTCTGGCATCCTCCGCACTCAGTACGTCGTGATAATTAAGAACCAGAAATTGATGTTCTTTGGCGGATGCGGTGCCGAAAAAACCGATAAGAAAAATTAACAAGCATGCTTTATTAAAGCAATTAACAGCGCTAGCAGGAGTAAAAATGGTCATGACATCCAGATTGTTAAAAAGAAAAGCTCAGCTACGGATGACAATATTAACCGAAAAACGCGCAAACCAAGTTGAATAATCGGTTGAGCCTAGTTATTCAACCGGTTATCGACCGCAAACACCCCCTAACGACCTGTTAATTAACAAGAAAGACTATTAGATTAATAGAGCCGTCCATTATTATGCACTAAACCAACGGTGTCTTGCTCCGTTGGTTTAGCTCAATTAAAAGTCGATATCTTCATCATAAAAATCACCGAGTTGCTCTTGCAAGCGCTTTCTCTCCCAATAAAGTTCAATTTTTCTGCGCGCCGCCATTTTTTTTGCAGCTCGCTCGCTTTCATTAGGGAGCGTGATATAGTCAGTGCTTGAGCCCAAATCGAAGCCTTCGTCAAGATCAACATCGTCCTTGGTTTTATCGATACTCACTTCGGATGCCGAGTTATCCGGTACGGATTTAGATACTTTCATAGTCATAATTAATCTAGCTTTAAAATTTCACTTTTTAATTACTTATCGCAAGCTTGTAAAGCGAAATTTTAACTCAACCGTAATAAAACCTCGCAATCAACCCCGGATCGGCGCTTATTTTTTAAATATATCAGTTGCTTGTCAGAGCTATGCAAGCCGGGGCTTGGCGTTTGTATCGGCTATACCGTCTGTTAATTGGTCCGCCTTATTTTTTACCCCTGAGTTTTTTTAAGTATTACAATGCCCGGCAGATTTAATACGCTCGATGAGTAACGGCTCAGCAGAGCTAAGGAACGTGTATGAAATAACTTCGGCAACTAGCTCCCTCTCCTGCTGGAGAGGGTTGGGGTGAGGAGAATCAAATGCTCAATTTATTTCATGCTCGTTCCTAATTTCATGATAAGACCGGTTTAAACCAATTTTAAGCGTCAATGCATAGACTTTATTGATGTATGTTACTGGTTTAAGTGCCGGATCGTTATTTCAATTTCTAACAAACGAATAAGCAGGTTTATGAAAACAAACATACACATCCTAGTCGGCATGATGCTTATAGCATTAACAGCCTGTTCGACTCAGGAGATCAAACCGGACACAAAATCCCTGTCGGCCCCTGACAAAGCGCCTGCGGTAACCGAGGACTCGAACCAAAATCCGGCGCCGACCTTGATTAAAGGAGGCAAGACCTTAAACTTGGTAAGAATCATGGATGGCGGATCCTGTAAAAATGACTTTCAAGGTGCGAAAGGCGCATTCCTAGTCTATGCCGCCCCGACCGACATAGAACGGATTAAGCACGATAAAGGACCGAAAATCTTCGGCGAGTTCGAAACCAAAATCCAAAATTTTTCGACGCAGGCATTGCAAAAGGCTATTAATATAACCAATTTAGCCGAAGATCCCTTCGCCTTAGGTGCGGATGAAGCACAACAGAAGCTGGCTAAACAGTTGTCTAACAACTTCCGTAACAGCGTGGCCGATGCTGTCCATACCTTTCAACAAGAAACCGGCTTGACGATTGATGTGGTGCCGTTTGCTTCGTCATTTGTCTTTTATCAACAAGGCTGTGAAGCCACACATGCGGAACCGGAAAACTAGCTAAAGGGACGTTCAAATAATTTTATCTTTATAACCAAACACAAGGGGAATCATTATGAGTTGGAGAGAACGCAAACATGAAGACACCTATTCCGACGCGGACGTCGAACAGCGCTTAAAGGAGGAATTACCGCACTGGTACCTGGAAAACGGCTGGATTCGGCGTAAATACAAAACCAGCGGCTGGAAAGCGACATTAATGGTGGTCAACACGGTAGGACATTTGGCTGAAGCTGCATTTCATCATCCCGATCTAACGGTTTCTTACGCCTTTGTGATCGTTAAGCTGATGAATCATGCCGCTAAGGGTATTACCAACAAAGATTTTGAACTGGCCGGTAAAATCGAAGAGGTAATCATGTGGCAACCCGGCAAAGAAGGCGGCGCATTGGAAGGTACGCCCGATGACCCTCGGTTTAAATACCTTAAATACGATTAGACCAAACAATACAACACGGATAACACTGATTGATTAGGCGGATTTTACAGGTCCCAAACAAGCCTAAGCCAAGGTTGTGCGCACTTTAACTAAGCTTTTATCAGTGCTTATCCGTCACATCCGCCTTATTTCTTACTCGGTTATTTTCAACTTCAGCAGGTGCACGCGTCGACTGTCCGCTCTAATCACTTCAAATTTCATCGCGTCCACGACAAGGCTCTCGCCTTTTTTGGGCATATGCTCAAGCTGACTGACAATAAAACCGCCGATGGTGTCGTATTCATCGGTTGCCAGATGGGTGGAAAAGTATTCGTCGAACTCATCCATAGGGGTCAACGCTTTAATCATATATTCGTTTTTACTGCGCTGAAAAATATAGCCTTCGTCTTCATGATCGTCGTGTTCGTCTTCAATTTCGCCGACGATTTGCTCTAACACATCTTCAATGGTGACCAAGCCTGCGGACTGGCCGTATTCATCGACGACAATCGCCATGTGATTACCGTTGGTGCGTAATTCTTTAAGCAATACGTTTAAGCGCTTGCTTTCCGGCACAACATAAGAAGGCCGCATGATTTCATGGACTTTTCGGGTTTTATTTTCTAATACCCGCGCCAGCAAGTCTTTGGCCAGCAACACACCAACGACCTTGCTCCGGTCGCCGTCAATAACAGGGTAGCGTGAGTGTCCGAATTCCGTCACCAACGGCAATATGGTCTCCAGCTCGGCGTCTTTGGGTACGACCACCATTTGTACGCGGGGAATCATAATATCCCTGACCCGCATTTGCGACACTTGCAAAACGCCTTCGATCATGGCCAAGGCATCCGTATCCAACAAATGCTTTTCCCGTGCTTCTCTTAATATTTCAAGTAAATCCTCAAGGTCTTGCGGCTCCCCAGTCAGTAAATGGCTGATTTTATCAACCCAGCTTTTCTGCGGGGAGTTTCTACTTGGGGGTTGTTCATCGCTCATTAATCGTTTACCTCAGTATAGGGATTTTGGATATGTAATTTGTTTAAGACAGCTATTTCTTTCGTTTCCATCAGCTCTGCCTCAGCATCGTCGATGTGGTCATAACCTAACAAATGCAACACGCCATGCACAATAATATGCGCCCAATGATGACTTAATATTTTATCTTGTTCCAACGCTTCTTTTGCCAAGACCGGGGCGCAGATGACTAAATCGCCCAACAAATCCAGCTCGATAGCCTCGGGAAGGTCAACAGGAAAGCTGAGAATATTGGTTGGGCCGGCTTTATGGCGATACTGTTCATTAAGCGCCGCGCTTTCTTGTTCGTCAACAATACGCACGACAATCTCGGTGTCTTGGTCATAATCCTCCAACGCCGTATCGATCCAAAGCTGGATTTGTTGCCGATCCGGCTGACCTTCCGATGCAAAAACAGTCTGGATTTCTATGTAGTTCACGATTCGGCCTTGCCGGCTTTCTCATAGGCCTCATAAGCGCAGACAATGCGTTGCACCAAAGGATGCCGGACGACGTCGCGCGCATCGAAAAAGGTGAAACTGATGCCCTCAACATTTTTTAATACCTCAAGCACATGCCGCAAACCGGACATTTTTTCCGAGGGTAAATCGATTTGGGTCACATCGCCGGTCACTACCGCCGTCGAGCCGAAGCCGACGCGAGTCAGAAACATCTTGATTTGCTCGACCGTGGTATTTTGCGCCTCATCCAGAATAATAAAAGCATCGTTCAGCGTTCTGCCGCGCATAAACGCCAACGGCGCCACTTCTATAATGCCTTTATCGATCATTTTTTCAACCCGCTCAAAACCGAGCATGTCGTACAACGCATCGTACAAAGGCCGCAAATAAGGATCGACTTTTTGCGCCATATCGCCCGGCAGAAAGCCCAGTTTTTCACCGGCTTCCACCGCGGGACGCACCAGAATAATTTTTCTGACTTTCTCGCTTTGCAGGGCTTCAATGGCGCAAGCCACCGCCAGATAGGTTTTACCGGTCCCCGCGGGCCCAACGCCAAAATTGATATCGTGAGTCACAATTTTTCTCAGATAATCTTGCTGATTAGGCCCTCGTCCTCTGATCATGCCGCACTTGGTCTTAATGCTGACATGTTGTCCGGACGATGCTTGCGAAACATCCATGAGCTCGTCGATCGATGCTTCCTGCATGGCTAAATGCACCAATTCGGCAGTCAGGTGTTCTTTTTCAGTGCTGGCGAATAGTTTTTGCATAACCGCACAAGCGGCCTTGACGGCGCTATCTAAACCGGTCACCTTGAACCGGTTGCCGCGATTGGCAATCTCGACCTGTAAACGCGATTCAATCTGTCGCAAATGTTGATCGAACTGACCGCAAAAATTGGATAAGCGGCCGTTATCGGCCGGAGCTAGGGAAATTTCCTGTGAAATCATAAACGAATGGCAACTACTCAGTAGTTAGAAAAAATGGAACTCCGATGACGCTGATAATGATGGTTAAATAAGATTTATCAGCGCTCATCATATTAATCCGCGTTTTATTACATCAATGGCCGGGAAGTATCGATCATCCGGCCGCGCAAAGAATTGGGCAGAGCCTCGGCAATCAGCACATCGACAAACTGTCCGGCTAAACGAGGGTGGCCGATAAAATTAACGACCCGATTATTCTCGGTTCTGCCCTGCATTTGCAACGGATTTTTTTTAGATTGACCTTCAACCAACACCGTTTGCACGCTACCGATCATGCTCTGTGAAATAGCTGCGGTCATTTCGTTAATGCGATTTTGAAAACGCTCCAAACGTTGTTTTTTAACTTCGGCAGGCACATCGTCAGGCAAATCGGCCGCAGGCGTTCCGGGGCGCTGGCTATACACGAAACTGAAGGATAAATCGAAGCCGACTTCTTCGATGAACGACATGGTTTCTTCAAATTCGGCATCGGTTTCACCGGGAAAGCCGATAATAAAATCCGACGACAGGTAAATATTGGGCCGCACCGCGCGCAACTTGCGGATGATTTCAAGGTAATCGGCACGCACATGGCCGCGCTTCATCATTTTTAAAATATGATCGCTACCGCTTTGCACCGGTAAATGCAGATGATCAACCAGTTGCGGAATCTCGGCAAAAGCTTCAATCAACGCGTCAGTAAACTCCATCGGATGCGAAGTGGTAAACCGAATGCGCTCGATGCCCTCTACCGCGGCCACATAATGCAGCAATAAAGCAAAATCGGCGATGTCGCCGTCATCCATTAAGCCGCGATAAGCGTTAACGTTTTGACCTAGCAGATTGATTTCACGAACGCCTTGCTGAGCCAATGAGGTGATTTCGGCGATCACGTCATCCAACGGACGGCTGATTTCCTCACCGCGAGTGTAAGGCACCACGCAGAACGTGCAATACTTACTGCACCCTTCCATCACCGAAACAAAGGCTTTCGGCCCTTCGGCCCTGGGCTCGGGCAAGGCGTCGAACTTTTCTATTTCGGGAAAGGAAACATCGACTACAGGTTTTTGTTGACTACGGGCTTGATCCAGTAACTGAGGCAATCGATGCAGGGTTTGCGGCCCGAACACGATGTCGACAAAGGGCGCGCGTTTTTGGATCGCCGCGCCTTCCTGGCTGGCGACGCAACCGCCGACGCCGATAATCACGTCGGGACGTTTGTCTTTAATTTTGCGCCATTTACCTAAAGCCGAAAATACTTTTTCTTGCGCTTTTTCGCGTATCGAGCAGGTATTCAGCAGCAACACATCGGCTTGTTTGGGGTCGTCAATCAATTCAAATCCATGTGAGGCATTGAGCACATCCCGCATTTTGTCGGAATCGTACTCGTTCATTTGGCAACCGTTGGTTTGAATGTAAAGTTTTTGAGTCATATTTTTGAGTTAAATCACCTGAAAATCACTGAGGCCACACCCCCAACTTTAAATCCCGTATCTTGGTTTTATCGAGACGGAACGGCAGTGCTAATCCGCCTTATGCTTATAAAAAAAGCCCTGGTCAATCGGCCAGGGCTCGATAAATAAAAACGATTATAACCTGAACGCGGTTTAAACAGAAAGCCTACACAGGGCGGACGTTTTCCGGCCGATCATGAATACGCCGGTTACGCCTGCCATTAAAACTCCTCCCACTCATCGCTGCTGGCTATCTGTAACTGTGGTTTCGGCTTGACCGATTTCGCGCTGTGGTGCGCCACCGAATGCATCGGACTTTTACTTACCGTCGGCACTGCGCGCGGGACGCTTAGACTCTGAGAACTATGGTCGACAATAAAGCGTCCTACCGTAATCGACAAACTTTGCGCTTGATCTTCCAGCGATTCCGCCGCGGCGGCCGCTTGTTCCACCAAAGCGGCGTTTTGTTGAGTCACTTCATCCATTTGCCCAATCGCTTGATTGACCTGTTCGATGCCGGACGTTTGTTCAACAGAGGCCGCCCTGATCTCGGACATAATGACGGTAACGCCGCGAATGGCGCTAACGATCTCCTCCATGGTTTTTCCCGCCTGGGCCACCAATTTAGTGCCGTCTTCAACCTTTTCCACCGAATCGCCGATCAGATTTTTTATTTCTCCGGCGGCAGCGGCGGCTCGTTGCGCCAGACTGCGCACTTCTCCGGCCACTACCGCAAAACCCCGGCCCTGTTCACCGGCGCGGGCCGCCTCTACGGCGGCATTGAGCGCAAGAATATTGGTTTGAAACGCAATGCCGTCGATCACCGTGATAATGTCGACAATCTTGCGTGAAGACTCATTAATGCCTTCCATGGTGCTGACCACCCGGTTAACCACAGACACGCCTTTACCGGCAATATCGGTCGCCCCCACCGCAAGCTGGTTGGCATGTTGAGCACTTTTGGCGTTCAGTTGTACGGTAGAGGTCAGTTCGCCCATGCTGGCGGCGGTTTCTTGCAGACTGGAGGCCTGCTCTTCGGTACGATGCGACAAATCATTATTGCCCGCCGCAATTTCTTTGGCGGCTGTGTTGATATGAATGGTGGAATCCTTGATTTCCCCGACTAAACTTCTGAGGTTTTCCACAGTACCGTTCATACCGTCAATCACTGCGCCAAAGGTGCCCGGATAGTCTTTGCTGATAGTTTGAGTTAAATCACCCTCGGACAAAGCGCTCGCAATCAGCACGATGTCATTCAAACTCCCCAGCGCATCAAGTGAAAGATTAATATCGTTTTTTAATTTGTTGAGATCTCCGTGGCCTTCAGCTTGAACACGCTGACTGATATCGCCTTGAGCGACACCGCCCATCACTTTACCGATGTCGCCCAGCATCGATTGCATCGTCTGCATGGCCTCCATGGCATGACCTACGGTAAGCTGGTATTCGCCTTTGAAATCGGTATCGACTCTTTTGCTAAAATCGCCGTCAACTAAAGCCTGCATAAGATCGGAAATTGTGTTTGTGAGCTTGGATAGCATATCGGTAACCAAGTTAAGCTCTTTCAAAGCCCTTGCAAAGCCTCCATGCAGGCCTTCCGGATAGCTTTTGCGCGAAAAATCGCCCCAAGTGACATAAGCCAAGGAAAAACGCATATCGACCTGCGCCGTTTCCACCTGATCCATAATATCGTTCATGCTCCAGGCCAGTTTTTGAAGATCCCGCTCTCGTCCGCCGATATACGTTATTCTCGAAGTAACCACGCCTTCTTTCCATTCCTGGCTTCTCGTCAGTAACTTCTTCATTAATTGTTTATCGGCAGACAATGAAGCGCGCCACCAGACAATAGACAACACTGAACCAAGCGTCAGCAAAGACGGTATGATCATCCGCCCGACGCCGCTCTGGGCAAGCCCGTCGGCTCCGTTAAAAGCAAGCAGCCAGCCGTAAATCAGCGAAGCGGCCCATGTCACAGCAATCGCTGCTGATGCGGCGGATTGATTATTCTTAAAGCGACTGTAATGCATTGATCAGCTCCTCGTAAGTAACGCCCTTGTCTTTTAATACCTTAGCCAATATTGCGCCTGAAGCCGCCATAGCATCCTTCGGCCCCGCATTGCGTTCGGCATCCAGCAGGGTGCGATATAAGTCCGCCACCACCGGAATGGCCTTGGGATTAGGCTTGCGGCGCACCGAAGTATAACCGGCTCTTTGTTTGTCCTTCCCTCTCATCGGTGCGACCTGGGTAAACACCCAATAAAAGCCACCGTCTTTCGACATGTTTTTAACAAAAGCAAAGATTTCTTTGTCTTCAGCCAAATAGTCCCACAGCAACTTGAACACCACCCTCGGCATATCGGGATGACGAATGATATTGTGCTGACTGCCCAGAAGCTCCTCTTCGTCATAGCCGGAAAACTCGATAAAAATCTCGTTTCCGTAGATAATCCGCCCCGTCATATCCGTTTTAGACACGATAAAATCATGTTCCCGCATTATCCGCTCCTGAGTGGTCGGAACGATATCTTTTCTCTTCATTATATTACCTCGGTAATTACCCCTGCATCGCCTAAAGCGCCCGGTGTCGGCGCTTTATCTCCCGCATGATCCGCATGAATGCGGCGAATCCGGACAGTGCAGGAGCAAATATCCGTTCATGCGGCCCTCAATTAATTATTATGACTCACAAAGCAATTTGCGTTTTTCCGGCAAACTTGTCAGCCCGTTTATTTTTATCAAATGCCTGACAAATTATTATTTATTCGAAGGCAAAAAGAACGCATACCTTAAATCAACAGCATTGGCGTTATTGCCACCCTACTGTCGGGTGTCCTTAATAACACAAAAAATCATTTTAGCAAAAATATCTCCAGTATTTGGGCGACAGCTTTGCATAAAAGCATCAGGGTTTGAACGGCGACTTCTATAGCGGGCTTATTTTTGCGACAAGCCCAAACTTTGGATGATCCAAATAATAGACCTCATTCAATTTAATAGCCCGCTTTTCATTTAACCGGTAAAGGGCCGCGCTGCCCACAGGACGAGTTTTGCCATAGCTTTCATCTTTATCTGCGGCAAGCTCAAAATCGACGGTCAGTTGCAAACCCTGCCCCTGCTGCATCCCCAGATAGCCGTTCAGCTTGCCGTCGCCGCTCTGAATATGAACAGGCGCGCCGCCGCCCTGCTGAACCCAAGCAACATGCAAAATAGGCCGATAAGCGGAGTCTTGCGATAACGCCGAGTAACTGCCGTCAAGCGTGGTCCGCTCCGGTTTGTTATAAACCGACAATTCAGTTAAATCGGGCGGCCAGTTGATTTGGCTATCGGTCTGCTCAAACACCTCGCTAGTAGGCATAGTTTGCGAAAAAACGATTAACTCTATTTGGTAAGCGTTGCTTTCCGCGAAAACAGGAGCGACCAACGTTCCCAGCACTGCCGCTACGCTGAAAACCATAAGCTTGTTCATGGTCATTTTTTAACCGTCTCCCTTATGGTCAATTTATCCAACAACCCGGTTATAAACTCAAGTTTTTGCTCGGTCGTTTCAAACGGCTTGATAAACCTTAATTTATCCGCACCATCGAATTTATAACATTGCGCCTGCGTTTGTATCAGCGAAATCAGCTGTTCGGTATTAATGTTCGGCGTCGCCGAAAAAATAATGCGGCCGCCGCCCGCGTTGGCCTCAATTTTCTTGATGCCCATTTTTTCCGCCTGTTGCTTTAACTCGGTAACACTGAACAAGGTTTTTACCGGCTCCGGGAACAAGCCGAAACGGTCGATCATTTCCACCTGCAACTCGCGTAAATCCTCCAGGTTTTTGCTATTGGAAATGCGTTTGTACAACACCAAGCGGCCATGAATATCCGGCAAATAATCTTCCGGGATCAACGCGGAGGTTTGCAGATCGACTTCCGGCCCCCGGTCCATCGGCGTATCGAGTTCCGGCTGTTTACCGGATTTTAGCGCCGTAACGGCGCGCTCCAGCAACTCGGTATATAAGGTAAAACCGATTTCCTGAATTTGTCCGCTCTGGTCGTCGCCCAATAACTCACCCGCCCCGCGAATTTCCATATCATGCGACGACAACATAAAACCGGCGCCCAAATCGCCCGAAGCTTCGACCGCTTCCAGCCGTTTAAGGGCGTCTTTGCTCATTAAAGCCTTCGGCGGCACGATAAAATAAGCATAAGCCCGGTGATGCGACCGCCCTACCCGGCCGCGCAACTGATGCAATTGCGCCAATCCCAATTTATCGGCGCGATTGATAATGATGGTATTGGCGCTGGGTATGTCGATACCGCTTTCGATAATGGTGGAACACAACAGCACATTAAAACGCTGGTGATAAAAATCCAGCATGATCCGCTCCAACTCGCGTTCCGGCATTTGTCCGTGGGCAATTTCAATCCGCGCTTCCGGCACCAGCGTACCCAGTTCCCTTGCCATTTTTTCCATCGATTTGACATCGTTGTGCAAAAAGAACACTTGACCGCCGCGCTTGATTTCACGTAAGCAGGCTTCCTTAACCTGGGCGTCCATCCATTCACAGATAAAGGTTTTGATCGCATGGCGATTCGGCGGCGGACTGGCGATAATGGAAATATCCCTTAAGCCCGACATCGCCATATTCAAGGTACGCGGAATAGGCGTGGCGGTCAAAGTCAGCATATCCAATTCATTGCGCAGCTTTTTGAAATGCTCTTTTTGGGTCACGCCGAAACGGTGCTCTTCATCAATCACCACCAGCCCCAGCGCTTTGTATTTGATCTCTTTCGACAACAGCTTATGGGTACCGATCACAATATCGACCTTGCCCTGCTCCAGAGCGTCGGTAATTTCTTTTTGCTGCTTAGGACTGACAAAGCGCGACAGCACTTCGACCCGCACCGGCCAATCGGCAAAGCGATCGCGAAAATTTTGGTAATGCTGCTGCGCCAGCAAGGTAGTCGGCACCAATATCGCCACCTGCTTGCCGTTTTGCACCGCAATAAACGCGGCCCGCATCGATACCTCGGTTTTGCCGAAACCGACATCGCCGCAAATCACCCGATCCATAGGATGAGGACTGGCCATATCGTCCACTATCGCCTCAATCGCAGTTTGTTGATCCGGCGTCTCTTCAAACGGGAAGGCATCGGCAAAAGCCGCGTATTCGATATTTTCAAGCTCGAAAGCATGGCCTTGCTTGACCGCTCTTTTGGCGTGAACCTCCAACAATTCGGCGGCGACATCGCGAATGCGCTTAATGGCTTTTTGCTTGGCTTTACTCCACTGGTCGCCGCCCAATTTATGCAAAGGCGCATTTTCCGGACTCATGCCGGTATAACGGCCGATCACATGCAACGACGAAACCGGCACATAAAGTTTATCGTTGTTGGCGTATTCCAAAGCCAGAAACTCCGATGCGATGCCGGCGATTTGCAAAGTCTGCAAACCCAAGTAGCGGCCCACGCCATGCTCCTGATGCACCACCGGCGAGCCTATCGTCAATTCATTCAGGTTATTGACGATATTTTCCAACTCATGCGCGCCGGATTTACGCCGTCTGCGCCGCTGCTGGACTTTTTCGCCGGACAATAAACTTTCGCTGATGATAGCGATAGCGGGAAATTGGGTTTGCTCGGACTCAAGCCACAAACCATGATCCATCGGCGCAACAATAATACCCTGAGCCAAGTCGGACTGGAGAAACTTGTCCCAGCTTTCAACCTGCTTCGCGGTAATCTTGTACTGCCTTAATTTTTCCATTAAGGCTTCCCGACGCCCCGCCGATTCCGCGACAAACAAAATCTTACCGCTAAAACCGTCGACAAACTGCTGCAAGGCTTGGAAGGGCTGATCCAATTTGGCGTCAACGGTTAAATTGGGCAACAGAGGACAATGAAAAATAATGCCGTCGGGATCGGCGACGCCGCCGTCAATAATAATCCGGGCGAATGCGCCGCTTCGTTGCGCCAGCTCATCGGCCGACAAAAACAACAGTTCCGGCTTCAGTAACGGCCGGTCCACATCATATTTTCTTTGCTGGAACCGATCCTCGGCTTCTGCATAAAAAGCGCCCGAAGTTGCGCCAAAACTATCCGGCAGCACTAACACCGCCGACTTCGGCAGGTAATCGAACAATGACGCCATATGCTCTACGAACAGCGGCAAATAATATTCAATGCCGCCGGGAGTAATGCCTTTGCTGACATCCAGGTAAAAATGATTTTTAGGCGAGCTTTCCGGAAAATATTCCCTGAACGCTTGGCGAAAATGCTTGATAGCCTCATCGGTAAACGGAAATTCGCGCGCCGGAAACAGCTGGATCGTGTCGATTTTGTCTAATGACCGTTGCGTTTCAGGGTCGAAGGTGCGGATCGATTCGACTTCTTCATCGAAGAGTTCAATACGAAACGGCACTTTGCTGCCCATCGGAAACAAATCGACGATCGAGCCCCTGACCGCGAATTCTCCGTGTTGGTAGACTTGCGAGACGCAATGATAGCCGACGCTTTCGAGCTTAACGCGATTAAGCTCCAGGTTAAAATCATCGCCGACCTTAACCGCAAAACTATTGGCCAACACATGTTCCCTAGGCGCCAAGCGGTGCATCAGCGTCGTCACCGAAACCACCAGCGCGCCGCGTTTCACTTGCGGTAATAAAGCCAGGGTTTTCAGACGCTCCGAGATAATCTCCGGCAACGGCGAGAACACATCGTAAGGCAAGGTTTCCCAATCGGGAAAATGCAAAATAGGATGTTGATGCTGCAAGAAAAACGATAACTCGTGTTCAAGCCGCAACGCCGTCTGATTATCCGGCGTCACAATAACAAACAGGCAATCCTCATTTTTAATGGCGGAAGCCAAAGCCAGAGAATCGCCGCAGCCGGTTAAACCCGTCCAAACCAGCACTTGGTCTTGTTTTCGTGGAATCGGCGGGGAGAAAATTAAATTGTTAGCCATTAAAAAATCTTTTATCTCGTTGTCACGCAGCGCGTCACTGCCATTAAGTTAGGGATGGACAGTTCCTTCTCCCTCCGGGAGAAGGTTAGGATGAGGGGATCAAATAAGGCTTTTTTCCTTATTTTTATTCTCCTCACCCCAACCCTCTCCAGCAGGAGAGGGAGCTTTTTTCTTAACTTAATGGCAGTGACGCAGCGCGTGAAAATATACAGTTAAGGCGCATTGCGCCACAAATTACAGCCATTGCGTATAAGCCGGCATCATTAAACTCAAGCGGACGCGCTCGGTAGAACATAGGTACCGTAGCGAGCACGCCAGTCCCGGAACTGCACAATTGTCGCATAATATGGCTGATAGATGGACCATAAACAACAGACTGGCGGTTTAGCAATTCATTGCCCCGCCTTTTAGTAACGACTTGCAGTAAGGTACAATAACTCAGCGTTGTGCTAAGTACATCCGGAGACAATATGAACGGCAAGCCGGTATACCTGCTGTCATGTTGATCAAATTTAAATCCAAACAGAGGTAAGATTATGAAAAAATTGTTTCTAGCTATGGCGGTGCTGATTTCAGGGAATGCTTTCGCCGCTACCGATCATTATGTATTGCATGACGGCGATTATGTTCGTCACTTAAAAATAACTAAAATTAAAGATGATTATACCGTTAGCGCTAATGTCGATTTTGAGTCCAGCGCCCAGGAAACCAACAACGTTCACTGTTCCGAGACTATTTCCGGCAAAGCCAAAAGCACGAGTGAAAACGAATTGGTGCTGAAAAAACATTCTGAAAGCGAAGCCAGTTTTTGTGAACTGAAAGTTCAGTTGAGCCCGAACGGTGCGAAGATTGAAGAGTCGAAAGACTGCGATACCTTTACGGTAAGCAAATGTCACTTTTCCAGCGAAGGCAAAGAACTGGTTAAAGTTAAGTAATACGGCGGTTAGTTATAGAGCCCGAAGTGAATAAAGCGACATCGTTCCCACGCTCCGGCGTGGGAATGCCGAAGTACCGCTCTAGCGGTACGGGACGCAGGAGCGTCCCTCACTGCGTTCCCACGCCGGAGCGCGGGAACGATAGCAGATCCTCTCCAGACTTTGTGTCGCTATATTAATTATGGCCCTATAAAAAGCTTAGCTTTTTGACGCGTAATTCAAGCAACTATAAAGAAAAAACTGCGCACCGAAAATCAAATTAGCCATCAACAAATGAATCGGTTGAGCGACCGGCGGCATCCCCAATCGGTCGAGACTGATACCGGCAACAATGGCCGTGACCACCAAACCGGCTAAAGCTACACCGACACGCAGCAACGGGCTTTTTCTGTCGACCGCTCGGAAAATCTTCCAAGCCAGCCAAAGGTTAGTAAACAAAATAATCGAAGAAAACGACCGGTGAATGTAAAAAATGACCGGAAAATCGTCGCGCCAGTATTGGCGGTCGATATAAGCATGATCATGAGCAATAAAATCCACCGCTTCCCTGACCTGCGTTCCCATAGCCACCTGCATCAAGGTCATGGTCATCGCCGCGATTAACACCGTTTTAAATTTGTCCGGCAGCGCCCGAATATCAAACAGGGCGATTGCATCCCGTTGCGAGCGGGTAATCGTATAAATCAGCAAGGCCACTATAAATAAAGCCAGCAACATATGTAAGGTGATCATCAATGGCTTGAGATTGCTTGCCACCACGGTCGAACCCAACCACCCCTGAAAACCGACCAGGAAAAACACGCTGACCGCCAAATAAAAAATACTTTTGTCGGTCTTAAGATAAATGCGTGACGACCACGCGGTCAAAAAAATCAAAAAACCGATGGTCACGCCGATCAGGCGATTAGTGTATTCAGTCCAGGTTTTTACCGGATTAAACTGGGTATTTTCATAACCGCGTTGCGCGTAAATCTCATGGTAATTGGCCGGTAACTGGGATTCGTCGGTAGGCGGCACCCATTGTCCGAAGCACGTCGGCCAATCGGGACAGCCCATGCCCGAGCCGGAAGCCCTGACGATGCCGCCGACTAAAATAACAAAATAAACGGCAAAAATAGTTAGGGTGCCTAATCGGCGAAAATTGATCGCTGCTTGTGGGTTAATCATAGTTTTAAAGGTTTTTCCGTGGCGGTCTGTTTTATAGAGGCTGTAGCTAATATAACGACATTTGCTCCTTCTCCCTCAGGGACAAATCCGCCGGGAGCGGATTTGCACTCGCCCGTAGGGTGCCGGACAGGACAGTCCGGCATGATTAGGTTGGGATGAGGGGATATAAATACCCGCTGGACGACTGCAAGGATGCAGGAGGTAGGGCAATGCAGGAGCAATTGCCGAGAGGGCTTTACGTCGCCTTATCAACTGAGGTATTTATAAATTCAATGGCTCAGCACTGTTATCTCGGCATTATTTTCCAGCTTAAGACGATAAGCCGGGGTATCGGCAACTTGCAGAATGACCAGCATTTTACAACCCTCTTGCCCGCTTGCCGCGCACAGCACTTTACCTATAGTTTGCGCTGTACCGGAGCTGTCATCAATGATGTTTGAATTAGCTTCGGGAGGCGTCAAGTCCTTGCCTTCCGCAACAAACATTTCCCTTTTCGCCTTGCCCAGATAATGCGTTCGGGCAACAACTTCCTGACCGGTGTAACAGCCTTTATTGAAGCTGATCCCGCCCAATTTATCCAGATTAAGCATTTGCGGAATAAACTCTTCCGATGTTTGCGCAGTCAGCCAGGGAATACCTGAAACAATGTCGAGATAGCGCCATTGCGCCGAATTGTCAGGCTGAAAGCCCAGCTTAAGCTGTTCCGACCAAAACGCCTGAGCCTTATCGGCATCGGCAATAATCAAACAACGGCCCTGAAAATCAACCGTAATACTGTCCTGCCGGCTTGTTGCAAAACTCTGTTCAGACGTTTTTCCGGATGCTGATGCGCCATAGCTTAAGCCAATTAAACATAAGCGATCCGAACTGTCTGTTAAACTCACATTCGCCCGCAACACATACATCTGTAATTTTTTCTTGACCGGTTCCAGTAATTCTTTGGGCAAAATCATCAAGAAAGCGTCAGCGTTTTTAACCAATAAAAAAGTGGCGATCGCCCTGCCCTTAGGATTGCACATGGCGCCCAGACTGCTTTTTATATCGGTGACGTCGTTAATATTGCAGGTTATTTGTCCCTGTAAAAATTTAGCCGCATCACTTCCCGCAACGGTTAACACCGCCAGATGCGCAACGGGATAAATGCGTTGGTCAGCCTCCTGCCCGGAGGGTAAAAAAACAGCGTCGTCATCGTTGTCGAATAGGGCGTGTTCGGCCAGCAGAAAATTTTTCCAGTTAGAGTTCATCGATAAAAAATTAGGGTGGATTTTAAAGTGCGCTGATTATATCGCTGTTTGTTCAAGACCAAAAACCTGAGTGATAGCCTATTACCGGCTAAAAATAACATACGGAGCGGCTCCAACGTGTCCAAAAAATCCGAATCCCCACTGTTGCTGGAGCTTAAGCCCTCCGCGCAGCTAAAGCGCTTTCTTGTTGCAATCCATTTGCTTGCCTTAGGCTCAAGCATCGCCAACGCTTTACCGCTTGCCGTTAAATTAGCCCTGTCGGTAGGCATTTGCCTGCATCTTTGGTTTGCGCTCGGACGCTTAAAAACCCAACGCTACAGCATCAAGCACACTGAAACATCCGGCTGGGAAATAGCCGACGGTGATGAATTTAAATCGGTGCAAATCATGGATTCAACCGTCATCAGCGTAGTCGCGATATTTTTACATTTTAAGCACGATGCGCGCAGGCAGTCTTTGCTTATAGTAAACGACGCGCTGACAGAAGACGATTATCGGCGTTTTATCGTCAGGTTAAAAACAGCGGATAGACAAAATGAAACGCAGCACAGTTAAACGCCCTGCAATGATTTTTCACTATTTAGGTATTTTGCGATATACCCCTGTTTAATCGTTTAACTTAGTCTATGCCCTATGTTCAACTTAAGGCTTACGCACCGGAACTTAACGTGATGACATCCGCAGAATTGACTAAGCAAGCATTCAAGCTCTACGACAACATTAGACTTCAAAGTTACAGAACACCGATGCATTCGGGCCATAGCACGCGTTTACATTGCCTCGGACTTCGAGCGCTTTACCGCTATAAACGCCGCATGAAAGCCGAACAAAATCAAATTTTTCTGTTCCACGCTTCCCGTTGGGGATTTTAAAGCCTCAAAGGCCTACAGCCACAATGATAGCGCTGCAAAATCCACTCGATGAGGAGATACAGCATGGCAAAAGTTCTCGTTCTTTACTACAGCATGTACGGACACGTCGAAGCTATGGCCAATGCAGTCGCTGAAGGCGCACGTAGCGTCGAAGGCACTGAAGTGACTATCAAGCGCGTACCCGATCTGGTCCCGGAAGACGCGGCGCGCAAGGCCGGGGCCAAGCTTGATCAGGCGGCCCCGATCGCGGAGGTGGACGAATTGCCGGACTATGACGCCATCATCTTCGGTACGCCGACCCGCTTCGGCAATATGTGCGCGCAGATGCGCAATTTTCTCGACCGGACCGGTCGACTGTGGGTGAACGGCAGTTTAATCGGTAAAGTCGCCGGCGTATTCACCTCCACAGCCACGCAACACGGCGGCCAGGAAACCACGATTACTTCGTTTCATTCGACCTTGCTGCATCACGGCATGATCATTGTCGGAGTGCCCTACTCTTGCCTGGAGATTTTGAATATGAACGAGATCACCGGCGGCTCGCCCTATGGAGCGGGCGCGCTTGCCGGGGCCGATAACAGCCGCCCGCCTTCGGAGAATGAATTAAAAATCGCCCGTTTCCAAGGAACGCACATCGCTAAAATAACCCACAAGCAAGCCGCCCGATAACCTTTTGGATAGGACGATGCCAAGCCCATAAACGCTGCCACATTCGAATTCAGCAATGGCACCCCTACCCATTATATTCTCGGGGCTATACCGGTCCCGCCGATAGCCGGAGAACAAATAGCTCCGCTTAACTATTTTTTACATAGCTATGGCCCGGCCTCAACGCCTACGATGTACTTGGGCTGGGTGTTGGTCGCGCTGTTGCTGGTCATTTTCCTTATTATCGCACTGCTTCTGGTCCGGGCTATTTTCCGAGAACGTCTTGCTGAAAATGCCCTTTCAATCGAACAACAAGGCATGTTCTGGATTTATATCGGAACCGGAGTGTTCGCATTGGCGATTTACGCCTTGATTACACTGAATGCGATTTCAAAACCAACGCGCGCTCCGGCGCTGACGATCACCGGCTACGATTGGTGGTGGAAAGTCGAGTATGAAGACGATGATCCTGCGCGCCGCTTCGTAACCGCCAACGAAATCCATATTCCGGTCGGGCAGCCGGTTCTGGTTAAATTGAAAAGCGCCGATGTTATTCCCGAAGCTGGCCTGGAGTTCGACTGTTCTTGCCGAAAACCCGACATCAATGATTCGTTTGCTATTGGAAGGCGGTAAAACCGCGCAAACAAAAGAAGGGCCTAAGCCTCAGGAAATGCCTGCGTTTGCGGAAAAATTCTCCGATGCGCAAATCGCCGAAGTGCTTAGCTTCATTCGTAATAGTTGGGGCAATTCGGCCCCGCCGGTGACGGTGCGTGAGGTATCGCTGTTGCGGCAGGCCTTACAAAAGCCGCCGTAATGGACGAGAGGCAAAAACGTAGAGAGCGCCGTGCGCGCCTTCGCTCCCAAAGCACGCCCTACAGGGCGGTTGTCTAACAAGTGCCGGTCGGGGCATTCGCTCCGACCGTAACGTTTAACATTTTTTATCAATTGGTTGCATTGAACACTTAAACATGTGGACGGGTTAAATAACCCGTCCAGCCGCCGTTTTTCCTTAGGTTGGCGCATATGGGGGCAAACTCCGTCCCGCTTGGGAAAACTGGGGGGTGAAGAACTGTTGGATTAGTATCACGATGTAGCTTGAGCCTGGAGAATGCTTTACACGTTCAGTGGTCAGGAAAAAAACAAATTACGAATGAGAGATTTGCCATATCTAGGCTTTAAGTTTATTATCCGTTTCCGTTGTAGGTGTTTATACTTACTCGCGCTCGTGCTTTTATTTGACGCTACCTAAATTTAATTTAGGACGCACTAAATTCATACAACAGCATGAAATAACAATGACTTTTAATTTTAAATAATATTTAGACATCAAAATGACGCAATGTTTTGCGTCTATTAGGACGCCTAATATTAGTTAGGCCTACATAGAGAATCCAAGCAAGGGTCATAGAATGAACCAGTTAATAAAAATGAATCCCGAAACATACGCCAAACATTGGTCTGATGAAGCTACTCGATTTGATGAGCAAAACCTATATGTCGAATTAGCTAGAATCTCGCCAAAGGATCGCGTTCTTGAACTTGGCTGCGGGAATGGATTAGGGACAAAGCAACTAGCTTCTGACCGTGAGGTTCTCGTAATCGATAACAATCGCTTTCTGTTACAGAAGGCAAAGGAAAACAATTTAAGCAATCCGAACATCACATTCATGGAGGCAGACATATTTGCGCTCTCTGCAGAGCACATCAAGCGGATTCTGGATTTTTCACCGCAAGGTATTATCGCGTGGCTGATGGGCTCGGATCCAGACACAGTTGAGAGTCGAACTCCGACAAACACAGCGCTTTCGGAGCGCCCTAAGCTCTACCGAGAAGCTGTTGAGGATCTACTCGTTCTTGAGCCTCTGTGCACGCCTAGCGTTAAATGGATTCACTTAGCAAATCGGGGCGGAATTGACGCGAAAGCGTCTGATCAAGAAATTTACGACGCTACTGTACAAGACTATGAGAGCCATATGCTTTCGAAATCTGACTTCAGAGTATCTGATGTCAAGATCATTGATTGGAACCAGGATTCAGGCGGCTTTATGTACGTATCCGCAGCCAATCATAACTTTCAAGCGTCAAGCGTCCGAAGTTGCGTATTTTCAATCTTGGCAACTAGATGAAATTACCGTTGGGCCTAACCTTGCATTCGAGAGGGACTGGCTACGCCAGCCCCTCAATTTAACGTTAGGCGTGTCAACTTTACGTTTGGCTCGCTAAATTTATCAAGTTAATGTTTATCATCCTTTTTCCATCTGTCGATAATAAGGTAATACAATGAAATTACGTTTTATATCTGCTTCAAAAGCTGCTTTGTTATGCACCGCTCTTTTTACTGCTTCAGCTATGGCTGCGCCACCAGCCCCTACTCCTAATAAGCCTGACAGCGGAGGAACTTATAGTCCTTCTACTAATTACTTTTCTTGGTCTGCTTCTGGTGCGAATAACTCAAGAATAGTTATTAGTAGCGAACAAAACACTAGTAATAGTAACTTTTACGATTTAAATGGATCAAGCTACTGCACTGATTCAGCTAATTGTTTTACTACTACGACTGGAGCCGCAACCTATTATAATGGAAACGTGCCTTTAGGCGGCCCTTTATGGTGGAAAGTACGCGTTAATACAGCGTCAGGAGCTAGTAACTTCTCGACTCCAAGACAAGTTAATATCAATCCCTGCACGATGTCAGGTGTACCAAAATATTCAAAGCAGAAAATTGGGAATACTTATGTATTTCAAATTAACCTTTGTAGTGGCGCAGATTTAAGGGCATTCACTGAACCTAAAACAAAAACTGGCAATTATTGCAACATGCCTGATGTTCCAACTTTCCCAGCTAGAACAGTTCAAAGTTTTATAAATAACAATTCAGTATTGAATAGCGCAAATTTAGTTATTTCTGGTTCATTTCACAACGATGGCGGCATACCGTCTTTTCCGCAGCTTATTGATGGTGTAATGAGAACTGTAGGGGGAGATTCTTGCTCAGCGTTTCCTAAACGAAATTTGATTATCAATCATACTCAACGCCGTGCCATCATTTCGGATTTTGTTTCAATAAATGACATTAAAGCACGGGAAAACCAATCTGACAAATATACCATCATAACTGGACATACTCCGAGCGTGGATAAAAATGCTGGGGGTTATGTAGGAAGAAATATTGCTTGTGTAACTAATTCATATAACAGTGGATACGGAACAGTCATATTTGCAATATCTTCTAGCGCTAGACGTGATGACATAGTTAATTTATTAAAAAACACCTATAAATGTGAAGACACTCGCATTATACAGTTCGATGGTAGCACAGTGGCTCAAGTGTCTGAAAAAATCTACAATTGGTCTCATCTAATAACTACCACTAGAGCAATGCCTCAAGTGTTTTATGTAAAATAAAATATTAGCTACTTGTTAATTGAGTGAAAAGGAAGTTACTCAATTATTTTTTAATCTTTTCTTTGATATTTAGTAATGAGCTTAAAATTTAACAACCTAATTTTAATCAGCGTCATTACGTTTGGATTGGCTTTAGGTTTAAATTTGTTTTTTAACAAACAATCACATCAGCCTGTTAATAAAATCAATAATAGAAAAACACCATTAATTGCATCTCCAGTTATTTTTAATAATCACTCGAAAACAACTTTATTAGAGACAGAAGATAAAAGCCAACCTCAAGTAATTTATCCAACAACAGATGAACAACGTTATCAAAAAACGTTATATTTGCTAGATGCTTTTCGACAAGGAAAGTCTAATGAATTATTAAGCAAGCAAAACTTAGCAATATTAGCAAGATGCTCATCTTGTCAAACATTGCTACGAAATGAATTGTTATTGAGTGTGGTGTCTGGAAAAAATCTCTCTCGTTTAGCTAATGGATTAACTCTTAATAACCATGCACCACTAGCTAAAATTCTTGTTGAGGTTGCCAGTGAAATATCAAAACAATCTGATAATAAAGAACATCTCGTTATTCTGTCACAAGCGATTTCGCAATTTAATTCCCCTAAAATTGCAGATTTTTTTACAGATTATTTATTGAATAACCAAGATATACCATTTGAATTATTGGATGCTTTACCGAGAAGCATTAACGCAAGCTCACAACGAATACAAATAGCTGAAAGCATTACAAAACGTTTTCAAGAAACTACCGAGCCTGAAACTCAAGATAAATTACTTGCAATAGACCACCCTGAAGCGTTAGTAAAAATTACTCAATTAGCTTTAGAGCAGGACGACAAAGATCTGTATGATAAAACTATTGAGCGTATTAAAAGCAATCCATCTAAATATACTTTTAATGTGCTACGCAGTATGTTGAAAACACAGGCTAATAATGAAGCACAAACGGAGTCTGTACAAGAGTTAGCAAAGCAATGGGCGAATCGTCAATTAAGTGGAAACCGTTTAGATTTTGTTGAAGCGCAACTTGTAAAAGATTCGTTGTCTGAAGAAGAAAAAATGCTAGTCTTAAATATGTTAGAAAATAGTGAAGACAAGACACGCGGACAAGAAATTATTACAAAGTTTCAGGAAAACTTTGATGGACTTAAACAGTAGTGACGTAGGTTGCGTCTTTTTGCAACTTAACTTTTCAGGCTAACCTGTCTGTCACTTTTGGTTGGTGGTTGTCGCTCAAGCGGGACTGCGCAAAAGCGCGCAGCCCCCTTAGCTCCACGTTAGCCGGGTCGGGCAACATCTTTTCGTTGCCCGACACTCCCAAGCTTCAATACACTGATGGGTTCGGATTTAACCATTTGGCGGTTAAATATATTGATTAAACGAACCGCCCTTGGCAAACCGAGGGCGGTTTTTTTATGTCCGGGTGGTAGAATTGCGGCTTTAAATTTAAGGCCTTAAAACGAGTAAACCCGATGATTAGCAAGTACTTTAACCCGTATACGGATTTTGGCTTTAAAAAACTGTTTGGTGAAGAAGCGAGCAAAGATTTGCTGATTGATTTTTTAAATCAACTGTTGCCGCCGCACCATCAAATCGCGGAACTGCGCTTTAACAATCCGGAGAACATGTCGGACACCCTCGACGAGCGTAAATCCATTTTCGATATTTATTGCCAAAGCAAAACGGGGGAGCGTTTTATTGTAGAAATGCAAAAAGCGAAAATGCAGTTTTTCAAAGACGGTTCGCTGTTTTATTCGACGTTTCCGATTCGCGACCAAGGCAAAAAAGGGCTGTGGGATTTTTATTTACTGCCGGTGTATTTCATTGCGATTTTGGATTTTAAATACGACGAAAAGGAAGACGAGCGTAAATTTCGCCGTGATGTTTGTTTAAAAGACCAAGACGGCGATGTGTTTTATAACAAATTGCATTTTAAGTTTTTGCAAATGCCGTTGTTTAACAAACAAGAACATGAACTGGAAACCCATTTCGATAAGTGGGTGTATTTTTTGAAACATTTGGAAGATTTCGACCATATTCCGGCCATTCTAAACGAGCCGATTTTTCAAAAAGGCTTTGATATTGCCGAAGTGTCGCATTTGAGTAGCGATCAGTACGATGCGTATTTGAAAAGCATTTTATCCTATAACGAAGCAAAAGCGGTGACGGATACCGCGTTTTATGAGGGTAAAACCGAAGGTAAAATCGAAGGCGAAACAACAAAAGCAATGGAAGTTGCAAGAAAGATGTTAGCTGCCGGATTTGAAATTGACGTTATTTCCACGATGACCGGTTTAACGCTTGAAGAAATCGAGGAATTAAACTGATTGCAGACGCTTATTTTATGATGACGAACTGTTTAGCTTGCAACGCCATCGTTTTTTTAAGCCTTAATCTACGCAAACTATCAACGTTCAGCTAAAATGCGCCTCTTTTTGCTTATCTAATTTTATGGCTAAAGATATTCGTATTGAAAGATGCAGCGGCCCCGCTCTGGCGCAATTTATTCCCGAGCTGGCCCGGCTTCGAATTGAAGTGTTTCGCGATTTCCCGTATCTGTACGACGGAGATATCGATTATGAAAAAAAATATTTACAGACTTATATCGATTGTCCCGAAAGCGTTATTGTGATCGCTTTCGATGGTGATAAAGTCGTCGGCGCATCGACAGCCATCCCGATGAAATACGAAACCGACGAACTGAAAAAGCCGTTTCTTGAGCAAGGCTATAATCTCGACGAAGTATTTTATTGCAGTGAATCGGTGCTGAACAAAAATTACCGCGGTCTGGGTATCGGCGTTCGCTTTTTCGAGCAAAGAGAAGCTCACGCCGAGGACTTAGGGGGCTTTAAACATATTTGTTTTTGTTGTGTAGAACGGCCTATGGATCATCCCAGGCGGCCAAGCGATTATGTGCCGTTGGATCGATTTTGGAGTAAACGCGGCTACGTCAAACATCCCGAGCTACACACAACTTATGTGTGGAAAGATCTGGATGATGTTGATGAAACCCCTAAACCGATGACTTTTTGGCTGAAACATGAACGTTAAAATTGCAAGCGCTCAATACGACATCAGCTTTTTGGAAAACTGGCAGCAGTATCAAAGCAAAGTTGAACGCTGGGTTATCGAAGCGACCGAACAAGATGCCAAGATTTTGCTGTTCCCCGAGTACGCCAGTATGGAACTGGCTTCACTGTTCGGCAAGGAGGTTTATTCATGCTTAAGCGCGCAATTGGCCGCCATACAGTCAGTGCATGAGGATTACCTGGACTTGTTTCAAAGCCTGGCTAAAACCCACCGATGCATCATCCAACCCGGCACTTTTCCGGTGAAAACGGATTCCGGCGCTTACCGAAATCGGGCTTATCTGTTTATGCCCGATGCTCAGGCCGATTATCAGGACAAGCTGATGATGACGCGTTTTGAAAACGAGCACTGGTTAATCCAGAAGGGTGATGAATTAAAATGTTTTGAAACCGAATATGGAAAAATCGCCATCAATATTTGTTATGACAGCGAGTTTCCGATGTTGGCCAGAAAGCAGGTTGAAGCCGGAGCCAATCTGATTTTAGTGCCCAGTTGCACCGATACCGTAGCCGGTTACCATCGCGTTAAAATCGGTTGCCAAGCCAGAGCCTTGGAAAACCAATGTTATGTCGTTCAATCCGCGCTGGTCGGTGAAGCCCCTTGGTCTGAAGCGGTGGACGTCAATATCGGTGCGTCGGCTATTTACACGCCGGTGGATCGTGGTTTTCCCGATAACGGCATACTGGCCGTCGGTCAGCTCAATGCCGTGCAATGGGTTATTGGCGAAATATCACTCGATGCTTGCGATACGGTTCGAAAACAGGGGCAAGTTTTTAACTACAGGGATTGGCCGTTACAAACTGAATTTACGCTGTAATCCGGCCGGGGCATTTTTACGCTATTTACGGCATATATTAGAGTGTGAAATTAATATAGCGACGCATGGACTCGCTATCGTTCCCACGCTCTGGAGACTGTGAAAGTATTCGTTTTAGAACAAAAGCAAAAGCCTTCACCACGAAGACACGAAGGACACGAAGTTTTTAATGCGTTGAGTTTAATCAATTATTTTTTCTTCGTGAACTTCGTGTCTTCGTGGTGAATAGGTTTTTCACAGTCTCTCCGGCGTGGGAACGCAGTGAGGGACGCTCCAGCGTCCCGTACCGCTGGAGCGGTACTTCGGCATTCCCACGCCGGAGCGTGGGAACGATGTCGCTTTATTCATTTCGGACGCTATATTTAACCTGAGTTATCGAGTTAGATTAAGAGTACCCCGAAGCTGAAAATACATATGAGTAAGCCGGATGTTGCGTTTTCCGTTAGACATTAAACTCCAAAGTCATCACCAGCAAATGCCGCCCTCCGCTTAGCTTAGCTTAGCTTAGCTTAGCTTAGCTTATCCCGGCTGAAGAAAACCCAAGCCGACAAAGATAAGTTTCTTAAATTAAGCCTTCCAATCGTGAACAGGCACGGCCCCGAAAATATCGCCAACACGATGCGATAAATCCGACCTGTTCAATCTAGTAGATCGAAAGAAGCCTGTCCGCACTTTAGCGCAGGATAGGCGTTTCGGGCTCTCCGAAACTTCTGACTGCTGGAAGCCCCCTACCCTGGCTGTCGCCGGGTAAGCTTATTTCGAGCTGCTATGATGCTGTCAAAATCACACTCTTGAATAGGACCTGCGCCGTACATCTCCAATCAACGCTCAAAGCAAAATTGCTGCTGAATAATTTTCTTCAGGAGCAAGTCACGTCCTTACTGGATTCTCCGCCAACTTTGTTTTTAATCCAGCAATTAATCTTGTGCGTTAAGAACAAACCGTGCTATCGTTTATTAACGTTTTCTAATATACCAGTTTATTTTTAAGTTTTTCGGTACTTTTTGTCTGATCGGTTATGGGGTGTTTTTTTCTGTTCAGTGTCGGTACCGGCTCACTTTAACGGGGTTTTCAATTGGCCCGCAGCCAATTGAAAAAATGCAGGGCACACAATAACAACTCAATGAGGAAAGTAGCATGGCACGTATTGTAATTCTAGGCGCGGGCATCGGCGGTGTACCAATGGCTTATGAAATGAAAGAAACGGTAGGAAAGAATCACGACGTTATCGTGATTTCGGATACGCCGACCTTTCATTTTGTTCCATCAAATCCATGGATTCCACCCAAATGGCGAAAACCGGAAGATTTAAAGATCGAATTGGCGCCGGTGATGAAAAAGAAAGGCATAGAATTCATTCAAAAAGCCGCTGCAAAAGTCGATCCGGTTAATAATCAGGTATTGCTGGATGACGGCTCGGCCGTGGCTTACGACTTTCTGGTTATTGCTACAGGGCCGCGTCTGGCTTTCGATGAAGTGCCCGGTTTAGGCCCTGACGGCTATACCTCATCGGTTTGTCATGTCGATCATGCCGAAGCGGCTATCGGCGATTGGGATAAGTTTATGGAAGATCCCGGCCCGATTGTTATCGGTGCGGTTCAGGGAGCGTCCTGTTACGGCCCCGCCTATGAATATTTAATGATTATTGAAACCGAATTACGCAAACGGAAAATCCGCGACAAAGTACCGATGATTTTTGTGACCGCGGAACCTTACATAGGGCATTTAGGCTTAGGCGGTGTCGGCGATACTAAAGGCCTGCTGGAAAGCGCTTTGCGTGACAAGACTATTAAATGGATAACCAATGCCAAGGTCGATAAAATCGAACCCGGCATGATGTTTGTGACCGAAGTCGACGATGAAGGCAAGGAAAAGAAAAAACACGAGCTGCCGTTTAAGCATTCGATGATGCTACCGGCTTTTACCGGCGTTGACGCAGTGCGTAATGTCGGCGTTGAAGGCTTGATTAATCCGCGCGGCTTTGTTTTAGTGGATGAACATCAGCGCAATAAGACCTTTAAAAATATCTATTCGGTCGGCGTTTGTATTGCTATTCCACCCGTTGAAGCGACCCCGGTACCGGTAGGCGCACCCAAAACCGGCTATATGATCGAATCGATGGTAACCGCCGCCGCGCATAATATTGCCGATGAGTTGGCAGGTAAAGAACCCAGCCATAAAGCCACATTGAACGCCTTATGTCTGGCCGATTTCGGCGATTCCGGCGTGGCCTTTCTGGCCAAGCCGCAAATTCCGCCGCGTAATGTCACCTGGTCGGCACAAGGCAAGTGGGTGCATCTGGCTAAAATCGGTTTCGAATTCTATTTCATGCGTAAAATTAAAAAAGGCATCAGCGAACCTTTTTATGAAAGGTTGATGCTTAAATTAATAGGCGTAGTGCGTTTGAAAGGAAAATAACATGACTATTGATCGCATTGTTTTTGCTGTGGCAGGCAGCTTTATTTTAATTAGCTTAGTGTTGGCGCATTATCACTCCGAATTGTGGCTATGGTTTACCGCTTTTGTCGGCGCTAATTTGTTGCAGTCGGCATTCACGGGATTTTGCCCGATGGCAATCATACTTAAAAAGTTGGGTGTTAAATCGGGCTGCGCATTCTGATTGCGGATGGCTGTGTTTTTCACCACGAAGGCACGAAGGATTATGTTTTTCGGCTTCCGATCTTAAGGCGGAACAAGTTACTCACCCGCTTTTTCTTCGTGTCCTTCGTGCTCTTCGTGGTGAATAAAAAATTCCGCGCACCCGCACAAGGTTGAACGGCTTTTTGCCATATTCTTAACAGGTACGTGATGATACTTAGAACAATAAAAAACAAATTGGTATTAAGTTTATTACCGATACTCATGCTATCGAATTTACCGGCCGTAGCGGATCCTATCGCCCAACATTCTGTTGATAAAACCGATAAACCGGCCGGCCAATCCTTTACTTTGGATCAGGCTATTGATTATGCATTAAACAATAATCCCGACTTGCAAATTGCCACGGAACGCATCGGTCAAGCCGAGGCTCAATTAGGCGTAGCGCTGTCCGCGTTTTATCCGCAAATAACGGCCAAAGTCGGCTACGATCATTCCAATAATCCGGCGCAGGTTTTTTCGATGATTGTGGCGCAAAGGGATTTCGGCCCCAACTCGATCAACACCATTAACAATCCCGGTTATCGGCAAAACTTTCGCCCCGAAATCATAGGCAAACTGTCCTTGTTCCGTGGCGGCCAGGATTATCAAAACAGTAAAGCCGCAGAGTTGGGCATCAGTGCGGCTGAATTTGAACGCTCGTCAGTGCGGAATGCGTTGATTGAAGCGGTAACGGCTTCCTATTACGCGTATTTGGCCGCGCAAGAAGCGCATAAAGTCGCTCAGGATGCTATTTTGGCAATTGCCGGCGAATTAAAATTAACAACGTTGCGCTATGAAGCCGGAACCATCCTTAAATCCGATGTGCTATCGCTGGAAGTCAAATCGGCTGAAGCCCAGGATGCCCAAATCAGGGCCGCCAACGGCATCGAGTTAGCCAAAACCAGTATTGCAACCTTGCTTGGCCTATCGGCGGAGCAAGCGTTTACTGTCGCCTCGGCCTCTTCGAAGTTGCCCGATCCCAAGTTGGCGTCATCGTTTAACGATGCGCTTGAACTTGCGATGACGCAACGCCCGGAAGTTAAAGCGGCCGCCAATCAAGTTGAAATCAGTCAGCTCCAGGTTAAAAGCCGGCAAGGCGCTTATCTGCCCAAAGCCGATGCTTACGTGAGCTACGGGCAAAACAGCCAATCGCCGGGATTTTCCGCTGGCAAAGATAACGTCACCGCCGGAATCAGCGTCGAAATGGATTTGTTTTCCGGCTTGGAAACTAAAAATCGCGTCAGTGCTGCGGAACGAAAAGCCGCCGAAGCCCGCGAGATGGAACGTAAAACAAAATTGGCTATCGAGCAGGAAGTCAAAATTGCTTTCTTAAAATTGCAAGAAGCTTTGGCGCGTATGCGCGTTACCGAAGCCTCGGTGGCTTCGGCCGACGAAGCGTTAAGGCTGGTTCATGAACAGCGGCGCGCCGAAACAGTGACCGTTACCCGTTATATCGAAGCCGAAGTAGCCAGAAACAAAGCTCACTCCGACACGATTGCAGCGCGTTACGACGCCTTGAGTGCTGAAGCGGCGTTAAAAAAGGCCGTCGGCGATTGGAAGTAAATAACAATTAATAGCTCCCACGCTCCGGAGACTGTGAAAGTATTACCAACATTAGTTTAAAAATCTATTCACCACGAAGGCACGAAGATCACGAAGGAAAAATAATTCTTTAAACTCAATGTATTGAAAACTTCGTGTCCTTCGTGCCTTCGTGGTGAATGCTTTTGCGGGACGCTGGAGCGTCTACCACTGCATTCCCACGCTGGAGCGTGGGAACGATAGCGATAAAGAGAATCTTATGTCAGCAACCGAATCCAAAAATACTAATAAAATCCTTGCTATTTCCGCAGCTGTCTTAGCCTTGATCCTGTTGCTGCTTTATATGCAAGGCAGTTTTGTCAGCAAAGTGCAGCCCGGATTAAGCCCGTTAGCTAAAGAGTCAAGGTCGAGCGACACTGCTATTGTTGAAAAAAGACAGGTTGACGATATTCTGGCTTGGCCCGGTACGGTCAAGTCGAGAACGGTTGCCAACATCGCTCCCAAAACGACAGCCCGCATTATCGAGATTAAGGTCAATGCCGGCGACAAAGTCAAAAAAGGCGATGTCATTGCCCGGCTCGATGAACGCGACATCAAAGCCCAGGAAAATGCAGCCCAGGCCGCGCTTGCCAGTGCTTCCGCTCAAGCAAGCCGCGCCCTGGCGGACGAGCAACGCACCCGCAGCTTATACAGTAAAGAAGCGGCGACACGGGAAAGTTTTGACGCGGTCGTCGCCAGGGCAAAAGAGGCGCAAGCCGGTGTAAGCCAGGCCACCAGCGCGATTACTGAAATCAGGAGCCATCTGGCCGATGCCCTGTTAGTGGCTCCTTTTGACGGCACCGTGGTTAAACGCCTTAAAGAACCCGGCGACATGGGGCTGCCCGGCGTGCCCATCGTATCCTTGCAAACGCCGCAAGGCTTAAGGCTTGAAGCCGATGTGCCGAGCAGCTGTGCCGGACGCTACAGCATCGGCATGAATGTCAAGGTGCGCATCGATACCTTGGCACAAACCACCGGCGCGCAAATCGACGAGATCAGCCCCGAAGTCGATCCGCAAACCCGTACGCAATTGATTAAAATCGCACTTCCTGCGATGGAAGGCTTGCAGCCGGGCTATTTCGGCTGGTTGGAACAAGCTTGCGACCAACACGAAGCCTTATTGATTCCCACCTCCGCGGTGCAACATATCGGTCAACTGGAAGTTGTCAAAGTCGTAGCGGAAGGCCGACAACTGATGCGCCATATCAGAACAGGCAAAACCTTTGGCGATCAAATAGAAGCCATTTCCGGCCTGCATGAAGGCGAAACCGTGATAGCTCATCCAGAGGCGCAATAATGGACAGCCTGGAAAATGAAAAACCCAAACGCGGGTTGACAACCAAAATTGTCGAAATTTTCACCACTTCGCAATTATCGATACTGTTCCTGGTTATTTCGTTGCTGGCCGGAGCCGCGGCGCTGATTCTGACGCCGCGCGAAGAAGACCCGCAGATTGTGGTGCCGGTCATGGATGTGCTGGTTGAGTTTCCCGGCGCATCCAGCGAAGAAGTGGAAAAACTGGTCGCCACGCCGTTGGAGGTTTTGCTGAAGCAAATCGAAGGCGTCGAATATGTCTATTCGATCTCCAGGCCCGGTGCGGCGGTAGTTACCGTGCGTTATTTGGTCGGCCAATCCTTTGAAGACAGCTTGGTCAAAACCTGGGACCGTCTGATGTCCAACCAGAACCTGATTCCGCCCGGCGTCACGCATTGGAAAGTGTCGCCGGTCGAAATCGATAACGTACCTATCGTATTGATGACGCTTTCGGCGCAGAACGATAATTACGATTCGATGGCTTTGCGCCGTATCGCCGACGAGCTGATTATTTCATTGAGAAGCGTCGGCGATGTCGGCAAAAGCTGGGTGGTCGGCGGCGAACAGCGGCGGGTGTCGATTTATGCGAATCCCGCCGCACTGGCCGCGCATGGCACGACATTGCTTGAAATCACCCAGGCGCTGGCTAATGCGAACGTCAATCTGCAAGTCGGCAACATCGAACGCGGCAACCGTGAAATCCTGCTCGAAGCCGGGCCGCACTTTGAATCTTCGGCAGAAGTCGGCGCGACCGTTATTAAAAGCGTTGCCGGACGCCCGGTTTACCTGCGCGACGTGGCGCGTATTGAAGACGGCCCGGCCGATGTCGATCATTACACCCGCATCGGTTTCGGCCCTGCGGTCGACGAGATGCCGACGATAGGCCATGCCACGGGTAATAAGCCGCAAGTCGGGCAAGAGCGGCAGATGGTCACTATCGCCGTGGCCAAACGCAAAGGCAGCAATGCGGTCAACGTCGCCGAAGCGGTTATCGCCACTGCCGAAAAACTGCACGGTACCTTGATTCCCGAAGATGTGTTGCTGAGCATCAGCCGCGACTACGGCGAAACCGCCAACCATAAAGTCAACGAACTGGTTAAGCATTTGAGTTTTGCGATTGTGATTATCGTGGTGTTGCTGGCGTTTTCATTGGGCTTGAAAGAATCGTTTATCGTCTCTATCGCGGTGCCGATGACTTTGGCGCTGACCTTATTGCTGGATTATATCTCCGGTTACACGATCAATCGCGTGACCTTGTTTGCGTTAATTTTGTCTTTGGGTTTGCTGGTCGACGACCCGATTGTCGATGTCGAAAACATCCACCGGCATTATCAACTGCGCAAAGAATCGCCGCTGCAAGCTTTATTAACGGCGGTCGATGAAGTCAGGCCGCCGACTATTTTGGCGACGTTCACCGTTATCGTGTCATTTTTACCGATGTTTTTCATCACCGGCATGATGGGGCCGTACATGGCGCCGATGGCGTTTAACGTGCCGATAGCGATGATTGTGTCGTTGATTGTCGCGTTTACCGTCACGCCCTGGGCGAGTTTTAAGCTGCTGCAAAGCGAATATCACAACCACAGCGAACAAGCGCCGCTAGAACTTAAACAGACTTTTATCTATCGCACTTACCGCGCGGCGTTGGGGCCATTGCTTGCAACTTCGGGACGCGCCAAACTGTTTTTGCTGATCGTGCTGATCGCTTTCGTAGCGTCGACAATGCTGGCGATTACCCGTGCCGTGCCGCTGAAATTATTGCCGTTCGACAATAAAAACGAGCTGCAAATCATGATCGACATGCCG
The DNA here is from genome assembly GCA_026399025.1 of Methylobacter sp. Taxonomy (GTDB): domain Bacteria; phylum Pseudomonadota; class Gammaproteobacteria; order Methylococcales; family Methylomonadaceae; genus Methylobacter_A. Next base: position 69,243 of record JAPLRU010000037.1, read on the forward strand.
CGCGGCTCAACACTCGAACAAACCGATGAAGTTGCCCGCGCTTTGGGCAGCTATCTTGCGACCGTCAACGAAGTCACCGATTATCAAACTTATACCGGACTTGCCGCGCCGATGGATTTTAACGGCATGGTTCGCCATTACTATCTGCGTAGCGGCGGTTATGTCGGTGAAGTCAGGATCAATTTATTGGCTAAAGACCGGCGCGAACAGCAATCGCACGAAATCGCCTTGCGCATTCGGCCCGAAATAGAACGGCTCGGCAAGCACTACGGCGCCAACCTTAAAATCACCGAAATTCCGCCGGGACCGCCGGTGCTGTCCGATCTGGTCGCCGAAGTTTACGGTCCGCCGGAAGCCGGGATTAATGACTTGCTTGCCGTATCCAAACGGATCAGAGCCGATATGGAAAAAACCGAAGGCGTGGTTGACGTCGACGATTTTTCCGAAGCGCAACATGACAAAGTGCATTTTCAGTTAAATCGTGAAAAAGCCGCGTTGTCCGGCGTCAGCGTCGAGCAAGTCGCGCAAACCCTGCGTATTGCCGCCGCAGGCCAGACGGTCGGCATCGTCCATGTCGACAGCGAACGCCAGCCGCTGGAAATCACTTTGCAATTGCCTCGCGCGCTGCGTTCGTCGGTTGCCGATTTATTGGCCTTACGCGTTAAAACCGGACAAGGCGATTTGATTCCGTTAAGCGAAATCGGCAGCGCCAGTGTAGAAACCGAAGACCAGCCTATTTTTCACAAGAACCTGCAACGGGTGAATTATGTGATTGCCGGCATGGCCGGACGCAGCCCGGTCGAAGCGGTGTTCGATTTGAATGACGTATTGGACCAGCACCCTTTGCCGCAAGGTTATAGCGCCGAATTGGCGGGCGAAGGCGAATGGAAAATCACCGTCGATGTGTTCCGTGATCTTGGTTTGGCTTTTGCGGCCGCCTTGGTGATGATTTATGTGTTGCTGGTCGGCCAAACCGGATCGTTGAGCGTACCGTTGGTAATGATGATCGCTATTCCATTGACGGTGATCGGCATCATGCCCGGTTTTTGGCTGCTGAATCTGTTTGCGACGCCGATTGCCGGTTATCCGAACCCGATCTATTTCACCGCCACGGCGATGATCGGCATGATTGCGTTGGCCGGTATTGTGGTGCGCAATTCGATTATCCTGATCGATTTTATCGAACGCATCCGCGAACGGGCCGATGTGACGCTGGCGGAAGCTTTGATTGAAGCCGGTGCGATTCGCTTGCGGCCGATATTTTTGACCGCCGGAGCGGCGATGTTCGGTGCGTTTGTGATTATCTTGGACCCGATTTTTTCAGGTCTGGCCTGGAGCTTTATTTTCGGTATTTTCGCTTCGACGTTGTTTTCGCTGCTGGTGATTCCGGTTGTTTATTTTTTGATTAATAAAACAGAGTAATTTTTACTGCGGCGGCGGCAAGATTGAGTGTCAAAATGATAGCTCCCCTTGAACGACAGGTCCGATAAAAATCCGTCTCCGTAGCCGATGTTTATGCCCGCCGAACCGCGTAGCAAAAACCGACCGTAATAGGTACGCCGAGGGCAATCCAGGACACGGCATCGCCGACGCCATCGGAGAGCAAAGCGGCGATAAGACCGCAAGCGCTGATTAAGCCCAGCATGATCGGCACTGTCCAGATTTGCGTTCCGTTCAGTAATATTTTCATAGGGAATCGGCCTGTTTCGCGGAGTTAATCGGCAATGTAACATTCGCCGCATCCGGCCGGGCTTCGAACGGCACATTGCGCTTTTTCAGCCACAGGTATAAGCCGCTGCCGAGCACCGCAATGCAAAGCACATCAAGCAATGCCCAGATAATTTTCAGCGGCAGACCGCCGTAATCGCCGAAATGCAGCGGTTTAGAAACCAACAAAGCGGTGACATACCAAGGCAACTCACGCGTTTCAACCACCGTTCCTGTTTCCGCATCGAGCAATACCGGTTTTAGCAGTTTGGAGGTGAGCGGCGAATTGCCTTGCATGAATGCGACGAAATGGCGCGGACCGGCAAAGCTGTTGCCCGGAAACGCGATAAAACTGAGCGACATACCCGGCGCGGCTCTGAGTGCGGCATCCAGCGCTTGTTGCACCGTATTGACTTCCTGAACAGGCGGCATATTCCGGTACGGGGCGATCATTTCGGCCAATTCGCCGGATTGCCATTGGCCGAATATCGGCGTCGCCAAGGTATTAACCACGCCGGTAGCGCCGACAATAAAAAACCAGACCAGGGTAACGATACCGAGCAGGTTGTGCAGGTCCAGCCACTTCACGCGGGTCGATTGATGACGGCGCACGGTACCGAATGCAAGCTTGCGCATGAGCGGCGCGTACAAGACGACGCCGGACACTAATGACGCGATCAACAGCAAGCCCATGAAACCTAAAAACAGCATCCCCGACAGGCCCGCAAACAGGTCGACATGCAGCCTCAGCACGACATTCATGATGCCTTGATTTAACGGATATTCATGCAGATAGTCGCCGGTGCGGGCATCGAACGCATAGAATGCCGAAGGATGTTCGGCAGCCACGGTCTCGGCCATCCGGACAAACCACAGATCGGGTTCGTCCGGATCTTTGACGATAAACTGCACCGCATGGCCGGACTTGCGCATTTTAGCCGCCGCGACGATAGCATCCAGGTTCGCCCGTTGCCCGGACTCAGCCATAGGCGGTGCAGCGACGCTATAGCCGAGCGCATGATCGATTTCGTCGGCGAAAATCAACGGCAATCCGGTCAGGCACAGCAGCAGCATGAACAGGGTGCAAATCAGGCTTGTCCATTTATGCACGCGATACCATAGCTTGATTGAGCTAGCTGTCAGCATGAAGATTCAATCCCCGTCATGCGCAGACCTCTACGGTTTCAACGCTGCCGGTTTGAATTTTGAAGGCCGCGACCGGATTCTTTAACGTACCGACAAACTTCAGGCTTTTGGCCGGATCGGCCAGGTCCAGCATCTGCCGGTTATTGCTAAGCTGTAAGCGGTTCAAGCAAGAGCGGATAAATTCCGGCGCGAAAAGGTCGTGACGTTCGAATTTATCCGCCAACTCCGGGTGGGTACGTTGATAGTCCAGTATGCAATCGGCGACCAAACGCCAAAACCGCTGTTCCGGGAAGTCGGCATGTTCAAGCAAAATATGGGACATATAACGAAAAATCAAATCGAAACAGTCCGTAAAGATCGACAATATCTTCAACTCTTCCGGCACGAATACTGAAAGGCGCTGCACTTTCTCGGACAACACGATGTCCGTATTCATAATCGCGGCTTCCTCGGCGATGTCCTTCATAATGGCGCGTACCGGAATATTGTTCTCCAGCACCAGGATCAGGTTTTCTCCGTGCGGCATAAAAACCAGGTCGTAGGCATAAAAACAATGCAGCAGCGGACTCAAGTAGCTGTTTAAATAATGTTGCAACCAGGCTGTGGTAGTGATGCCGGAAGATTTGATCAACTCGGGCAATAATGCCGTTCCCTGAGCATCGGTATGCAGCAGTGCGGCCATCGTCATCAAACGTTGCCCCGGCTTTAATTGCGGTACCGGGCTTTCCCGCCATAACGCCGCCAGCATCTTTTTATAGGGGCTGTCCTTGGCAGTGGCCATTTCAAAATAAGGGTTGCGATAGCCGATAGCGGCGACTTCGCGCAGTATGCTGAAACCTTTATCCGCAAGATACGGGTCGTGTTCAATCAGTCCGTTAATGCAATCGTTAATGGCCGGCGTTGTACTCATATAATAAGGCGAAAGCCCGCGCATAAATCCCATGTTGAGTATCGACAGTGCGGTTTTTACATAGCGTTTGTGCGGATGGCTGGTATTGAAAAAGGTGCGAATTGATTGTTGGGCGAGATACGCATCCTCGCTTTCCCCTAAGCAAACCAAGTGACGCGCGGCAATGTCGGCGGCAAAAATCAGGGCCAATTTGTTATACCATTGCCATGGATGTACCGGCATAAACCAATAGTCATCCGTATCCAAGCCTTGCCGTTCCAGCGTCTGGTTAAATTTTTCAAGGTTAGCCGCGCCCAGTTCCTGTTCCAGCAATTCGGGATAAGACAAATCATCGCTACAGCTAAAATCCGCTTTGCTTTTATGCGCCGCCAGCCAAATCAACTTAACCGGAGCGGCGGCTTCCGGTGCGTAGGTCCGATAGTCGGCCGCATCGAAACCGATACGGCCGTTATTGGCGAGGAAAGCGGGATGGCCTTCCATCATTGCCGTTTCTATGGTCTGAAAATCGGCATGGATAAGCGCCTCGACATCAACGCCTTTCTTGCCATGTTTATAAGCGCCGCCGTAAAGCGTACTGGCGATTTCTTCCATATAAGTCGGCAGCATCGACGCGTCAATGCCCAAGGCTTCACTGATTTCCAGAATAAAAGCTAACGAATCAGGAGCCGCTTTATTGCCGTCGACGAATTTTTCAATGGAGTGTTTATCGATATACCAGTGTTCCAGGCTTAACAGTTGCGCACGAAAGCGATACTCGATACCCGGCTTGTCGGTTTTCAGCCGGTAGTATCCCCAATCGTCTTCGGAGAACTGAAGCTCGGGCTGTATGATTAATTCGTGCGCGAATTCACTGATGGCCTTACTCAGGTGCAAGGTATTCACCGTAGCCCATATATCGGGCTGTAAATGCGCAACAATTTGTGTGGGCGATGATTTCGACGATGCGGTTATTGCTTGATTGTTCAGTGCGGACAGGTATTGTTCCCGGGTGCAGAATGCCAAGTGCGCGGTTTTATGGGCCAATGTGATTATTTTTTGATATTCAAACCCGGCCCGTTCGTTCAGGATATGGATTTTTTCATTGTTAACGTCCGGTTCGACCACTATCCGCTGCACCTTCGGATCGCTGAACATGAAATCCATGATCACGGTAAAAACCGATCCGGTGAAATTCGCTATCGGACGCTCGGCAGGCGCAACCAGGATATGCATGCCCCGGTCGCCGGATTGCCATGCATAATGTTGGCTAAGCTCATGATGTTCGGGATCGTAACATTCGAGAACAAACGCCGGCTGATCATTGCAAAAGCCCAAATAAACCATCGCCTGTTCGGAGATTTTTCGATATTCCGCTTCAACCTGTTCCACTGAATATCCCAGCAATCCCCAATAGCTGGCGTATTCGCGGTTGACCCAATTATGTATCAACGCAATATCTTGCGGAATTTGCAAAGGGCGTAAACGGAAAGTGCCTATCGTCGGCACATATTTCTTGAAGATGAAAAATTCATTGCTCATGTTTTATTACTCATTGTTAAGTGTCATTCGGTGACGGTTCAGGATGCTTCGATAACGACATTCATTGATTTCATCTTTGCTTTAAACAGCAAAGAGAACAACAAGGCGGTTAATGCCAAGCCCAGGGCGCCGGCGATAAAAGGAGTCGGCAGGCCGTAAGCGGCCACTATCGAACCAGCGATAAATGATGCGACCAGCGCTCCCAGACTTTGAAAAAAATAGATCTTGCTGAAATCGGCGGCATAAGACGCGGGCGTACTGAGCGCAAATAACAGTAAATCCAAATGCACGGTGGCGTGGAACAGAGCCCAGCCGAACACACAGCGGCCTAATAGCACCCATTCCTGCCGCCCGGAGGCTTGCAGTAAAAGCCCGGCCGCGCCTAATAAAGCCGCGCGAATAATCCTTTGCTTGCCGCCCATATTTTTATTGAGGCACAAGGCCAGCAATGCCATGACTCCCGGTATCGCGAATACCAAGCCGGAAATAATTTCGCCGTTCCAGGCCGATATCGACTCCCAATAGCGCGAAAAAAAAGGCCGCGCCAAGTAAACGCTGAAATAAAACAGGAACATGATTAAGCCCAGTTTATAAACTGGCCATCCGGTTAAAACCACCGCCTTATGCTCGGGCCGGTTTTGCGGATGCGCTGTTTGAACAGGAGCCGTTGCTTTATCTTTGCCCAGCAACAAGAAACACACGAACATCTGCAAAAAATCACCGACGGACATCAGCAAAAAAGCCAGCCTCGGTTCAAACAGTTGCAGCACGAAGCCGCCTATCCCGGCGCCGAGTATCGCCACTAAATGCGCAATGACCGACAGTAGCCCGATCGTGCCGCCGTGCTTATCCTTATGCTCAAGGCTCATGACATAAGGGTAAATCAGCAAATAGCTGGCTTTAAAAGTCTGCATCAACAAAGACAGTAGCCAAAATTCCTGTACTGAGCCCGCGCCGTAACAACCGATGCTCAATACTCCGGCGGCAAATTGCGTATAAATCAGCAACCTGAGCACCGGCACCAGCTTGGCCGCGGCCGCCCAAACAGGAAACGCCAGCATGACCGTAAAACAGACGGCGCTCAGGTAAAGGCCGATGTGTTGAGGATCGGTTACGGAAAATACCTCGGCAAAGAATTGCGGATAAAACGGAATCAACATCGAGTCGCTGACCACCGAAACCGCAATCATCGCAACCAGAAAAGATTTCAAATGCTTGTCCATGCTCAAATCTCTTCCAAGTCGAATGCGACTGTCCTTGCTCCCGGCGCCGAGAACTGCTGAAAGGCAATGCTCCGCTCTATCGGATAGTGTTCTTTACCGGTGACGGTTTTGATAATGCAGGCATTGCGGTAACAGACCATGCCCAAATCCGGCGTAACAAAACCGTGCGTATGCAGCCCCACATTCTGTACAAAGATTTCGTCGCCGCCATGATCGACGCTGTAGTTTCTGTCGACAGCGAATCGGCCTTGCTGATCCCAGTTAACACGGGAGGCGATACCTGCCATAAAAGCCGGCAACTGATAGCGGTAACCCGTCGCCAGCACCAAGCCTTCGGAACGATGACGGTAGTCGACTTGTTGTTCTTCTTGAAACAGTCCCAGTTCAAAATGCCCGTCAGCCGCATTGAACGCGGCGGCTTTTAATTCCGAATTGGTCAACAAATTAACCCGGATATCATGGCTTAAACGTTTGACGTACATCAGGTCGTAAATATCGTTAATCAACGACCCGTTAATGCCTTTGTACAGATTTTTTTGCGCGGCGATCAAACGCTCCCGTTTGTCCGCGGGCAGCCGGTAAAAATAATCCACATATTCCGGCGAGGTCATTTCCAGCGTCAGCTTGCTGTATTCCAAAGGAAAGAATCGGGGAGAGCGGGTGATCCAGCTCAATTCATAGTCGTAACGATCGATGTCTTGCAGCAGGTCGTAAAAAATTTCCGCCGCGCTTTGCCCGCCGCCCACCACCGTAATCGAGCTTTTGCTTTGCAGCGCTTTTTTATGCGTCAGATATTGCGATGAATGCACCGATTGATCGGCTATTTGCTCGCAACATCCGGGCGCATAAGGTACGGTTCCGGTACCCAATACCAGTTTTTTGGCATGATATTTCTTGGTTTGTCCGGTTTTCGTACAACGCGACCGAATGACGTAACAGCCCAGGCTATCGCTGTAATCGACTTGCTCCACGTGGGTGTTGAACTCGATCGTATTGCCCAGCTTGTTGACCGCCCATTGGCAGTATTGATTGTATTCGCTACGCATCAGGAAGAAGTTTTCCCTGATGTAAAACGAATAAATTCGGCCTTGCTCCTTGATATAGTTTAAAAAACTGAACGGGCTGGTCGGATCGGCCAAGGTCACCAAATCGGACAGGAACGGTGTTTGCAAATGGGCATTTTGCAGCAAAATACCCGAGTGCCAGTTAAAGCCCGCGCTTTTGTCCAAAAACAGGCTGTTCAATTCCTCAATAGGTTGCAGCAGACAAGCCAGGCTTAAATTAAACGGGCCGACACCGATGCCGATGACGTCGTAAGTTGTTTTATGCATCGCAAGCCTCCTTGATAAAATCCTGATTGGCGGCGTGGCTGGGCAGTTGCTTTACGGCTTTGTCGCCGGCAGTGAAATACTCCTGACCATGATATTTGATTAATTTAAGCACGGTCTGCATGTCTTGAATCGTCGTTAACGGGTTCAGTAAAGTAAATTTAAGGTATTGTTTGCCTTGCACTTTGGTGCTCGCTATAACCGCTTCGCCGGATCGGAACAGGGCTTTGCGGATATAGGCGTTGACTTTGTCGATGTCTTGTTCGGAATGCCGGCGCGACGGACGGTAACGGAACACCAGCGTACTGAGTTGCGGCTGATGGATCGTTTCGATGCTTTGCTCCGACAGCAGCAGCAAATAAGTTTGTTTGGCTAAATGAATATTCAGGTCGAACGCGGCGCCGATCTGGTCGGCGCCCATCGTCCGTAAGGTCAGCCAGAGTTTCAGTGCGTCGAAGCGTTTGGTGGTTTGCAGGCTTTTATTGACTAGGTTAGGCGTACCTTCACTGACTTGACTGAGCGGGTTTAGGTATTCGGCATGATGGGTGACCACGGCTAAATGCCGCTGGTCTTTGACCAGAAACGCGCTGCAACTGACGGGTTGCAAAAATGATTTGTGATAATCGACGGTAACCGAATCCGCTGACTCAATACCGGCCAGCAAATGGCGAAATTTGGGCGATACCAGCAAACCGCAACCATAAGCGGCATCCACATGCAGCCACAATTGATGCAAACGGCAAAGCTCGGCGATTTCAGTTAAAGGGTCGATACTGCCGAAATCGGTGGTGCCTGCGGTAGCGACAACTGCCATCGGTATTAAGCCTTCCGCTAAGCAGTGTTCAATGGCTTGTTGCAACGCTTGTACATCCATTTTGAAATAACGGTCGCAGGGCACCGAAATCACCGAATCGTAGCCCAAGCCCAGTATTGCCGCCGCTTTTTGCACACTGAAATGGCTCATCTGCGAGCTGAAAATGCGTAATTTACGAAAATCCTGCGCCAGGCCCTGGGTTTTGTTGTCGTTATCCGGCCATTTTTTGGCGCAGAAACTGTCGCGCGCCAACAGCATCGCCATCAGGTTCGATTGGGTGCCGCCGCTGGTAAAAATACCGTCCGCTTTTGTACCCAAGCCGATTCTTTCCGTAGTCCAATCGATCAGCTTCTGTTCGATCAAGGTGCCGCCCGCGCTTTGATCCCAAGTGTCTACTGAAGAATTGATCGAAGTCAGCAGCAGCTCGGCCAATATAGCGGGTATCACCACCGGGCAGTTAAGATGGGCGACATACTGGGGATGATGAAAATAAATCGCATGATTGAGATAGAGTTGTTCAATTTCCTCCAACGCATCGCTAAGCCGGTCGCAGGATTGATTTAAATCAATCGCTTTAAATTGAGCCGCCAGTTCATGCGGTAAAATGCCGCTAAACGGTTTGACGGCCGCGGACATGCTTTTTTGTATCAACTCAATGCCTGTCAGCAGGTTTTCTTTGTAGTGAGTCAGGCTTTTGTCATTAAAGATAAAGTCAGGGTTTAGAGATTGCTGCCGGTTTTTTTCCGCTGAGGTTTTTACCGCTTTCAGTATGAAGTTTTCGTTATTCATGTGCTTATCCTGTTCAAGAGTGATATGAAGATTCGCTATACCGGTAAATCGGGCTTTACCGGTATAGCGACTTGGATTAAAAGCTGTATTTGATAGAACCCGTTACCATGCGCCTTGCGCCATAGGTTGCGGAATCGCCGAACGCGGTCGCGACATATTCCTTGTCGAGCATGTTCTGCATGTTGAACGCAACTTGAACCTGTTTCCAGGTGTAATGCACGGTGGAGTCGAACAGCACGTAACCCGGTATTTCGGTAGTGTTCCGGGCGTAATAAGTGTTGCCGATCGAGGTGCCGATATAACGTGCGCCGCCGCCTATGCCCCAGCCTTTGGCGACGCCGGACGGCACCGTGTAATCCGCCCATAAGGTGGCTTTGTGATTAGGCACGTATTCCAGCGGCTCGCCGACTTCGTCGGCAAAAGAGCTTTTGGTCACTTTCGCATCCAGATAGGAATAGCCTGCGGTCAGGTTTAAGCCGTTATCGAAACTGGCCACGCCTTCCAGCTCAACCCCGCGCGAATGGGCTTCGCCTTTTTGCACGTTCTCGAAAGTCAGGGAGTCGAGGGTCAGGTAGTTTTGCCGGGTCAGGTCGAAATAGGCCAGGGTGATAAAACTGTTTTGGTTTTTCGGCTGAAATTTGACGCCGAACTCGTATTGTTCGCCGGTTTCCGGTTTAAAGGCTCGCTTGGTATTGGCATCGGTGCCCAATGCGGGAAGAAACGATTGGGCATAACTGAAATAAGGCGCCAAACCGTTATCGGCCAAATACACCAGACCTGCGCGGCCGGTCGGTTCACTGTCGCTTTGGCTGGATCGTGTACCGGCGAGCCGGTTATTGGTCTCGCTGTCCGCCATATCGAAGCGGCCGCCCAATGAGGCGCGCCATTTCTCGGTGAATTTGATTTGGTCTTGCAGATAAAGCCCGATTTGATCCTGGGTCATTGCATCGTTTTGATAGGGCGATGCGGCAGGAACGGCCGCGCCATAGACCGGATTGTAAATATCAAGATCCGGCGCACTCCCGAAAGGCAGTACGTTAGTGGCATCGGTGTGCTGAAAATCGAGACCCGCCAACAAGGTATGAGCCAGTATGCCGGTCGAGAATTTAAACTGGGCCTGGTTGTCGAGATTGAAGCCGTCCACGCTGCCGTCGATTTCATAATAATAGCGGCTGATGGTGCGCCGGTCGGGTTTCAAGCCGGCCGTATAAACGCTGCGCACATCGAGTTTGCTGTTGTAGTAACGGGTGTTTTGCCGTAGCGTCAATAAGTCGTTGAAACGGTGCTCGAACAAATAGCCCAGCGCAAACTCTTCCCGGTTATAGCGATCGACGTCCGGTTCTCCGGTAAAACGGTTGGTCGGTATTTTACCGTTAGGATTGCCCGTTAACGTGCCCGCCTTGGGCAAGCGTTGCGAAGGCTGGGTTTCATCCTTTTGATAATGACTTAAAAAAGTTACCGTGGTCTTGTCGCTGGGCTTCCAGGTCAGTGCCGGTGCGACATAAATGTGCTTGTCCTTGACGTAATCGACTTGGGTATCGCTGTCGCGGCCCAGTGCGGTTAAGCGGTAAGCCACGGTTTTTTGTTTATCTATCGCGCCGCCGACATCGAGTTCGCCTTGCAGACGATCGTAACTTCCGGCTTCAAATTTGATGGTTCCGAACGGATCGAAAGTCGGCCGCTTGGACACATAATTGACCAGGCCGCCGGCGCTGCCTTGCCCGTAAAGCACGGACGCGGGGCCGCGAGGCACTTCAATGCGCTCGGCGCCGAAAGGTTCAAGGTTATAGCTGACGGCCGTTCCCGGATTGACCAGTTTCAGACCGTCACGGTAAAGCCCTGTATAGGTGGCGTCGAATCCTCGCATGGTTATCTGGGTCATGCGCGGCTCAAAACCGAACGTTTCGCTTTGCACGCCCGGCGTGTAGCGTAGGGCCTCGGCTATGTTGCTGACATCCTGCGCTTCCATTTGATCGTTGGTCACCACCGAGATCGATTGGGGCGTTTCTATCAACGGGGTATCGGTTTTGGTTGCTGTGCTTGAGCTGTCAATCCGGTAACCCAAAGACAGATTGTCGGGCTTTTTCTCTTTAACCTCGACAGTCGGCAACGTTAGTTCTTGTTTGTCGGCAGTCTTCTTGTCGGTGTCCGCATCGGCTGCCAGAACCGTACCGTTCAAGGCGGCTCCCAACGGTAACAGTGCGATCAGCCGCCATTTGGCAGCGGTCGCGCTGTTGGCTTCCTTTAATTTGATTTTTTTGTTCGGCATACTTTTTCTCTTTCATCATTGATAACTTGAGTGTTGGCTGCCTGGCAAAATAAGCTGGGTGGCTGGGTGATTTTTTAGGCTACCCATTTAAAACGGGACAGCGTAACAGGTGGAGTGCGGGCTTTGCCTGCCAACGCAGACAAAGCCCGCACTCCACCTGTCATAGTTTATTCGCTCTGTCCCGTGTTAAGTTGGTAGCTATTTTTTAGGGTGTTATTGGCGGCCGCCGACCCTAGTAATGAGGGCGACGGCTTCGATCATTTCCTGAGATTATTTCCAGGCCGAACTGATAGCCTCCAGCCAATCGCTCAGCCTGTCCGCGCTCAAATCCTTCTGATTATCTTCGTCCAAGGCCAGTCCGACGAACTGGTCGCCCTGCAAAGCTCTGGACTTGTTAAAGGTATAACCGGCACTGTCGGTCATGCCGACGATGGTCGCGCCGGCCTCATCGAAAGCGTCGTAAATAAAACCCAAGGCGTCGACGAAATTGTCCGGGTAACCTTCCTGGTCGCCCAAGCCAAAGAGCGCCACGGTTTTGCCCGAGAAATCCGCGCCTGCCATCGTCGGCAAAAATTCTTCCCAACTTTCGTTGTCGTGCCCGGCGCTCAAGCCCGGCAATTCGCCGTCGCCGTAAGTCGGCGAACCCACGATCAATACGTCGTAGGCCAGCAAATCGTCCACGGAAGCCTTGCTGATATTGACCGGCTTGTCCGCCGCGTCGCCTAACTTGGTGGCGATTTGTTTAGCGATCTTGCGGGTGTTGCCGGTATCGGTTCCAAAAAAAATGCCTACTTTTGCCATGATGATGTCTCCAGTTAATTAGATAGGTTTAAATGTGTAATAAGCCGGAATTGGCCGCCGGCTTAGGGAGTATAAGTTTTCAGCGTGACGGTCTGCAACCGGATTGAAGCCGTGCACTCGGTTCGGCGAACTCTTTAAAGTTGTCGTGAATACGCGAAACTTCCCTGGCCCTATCGCGGTCGATTTTGTTTTGCGCGGCGATCGGGATAATCTCGTCGCGGGTTTTGTCGCGCACTTCGCCTTCGGTCATATTGAGTCAGGTGCGCAGCGTCTTCATCAGCGTAGCATCCATGCCTTTTGAGTCTGGAGCGTCGCCAGAGCCCAGATGAGCAGTAACGGGCCGTGGCGTTCTTTGGCCGGACCATAGGGCGCATCAATGACGACAAGGCCGACGCGGTCGAAATCGCCGGGCTTTTCCTGTCCGGTGAATGTATCCGGCAAGCGCGTTTCAATCTGTATGCCTTCCAGCGCGGCAATATCTTTCAGGCGTTGCAATTCAAAATTCTCGTCGATGGGCGCACTTTTCCCGATCTTGAAAATTGTGTTATCCCTTTGGCGCGCCCTACTCGATTGCAATTTTTAACGGCGTTGATGAGCCAGAAGGCGCACCGCACTATCTTGTTTACTTTATCCCTAGTCTAAGCGCTTACCGGTCTTTATTCCTTCTGCTTCGGTTCGGTCACAAAGCCGAGTTTTTCAATACCCGCAGATTGCGCGGCCGACATCACCAGCGCTAATTGCTGATAGTGGGTGGCTTTGTCGGCGCGCAAATGCAACTCGGGTTGAGGCTTTTTTTCCGCTTCGCTTGCCAATCGAGAGGCAAGTTCCGCTTGTTCAAACGGCGCATCGTTCCAAAACAGTTTGCCTTCGCCGTTAATCGACAAAGTGATAGTGTCGGGTTTTTCCTGATTGGGTTGATTTGAGGCTTGCGGCAGATCGATTTTTATTGAGTGGGTCAGCAGCGGTGCGGTGATGATAAAAATAACCAGCAGCACCAGCATGACATCCACCATCGGCGTGGTATTGATTTCCGCCATCGGCTGACCGTGATGATTATCGCCGCCGAATCCTCCCGAGCCCATCATAATAACAAATCCGCCTGAAGCGGATTTGCACGCGTAGCGCCCGAAGGGGGTCGGGCAGGAACCGCCTGACATGAAACCTCCGTTGATACTATTTCGGTAATCTGCCCTGTCGCCAGCGGTACGCCGGTGGTCAGGTAGGTATGCAGATCGTGGGCGAAGGTTTCCATTTCGCCCATTAACAGGCGGTTATCGCGCACCAAGGTGTTATAGGCTAATACCGCCGGAATAGCCACGGCCAGACCGAAGGCGGTCATGATCAGCGCTTCGCCGACCGGACCCGCCACTTTATCAACCGTGGCTTGACCACCGACGGAGATGGCGCCGAGCGCATGATAAATGCCCCAGACGGTGCCGAACAAGCCGATAAAAGGCGCGATACTGCCTACCGACGCTAATAAAGTGAGGCCGTTTTCCAAGCGCATGTGTTCCTGGCCGATGGTGCGGCGCAAGGCTTGAGCGATAAACTCGTCATGGCGCGAATGGCCCAGTTGCGCGGTATAGCGATGATGATGGACAGCGGCGTTGATGCCTTGGCCGGCAAGACGCGAAAACGGGTTTTCCGCTGCCCTCGAGCCTTCGTTCACGGCCGCCGCGATGGACGTTATGAATGCCGGATAGACGCTCTCTTGAGCAGTTGTGCCGCTCAGAGTAGCGGGAGCGGTTGCCGATGAAGCCAGCCAAAACCGCGCCAGGAAAGTCGCGCTGCTGCTTTTTAAGCGCCGCGCCTGTATGGCTTTGATGACCATTAAGGTCCAACTGCCGATGGACATGGCTAACAGGCCTGCCGCTACGGTCATCGATACCGCACCGCCTTGGCTGATGAACTTCAGGTTGTCTAAGAGATAGTCTATTTGCATGATTGTTACCCTTCTATTGAAAATCTGACCGGTACGACCACCGATGCGCTGACCGCTTGTTCGCCGCGTTTGGCCGGAACAAAGCGCCATTTTTTGACCGCTTCCAGCGCCGCCTGATCGAGTCGGCTGGAACCGCTGCCGGTTTGTAGTTCTACCGAACCGGCTGTGCCGTCCTCCATCACCTGTACGCGCAACAGCACCCTACCCTCTTCGCCAAGTCGTCTCGATAATGCCGGGTAAGCGGGGGCCGGATTGTTTAAATAAGCCGCATTGAAACTGGGCGACTGGTGGGTCTGCGTATCGGCGGGCTTAGTGTTGGTCACCGGCGCCGCTGCTTTGGTTTCCGGCTCGGCGCTGGGCGCGCTGGTCTCGGCGACCGGCGTGGAGGTTTGCTCTACCGATGGAGCGGTTGGCCGAGCGGTCGGCTTTAGGCGTGGTGTAACAGGTTTGCCGATCGGCTTTTTGACCGGTTTTTTAACCGGCTTTTCCACCTTTTCTATCGGCTTAGCGGGTGAGACCGCTTGTTCAGGCGTTGGTTGCGGCGCACTCAGCAAGCTGACCGAGATCGGTTCGGGAATGGTTTCAGCCGGTGCAGCTTGCGTTTGTGGGCGCAATGCCGCAAATACCGACAAATGCGCACATACGACCAGAACCAGCGCAAGCCATGGGCGTTCTTTACTCTGTGTTGTAACTAGGGGACGGCTAACATCCCTTAACATGGGCGCGGGACTGTTTTCCAGAAAATAAAATCCGGCTACCGGAAAGCCTATCTTAATGAACACGACCGAGCCTCATAGACGGGGTTGCCGGCAACTTATTTTGCATCTGGGCCAGCTGCACTTTGGCGTGATTTAATACCGAGCTAAGCAGGTGTAACGATTCAGTATTGGTGCGTACAGTATGTTCGCCCAAATTGATCTCCAAAGTACCGCAATCGGGACAAAATACCACGCGGCACTCATCGTTACCGGAAAGACACACTTTCTTATGACGTTTATTTGAATTCATTGAGTTCACCATCCAAATGTTAAGCAGCAAAACTGCCGGAGCTGCATGATGCAGCGGTTAAGACTGAGGCGTCTTTTACATTGGCTGGCTAACAACGCTTGAAGGCATTGACTGGCTGGCTGTTCTTGGTTGCACTTTAGTGTCGGCATGCTCATTCCCCAACATCAGGCGGAGAGTAGGAGTGCTGCCGGCAAGGAAAATCGCCTGCCGACACTAAAGTGCAATACATTATTTAGTCAGAATTAACTTACCCTGACGCGTTAAACGCAAGCGGTATTCTTCACCGGCATGTTCGATAACAACTTCGCGCGCCATACCGAACAGCTCAGTGCTACGCAAGCGCTGACGTAAAGCGGGCGCTATGTCCTGCTTGTTAAAAAGCGCTAAATCCGAAGGTTCGACAGAGTCGTTAAGTTCTTTGTTCATGGGTTTAAATAATAATGATTATCATTTGGCGAGTCAACACTTGTTATTTTTTTAAGTCATTTATTTAAAATTTTGCGTTTTGTTTGATCGAAATAAATCGATTAGTCGACGAAAAGCGCACTATTAGGCTGGGCAGCCGCAAGCTATTTGGTGCGTCAAAGATGAAGTTGTATCGATAATTCGGCTCGCCTTACCCGACTGCCATAAGTATCTACACAAGTCCCGGCCCCTTCTCCTTTGAGAAAAAAGGTTGAGATAAGATAAGTAAAGTGTAAGTAGTTGATTTTATTCTCCTCACCCCAACCCTCTCCAGCAGGAGAGGGTGCCATATCGACTTATAACTCCTTGTATTTATAATACAAAAAGTTGTGTAGATAGTTATGCCCGGCTGCCGAATAAGTATGACCTTACAATTGCGTGTTCGACCAACCGCCGCCCAAGGCCTGATAAAGCTGCACCATTGCCACCAAAACGTCCTGCCGGGCTTGGACTTGACCGTTCTCGGCATTCAATAAACTGCGTTGAGTTGAAAGCAGGGTTTGATAATCGATTGCGCCGAGCCGGTAGCGGTCCAAGGAAAGCCGATACGCCAGTCGGGCTTGGTCCAGCGCCTCCGCCAACGCTTGCAGACGGCGCGTCGAGTTACTGCGTACCGCAGCGGCATCTTCAACTTCCTTAAACGCCGTTAACACCGTTTTCCGATAAACTTCGACTAATTCGGCATTGCGGGCTTGCGCATTTTCCAACCCGCCTTCCAGTCGCCCGCCCTGAAACAACGGTTGGGCCAAGCTGGAAGCCATCGCCAAAGCCACGCCTGCCGGTTGCGGCGAGGCCAAAACCGCGTCCAGATTCAATTGCAGCCTCGGATAAAAAGCGGCTCGGGCCACGCCGATGTCGGCGTTGGCGGCGATCAGTTCCATTTCAATTTGCCGAACATCCGGCCTGCGCTCCAGCAGGCTTGCAGGTTGCAGCGCATTCACCTCCGGCAATAGCATGTCGAAAAAACGCTCGACCTTGAAAGCCACCGTCTGAGGCGGATGACCCAGTAATATCGCCAACGCATTCTCCGCCAAGGTGTATTGCTGGATCACTAAGTCCAAACTGGCGCGCGCGGTGGCCAGCTCGGTTTGCTGCTGCGCCACATCCAGCGCCGATACCGCACCGACTTGGTAACGGGCTTCGACAATCGCCAGTACATTGCCGACATTTTCCAGGAATTCACCGGCAATACGCTTACGCTCAGCCAATGCCAGCAGATTGAAATAGGCTTGCCCGACATTGGACATCACCACCAACTGCAAGGCATCGCGGCTAAACACCGAACCGAGCAAGCGCGCCGAACCGGCATTGCTGCGAGCGCGATTAGCGCGCCATAAATCGACCTCGTAAGCGGCGATAAACTGCCCGCTTTGTTTCTGAGTATCGCCGCTATTGTTATGAGTATCGGTAAAATCGCCTTGCAATCCCAGCGACGGCCACAAGTTGGCGCCTGCAATCTTGGCCTGTGCGCGGGCTTGCTCGACACGCTGCCTAGCTGCGGACAGATCGTTATTGTAAAGTAGCGATTCCGTTATCAGATGATTGAGTTCCGCACTGCCGAATGCCCGCCACCACTGCGGATCGACCGCGGATTTTTGCCGGGTCAGCATCGCATCGTGCCATTGGTCGGGCGTTTCAACGCCGGGCCGCTGAAAATCTGGCGCCAGATTGCAGGCGGTCAATAAAAATAACGCTGAGCTAATCGAAAGTTTATTTTTCATCAAGAATGTATTGAAGTGAAAGAAACATGCACCACGAAGACACGAAGAACACGAAGTTTTATAAGCTTCGTGTTCTTCGTGTCTTCGTGTTCTTCGTGGTGAATGCTTTTAAATTTTGCTGGATAAGATATTTCACTCCGCAGCCAATGCCACTACAGGGTCCAACCCCGCCGCCTTACGCGCCGGCAAATAGCCGAACAACAAGCCGGTGCCGAATGCGCAGGAAAAAGCCAATATCGCCGGCAACGGCGAAAAAACCACCGCCATATCGAAATAGCGCAACACACCTCCCGCCGCAAAACCCAACAATACGCCGATCAAGCCGCCCAGCGTACACACCACCGCCGCTTCGGTATTGAATTGCAGCAATATGTCGCGTCGGCGCGCGCCGGTGGCGATGCGGATGCCGATTTCGCGGGTTCGTTCGGTTACGCTGACCAGCATGATATTCATCACGCCGATGCCGCCGACCAGTAAGGAAATCGCCGCGACGATGCCCAGCATCAAGGTAAAAGTATTCTGGGTCTCGGCGGCGCTTGCCAGAATCGATGCCATGTTGCGTATCCTGAAATCCTCAACTTGATGCCTTGCGAGCAATAAATCGGCAATGGCTTGTTGGGTGCTGTCGATCTGCGCGACATCGCGCACTTTTACGGTGATGCCGCCCAGATAATTTTGTCCGAACAGCCGAATCAATCCGGTGGTCAACGGCACAAATACCGCATCATCGCGGTCGCCTCCCATGGAATCGGCGCCCTTGGCGCTCATTACGCCGATCACTTCAAACGGAATATTGCCGACCATCACGTAGCGCCCCACCGGATCGTCGCCGTCGGGAAACAGGATTTGCCTGACCGTTTGCCCCAGCACAAGCACCGGCGCATAGCGGCGCATATCGCGCTCGTCGAAGAAATCGCCGGCGGCAACCGGCCATTCGCGCACCACGGTCATGCTGGGCGCAACCCCCTGAACGCTGGTCGCATAATCGATATTGCCGTAACGCACGGTCAGACGGGTATTGCGTTCGGGTGAGGCCCATTCGACATTAGCCAGCTCGGCAATGGCATCCGCATCGGCCGGAATCAGCGTAGCGACGTCGGAACTGCCGCGCAGCCCCGGCGCGCCGGGGCGCACCGACAGAATATTGGTGCCCATCGCCCGCATCTGATCCAGCACTTTTTCCTGGCTGCCCTGCCCCACCGCCAACATCGCCACCACCGCGGCGACGCCGATCACAATGCCGAGCAGGGTCAACGCAGTGCGAAACAAATTGGCCCGCAACGAACGCAGCGCGGTTTTGGCCGCTTCCAGGAGTTCCGCCGCCAGCCCGGCCGCGCCGAGACCGCGATGTTGCAATGAAGGCAACAAACAGCCGCTACGATCCTCGCCGCTATCGCTGACGACTTTACCGTCGCGCAAGGTAATAATCCGTTGGGCATGAGCCGCGACTTTTTCGTCGTGAGTAATCAGCAAAATAGTGCGGCCTTCTCGATGCAAGTCACTCAACAAGGCCATCACTTCTTTGCCGCTTTGGCTGTCGAGCGCGCCGGTCGGCTCGTCGGCCAAAATGACCGGCGGATCGTTGATCAAAGCGCGGGCAATGGCGACGCGTTGTTGCTGACCGCCGGATAATTGCATCGGCTTGTGCTTGCCGCGATCCGCCAACCCCAATTTCCCCAGCAACTGTAGAGCCCGGTTGTGGCGCTCGGTTTTCGACAATCCGGCATACAAAGCCGGTATTTCGACGTTTTCCGCCGCCGAAGCGTTATTAAGCAGGTTATAACGTTGGAATACGAAACCGAAAGTCTCCCGGCGCAAAGCCGCCAGCCGGTCGCCATCGAGCCCGGCCACGTCCTGGCCCAAAATCCGGTAACTGCCGACATTAGCTTTGTCGAGACAGCCGATCAGGTTCATCAACGTCGATTTGCCGGAGCCGGATTGGCCGATGATCGCCACGAACTCGCCGGGCCAAATGGTCAGCGAAACATCGTCGAGCGCACGAACCAAGGTATCGCCGTTGGGGTAGTAACGCTGAATATTGCTGAGCGCCAGTAACGGCGTATCGGCTGCAATGCTCATAAACGCGGCACGCCCGCCGCCGGAGCGCCTTTATCCCTTTTCTTGTCGTCGCTACGCGCCACGGTTTGCAATTGCGCGCCGACCGCGACGCCATCGCGTATTTCCGCAAAACGCCGGGTTCGAAGGCCGACGTGAACGATTTTATCCTGCACGCCGTGCTCGGTGACTTCCTTAACCCGATAAGCGGCGCCGTTTGCATTGTCTTCATTACGCACATGTGCTCCCAACGCGGAAACCGGTATCTGCGCAACCTGTTCGGCCTTGCCCAGTACGAAAAACATCTGCGTACTCATACCGGTCATCAATTGCCGATCATGATTGTCAACATCGACCAACACATTGTAAAGCACCACGTTATTGATCACTTCCGGGGTCGGCAGTATTTGCCGCACCTTACCCTGCCAGCGTCGTTCGCCGGAACCCAGCGTCGAAAAATACACCGGTAAATCGGGTTTCAAGCGCATTACATCGGCTTCGGCAACCTGAGCGCGCACAGTCATGGTATCGAGTTTGGCCAGCTGCAAAATGGTCGGCGTTTGTTGATTGGCGTTCAGGGTTTGACCTTCTCGGGCTTTTTGATCGACCACGGTGCTCTCCATCGAAGCGAAAATTTTGGTGTAACCGAGATTGGTTTTATCGCCGCTCAGCGCCGATTGAAGCTGCTCAATTTGCGCCTGGATGGAATCCGCAGTCGCCACGGCTTTTTTAAGGTTGAACTCGGCATTTTGATAATCCTGTTGACTGATGCCGTTGGTTTTCAATAGTTGACGATTACGCTCATACTGCTGTTGGGAAAAAACGATCTGCGCCTGCTGGCCGACCAGTTGCGCCTGTAAATTCTTGATATTGGCTTCATCGGCCTGCACTCGCGCCGCATAAATTCTGGGATCGATCTGGGCCAGCAACTGCCCGGCGCTAACGTTATCGCCGATCTGCACATAAATTTTCTGCAATTGACCGGTAACTTGAGCGCCGACATCGACAAACTCTTTCGGCTCCAGTTTGCCTTGAGCGGTGACGTTTTCTTCAATATCACCCAAGGTTACGGTGACCGTATTTTTGTCGGCGTCCTTCGATTGCTTGGGTTGCAGCAAGCTGAAGCCCATAGCTCCGGCAGCCATTAGCAGCATTAAAGAAATCCACAGAAATCGACTATGGAGAATTTGTCGGCATGTACGAAAGCGGGTTCGCATGGTGATAATAAGAAAAATGACAAAAAAACAGGCAATGGATAGCAGCCGATTGTTTTATAAACAAAGGCGGCATCCGAGATGGTTAAATGCAGGATGCTATTAAATAGCGTAACTCGTAATAAATACCCCAGCGACCCGAATAGTTCCCACGCTCCGGAGGCTGTGAAAGTATTCGTTTTAGAACAAAATCAAAAGCATTCACCACGAAGGCACGAAGATCACGAAGGAAAAATAATTTTTTAAACTCAATGCATTGAAAACTTCGTGTTCTCGGCAATTGCTCCATGCATTGCTCTACCTCCTGCATCCCTGCAAGTCGTTCGTGCCTTCGTGGTGAATATCTTATCGGCTCAATTTTTGCCGTCTGCCTAAATCTAAGGCACAGGCGGTTTTACTTGGGCAAAAGGCGAAGGTGTGCCCGGAGGAACGCGTCGATCCTTACCCCATTTTTGATAATCGTCGGTTAATGTTTTCATGAAAGCGACAATGGCTTTTTCTTCATCCGCAGTAAGCCCCAGATTGCCCAGTTCGTCGTGATTAACATTTTGGGCGACTTCCGGGGCTGGCCAACCGGACTTTGCAAATCCGGCATCTTGGTTATCCGACACCGTGCCTAAGGTATCGCGGGTATTATAAAAATGGACGGTTTGCTCCAGGGTGGCGAGAACGCCGTTGTGACCGTAGGGCGGCGTTAAAGCGATGTTTCTGAGCGACATCACCTTATGCTTGCCGAGCTCATTGCCATCCGGATCAAGCGCCGCAATATCGGTGCGCCCGCCGAGACCTAAATTAGGTTCGGGGTTGTTAGGAATTTTTACATTGCGTGGCAAGCCGATATTGTCGTAAGTAAAATCGGTAAACATCGGCGGGATGATATTGCCGTCTTTATCGGTACTTGCTTCGCTGATATGGCAAGCGGCGCAATTGCCTTTGTCGGCGTCGTTAAAAAGCGCTAAGCCTTTCTTTTCGATGGCCGTGAATTGGGTCATGCCGGCAAGGACATAATCAAATTTTGAAGTGAATTTATTAAAAACCCGGCTTTGCTCAAAGGCGCCGATCGCCTTCGCCAGGTGTTGGTAAACGTCAGCCACCGCAGCGGGCGGCGTTGTTGCGTTATTAAGCGGAGGGACGGCATTCAAATCCAGCTGATAAACCTGCCGAAATAATTTTCTGTAGTTTTTGTTTTCTTTTAAACGGCTAACGACCGACCACTCGTTAGGCATTGCCATTTCCAAGGGATTTAAAAAAGGCCCTTTGGCTTGCTCAGTTAAATCGCTTGCACGGCCGTTCCAAAATTGCCCGCCTACATACAGGCCTTCTACGTCATCCCAATGAAACAAGGGGCTAAAGGCTGCATAAGCGGCCGTAGGCGCATTTAAAGTGCCTGTTTTGTCAGGAATGGAGCCCGCGGAAACGGCGCCGCCGGTTTTAATATTTTCAGGATCGACAAACGCAGGAACCTGTTTAGCCACGGCGTTTTGCGGCACGGGTTTTAGACTATGACAACTGGCGCAGGATTGGTTCCGGTTTAAAGATAAATTTTGATCTTCGTATAAGAGTTTGCCGAGCTGTTGCTCATCTGTCAGCGCTTCTTGGGCTTCTTGGGCTTCGCCGGCAAAACTCAAGCACAGCATGAGTAGGGCGGTTTGTTTTTGCATTATTAAATATCCTTTATCGCTATGGGTTCAATAAGAAGTGACGCTAAATAATGACTTGGTCAGCATTAGCTTACCCCGACGAGTCAATCGTAACCGGGATTTTCATTGGCATATAGCATCGTATGCAGTTAGCTTTGCGCTGTGTAACCGGCCAACATGATGTTCCGCCTTGTAAAAGGTAATTAAAACGGCTCAATGAAGGCCGAAAAATATTCGCTCACGACTTAAATGATAGTAATTCTCATTTGATGAGTCAAACGCTTTTTGAAATTCCGGCTAAATTGTTCAAAAGTGAGCAAGCTCATACGACGGCTAATGCAGGCCCCATCGGCTATTCGAAACTACGGCAAATTGATATTAACCGATACCGATGCAGAATTGAGTATCACTTTTTTAGGAAACTTTTTACCTACGGCACAATCAAGACAGTTAAGATATTGACTAAAAATGCTAAAACACTTAGCCTAAAAACAAGAAACCCAGTTCCGCTGCTTGAACCGGATTTCTAGACCTGAGATGTACTTCATAACAATTAAAACCAGGGAATTTTCATGAATAAATTTAAGCTTTTAATCGCATCGTTAAGCGTGGTGGGCAGCATGTCGAGTCTGGCTGCAAACAACAATCAAGCGCCCCCCGTTGGATTTGCTTTTACCGCGGCAAGCATAGGTTCAAATCAATACTTGGGAGTCTATCTTTCAACTCCGCCGACACCAACCAAACCCACAACGACTGAAGAAAACCCAGCCACTCCCCCGACCTGCAGCGCGAATATTCAAGTACTGGGTATGGACGGCTTGCCGATTGGCGATGCTTTCCCCACTCAAACTATTGCACCAGGAAGCGCCGTGTTTTTAAAAGTGGCTGAAGCAAGCGCCGATGCCGTGCTCGCGCCGCAATATTTTAACGTGAGCGTCAAAACAACGCCTCCGGCGACGACACCGTCAAACCCTAATCATCCCCACAAAACCAAAGCGCTTGACCCTTGTGCGGGACTGACCGGAACATTGGGCGTCTACGACAAAGTAACGCAAGACCTACAAGTATTGCTGCCCATACTGCCTGCTCCGGCAAAATTGCAAGGCAATTAAATTCAAAAAAAGCTAGGATCGATTATTAAGAAACGAGCCTAGAATCAAGTAGCTTCCAGCCCCTTTGCAAAGGGGCTGGAAATCAAAGTCCATCGCTTTGAATCCCTATCGCCGGACACAGCCATACCGTCCCGCTCGAAACAGTTTACGCTGATTAATTTTGGCGGATTTCGCTGCGATTTTCCGGTAAATCCTCTTCGCCTATCAATCCTAACGAGCGCTCAAACTCATCCAACGGCATTGGCTTGCCGAATAAATAGCCTTGAACGGCATGACACCCGTGAAGTTCCAAAAATGCGCGTTGCTGTTCCGTTTCGACGCCTTCGGCAATCACGTCCATACCCAGCGTGCCGGCCATGCCGATGATGGTTTGCACGATCACTGCATCATGCGCTTTCAGACCAATGTTATGGATAAAAGACCGGTCGATTTTTAACTGGTCAATCGGTAATTGCGTCAAATAAGCCAGCGATGAACAACCGGTGCCGAAGTTATCCATAGAAAAGAAGACCCCGATTTTTTTGAGTTCCCGCATCTTCAAGACAGTGTCGTCAATAGTATTGCCCGCAACCAGACTTTCGGTCAGTTCAAGCTTGAGCCGTTCGGGTTGGATGGCATGTTTTGCCACCACAGCGCACAGGTGTTCGACAAAACCGGCTTGATGAAACAGATGCGCACTGACATTAACGGCAAGCTGTAAATGTCGAGTCCGAGCACTGCCTTCCCATACTTTCAGTTGAGCGCAAGCCGCCTCCAGCACCCACAATCCTATGGGCAAAATCAGCTTGGTTTGTTCCGCCGGCGGGATAAATTCCGAAGGCGAAACCATGCCGCGCTCAGGATGCAGCCAACGCAATAACACTTCGGCCCCAACCGCTCGACCGTCATGATCGGCTTGTAACTGAAAATAAAGCTTGAATTGATGTTCCGCCAGCGCACGCTGCAAGTCCGCTTCCAGATTAGCTCTAGCCGTCACCGCAGCCTGCATCTTGGGGTCAAAAAAACGCAAGGTATTGCGGCCCGTGGCTTTAGCCGCGTACATCGCGATATCCGCCCGTTTCAGCAATTCGTCCATGGTTTCCAATTGATCGTTAAACAAAGTCACACCGATGCTTGGCGTACTGTGCCATTCATAATTGCCGAGCCGATAGGTTCGATTCAGCGCGGCGAGGATTTTCTCGCCGACGTCCTCAGCCTGAACCGCCGCTTCATCGGCGTTCACACTGAGTTCTTCCAGCATAACCACAAACTCGTCGCCGCCCTGACGAGCGACGGTATCGCCTTCGCGCATACACTCCAATAAACGCTCCGCAACCTGCGCCAACAAGGAATCCCCCATATCGTGGCCCAAGGTATCGTTCAGCGCTTTGAAATTATCCAGATCGATAAACAACAGCGCACCGTACTTTCGGCTTCTGCCGCTGATTGCCAGCGCTTTACTCAAGCGTTCTTGAAACAGGCGGCGATTAGGCAATTGGGTCAGCGGGTCGTAATAGGCTAAACGGTGGATTTCGGCGGCAGCCTCGTTGTGGTCGGTGAGATCGGAAAAAAATGCGACATAATGGCTTGGACGGCCGGTAACTTCGGTAACGGCCGAAATCCTCATCCATCCGGCGTAAATCGTGCCGTTTTTGCGGCGGTTCCAAATCTCGCCCTGCCAGCAGCCGGTGTTTTTTAAAGAACGCCACATCCGTTGATAGAACGCAGAGTCATGCCGTCCTGAACTCAGCAGCTTCGGCGTGTGGCCTATCGCTTCCGTTGCGCTGTAACCGGTCAGCCGGGTGAAAGCTTGATTCACTCGAATAATAACGCCGTTGGCGTCGGTTACCATCGCGCCTTCTTGAGACTCGAAAGTAATCGCGGCAATACGCAATTCGTCATGATTTTGCTTGTGTTCGGTAATGTCTTTCTCGACACCGACCATGCGCAAAGGATTGCCTTCGGCATCGCGCTTAGTCACCATGCCGCGGTTCAACAGCCACATCCATGAACCCGATGGTGTTCGGATACGGTATTCCGCCTGAAAAATCGGGCTGCGGTTTTGTAAATGCGCCGTTAATGCAGCACGGTAAGCAGGAAAATCATCGTAGTGAATAGCGTTTTCCCAGGTAGTGAACGAAGTCTCCGTTTTATTTAACCGGCAACCGCACGGCTGAGCGCCCCACTTCTTTAAAGTAACGTGTCCGGTTTCGACATTCCAATCCCATGAATCCAGCTCAGTGCCTGCCAGGGCCATCGGCAACCTATGCATTTCAGCCTCGCACCGGTTTTGTCTAATATCGATAAGCGTAATATACAGTTCCGGCGTTCTATCGCCGGTTAGCCCAGGCCGACAATCCAATTGAACCGGAAACTCAGTGCCGGCGCCGTGTTTAAGCATCAAGTCGGTGCTTTGCCGCTCATTATGCTGCACTGCGCCCGAGAAAAAATGCTGCCAATGCTCGTCGTCTACAGCGCTAACAAAAGTCGAAAAGTGCCGGTGCACTATTTGGTCGCACTCCACTCCGAGCAGGTCAAGCGCAGCTGGGTTTATCTCGGCGATCAAGCCGTCTTGGCTTAGCGTCAGGTAGCCGACCGGGGCGCGCTGATAAAACGCCGCATAGCTGTTCCGAGACGCCTCCAGAGTAATATGAGTGCGCCGTAATTGCTTATTCTGGCGTTCCAATTCAATTTGCCGCGCCTGTAGCTGATTCAGTATTTTTTCGCTGGACTGATCCATGAAAGCCATTGCCGGGATAGAGTAAGCGTGTCGCTCAGTTTCCGCCCATGGCGAGTTCTGTTTAATCGTGTCTTTCCTCATATGTTCCCCTCAGGAGTTACGGAATGTTGGGTAAAAATGCCGCAGCACTCTACCTTACAAAGTCATCCGACTTTGCAAAAGACCAATTAGGATTATCAATTTAATAAGCGCCGACTCAAGAACATAGGCTTTGCCTATTGGCAAGCAGAGCCTACGCCCTTCGGATAATTCCGCCTTAAGTGCGAAACCGGAAAAAAACATTTTTTAAGCTTAAATTGATGTGGCATACCTTAACAAAGCCAACATATAAACAAAATACGTGGAAACACATAGCCATGGCCGGAAGTTTGATGAAGCGGTTGCGAACGGATGTGTTCTTTTTTAAGACCTCATGGGTAACATCAGTGCGTGCTTACAAGTTGCCTAAGCAATCGTTCGATAAGCGATATTACCAATTCGTATTGCATCGTTCCCACGCTCCGGAGACTGTGAAAGTATTATCAAAATCGGTTTAAAAAACTCTTCACCACGAAGGCACGAAGAGCACGAAGGAAAAATAATTATTTAAATTCAGTGTATTGAAAACTTCGTGTCCTCGGCAACTGCTCCTGCGTTGCTCTACCTCCTGCATCCTTGCAGTCGTTCGTGGGTGAATGCTTTTGCTTTTGTTATAAAACGAATATTTTCACAGTCTCTCCGCGTAGGAACGATAGTTGGGTACAGTATTTTTAGTGAGTGCCTGCAAGTTGCCTAAGTAATCGTTCGATAAGCGATATTACCAATTCGTATTACCCGGTGATTATGCTAATGTTTACTCTAACTCGTTAATTTAACGATATTTTTCACTTAAAAAAGTTTGTTTTCGAGTATTTATTTGCCCCTCAGACCCTCTGTCTGTTTCTTTAATGGCTTTTATCAGGACTCCTATGAATATAGATTTTCGAATCGTACTGATGAGTGACGACCCTTATCATCTAGGCTTATTAAAAGGATATTGTCACGCCCATCACTATAAATTTTTCAAAGCGACAACCGACCGCGAATCGATTAATGCGACGATTCAGATGCAGCCGAATATCGTGGTTCTTGCCGTGGATCCGCTACGGAACCAAGCCAAAGCCGATATTAAATTGCTTCGTGAGCTGAGCCTTAATCATAAAATCCCGGTCTGTTATTTACGTGGACCTAATAACCTTGCCGATGTCGAAGAGGAGATTATTTGCTGGGTCGATGCGATTTTAGACGCTCCTCTCGATATTAATCAGCTGAACGACTATCTGCATAAAAAATTCGAGCATCATCCTCAATTTATTCGGGAAAAAAGGAATCGTAACAGGCGAGCCGCTGCCGATCGCAGGCTGATCATAGTTGATCCAAAAAAAACTCATCAGCTGGATGACGGCGCCACGGTAAAGGGTGACAACTACGGCTTTATGACCGAACTTTTTCAAATCGACCAACGTTCCAAAACCGTGCTGTTCAACGGTAAATCGCTGCATTTGACGCGTAAGGAATTCGATCTTTTCGAGTTGTTGGCACAGGATGTCGATCGCGTGTTTATGACCCACGAAATTATCAACCATCTGTGGCCGGAAAATAACCGAGCCACCAAATCGGATCTTTACCAGTACATGCATTTGTTAAGAAAAAAAATCGAAAACGACCCCAATAATCCTCAATGGATTTTGACCATGAAAGGTTTCGGTTACAAATTGAATGTGGCTAGCCCTGCTAAAAACCTTCCGTCTTCTTGAGTTTCGCTTGGGAAAATAGAACGCAGATGACGCGGATAATTAGGATTAAAGAAGATTTTTCGATCATCTGCATTTATCATAATCGTCCGCGTCGCCTAAAAGCGCCTACTTTTGGCGTCTGCATTCCAGTGCATTTTGCGGCTGAATAATTACTTCCTTAGTCCAACAAATTCTACAGTGAGGCATTGTGCGAACCCTTTACTATAGCCACCCCGACTTTTTGTTTCATAACACCGGACCCGGACATCCGGAATGCGCCGACCGACTCAGAAGCATTGAAAAAGCCTTGGACGCGCCGGAGTTCTCAAACTTAATCCGGCACTCTCCGCCACTCGGCAGCGAACAGCAAGTCAGGCTGATTCATCCCCAGCTTCATCTCGATACTCTGCTTGAAGCCATGCCCGAACAAGGCGAATGTTATTTGGATCATGACACCGTGCTGTCGTCCGGATCGAAACAAGCGGCTTTTCGTGCGGTAGGCGCCGTCTGCGATGCGCTTGACCAGGTCCTGACCGGTGCAGCCGACAACGCTTTTTGCGCGCTACGCCCACCGGGACATCATGCAGAACCGCAGTTGGCGATGGGTTTTTGCCTGTTTAACAACATAGCGATTGCAGCCGAATATGCGCGCCGACAGCATCAACTCGAACGCATCGCTATTGTCGATTTCGACGTCCATCACGGCAACGGCACGCAAGCGGCTTTTTATCATCAGCCCAATGTGCTCTACGCATCCAGCCACGAAATGCCGCATTATCCCGGTACCGGCCATCCGAGCGAAACCGGCGTCGGCAATATTATTAATGTGCCGCTGGCGGCGGGGGATTCGGGTATTGAATTCAGACAAAAATACAGCACCATTATTTTACCGGCGCTAAAAAAATTCAGGCCTGAGTTAGTGCTGATTTCAGCCGGTTTTGATGCGCATAAGGATGACCCCTTAGCATCGATCGGGCTGGTTGAGGATGATTTTAAATGGATTACCGAACAACTTATGGCCATTGCCGACAGTTGCTGCAATGGCCGGATCGTTTCGGCATTGGAAGGCGGTTATAACCTTAAGGCCTTAGCCGCCAGTGTCGCGGTCCATGTTAAAAGCTTAAGTGACTTGCAAAAATAAACCACCGCTCTCATGGAACGCGGGTTTACCGTGTGTTGGATTGCCGAACGCACGGTTAAACCTTTTTTACGAACTCCGATTTAAGCTTCATAGCACCGATACCGTCGATCTTACAATCAATATCGTGATCGCCATCGACCAGTCTGATGATTTTAACCTTGGTGCCGACTTTAACGACAGAAGACGAGCCTTTAACCTTAAGGTCTTTAATAACGGTGACATTATCGCCGTCTTGCAGCACATTGCCGTTCGCGTCTTTGACAACACGGCCTTCGGTTCCGGTTTCGGCCGGTTCGCCGAGGGTCCATTCATGGGCGCATTCAGGGCAAATGAAGGTGTCTCCGTCATTGTAAGTGTATTCTGAGCCACACTTCGGGCAGTTAGGTAAGCTACTCATGGATCTATTTTTTGTATTTAGTTAAATTTTAAACGCGCTAGATTAGCACACATGGCGAAGAAAGCGGAGCGCGCGCCGCGTTGCCGGTAAAGATGGTCTGCCATTGCAAGACCTATTATGAGCTTAAGCCTACCAATCGCCATACTTGCCATGGTCTTCAATAAATTGGCCTATCCCCGTCGATCCGCTTGTTATTTCAAAACAGAAAATTTCACTACGATCACCTTTCGACGCAAAGCGGTCAACCTCGACCTCGAATTCAGTAGCTTCATTGATTAAATTACCGTCCTCGTCATACTCGGCATTAACACCGTAACAATCGCCGTAAACGCCGATAATCAGGTTTTCGAACACCGCCAGATAACGATCGTCATCCGACACATAAGCCTCATCCGGCGTCCATAGCGCAAACGGCGTTTCGTGCAGCTCGGCAAAGTTTTTAGCTATTTCTATTTTTTGACTATCACTGGTCATTTAATTTTCCATTCGATTGATAAATTGGCGAGCACTTAAGCTCTTTAAGTTCCGCATTCGCGGGTTGCGTCCGCTTGTTCCTCCTTAGCCGTGGTGACAGTCCGTTTGACGATTACGGCGCTTGTTGTAGACGTCTTTTTTCCGGAGTTCAATCCACCTACTTCTCTCCGGAATCCGGAACCAAGGGAGCGAATGCGAACTTCCAAATGCCTTTTGTTCATCCCGATAACAATAAAAATACCCTGCCGCTATCGGCTGAAGATAGGGCCTGTTTCGCTTCCGGTGTTAAGACATAAAGCGGATATTTTTGTAAGACTATGATTATTATAATCTATTATGTCCGCGAGCACGAAACTGGATTTTGTCTACAGCCTCTTTGGTAAATATACCGTAGCTTATCGGTAGCGCCGTAATTTTATCGGCAGGTTGGATTGGCTATGCAGGGAAGCTAAAAAAGCGAGGAATTTAACTTAAGCCATTCAGTTCCACACCAATGACACCACCGGGGCATTGACGGGACTAGGCAAGTAGAATCAGGGAAGTGACAGGGATTTCGGCCTCGGGCGGATACGGGTGATTCCCATGAAAGAACATACCGGATGTTACGCATTTTTACTCACCACGAAGACACGAAGAGCACGAAGTTTTATAAGCTTCGTGCTCTTCGTGGTGAGTAGCTGAGCCGGATAGGCAGGCTAGACTCTGACATCGCCTAAGTTATACATACCTCAGTTGATAAAGCGACGCAAAGCCCTCTCCAGCGGGAGAGGGTTGGGTGAGGGGGATTTAAAATAAGGAAAATGCTTATTTATATCCCCTCATCCCAACCTTCTCCCTGAGGGAGAAGGAGCAAATGTCACTCTATTAGCTGCTGACTCTATAATAACCGCGACACAACGTCCCCTCTTTCGATGCGAGAGCGCCGACTATCGTTCCCAGGCTCCGGCATTCCTCGCCGGAACCTGGGAGCGGTGTCGCTTTATCCGTTCCGGCTCCTATCTTTTCACCTAACCTTAAAAACCGAATACTTTAAATTCGGATAAGCCTGCATTTCGTGTGCTGCCGCTTACGGAATTTACGGTCATCCTTACCTTACCGGTAATCACCGGAGGAAAATTAATGATTACCGCTTCACCGGTATTAGTTAAGGCTTCGACCGTTACCGTGGAATTGTCGCTGAAAGTGAGCGTAGCGCCGGTAATCTGATCGTTAGTATTAGGCCGGTCATATAAAACAACCTGACTAACCTGATGAGAACTCGTCCAGTTGAGTTCAATCCAAGCGTTGACGCCTTGAGTAACGGTAGCCCACTCTTTTGCATAATCGCCGGGATACCCGTCGGCGATGCCGTCGATAGCTTTGACGGCTTGTTGACTGGTATTCATATTTTGGGATGACGCTGTGACCGTCGCCAGTGCGGCGATATTAGTTGCTGAACTCGAAGCTGCGGTAACAGTGACATTAACCGAGTCGGAAACACTATTCAATTGGCCATCGTTGACAATCAATGCGAACGTTAAAACAGTCGTGTCTATCAGTCCTAAAGGCGCCGAGAAACTTGGTGTAGAGGTATTGCCGCCTATTAGACTCACCGGGGTTCCGGCCGTCTGGGTCCATTGATAGCTTAAGGCATCGTTGTTGGAATCTATGCTGGCGCGGCCATCCAAAAATACCGCCGCTCCCGTAGTCACTGTTTGATCGGGACCCGCATTAGCGACAGGCGCTTGATTGCCTCCGGTCGGAATCACCGCGTAAACTTCCACTTCCGACAAACCGACATTCCGGGTCGTACCGCTCACCGTAGTCGCCGTAATCCGCACGCGATTGGTTGTTACCGGCGTTAAGTTGACGACAACTTTTGCACCCGCGTTGTCCAGCGCACCCGTGGTAACAGTGGAGCCGTTACTGAACGTTAAGGTCGCGCTGGTGATTTGATCGCTGGTATTCGGCCTATCGTATAAAACAACTTGGTTGACCTGATAAGCCGTGGTCCAATTCAGCTCAAGCCATGAACCGGCAAGACCGTTAACGGTCGCCCATTCTCTTGTATAGTCGCCGGGATAACCGTCGGCTACGCCATCAATGGCCTTTATCGCTTGTTGGGTGGTGTCGAAATTTTGCGAAGAAACGGTTAACGCCGCTAATGGCGCGATATTGTTTCCTGTGCTTGCAGCGGCGGTAACGACGACATTAACCGAGTCGGCAAGACTGTTCAATTGCCCGTCGTTGACTACCAAGGCAAAGGTTAATGTTGCCGTTGTCGTTAAGCCTTGCGGCGTGGTAAAACTCGGCGTCGCGCTATTGGCGCCCTGCAACGATACGCTCGGTCCGGCGGTCTGCGTCCATTGATAACCGACTAAGGTATCGCCGTTAGGATCGGAGCTGCCGTTGCCGTTCAGATTGACTACAACGTTTTCCCTTACCGTCTGATCTGCCCCCGCATTGGCGACCGGCGCTAGGTTCCCGCCGGTCGGCCGCGCGCCGTACACTTCAAGTTCCGATAAACCCACGTTTTGAGTGGTTCCGCTGACAGTCACAACGGTAACGCGCAGGCTGTTGGTTAAAAAGGGCCCTACATTAAATTGAATGCCCGCTCCTGCATTATCCAAGGTTGTCGTCGTTATATCGGCGCCGTTACTAAAGGTAAGTTTGGCGCTGGTAATCATATCGTTGGCATTGGGACGATCGTGCAACACCACCCGGTAGACTTCATAGGTCGCATTCCAATTAAGCTGTATCCATGCGCCAGCGCCTTCGCCAACAGTCGCCCATTCGCGGGTGTAATCGCCGGGAGAACCGTCGACCATGCCGTCGATAGCTTTTACCGCTTGCTGACTAGCGGCGCTATTCTGAGAGGATGCGCTCACCGTAGCCAATGAGGCTATATTGGGCAACGGCGAGGAAGAAAGAACATGCACCGAAACATGATCCGGCAGAGTATCTAAAATACCGTCATCCACGATTAACTCGAAGACCAGGGTGGTATCGATAGGCGATCCTACCGGCGCGGTAAAGCTCGGATGGGCCGTTGCGGCATTAGCGAGAGTTACCGTAGGTCCTTCCAGTTGCCGCCATCGATACGTTAAGACATTATTATTGGGGTCGCTGCTCCCGGACCCGTTGAGCACGACTGTAGAGCCTTGATCCACGGTTTGATCCACACCGGCATCGACGCGCGGTGGAAAGTTGCCGCCATTCAGGTGGGTCGCCCAAAAGAACTCATCCTTGTGGTTAAAATTCCCCAGAAAACCGTTGGCTCCACCCTGGCTGACATGGGAATTAATGGCGTCGACTTTAAGATTGCCCATTTGCATGATTAACGGTACATCCAGACCTTCATGATGAGCCCAATCCAATCCCGTGCCCGCCAAGCCCGGCGGTTCGCTGAAATAGCTCTGCGGATCGGACAAACCGGGCCATATTGTCGAATTAGTAGACCATACCAAGGATTTATCGATCACCGGAACATAACTCGGATCGGCCGCAGTAACGGCTAAAACGGCATCATGCACGGCGTAGTAAGTGGTGGAATGATCGGAATGCTGGTCGAACTCCGCCAGCGTAATGATATGATCGGGGCGTTCGGTATCGATAATATCCTTAAGGTCTCCGATAAGGTTGAAACCATTATAGTTTGCATGTGTTCCGAACCGAAAGTTATGGTAATCGGTCCCGCCCAGCCCTCGATGAGCGTAAGTAGCGGTCTGGCCGTTGGTTGCCGCTAAAAACAGATCGGATGCGTTGGGATAATTCAGATACAGCGTTGCCAGATAGCCATCGGGATAACCCAGAAAGATTAAATCGCTTTCCCGTGTGCCCAAAATAGTCTGTCCGTCGACAGCCTCATCTTGACGTTGATTGCCATAGGCAAAACCTTGCTTATCGCCATTGGTCATAAAAACCACGGTTATCGGCTCGCCTCGCTGTGTTGCCGCATAAGTAGCGCCCGCGGCAATTAAAAGGTCATCATCGGGATGTGGAGAAACAACAAGAATGTTGCTGTTCGCCGATCCTGCCCACAACAAAAGAGCCATACAAACTAGAGATATTAAGAATTTAAACCGATTCATGATTTCACCTATTCCTTAAAGGGTATCTGACTGTTTGCTCATTTTGTAAAATCCAAAAATTCAAAACGCTGTAAAAACAACCTGATTTTCGGCTAAAATTAAAAAATAAATAATTTATAATCAATATCTTATATGAAACCAACAATGCAATGGCGGAGGTTTGCTTTACTCGCTAGACGCCTACTGGAGAGAGCCGGCTTTTCGCTTTAAATTGTGCAATCACTATTTAAAATAGAGTACGGGCGGTGCGATTAGCTTTTCACTCATTTTTAAAGTCAAACTTCACCGCCATTAAGCTAAGAAAAGAGCTCCCTCTCCTGCTGGAGAGGGTTGGGGTGAGGAGAATAAAAATAAGGAAAAAAGCTTTATTTGATCCCCTCATCCTAACCTTCTCCCGGAGGGAGAAGGGACTCTACACCCTTAACTTAATGGCAGTGAGTAGGGCATACCGTGCGCGCCAAAGGGATAGCGAGGTGCCTCAAGCACCGGAAAAGGCGCGCACGGCCCGCCCTACGGCGGTTCGCTATCGTTCCCACGCTCCGGCGCTCGTCTTTATACACAAGTCTGCTCAAGACCGGATGTAGGCCGGAATAAGCCCGCCCGGCGATAGCCAGGGTGGGCGTTTCCGGCGCTTTTGAGTCTCGGAATGCCGGAAACGCCTGTCCTGCGCGCCTACAGCGAGATGTGTATAAAGACGAGCGCTCCGGCGTGGGAATACAGTGAGGGACGCTCCTGCGTCCCGTATCGCTAGGTATCCGGCATTCCCTCGCCGGAGCGTAGGAACGATGCCGCTTTATCGGCAACTACCTCAAACTATAGCTATGCAATAGTGCTTATTGTTCCTTGCCGCACTCGCCATTACAATTGAGGCGAATACTTAGAACGGCTTCCAATTTAGGTAGCCCTGTAAACCGCCTCAAATCGAAATCTTACAAAAAAGCTTCATTGTCATAGTCCTTTTGGGCAATGCGCCCCGGATTGCCCAGCACCAGACAGCGCTCAGGGATATTCTGAGTAACCACGCTGCCGGCGCTAACAGTGGAGCCGTTGCCCACACTGATGTCGCCGCATAGCCGAGCATGGGCCCCAATCCAAACCCTTTGTCCAATTACGGGGCCGTTGCCGTGAGTTTCAGCCGGCATCAACTTAACCTGCTGTTGAATAGAGCAGTAAGGCCCGATTCGGCAATTCCTGACTTCGATTCCGCCAAAATGGCCGATATTAAGACCGGGGCCAATATCCGCGCTTTGTTCCAGGATAATGCCGCTGACCTTACGAATAAAAACCGCCGACAGCCAATACAGCGGATAAAACACAACAATGACCCAGCCGAACGGCCGTGCGCGAATGCTCCTTAACCAGCGACCAAAGCGGTACACCAGCAGCGCTTGAATACCATTGTCCCGCCATAGCAAGAGCAGGACATTGATAATGCGGGGCGACTCTTCCCGGCGTCGTATGTCTGCGCGAATGTTTTCGAACACTTAGCCTCCTGTTGTTTTCACATACTGCATAGGGTCCACCTGCCGATGCTCTCGCAGCATGGAATTGTCAAAATGGCGCAACACCATCCGTGCCGGATTACCTTGCATGACCACGCCCGCAGGCACACTTTTGGTCAGCACCGTGCCCGGCAGCAGCGTAGCGCCATCGCCGATGTCAATCGCGCCATAGATCACGCAATCCGAACCAATCCAGACATTGCGCCCGATTTTCGGGCGGCCGCCGATGACCAAACTCATGCCGACGGTAACCCGAGTCCCAATCACCGTGCCCTCCCCTGTCTGTAAGGCCCCGAAAATAATATGGCCTTGATCGGAAAAAGATACGCCGCCTTCGACTTCAGAGTCATGTTGGATAAAGCTCATGGTATTCATTTTAATCGCCGACTTGAGCAGCGAATTCGGCAGCGCAAATAAAATTGACCGGAGGCGTTCGAACCATCCCCGCTTGTCATTGTTCCGTTTTGAGTTCAGCCCGTTATTGATGCGATGCATCAGCAACAAGCGCAAGCCCGGCGAACTTAACACCAGCCATAGACGTGAAGCCAAATTCATAGACCGGCCCGGCCACCGCCGCCGGTGAGCCACTTCAATATCTTTGCCGATCTTAGCCATGAGTTGCCGACGATAAGGTTGATAAATCTCGGCTAAATAGTGACGACTGCCATCAATCTGTATTTGCTCAGATAGATGAGCGGCATCAATTGCCTCCTTCGATACTCGACTCATTTTATTGCCTCCTGTTTGATAGCCGGAGAATCGACACCGCTCAAAAGAGAGAAGGCGCCCCGAATCTGCCGATATGTGTTGAGTGAGCCGCCGCCACAGCCAGGTTCCGAACCCAGAGCATGGCCCGCTCGCTCATAACCCCTTGTGGTCGGAAACCAGCCGCTTTTGCTTCATCCCGCGCGTTGAACGCAAGCACTGAGATAGGCGATGCATCAGCGCTAAACGCAAAACGGCCGAGTTAGCCGACTCATCTCATTGTCTTTTGTACGGAAAACCGGCGGCAACCGTGAAGACAGGAACTGACTTAGCCGATGCCGCCAATAAATCATGCAACCTTCCCGGATACCGAACTCATTTTGCCACCATTGAGTTGGCCGCGAGCGAACTGACAAAGCTCAGAAAATGGGTCGCGACCAAGTCCTGTCCGTGCTCGTTCAGATGGCCGCCGTCATCGGTCAGTTCCGGACATAAGGTCTCGACCGCTTGCCCCTCCACCTGCACCATACAGTATTTACCGGCCGATTCGGCCTCGGCTCCGGCAAGGTCGAACAAACGGCCTGCCGCGAGGTATTTTTCACGAAGCTGGGTGTTAAATTCCGCGCGTCTGAGATTATCGACATAGCCGTTGGGTTGTTTGCCTATGAGCCGTTTGGCCCACGCTTTCGGCCCGGTTTCCACGGCCGCCAGCGGCACGGTAACCGCCACGAAGCTGATATCGGGATGCCGCTGGGCCAAGGAGTCCAAGCCGGCAATATAGTCGTTCGCCACCTGCTTGGCATCGGTATCGGCAGTGAAATCGGCATAACATAGCTTCATCAAGGCCACATCCGCGCCTTGGCCCGCTCCCGCTTCAATGGCGTCGGCAAAATCATGAATCTTCGAGATTGGATCGCCGTTTCTGCCGATAGCAAAATGGGTGATGCCTTTCTCGGTAGACGCGGTCCGTTGCCGACGAATATCAATTTTGACATCGTCCTTGGCGGCCAGCCGTTCAATGCCGCTGAGAATATTCTCGCCCACCGACTGGTGGCCGAAAACCACTTGCTTTTGTTCCAGTATTTGCCATTCCGGCAGACTAACTTGCATTGACGCCTCCTCTTTTTTCGATTGATTGCATCCCACCACCATCAGTATCGCCGCCGCAACCAGTAACTGCTTTCCGCTTATAGGGGTCATCGTCATCTCCTTGCCGTCGTTAAACAGCATTCAAGGGTTTGGTTTCAGACAAGTACCGGCGGCTTAGTCTTCGGACCGATCACCGTCTCCATCGGAATCGCGGGCCAATGCAGCATAGCCGTGGTTTTACGCTTGGCTTCGATATCATGGTAAATAGATTCCGCTTGAGCATGGCTAATACCCAGCTCATTGGCTAATTGAGCAGCCGAGTTACCGCTGTTATAGGCCAGCAACGCGATATCCATTTTGTCGTAAGGCAGTGCGAAATAGAATTCGTCCTGTCCTTGCGCCATGCTGTAGGTATCGGTGGTAGGCGGAGCGTTACAGATCGCTTCGGGCAGTTCGAAATAACGCGCCAAGGCGTAAACCTGTGTTTTATATAAGTGCGCGATGGGTTTTACGTCGGCCGAACCATCACCGTTTTTAACAAAAAAGCCTTGATCGTATTCCAGGCGATTGGGCGTGCCGACCACAGCATAATGCAGGCGGTCGGCATGAAAGTATTCAATCGTTTTACGGATCCGTTGTTTGAAATTAGTCGCAGCGACGATTTGCAGGTAATTCTTCGAGTCCAATCTCTCTTCGAACATTTGCCCATCCGGCGATTGCACCACCAACTTGAAATAACTGAAGGCTCCGGCCTGCCCCCCGGCAATAACGATTTTATTTTTCCATGCGCCGGTGTAACTCGGAAAAATCGCGCGAATCGCATCGTCACGCCACTGATAGCAGCCCAACGCATCCAATACCGGGGCTATATCGAATTCTTCGTAAGCGATGCCGAGCTGCTCCGCCACCATGCGGCCACGGATCGAACTTTCCGAGGACGAATCGCGCTCCGGCAAGAGCAAGCCGAATACCCGCTCACAGCCGACCGCGCGCACAGCCAATGCGGCACAGACCGCGCTGTCCACCCCCCCTGAAATAGCAATGATCAGTCCGCGGCGATGCAGGTGACTGCGTAACAACTCACGTAAACGCCCGGTGATTCGGGCCGTTTCAGCAGCCTCGTCCAGTTTGAGTCCGCTGTCCGGATTTACGGGTACGCTTTTCAGCGCAGCATTAGAATGGGTAGGCATAAATAAACTCCTCAATAATGAATTATTCTAATTGGGCAAGTAATGTTGCACACTGCTCCAGTGTCAGCTTGCGCGACAACTTGCCGTTGGCGGTGCGGGGCAGTTCGGGTAATAACAAGACGTGTTTAGGCACCATGTAGTTTTCCAAACGCTCCCTACATACATGCTTAATCTGTTGCACACTCAGTTTTGCGCCTTCGCGTACAGCCACAAAGGCGCATACCGCCTCGCCCAACAGGGGGTCGGGGATACCGGCCACCAGCACTTCTTGTACCGTAGCAAGACGGTATATTGCATTTTCAACCTCGGTAGGGCTGACTTTTTCCCCGCGGCTTTTGATGACTTCGTCGCTACGCGCAACGAAATAAAAATCACCCTCTGCGTCTTGCCGGAACAAATCGCCGCTTTTTAATAGGAATTCGCCCGGCACTGGGCCGGGCACCAACACCTCGGCGGTTTTTTCCGGCTGCTTCCAGTAACCTTGCATCAGGTGCGGGCCGCGGACATACAGATTACCCACCTCGCCCGGTGCTACCGTGCGACCGTCCTCATCCAGCAACAACAGCTCAGTGCCGGGAATGGCGCAGCCTACCGACTCCGGTTTGGCTTCGGCCAAGACCGGAGTCAGATAAGCGGAACGTATGCACTCGGTCTGTCCGTACATTTTGTATAAATCGGCATGAGGAAACATCCGCCGGATGCCGGGGATAAAGTCCACGGGAAGCGCAGCGGCGGCATTCGTCAATATTCGTACACTGGGAAAGCGCAATGCTTGCTTGGCATCTTGCGTCAACATCATGGCAAAGACCGTGGGCACACTGGCAAAGCTGGTTACAGCTTCATCATTCATGCGTTTGAATGCCTGCATCGGATAAGTAAACGAGCGTTCCTGCACCAGCGTTGCGCCGGCGCGCACAGCGGAAAGCCATTGAAAAAGACCGTAGCCGAAATTGAGCGGCAAAGCGGAAAACAATCGGTCACCCGGTAAAAATCCCAAGTATTCATTGATGCTGTTCAGTACAAACAACAGCGATCGGTGACTGTGCATCACCCCTTTCGGCATGCCCGTCGTACCGGAAGTGTAAATCAATGCAGCCAAATCCCGCGGGCTAGCGGACTGAGGCAAGAGTGTAGTCGGCATATCGGCGCACACGTCGTTCAGGTTTTCAATACCCGACGGCAACATTTTAGAGTCCGCTAGAGATAACACGCGCAACCTCGGCAATTGCTCCGCCACCGGAGCGAATACGCGGCCGAGATGTGCATCGGTAAGCAACACAGTGCTATCGGAATCGTGCAGGATGAAAGCCAGCTTCTCGTGTTTGGTTTGCGCGTTAATGGCGACAAACACGCCACCGGCCAACAACACGGCATAGATTGACAGCGCGCATTGCCAGGTGTTTTCCATGAAAATCGCCACCCGATCGCCACCGCGCACACCGTGTATGCGTAAGACATGAGCCAGACGACAGGCGTACTCCATCGCCTCACGGTAGCTCATGCGCACATCGTCTGTAATCAATGCGATATGCTCAGGAGATTGCGCGCTAGTCATGATCAAGGTATCTTGCAAAAGTTTGGCCACGGTCATCGGAAAATCAGATACTGCGTTCAATTGCTTTAGGCTGCGCATAGGCCTTTCGCTCACAAAATCCGGCTCAAGTCCGACGCTAAATACATTTCTCATCATGAGGCAATATCCCAGGAAAGGTTTGAGAGCATAGCCGCAAGCGCCTTTTTGTCGGCCTTGTTGTTGGCGTTTTTCGGCAGTTCGGGCAGAATCGTCACCTGCTTGGGCACCATGAAAGCTTCCAGCTTTTCGCCGCACATTTTCTTGATGAGGCCTTCACTCAGAGCCTCCCCCGCCTCCATCACGCTGACAAAAGCGATGACCGCTTGTCCTAACAAAGGATCCGGCATACCCAAGACCACGGCTTCGCGAATGCCTTGGATGCCGTAAAGAACGGTTTCGACTTCAAGCGGACTGATTTTTTCGCCGCGGCTTTTGATAATATCGTCGGTACGACCGACGAAGTAGAGATAACCGTCTTCATCCACAGTAAACAAATCGGCCGGGCTTAAGCATGTGCGCGGTCTTTTCCGGCTGGTTCCAATACCCTAACATCACATGAGAGCCGCGCACATACAGCGTGCCGACTTCGCCTGCTTGCACCGGTCGGCCCGCCTCGTCCAACACCATGACTTCGGTGCCGGGGATAGCGATGCCTACGGATTCCGGCTTTTGCTCGATTTGCTCCGGCGGCAGATAACTTACGCGCTTGCATTCGGTCAGCCCGTACATGCGGTAGATGTCGGCATTCGGAAAAATTTCCCGCAACCGGGTATTGAAATTGCTCGGCAGCGCGGCAGCCGTGTTGGTAACGCGTCGTACTTTTACGAAACTCAGCGCCTCCCGCTCATGAGCGGCCAACAGCATCGCAAACACAGTCGGTACCCCAGGGAAAACCGTAACACCCTCGGTTTCCAGCACATTGAGCACTTGCGCCGGATAAGCGAACGAGCGCTCAAGCACCAATGCGGCGCCGGTGTGAACGCTCATCAGCCATTGATACAGGCCGTAATCGAAAGCTAGAGGCAACACGCACAGCAATCGGTCGCTTGCTTCCAAACGCAGGTATTCAACCAGACTTTGCAGAACAAACAGCATCGATTGATGGGTATGCATCACGCCCTTAGGCTCGCCGGTGCTGCCCGAGGTATAAATCAGCGAAGCCAAATCCAGCGAAATCGCCGATTGCGGCGGCGCTGTGCTCGGCATATCGGCTAAGGCATCGTCCAGGCGCTCGGCGCTGCTGGGCATGGCTTTAAATTCGGCGCTACACAATACCCGCAGAGCGGGCATTTGCTCTGCCAACGGAGCAAACACGCGAACCAGATTAGCTTCGCTGAGCAGCGCGCGGCTGTCCGAATCGCGCAGGATAAAGGCCAGCTTATCGCGTTTGGTTTGCGCATTAATGACGACGAATACGCCTCCGGCCAACAGGACGCCATAGATCGATAAAGCGCATTGCCACGTATTGTCCATAAAAATCGCGACCCGATCCCCCCGGCGCACACCGCGGGCGCGCAAGGCATGAGCAAGGCGACAAGCGTAATCCGTCACTTCCCGGTAACTCATGCGGACATTGCCGGCGATCAGGGCGGTGCGCTCGGGATGCCGCGCAACACTCATGAGCAAGCTATCTTGCAATAGTCGGAGCATAGCAACCCCCTTCTTATTAGGCGGCGTCAGCAACAGCTTGCTTACGCATAATGAAAGCCGCTAAGTTGTCTACGGAATCAAGATTGACCGGAAGCATTTCGTTATCGTTGACTTTGATATCAAAGGTTTCTTCGATGAACAGTATGATTTCCATAACCCCGGTAGAATCGATAATGCCGCCGTCAAGGAAAGAATCGCTATCGTGCAAGACGGCTTCCTCTTCGGTGAACAGCAGATTTTCCAAAATGTAGTGTCGAATCGTTTTTTTCATAGTCATAGTAATAAGCTCTATAAGTTAGCGTTAAGTTAAAGAAGGATAAGAACTACCCGCCGCGCGGATCGTTTGTGAAAACTGTTCAATAAAAAAGTAATGGCACAACTGGGTGGAAAGAACACCTACCAAAGCCATATTGTCTTTGTAGGCAATGGAACTGCCGCGACTCGCCTTCTTAAGCAAAAAGCCGACTTTTTGGGCATCGAAATAGCCGTAATCCTTAAGCTTGTCTTCGCTTAGCAAATCATTCACATAAGCCGGCGGATGGTCGGAGAAAAAAGCCGGAATATCCGGGGCGCGATACGGTTGTTTATGGCGCTCCAGAATCTGCCTCGGCAATTGATTTTTCATCGCTTGTTTAAACAGATATTTCTCGTTCAGCGCGCGCATCTTCAAACGCGGATTCAGGCGATTGGCGAACTCAATCACGCGATGATCCAAAAACGGGAAGCGTCCTTCCACTGAATTGGCCATCAACATGCGGTCTCCCTGAGAACATAATAAATAGTCGCCCATCAGGGTTTTAGCTTCCAAGTATTGCGCCCGGTTGAACGTATGCCAATTGCCGAAAGCCGGCGGCAAGTGCCCGGTCAGTTGATCGACTGCGTTTTCGCGTAACTTGGCATTGAGATCCTGCGAGAAGAAAACCTTGCATTGGGACGTGGTAAACCAGCGGGTCAGATGACTGAACCCCGGCTGCTCCGGCTGGTCCAAACCGATGCTGTAGTAATTGCGCAAATACGTTTTAGCCTGAGCGCCGGAGGTTTCCAGATAGGGATACAGTGCTTTGAGCAATAAAGGCCGCCATTCGGATTCGGGGCGGCGCGCCCAGAACTGGCGGATTTTGGCTTCCTTAAATAAATCGTAACCGCCCAACGCTTCATCCGCGCCTTCGCCGGTCAACACGACTTTGTAACCCGAGGCGCGCACCAAGCCGGACAGTTGCCGCATAGGCGTGGGCGCGGTGCGTAAAATAGGGCTTTCGGCATGAAAAATCGTAGCCGGAAAATTTTCGGCAATATCGTTGTTTTGGCAAACTATTCGGCTGTTTTCAACGCCAAGATGCTCGATCATTTGCTTCTGGAACACCGATTCGTCCAGCGATTGCTGTTCGAAACCGATAGAGAAGGTTCTGAGCGGCGCGTCCGAATGGCGACGGATCAGCGCGACCAATGCGGAGGAATCCAGCCCGCCCGACAGATAAGCGCCGACCGGCACATCCGCGCGCAAACGGATAGACGTGGCATCGGCTAAAAGATCGTATAAGCGCTCGGCCAAATCGGCGTCCAAACCGACGTGGTAATCGTCTTGTTCGGGAAAGCGCCAATCCCAGTAAGTCGATTCGCGCAAACGGCCTTGTTCCAGCACCAGCATATGTCCGGGCTGCACTTCGAAAATGTCTTCAAATAAAGTATTGGGGCTGCGCGCCGCCCAGAAAGTGAAAACCTGATCCAACGCCGCCGCCGAAATGCGCGGCGCTTGTGCCAGTTGCGGCAATAAGGCTTTGATTTCGGAAGCGAACAACAATCTATCGCCTTGGCGCGTATAGAACAGCGGCAAAATGCCGACGCGATCACGCACTAACACTAAACGTTGACGGCTGTTGTCCCAAAGCGCGATGGCGAATTGGCCGTTCAGCTGTTGCACAAAATCGTCGCCGTATTGCTCGTAGGCATGGACGATGACTTCGGTATCGCTGTGGCTATGAAAACGATGGCCGTCCTTGACTAAAGTTTTGCGCAGTTCGATGTAATTGAATATCTCGCCGTTGAAAGTGACCCATACGGTTTGATCCTCGTTAGACATCGGCTGAGCGCCGCCGGCAAGATCGATGATGCTGAGACGGGTATGGCCCAGACCAATGCGTTGCTTGGGATCAAGGTAAAC
Source organism: Methylobacter sp. (assembly GCA_026399025.1). Lineage (GTDB taxonomy): Bacteria > Pseudomonadota > Gammaproteobacteria > Methylococcales > Methylomonadaceae > Methylobacter_A. The sequence goes on from JAPLRU010000037.1 coordinate 113,330, forward strand.
GCCGCTGCCATCCGGACCTCGATGGTGTAAGGAAGGGAGCATACTGCGTACATCCCGCTCGCTAATGTTGGTTTGCCCAGTAATTGCAGCGATCCCGTTAATTCCACACATGCATTTTCCTCATTGCTACTACATGATTTTGATTAAATATCCCTTAACTTGATGTTTATTCTAAGTAAAAAAAATCAGTCGGAACATTCGTGTAAACACTTAGTCTAAATGAATAGAGGTGATGAGTTTCTTGGTGTAATGAAAATGGCTAACTCAGTGGGAGATATTATTTCCTGGGAACGATGTCGCTTTATCCGTTTCGGCTACGGTAGCGATACTATTTTTTTATACTGTTGCTCATCTGTTTTTTATCGATTCCGTTAAGTCGAATCGTTGCACAAACTTAGCTGTATAGGCTAAGCGCCGCTCCACCGCCTCAAGCAAGCTATAATCCGCACTCTTAAAAGTAAGTATTTACTTACTTTCTTAAAAAGCTTGGGATTGAATAGTTGGCCTGAGGAGAAATGTGGGATACAGGGGGACAGAGGCGAACAATGGTGAAATTTTTGATCAATCTTCACATTTTACAAGCATTGTTTAGTTCGAGATTATGAGTAAAATGCTTACAATAGTACGAGCAAAATGCTTACAATAGTAGGTGAATATACTTACATTAATTTTACTCTGTCTAAAGGTTACCTTAATGAAACGCCTCAACCGCCCTTGGTCGAAATCAACACGTCAAAAATCGTCGGATTCTTTACGATTGGTGTTGGAACCGCGGATGGTGTTTGACGGGGCGATGGCAACCACGGCTGCGGAAGTGCAGCAAGACAGCGTCGATGATAAGCACGACACGGCCGTCGATCCTGCCGCTGCAACAGAAACTGAGCATAACGGCGATTTTGCGCTCGTAACCGATACTCAGCCGAATGCCGGCGCGGCAACAGACTCGGCTGAATTTGCCGCCCAACCCGATCTGCCGGTCAGCCCAATTATCGATGCAAACAATGAGCCGTTGCCGATTATCATCGTGGTCGATGCCCGTGATGAACATGCCGCATCGTTGCGCGCTAACCCGCCGCAAAACACGCAAGTCGTCACTATTGACCGCACCGGCGACGGCTATCAACAAATTTCCGAACTGTTGCAAACCCGGACCGATGTCAGCGAGTTACATGTGTTGCCGTGGACTGACGGACAAACGCAATGGTTGGGCAACAAACCTTTAACCGCAGCTCTAGAACCGTCGACCGGCGCCGCATTAATGCATTGGGGCGATAGTTTCGACAGTCAGGGCGAAGTGGTTTTTCATGGACAAAGTCCGGCAAGTTCAGGCTGGTTGAACCAGGTTAGCGCATTGACGGGGGTGCAGACCGACTGGTCGCAAGATGACCTCGCCGCGCTGAATGTGGACAGCGCTGTAAACACCCCGTCGACATCGCTATTTGTTTTAGATAATTCTTCATCGGCTTATGCGGATATTCTGAATAGCGCACAACAGGCCGTACAGAATCGCTTGAGCGAATGGTTTCAACGACAAGATTACCTGACTCAAGTTGCAATCCCTTTTAGCGCCAATTCGGGTAGCAGCGAATGGGTTCGCAATGCGGAGACATTGCGAGATTCGATTATTGACGGCGATTATTCTATTCGTTTAGAAGTCCGAAGCAATGCCGAACTTAATGGCGTGTTAGGCGCTTACAGCGCCACCGGCTTAAGCGATCACCCCACTATCTACTTGAATGCCGAGTGGATAAGCACGGCGACTCCTGAAGGCATTCAGGCAGTGCTGTTGGAAGAATTAGGCCATAGTTTCGATAATATTCTTAACAACGGGGTAGACAGTCACGGCGATGAAGGCCAAGCATTTGTCGGTTTGGTTCTGTATAACGATGCCAACGCCAATGTTGTCAATCAGCAAGATGATCATGGCTTTATTAACATCGATGGGCAACAAATAGCTATTGAAGCAGCGGCTCCTTATAGCATTGCCCAAACCACTTTTGTCCCGTTGCGCGAACAAGATGTGCAAACATCGCTTAAGACGATCAGCACCGCCGTTACAGGAACCATTCAGTCGGTTATTTCCTTAACCTCGACCAGCAATGGCAACATCGTCGTGTATGACCAGTGGGAAGATGGTTATGAAGCCGACATCAAAAACCCGATTCAAAGCACCACCCAAATTTGGGGGGACGGCAACCTGACCAATGGCATTGCCCCCGGAACGGCCGATGATGTGTTCGGACTGGGAAAAACCATTGTGCTGCAAAACGCGATTGATCTTACCAAGGTAGGCAGCCTGAATCCGGGCGGTTCGGCAGTTAGCGGCCAGCCCTACTTTGACGGCAGGGACAAAATCGGTTCAACGATGGCGATTTCCGTCAGTAAAGCCAGCTGGTCAACAACACCGGGTACGGTATTGGCCGGGGCCGTAAATGTCATTGATGCGGCGAATTCAGGCACCAGTTTTATCATGCCCATTGGCCAGAATGTCATTACCGCAAGCACCGACAGCGCTACCAATCGCCTGTTCGAATACACCTCCGTCCATATTATCGCGACCGCCGATGCAACAACCGTCACCATCGACAAAGACGGCAACGGCACAACCGATGTAACCGTCACCTTAAACCAAGGGGAAACTTATCTGGTTAATGGCGGGGTTATGGCCGGCGCGAAAATTTCCGCCACCAAAGGCATTGGCGTATACAGCATAGCAGGCGATGTAGGTTCCACTTACGAGAACCGTTGGTTCGCCATTGCGCCGTCAGACCAGTGGACCAACAGCTATTACGCACCGGTAGGCACAACGCTTTCGACTGACCCTGCGTATGTCTTTGTGTACAACCCAAGCACAACATCATCGATCAGAGTTTACTACGATACCCAAACCACGACGGGCAGCTATATCGATGTGGCGGCCAATACCGCCAAATATGTGCAAATGCCCAGTTCCGCGGCGCATTTTTATACAGCGTCGAGTGCGGATAAATTTTATGCAATAAGCACCATCGATTCCGATGCAACCGCCAATCAAACCCATGACTGGAGCTATTCGCTGGTGCCTGAATCTTATCTGACCACCAAGTTTGTGCTTGCTTGGGCGCCGGGTTTTAATAATACGACGGGTTCCGGTTATACCAGCTCTACTTCGGGTGTACTCAATGGCAGCCCGGTGTGGGTGACTGCGCCTAAGGCGACCACCTTATACATAGACTACGCCGGGAACGGCTGGAATGCCGGTCAAGGGGACATCACCTATAACATCAAAGCCTTGGAGTCTTACCGGATTTTCGACACCTCCGATAAAAATCAAAGCGGCTTGACCGTATACACCACGGACGGCACTCCGATCACCGCGGCATGGGGCGAAGACCCTTCTATAGCCGGCGCCGGCAACCCTTATCTGGATATGGGCTATACGGTATCGCCATTTCCGGATTACATTTTTAAGAAAGACTCTAAAGAAGCCTCTACGGCCACTTACGGGGCAGGAGTTAGTGATAACGACACCTTAATAGAGTTAGGCGAACAAATCGAATACACCGTTAGCGTCACTAACCGGTCGGTAATCGATTTGTTTAATATGAACATCAAAGACAACTTTACGCCCGCTACCAGCGCTACCTATGTGCCCGGCAGCACCAGCCTGACGATATATAAGCCCGACGGCAGCCTATTTTGGTCTATTGCCGACTTGGATGGAGCCGGAAATACGTTTCCTCTGGAGACTTCTTCGGGAGGCTATATTCTCGCCGATGCCGATCCGAATACTGGGGGTATTCAAGGCTTAAAAGTAGGTTATCAAGCCGTCTTTAAATACCGGGTCGAGGTTCGGGGCGATATTAATCAAGCTTTGGCCGATCAGAATATGAGTATCACTAATAACGCCACTTTGGCTGGTGACGGCGGCGTCAACATGCCGGTTACCAATGATACCGTACTGAGCGTCCCTAATATCGATGGACAGGTATTTCTCTATAACTCTGGATATACTGCGATAGCGTCCAGCTATCAGGAAGGCGATACGCTCGGCCTCCAAGTAACCGATAATGATGTTAATAAGAATACAGCGGCGGCAGAAACCCTGACGGTTACGGTCACCAACACAACGACAGGTGAAACAGAGGCCATCACCCTAACGGAAACGGGAATAAGCACCGGCATTTTCCGTGCAACGTTGTCAACGTCGACAACCGGCAGCAATAACGGGAATAACAGCGGCACCCTTTATATGGTGAAGGGCGACAGTATTAAAGTTGACTATACCGATCCTATTTACGGCGCAGCCTTTGATAACATCCTTCATCCCGGCATACCTAACGGCGATGACAATAACATCAATACAGGCAATGCCAACACCGCTACAGCAACGGTAGCGGTACCCAGTCAAATCAAGATACTTTATCTTTCCGACGATGGTGCCGGCGGCGACGGCAGCGGGAATTTAGACCGGGTTGATCCTAATCTGGTAAGTCCTCAGGATACCAGTACCCAAACGACTGCGGCGATTGTTCCGGCGGTCGCCGGTACGGGGGGCGGTTCAGGAGACTACAAAGATACGTTTTCAAGTGCCGCATACAATAACAGTAATGGAACGGAATCTTGGACGACTAATTCATGGACTGAAACAGGCGATGATGCTAGTGCGAGTGCCGGCAAAATAAGGATTGCGTCTAATGTTTTAGGTTTTATTGCCAATGCAGGCAGTCCGAGTATTGAACGAGCGTTAGATCTGACTGGTGCCGATACCAGTCAGGCGGTTACTTTAAGTTTCAAATATACTTCCGCCAGTACGACTACAAACTCAGAATATGTTAGCTTGGATATATGGAATGGAACCAGTTGGACTATATTAAAGAAATTTGATTCCGATAAAGGCAGTTCCACTGATTATACTGTTGACATAAAAAGTTACGTTAACGCTACAGGCAATACAAAAATTCGTTTTAGTGCAAACAGTTTGGCGAGGCAAGGCAGCGGAGACCAATTTACCGCCGATGATCTTAGTGTTGGCTTTACAAAATCCGGTGGCGCAGGCACTCCCGCCACTCCAGCCACCTTCACTCAAGCCATCCCGATGGCGAGCACTTTAAGCATACCGGCAGGCGGGCAGATTAAAGTCGTCACCTATATCAGCGCCCTGACAGGAACGCCGACCGGCGCTAATGTCAAAGCCGATCTGACCTATGGCTCCGGCAATACCACTTTGGTTAATTTGACCAGCCCTACTTACGACAATGTCGCCGGCACCCTAACCTGGACCGGGACGCTGGGAAGCAACGTTAATATAGCCGCCGGGGATGCGGTCAAATTAGTCGTTACCAATAATGCCACAGGTGTTAGCTTTAAAGTGGATTATGACAGCAGCACCAAACCCTCCCGCATAGAATTACCCACCACCACCGTCATTGACATCGTTGATGTCGATAGCGCTACAGCCGGTGTTCAGGAGATCGGTTTCTATGACCAGTCGACTGCCAACGGCGGCGGCAGCTTAATTTCCGGCGGCAGCATTGATGCGGGCGGCGTTGTTTATGTTCGGGTTAAAGTGCTCGATCCCTTTGGCGACTACGACATCACCGGCCTGAAATTGGACATTGACGGTCCCGGTAGCAGTGGCGATATAGGCGTTGCCGGGGGTACGCCTACCACGCTGACCTTAACCAATACCAATGTCGTTGACACTAACGACAATGGCGCCTACAAAATTTACGAATACGCTTGGCAAACCGTCAACAATACCGGCGCTTATGACGTCAAAGTTGTTGCCAATGAAGGTTACGAAGGCACCATTACCGACACGGCAAAATCCAGCTTTATCATTACGGCCCAGGATCTGGGCACACCATCGACCACGATATTCATTAGCGCTTTAGGCGGAGTAGATGCGGGCCTTCAATACGCCGCAGGCGCTAATTCGTTCCTGCGCGTAACCGACCTGGATGAAAACACCGATCCGACCACGCAACAGACCGTTACCGCGCTGGTCAACGGCACAAGCTTTACCTTGACCGAAACCGGCGTTAATACCGGTATTTTTGAAAAAGCCTTAACCGGAACCGGTTTTATCAGCCTGCCCGCCGGCACCTTATTAACCGCTAACTACGTTGACCAAAACGATGCCGGCGATACCAGCACCGACACCATCACTGTGCCGACTCCGTCTAATAGCGCCCCCACAGCACGGCCCAATTATTACAATGTCAATAAAGATGCGACGGTCACGGGTAACATCAGAACCGATTTCAACACAAGCAATACCCCTACAGACGATAACTCGGCCGATTCCGATCCTGACTCCGGCGACACTGCAAATCTAAAAGTAGCTTCGGTCAATGGCAATACCGTGGCCGCCTCCGGCAATACCACCATTAACCTGGCTTCGGGCGCAATTCTGACGGTAGCGGCCAATGGTGCTTATACTTATGATCCCAATGGCAAATACAACACGCTGGCTGTTGGGCAAACAGCGACCGACAGTTTTAACTACACCATCAGCGACGGCAAAGGCGGAACCAGTACCGCCACGGTAACCATCACCATTGATGGCGTCAACACAACGCCGACTTCGACAGCAATTCCGGCTCAAACGCATACCGATGGTCAATATGTCGATTTGGATGTAGACAGCAAATTTGCCGACATAGACGGAACGCTTACTTATAGTGTTAGCGGATTACCGGCAGGTCTAAGTATTAATACTGTCACAGGGAAAATCAGCGGAACCGTTGATAAAAATGCTGGCGATCAAGACGCCAATCACGACGGCACCCAAACCTACAGCGTGACGGTAACAGCCACCGACAACAATGGCACCCCCACCAGCCAGACCTTCAACTGGACCGTTAACAACGTTGCGCCGCTTGCTAAAAATAATGTAAACAGCATTACCGAAGACGCATCGCCTGCGACTGCGACGGGCAATGTGCTGACCGATGTCGATGCGACAGACGGTAGCGATGCCGATGGCAGCCCTGACAGTGATACTTTAACCGTGACGGCGATTCGTACCGGCACCGAGGCGGCCGGTACAGGTACCGGCGGCACAGTAGACGGATCGACCGGCCTACTAGGTAGCTACGGCAGCCTAGTCATTGCCGGCAATGGCGCTTATACCTATACCCTCGATAATACGAAAGCGGCGGTACAGGCCTTGGCTGCGGGAGCAACGCTGACCGATACCTTCACCTACACCAACAGCGACGGCAATAGCGGTAGCGATAAAGCTCAACTGGTTATTACAATTAATGGCGCAAACGACGCACCTGTAAACACCGTACCCGCTACCCAAACAGTAACCGTCGCCACCCAAACCGCAATCAGCGGCCTGTCGGTGGGAGATGTCGACACCAACCTGACCAGCACCCGGCTGACCGTGACCGGCGGCATACTGAACGTCACCTTGTCAGGTTCCGCCACGATCAGCGCAGGCGCCAACAACAGCGCGACCTTGACCGTCAGCGGCACCCAGGCCGAAATCAACACCGTACTCGGCACCTTGAAATACACCGCCACCGTCGGCACCACCAGCGATACCGTGACCGTACTTAGCACCGACGGCACCAGTTTGACCGATACCGACACCTTCAACATTACCGTCAAAAACCCGCCGACCGTTGTTACAACAGGCGCCTCCACCCCTTTCACCGAAGCCAAAGACCTTCCGTCCACCGCCGTTGCCATTGATAGCCTGCTAACTGTAAACGATATAGACAGCACCACCTTGGCCACCGCCACCGTTAGCATTAGCGGCGGTTATCTGGCTAATCAGGATGTGTTGGTATTCCACAATGATCAAACCGGCGCGATGGGTAATATCGTCTCCAATTTCAGCAACATCACCGGCGTGTTGTCCCTACAATCGTCCGGCGGCACCGCAACACTGCTTCAATGGCAAGCGGCATTGCGTTCGGTGCAATATCTCAACACCTCCGATACGCCTGACACCACAAACCGCACCATCAGCTTTGCCGTCAATGACGGCGGTTTAGCGAGCGCTATTGCGACCAAAACCGTCACCGTTGCAGCCACTAACGACACCCCTACCTTTAATCTGGGTACCGGCAAAGTCACTACGGCCGTGGGTTCAGGTGCGGACCAGGGGCAAAGCGTCACCGTGCAGGCGGACGGCAAGATTCTCGTGGCCGGGTATAGCTTTAATGGCACTAATAATGACTTCGCCTTAACGCGTTATAACAGCGATGGCTCGCTGGATACGACTTTTAATTCCACAGGCAAAGTCACCACGCCTGTGGGTTCAGGTGCGGATCAGGCATACAGCGTCACCGTGCAAGCAGACGGCAAGATTCTCGTGGCCGGGCATGCCTCCAATGGCAATGATGACTTCGCCTTAACGCGCTATAACAGCGATGGCTCGCTGGATACGACTTTTAATACCACTGGCATAGTCACCACGCCCGTGGGCTCAAGTATTGATCGGGCATACAGCGTCACCATGCAGGCGGACGGCAAAATTCTCGTGGCGGGGTATATCTACAACGGCGCTAATGCGGACTTCGCCTTAACGCGCTATAACGGCAATGGTTCGCTGGATACGACTTTTAATACCACTGGCAAAGTCATTACACCCGTGGGTTCAAGTGAGGATTTGGCATACAGCGTCACCGTGCAAGCGGACGGCAAGATTCTCGTGGCAGGGTTTAGCGTGAACGGCGCTAATTTAGACTTCGCCTTAACGCGCTATAACAGCGATGGTTCGCTGGATACGACTTTCGACACCGATGGCATAGTTACCACGCCCGTGGGTTCAGGTACTGATCAGGCATACAGCGTCACCGTACAAGCAGACGGCAAGATTCTCGTGGCGGGGGTTAGCAATAATGGCACTAATTATGACTTCGCCTTAACGCGCTATAACAGCGATGGCTCACTGGATACTAGCTTTGATACCGATGGCAAAGTTACCACGCCGGTCGGTTCAAGTGATGATTATGGTCAAAGCGTCACCGTGCAGGCGGACGGCAAGATTCTCGTGGCCGGGTATAGCTCCAATGGCTCTAATGATGACTTCGCCTTAACGCGCTATAACAGCGATGGTTCGCTGGATACGACTTTTAATACCACTGGCAAAGTCACTACATCCGTGGGTACAAATATTGATCGGGCGTACAGCGTCACTGTGCAGGCGGACGGCAAGATTCTCGTGGCAGGGGTTAGTTACGGCGCTAATGCTGACTTCGCCTTAACGCGCTATAACAGCGACGGCTCGCTGGACACTAGCTTTAACGGGCAAACGACACTCGGCGGTACGGTCAGCTTTACCGAAGGCGGCACGCCGGTCGTCTTGGATAGTAACGTCAGCGTTTCGGATGTTGACTTAGATCCACTCAATAGCGGTGCGGGTAATTACAACGGCGCCACCTTGACCTTAGCGCGTAACGGCGGCGCGAATGCACAAGATGTGTTTTCCAATACCGGCACCTTAGCCGCGCTAACCGCCTCGAGCAATATAGATGTCGGCGGTACAGTCATCGGCACAGTCACAACAAACTCAGCCGGTACCTTGGTATTAACCTTTAACAGTGCCGCGACTAAAACCTTGGTCAACAGCGCGTTACGGCAAATCGCTTATAGCAACAGCTCCGATGCGCCACCTGCATCAGTAACGATTAATTGGGTGTTTAATGATAAAAACACGGGCGCACAAGGTAGCGGTAGCGAACTAACGACCCTAGGCAGCACTACAGTCACGATCACCTCGGTCAACGACGCGCCGCTGGGCAGCGATAAAACCGTGACCATTCTGGAAGATACGGCCTATACCGTGACCGCGGCGGATTTCGGCTTTACCGATCCGAACGACAGTCCGGCCAACGCCTTCCTGAAGGTCAACGTGACCAGCCTGCCGGCTTCGACCGACGGCGTGTACAAATTGGACGGCACCGCGATCACCGCCAGTCAGGTGATCACCGTAACCGACATCGCGGCCGGCAAACTGGTGTTCACCCCGGCCGCCAACAAGACCGGCGCCACGCTGGGCGGCTTGGGCTTTAAAGTCCAGGACGACGGCGGCACCGCCAACGACGGCGCCGACACCGA
>JAPLRU010000115.1:0-16380 GCA_026399025.1 Methylobacter sp.
TTGTCCATCTGCGCTAATAGCAGTGGAATATCATCTACCCGTTCGGTTCTCGTTATGTATATGGGGGTTTCCATGGCGGCAAATAAAAATATTCTGCCATAATTTCACTAACCTTGATTAAAATTGAGCGAACGGTGAGTTGACAGTAATGGTATAAGTACTTACACTTAATTTCCATTTTAGCTCAGCGGCTATTGTGTCAATTGATTATTAAGATATTTTGAAGCAGGAGAATTATTACAATGAAACAAACAAACAAACAAACAAACAAACAAACAAACAAACAAACAATAATTTTTGTCTAATCGGCACCTTAGCGCAAGCAACTTTATTAAGTTTAATTCCATTTGCATCACATGCTGAGGATTATTCTTTCCTCAATATCCCTGTGACAGTTAACGCCTCAGTTACTAATAGCAGCGGCTCTACAACGTCAGATAGCTTTAGTTTTTCTAACTACGATCAACTTAAAAATGCAATAGATACCAATCGGTTTGATAGCGACACCAGTATTTATGATACTGCCGGCGTTAATCCTTACACCACCATTAACCTTGATATTCAAGGAAACAAGCTCGATCTTACTTCCAACGCAGGTTCAAATGCGATTCAATTATCCTCAAGTACTCTTGATATTAATCAATCTTTTAATGGCGCAACCCGAGATGAAAGCTTAAAAGATCTAGGAAATTGGCTGAAAGACAATGCAGGAAACCTTATTTCAAAACTCAATGGCGGGGTATTAGGCCGCGTCACGGGGAATCCATCAAGCTTTGTTTCGCAAATGTCGAGTTTCGACCAAGGAATGGATGGCTTGAGTGTATTACAGCAAGGTTCCAGTAAAGAAAATACCGTCAGTTTAGCAACCCGTTTTTCTAACTACAGCGCTTATGGAAAAGATGTAAACCTTTACTCCTTACCCATTAGCTACAATGTGGAATTTGACAGCGGTTGGGCGGTTTTGTTTAACCTGCCGCTAACCTATATCGACACTGTGGGCAAGTCGTCCTACAGCGTTGCCCTCGGTACCGGTATTCGTATACCTGTTTCAAAATATATTGACACGGGGCGTGTGAACTGGAATTTAATTCCCCTGTTTCGTGTTGGCGCTGTTGGCTCAGATAAGAATGTGTCGGAAACCTCTGTCATTTATTCCGGGGGCTTACAAAGCGATGTGGGTATAGCTATTAGTGACGGGTACTCATTGGTCGTTCAAAATCAATATAATCATTATTTGGCTACGTCGGTTGGCAGCTTTGTTAATGTAAAACTTAACGGCAAACTTTTGGTTATACCTGATATTCATAACGATGTTTATAGAAACGGCATGCAATTAATTAAAGATTTTAATACCAAGCTATTTAGTCGAACCGTAACCGGGGGAATTTTCTTTGCCGACACCCGCTTTGGAGGCCAAGCTTTGGCTGTTGATAATCAGCAAGAAATAGGCTTCGATATAGGTCTTAGAAAATCAGCCGCATTATCTCCAGACTTTAAATTTACGGATGCATTTTCTACAGACAAGATAGCTCAACACGCCAAGAGCGCAATTGACACTAACGACATAAAAATCGGCTTTACCTACACTCGTGCTCATGGCTTTGATAACGCCTATTCAGTGAATGCCGGCTGGACTTTTTAGGACTCAGCCCTTTGATTACACATGCTCTAATCATTTCTTAATGATATTTATAGATTAGAGCCTGTTTAATTCACTATTTAACTTATCAAAATTCACCGTCAGCACACGAGTGGGGCGCTATGTCGAAACTAAAATCGGCGTGTAGTATTCTGTTGATTATAAGCATGACTTGCTTTGCCTCCTCTCAGCCTACCGATGAAAAATGGAATAATTTATACAACCAATGGATGAGTATCCATTATTCCACCTTACAGTATTTACAAAAAACATCAGCCTTTCAGTCGTTATTAAACCGTATCGTAGAGCAACAAAAAACAGATCAAAAAGCAGTACAAGCCATAGTTCTGGAAGCGTTGGTCTATTGTAGTTATGCTGAGATTGAAAACGGCCTGAGTTCGCTTAGCTATGTGGGTAATGCGTATAACTTGTTAAAAAGAGCGGAAAGTTTAGATCCAACTCCGTTTGAAGGAACGGTTTACAGCACACTTGGGGCGCTATACTCACAAGTACCCGGCTGGCCGATTTCCTTTGGCGATAAAAAATTAGCGAAACAGTATTTAGAATTGGCTTTGCACCTCTACCCCAATGCAGCTGATACAAATTATTTATATGGTCATTTTTTACTATCGCAAGGACAGCCGACTAAAGCCTATCCATATTTATATCAAGCTGCAAATGCACCAATAAGGGCATCCCAACGGCTCGTTGATATTCATGCTAAAGCGGACGCAGTTGTCGCCTTAAATGCCATAAAGAACTGAAAAAAATCAATGCTCTTAACGCATAATTCAGGGATTGCCACTTAACCCAACCCGTGTTGCCATAGCAAAATTTATTGAGTTTCTGTAGTTTAGTTCGGCTACTCTATTGCATTACTCAAGCTTGTTCCTACCAACACATGGTCAAATTTATGAATCTTTATTCCTTACTACGCCCACTATTATTTTCCCTGGACCCGGAAACCGCCCATGAGGTGACGCTGAAGCTGCTGAACGCGACCTATAGTTCCGGCTTATCGAAATTAATCTACCCGGAAATTGACGATAAACCGGTCAATGTCATGGGCTTAAGCTTTAAAAACCCGGTCGGCCTTGCCGCCGGTATGGATAAAAACGGCGATTACATTAATGCGCTGGCCGCATTGGGTTTCGGCTTTATAGAAATAGGCACGGTGACGCCGCGCCCGCAGCCGGGCAATCCGAAACCGCGTCTGTTCAGACTGCCCGAGCACCAAGCCATCATCAATCGCATGGGTTTTAACAATCGGGGTATCGATCATCTGCTGGCGCAAGTCAAACTAAGCTCTTACTCCGGCATTCTGGGCATCAATATCGGCAAAAATTTCGACACGCCGATTGAGAATGCGGCCGACGATTATGTGATCGGCTTACGCAAAGCCTATACCGCCGCCAGCTACAAAACCCTTAATATTTCTTCGCCGAACACCAAGAATTTGCGCCAATTACAGCAAGGCGATGAAATTAAAAAACTGATTTCCACGCTAAAAGAAGAGCAACTTAAACTGCAACAAGCGCATGGCAAATACACGCCTTTAGCCCTGAAAATAGCGCCAGATCTGACTGGCGATGAAATAGGGCATATCGCCAAACTGTTGTTGGAATTTGCAATCGATGGTGTCATTGCCACCAACACCACGATTGCCCGCGACCTGATTGCAGGTCACCCGCTGGCCGATGAAGCCGGAGGTTTAAGCGGTGCGCCGGTGAAACAGAAGTCGACTTGTGTAGTGAAAGAATTGGCGGCGGCATTAAACGGCAAGATTCCGATTATTGCCGCAGGCGGAATTTTAAGCGGCGCGGATGCACAGGAAAAATTGGCTGCGGGAGCGAGTCTGGTTCAGATATACAGTGGGCTTATTTATCGCGGGCCTCAGCTAATTGAAGATATTGTAAAAAACCTTCCTGCCGACAAACCGTAAATTCAACCTCGGTATTCAAATGTTTACGCATCCCAGCCTCCGCCGAGTGCTTTGAATGATTGTATGGTCGCCCGCACTGAATCCGATTGCGCTTGTATCGTGGCATCTTGCATTCTCAATAGGCGTTCGTCAGTATCAAGGACTTCCAGCAAGCTCAATGCTCCGCTTTTATAGCCTGCAAGCATGGCATCTCTTGATTTTGCTAACGAAGCTTCGCCGGAAGCAAGAATGCGCTGTTCGTCACTTTTCTTCACTACGGTTGAAAATGCGTTTTCAACTTCTTCAGCGGCTTTCAATATTGTCAGTCGGTATGCGGCTAACGCTTCTTCATTGACGCCTTCGGCCGCAGCCACTTCCGCCTCAACCCGGCCAAAGTCGAATAGACGCCAGCGTAAGCCAACAACGCCTGCTGCCCGGTTGGCATCTGAACTGAACAGCACGCCGTACTTAGTCGTGATAGTCCCGATAAGGCCTGATATGGAAATTTTGGGGTAGTATTCCGAGATGGCTTGACCTATTTGTGCATTACTCGCCGCCAACTTCCGTTCGGCAACAATAATGTCGGGTCGTCGCCTTAATAGTTCGGCAGGACCGGTTGCGGTGTCTATACCAGGCGCAACCGGGATAGCCTGGCGTTTTTCGAGTTTAGTCCGATGGGTTCCAGGCTGATCGCCCATCAGCACATCGAATGCATTCATAGCCATTTCAAGTCCGTTTTCAAGCGCGGGAATAGTGGCTTGTACTTCGGCCAATGATGCTTCGGCTTGTCCTAACCGGAATTCCGGCACTATGCCTCGAGAAAGTTGCAATTTGACTAAATCTACCAGTTTGCCCTGAGTGCTTGCTCTTTCTTTGGCGATGGCAATACGCGCTTGGAGCGTGCGAATGGCGACGTAGGTATCAGCCACTTCCGACGTGATTTTCAGCTGAGTCGCAATAACAGAAGCCTGGGAAGCTTGGTACTCCGCCGTCGCGGCCTCGACACCTCTGCGTGTGCCGCCAAAGATGTCGACCTCCCAGTTCAAGCCGGCGTTTAAGTCGTAAAGATTAACGTTGCGATTAAAGCCAGGCATGGAATTGAGAATTCGCCCGGTCAAATCGTCGAGGGATATATGCGCTTTCGTTGCCTGAGCGTTGAACTGCCCGGACGGAAGCAGCTGCGAGCGAACACCGGCGACCTGTGCGTCTGCTTGGTTAACCCGAGCTATCGCTTGTTTTAGCGTCAGGTTTTGATCCAATGCCTGTTCAATGAATTGAACGAGCAGCGTATCATTAAAGCTACGCCACCACTGCGTCATATCGGCAATAGTTTTCTTCGATTTAGCGTTTTCCAGGTCTAGCTCAGCGGAATGAATGAAATTGTTTTCCGAAACATGAGGGGGGTTCTCATAGTTCGGTCCAACCATGCATCCGTTCAACGCCGTAACAATTGAAAGGCAAAGCGCCTTTTTGGTCAGCTGGTTCATAAGAGTACCCAAAAGTGATTATTGGTAACGATTATATAAAATCGTTACTTGTTGTCAACACTTTTGAATTTTTGTAACATCAGTCTATTCGTTTAAAATTAATCCAGGTAAACCCTCTATGGAAAAAGAAATTTCAGATCCCACCTTAGCAGTCAGCGGACAACGCGGCCCCGTATCTCATGAAAGGCGTATACAGATTATCGAATCGGCTAGCGAACACTTCCGTAAAAATGGCTATAAAAAAACCTCTGTAGCCGATCTGGCTAAGGCTATTGGCGTTTCCAGCGCCTATGTCTATCGCTTTTTTGAATCTAAGCAGGCTATTGGCGAAGCGATTTGCGGCCTAGCGCTGGGCAAAATTATTGCCGCCATGCACGAAGTAGCCAATAGCGACATGTCGGCATCCAATCGGCTTAGAAAGCTTTACACCACCTTGCTTGACAAGGGCTTAGAGATATTTTTCAACGAGCGAAAATTGCATGAGATCACCATTGAGGCCATTGAAGGACGTTGGTGTGCTACCACCCAATATCACGAAACAAAATACGAAGTCGTCACCAAAATTCTGAAGGACGGTAGAGCATCCGGGGAATTCGAAAGAAAGACCCCCTTAGATGAGGTGGTCATAGCTATCGTCGAAACGCTGTACCCTTTTTCTCATCCCATTCTCTTGCAACAGTCGGAGCCGAATGTGTTGCATCAGCGCGCTGTAGCGGTCTCAAATCTCGTGCTCAGAAGCCTGGCCCCCTGATTTCCAGAAGCGCCCTTTGAAGTATTTTACTGCCCACAAAGTAACGATTTGACAAGTCCGTAACTTGTAACTGATAATAAATTCGTTACTTTTATGCGGAGCAGTATCCATGAAAACTTTTTGCAACGTCTCTATCAGGAAAATCCCTCTATTAATACTTTCTTTGGCCATGGGCTGCTCCAAGGCTCCGGCAACTGACGCGCGGCTTGAGCCACCGCTGGTAGTGGTTTCAACAGCCGCTTCTTCAGCCGGAGACCATCCTGTTTACACGGGGGTGGTGACGGCACGTGTAGAAAGCAATATTGGCTTCCGTGTTACCGGTAAAGTAATTGCAAGAATAGTGGATGTGGGGCAGGAGGTGCGTAAGGGGCAAGTACTGATGCGCCTTGATCGTAACGACCTCGTGCTTAACTCTTCCGCTCAGGAAGCAGCCGTTGCAACGGCCCAAGCCAAATATACCCAGGCTGTAGCGGATGAAGCACGGTTGAATGGCTTGAGTGAACAGGGCGCTATCTCCGCTCAGGCTTATGACGCCACCAAAGCGGCGTTGGATGCTGCCAAGGCAGCACTTGATGCTGCAAAAGCACAAGCCAAGATCGCTAAAAATGCAGATTCCTATGCAGACCTTGTTGCCGATGCCGACGGCATTGTTGTCGGCGTATTTGTTGAACCCGGACAAGTTGTAGCGTCAGGGCAAGCTGTGGTGCGCCTCGCTAAAAACGGTCCTCGCGAAGCAGAAGTGTATTTACCGGAGAGTGTCAGGCCTGCCGTTGGTAGCGAAGCAACTGCCATGATTTATAGCGAACAGTCGAAAAAATACAAAGTTCACTTGCGAGAATTGAGTAAAGCAGCCAATCCAGTCTCCCGAACTTTTACAGCCAGATATGTCATTCCTGATTCGTCTTCTATTCCTCTCGGCTCTACTGTTTCCGTCGAGTTAAACGGGACAGGTGAAACGCTGCTACAGGTGCCTTTATCGTCCATTTATGATGACGGGCGAACGGTAGGTATTTGGATCGTCAGTCCAAATAATTCCGCTGTATCCCTCCGTAAAGTCGGCATCAAACAAGTCTCTTCTGAATTTGCGTTCGTGGAAGGCGAAGTCGGCCAAGATGAGCAGATAGTTGCGCTAGGCGCACATCTTCTACATGAAGGCGAACGGGTCAAAGTTGCCGACAATAGCAAGGTGGCGCTCAAATGAGCCGTTTTAACTTATCCGCATTCGCCGTCAAAGAACGCGCAATTACGCTTTTCCTGATCATCGCCATAACAGGGGCCGGCATATACGCTTTCCTCAATCTTGGACGAGCCGAGGATCCGCCCTTTACCATTAAACAGATCGTCATTAGCGCCGCTTGGCCCGGTGCGACAGCCCAAGAGATGCAAGATCTTGTCGCCGAACCCTATGAAAAGCGCTTGCAGGAATTGCGCTGGTACGACCGCATCGAAACGATGACGCGTCCCGGCCTGGCCTTGATGACGCTGACGCTGAAAGATAACATTCCGCCTGGCGAAGTTCCTGAGCAGTTCTATCAGGCAAGAAAGAAACTGGGCGATGAAGCGCATAAGCTTCCCCAAGGAACACTTGGGCCTTTTATCAATGATGAATATTCCGATGTCACTTTTGCTCTGTATGCGCTTCAGGCTGACGGGCTACCTTTGCCATTACTGACGCGAGAAGCGGAAAATATCCGGCAAAAGTTACTCCATGTACCTGGCGTAAAAAAGGTCGACCTATTTGGCGAGCGTCCTGAACGCATTTTCGTTGAAATATCCAATGAGCGCTTAGCCAATCTTGGAGTGAATGCGCACCAGATTCTCGATGCGCTGCACAAGCAAAACGCCCTCACGCCGGCCGGATCGATCGAAACTTCCGGTCCGCAGATGTTTGTTCGTCTTGATGGCGCTTACGATAGTCTCGATAAAATTCGCAATACCCCGATAGTCGCCGCCGGACAATCTTTCAAGCTTTCCGATATTGCAGAAGTTAAAAGAGGTTACGAGGATCCCGCGACATTTTTTATTCGGCATGACGGCAAACCGGCATTAGTGCTGGGCCTTGTGATGCAGGAGGGCTGGAATGGTCTTAAACTGGGTGAAACGCTGGATGCTGAGGAAAAGAAAATCAGTCGTGAACTGGCGTTGGGCTACCAACTTAAGAAGATCACGGATCAGTCGGTTAACATCGCGGAATCGGTCAATGAATTTAGCTTTAAGTTCTTCGTTGCGCTCGGAGTCGTGGTGCTCGTTAGCCTGCTGAGCATGGGATGGCGGGTAGGTATTGTGGTCGCGGCGGCTGTTCCGCTGACACTGGCCGCCGTTCTTGTGGTGATGATGATCACCGACCGTATGTTTGACCGGATTACCTTGGGCGCATTGATTATCTCGCTGGGGTTGTTGGTAGACGATGCCATCATTGCTGTCGAGATTATGGTTGTCAAAATGGAAGAAGGGGTTGATCGCATCAAAGCAGCGGCCTATGCCTGGAGCAATACCGCAGCTCCCATGCTAACCGGTACATTAGTCACTGTCATTGGCTTCACGCCGGTAGGTTTTGCGAAGTCAACAGCGGGTGAATATGCCGGCAATATCTTCTGGATCGTGGGATTCGCATTACTGACCTCCTGGTTCGTGGCAGTCTTTTTTACGCCGTATTTGGGTGTCAAGCTGCTGCCTGACA
Source organism: Methylobacter sp. (assembly GCA_026399025.1). Classification (GTDB taxonomy): domain Bacteria; phylum Pseudomonadota; class Gammaproteobacteria; order Methylococcales; family Methylomonadaceae; genus Methylobacter_A. The sequence goes on from JAPLRU010000115.1 coordinate 8,479, forward strand.
TCAAGCCGGTCGAAGGTGGGCATCAGGCGATCTACTCTACCCCGAATTACCGGCGTTTTCGCGCTCTTGTCACTTGGTCCGTGGTCAACAAGAAAAAAGTGGCGACGGCTGTTCTGCTGTCATTCTTTGCCGCAGTAGCCGGCATGGGGAGCATGAAGCAGCAATTTTTCCCAAGCTCGGACCGCCCGGAAATGCTGGTAGAAATTCAGATGCCCTATGGCACCAGTATTGAAGCGACCAGCGCCGCTGCCGCCAAAGTGGAACACTGGTTGAAACAACAACCGGAGTCTAAAGTCGTGACCAGTTATATTGGTCAGGGAGCGCCGAGGTTTTTCCTGGCATTTTCGCCTGAACTGCCTGACCCTTCATTCGCCAAAATTATTGTTCTGACCCCTGACCAGGAAACTCGGGAAACGCTGAAATCTCGTTTACGGGAATCGGTACAGAATGGACTGGCGCCGGAAGCAAAAGTCCGTGCGACACAGCTGGTATTTGGCCCTCCGTCACCTTTTCCGGTTGCGTTCCGGGTCATGGGTTCTGATCCTGATAAAGTGAGAGCCATCAGTAACGAAGTGGCTGATCTGATGCGGAAAACCCCCAACATGCGCCAAGTCAACCAGGATTGGGGCAATCTCCAGCCAACCTTGCATTTCGTTTTGGATCAGGAACGGCTGAAACTGATCGGCATGGCGCCGAACGATGTGGCTGAACAATTGCAATTCCTGCTGACAGGCGTCCCCGTTACGCAAGTGCGGGAAAACATCCGGACGGTGGATATTATTGCCAGAAGCGCAGGTGGGCAACGGCTCGACCCCGCCCGCATTGCGGATTTCAACTTAACCAATAGAGATGGGAAGACTATTCCCCTTCGACAAGTCGGAAGGATTGAATTCCAGCCCGAGGAACCTTTAATGAGGCGTCGCGATCGCTTTGTAACGATCACCGTGCGAGGGGATATTGATGAAACGCTGCAACCCCCGCAGGTTTCCATGGAAATCCGGCAGGCGTTGGAGCCAATCATTCAAGCACTTCCAGCCGGTTACAAAATCGAAATGGCTGGATCCATTGAGGAAGCCGAGAAGGCCAATAAGGCGTTGCTGCCGATCTTTCCGATTATGTTGATACTGATTTTAACCGCCATTATCTTTCAGGTCAGGTCGTTTTCAGCCATGACCATGGTGTTTCTGACCGGGCCACTTGGCTTGGTAGGAACGGTTCCTATCCTGCTGTTATTTCATCAGCCTTTCGGGTTCAATGCGATTCTCGGTTTGATAGGTCTGTCAGGCATTCTGATGCGAAATACATTAATCCTGATCGATCAAATTAAGCACAACGAAGATAAAGGCCTGGATACTTTCAATGCCGTGGTTGAAGCGACCGTTCAGCGGGCGCGGCCGGTGGTATTGACGGCGCTTGCGGCCATATTGGCCTTTATCCCGCTGACCCATTCCGTATTCTGGGGGTCGATGGCCTACACACTCATCGGAGGAACTGCCGTAGGTACGATCTTGACATTAGTGTTCCTACCGACTCTTTACGCTATTTGGTTTAAAGTCAAAAGCACGTAGCCAGAAGAAAGGATTGCTTGGATTGGATGACGACTCTTGTCAAAGTTAGGATTGTGTACGAAATAACTTTGGCAAGTTGCCATAGCACGAGTGCAGGCTTTACCTACATGGACGTAGGGGTTTACTTTTCTATGACAGGGGCGTGAGCAGGAGCGGAAGCTTTGCCTGCAAGCGTAAGCAAATTTGGCTTGGGCTAAAAAATCCGTGTCGCCTCGGCAATTGCCCTCCGCATTGCTAAGCCACAGGGATGCGGTGCCCACCATTGCTCCAGCATTTACTCCATCCCTGTAGGTCGAATTTGCCGGCATGATTTTAGCGCTGCTATCAAACCGCCAAAGATGACGGTTCAATAAGGTGCATCATAACGACGGCCTTATTCCCCGGCAATCGACATCCGTTCAACCAATATAGAACCGGTACGGATATTGCCGCGATAATCGACATCGTTGCCCACGGCGACAATATTTTTAAGCATGTCTTTCAAATTACCGGCAATGGTAATTTCCTCGACCGGATATTGGATTTCGCCGTTTTCGACCCAGAATCCGGCCGCGCCGCGCGAATAATCGCCGGTCACCATATTGACGCCTTGTCCCATTAACTCGGTAACCAGCAAACCGGTATTCAATTGTTTTAACATGCCTTGATAATCCAGCGTACCGGGATCAATCGTTAAATTATGCACGCCGCCGGCATTACCGGTGCTGCGCATACCCAGTTTGCGGGCGGAATAAGTACTCAACACATAGCCGCGTAAAATACCCTCGCTGACTATATCGCGTGTTTGCGGCGCAACGCCTTCACCATCATACATGCAACTGCCTAAAGCGCCTTTTAAATACGGTTGCTCGTGGATGCGGACGAATTCCGGGAAAACTTGAGTATCCAATGCATTCAACAAAAACGATGACTTGCGGTATAAATTGCCGCCGCTGATCGCGCCGATAAACGAACCCAGCAAGCCGGAAGCGGTTTCCGCGCAATACAAAACCGGGCATTGCCGCGTACTTAAGCTGCGCGCCTGCAAGCGCCGGAGCGTTCGTTCCGCCGCTTTTTTACCCACTTCAACAGCGGATTCCAAATCGCGCGCGTTTCTGGCGACGGTGTACCAATAATCCCGTTGCATACTGTCGCCGCGTTGCGCCAAGACCGAGCAGCTTAATGAATGCCGGGTTGAGGCATAGCCCTGAAGAAAGCCCAAGGTATTGCCCATCACCCGAATGCCCTGATGGGTATCGATCGAAGCGCCTTCGGAATTGCTGATTTCTTCATGATACGCCCGCGCTGCATCTTCGCATTCAATCGCTAAGGCAATAGCGTCATCAACACTAATGCCCCAGGGATGGTTAAGATCAAGATCGGGAAATTCGGTCGCCAACAGGTCTTTTTCCGGCAGGCCTGAATACTCGTCTTCACCGGTGTAACGGGCAATGCTACATGCAGCGCCGACGGTTTCCTTAATCGAAGCGGGCGACAAATCCGTAGTGCTGGCCGAGCCTTTGCGCTTGCCGAAATAAACGGTGACGCCCAAGCCTTGGTCGCAGTGATGCTCTATGGTTTCGACATCGCCAAGACGTACCGATACGGATAAACCGTTTTCCTGGCTCAAGCCCGCTTCCGCAGCGCTTGCACCCTGTTTTACGGCTTCGTCCAATATATTCTGAACGGTGTTTTTTAATTGGCTGATTTGTTCGTGATTTTGCACTGTGTTCTCTAATTTTGCGTAGAAAAATGGTGCGCGATGCGCACCCTACATAATCTGGAATGAAAGGTCATGAATATTTGCTCGCGACATTGCATGCTCAATGGTCATGCCAATCAAATTTCCATCTTCATCCAAATCCAGATAAAAATTTTCATTAACTTCTCTAGTTTCGAAAATCGGATGCTCAGAAAATTCCAGTAACGCCGTATCGGTCTCTTCAAAGTATTTAATTTTCATGCCGTTTAAACGCTGGTCCCGCCAACCGTCAAGCCGTCAATTTTTAATGTCGGCTGACCGACGCCGACCGGCACGCTTTGCCCGTCCTTGCCGCAAGTACCGACGCCGCTGTCCAGCTCCAAATCGGAACCGACCATGGACACTTTGGTTAACACTTCCGGTCCGTTACCGATTAATGTTGCGCCTTTGACCGCACGGGTTATTTTGCCGTCTTCGATCAGGTAGGCTTCGCTGGCGGAAAATACGAATTTACCGGAAGTAATATCAACCTGCCCGCCGCCGAAATTTTTAGCATACAGGCCTTTTTTGACCGACCTGATGATTTCTTCGGGATCATGCCGCCCCGGCAGCATATAAGTATTGGTCATGCGCGGCATCGGCAGATGCGCGTAGGATTCGCGGCGACCGTTACCGGTCGGTTTAACGCCCATTAATCGGGCATTGAGTTGGTCTTGCATGTAGCCTTTGAGGATGCCGTTTTCAATCAATACCGTCTTTTCGGTCGGCGTACCTTCGTCATCAATGGTTAACGAACCGCGCCGTCCCGCCAAAGTGCCGTCATCGACCACCGTACATAAATCCGATGCAACCCGTTCGCCGACCCGGCCGCTGAAGGCCGAAGTGCCTTTACGGTTAAAGTCGCCTTCCAAACCGTGGCCGATAGCTTCATGCAATAAAATACCGGGCCAGCCCGAACCCAACACGACGGTCATATTACCGGCAGGCGCCTCGACCGCTTCCAGGTTAACCAAGGCTTGTCTGACGGCTTCGCGGCCATAGCCCAGCGCGGTGTCCTGATCGATAAAATAACTGTAATCGCGACGGCCGCCGCCGCCCATGCTGCCCTGTTCACGCTGACCGTCCTGTTCCACAATGACTGTAACGTTCATCCGCACCAAAGGCCGCACATCGGCAACCAAAGAGCCGTCTTGCCGGGCCACTAATACATGTTCATGGACACCGACCAAACTGACGATCACTTCTTCAATCCGGCTGTCCAGTTTGCGGGTTTCGCTGTCAACCCGGTGCAGCAAATCGATTTTTTGCTGATCGGCCAACGATTTTAACGGGTTTTGCGTGGCGTAATACTTTGACCAGTCGGCAGCTTTGGTGGTGATTTTACACTGCACGGGCTCGACTTCGTGCCCTTGCCGAACGATGGCTTTAACGTTATTGGCCGCTTCCAGCAGCACCGGCAGTTCGATGCGGTCGCTGTAGGCAAAGCCGGTTTTTTCGCCGAACACCGCCCTTACGCCTGCCCCCTGCTCAATGCTGTGACTACCTTCTTTAATGATGCCGGCTTCCATGACCCAAGATTCAAAATGGCTGGATTGAAAATAAATATCCGCCGCATCGACCGGTGAGCTGAGCAATCGGCCCATAATTTTTTCAATATCGCCATCCTGTATGCCGGCAGGCGTCAAAATGGCTTGTCTTGCAAGGTTTAATATTTCCATCAACGAATCAATAATATAGGTTCAAGGTAAAAGGTAAAAAGCGCAAGGTCGGGACTCAAGGCTAAAAGTGCAAAATACCCCTTTAACCTTGCCCCTTTTACCTTGCACCTCCCTCATTCTTCCAGCTTGTCGCGCAGTGTCGTAAACAAGCGCTGTAGCACGTCTTCCGCGCCTTCGGCGGAAGGCGGCGGCGTACCGTCTTTAGCCGCGCTGCTTTGCTCGGTTGCATTGGCCAGGGTTGCGGTCACCGTTGTTTGTTCGCCCTCCGGTTTTACCGTTAACAAATAAATAGCCGGATCATCGCTAAAAAAGGACGTCGCTTTAGCAAAAAAACCGGCATTATCCTCGTCGCTTTCCTGAGTCACGTAATACTGGCCTTTATCGCGCTCATGATCGGTTATTTTCATGCCGCTTTGCTTTAAGCCCCGGCCTAACGTGTTCCAAGCATCGTCAAAAGGCTGCTTGAGGGTCAGTTGCGATGACGTATTCAAGTAAACATCGGTGTCTAAGCCGTTGTCGTGCTTTCTCTTCGGAATCGAGCTGGTATCGACAGTGCGCTGTTCTCTAGTCGGGCTACTGGCCAAGGTTGGCGGACGTTCAAGGGCTTCGGTGTCGCGATAGCGGCTTTGTTCGGCGGTTCCGCAGGAAACCAGAAAACCGGCCAGTAATAAACTTTTAACGATTTGCATATTATTCACAAAAAAAACGACGATGATTCAGCGCCGGAAATGCGCCTCGCACTTTTTCCAGGCGTTCCAGATCTATTTCGGCAGAGACAAAGCCGCCGCCGGTTTTGTAGCAATCCAATACCACGCCCCACGGATCGATAACCATGCTGTGCCCGAAAGTTTTACGGCCATTCAAATGAAATCCGCCTTGATTCGGCGCAATCACATAGCACAAGTTTTCCACCGCGCGCGCGCGCAGCAGTAATTCCCAGTGCGCAGCGCCGGTTTCGGCGGTAAAGGCGGACGGGATGACCAATATCTCCATGCCCATGTTGCGGAAAAATTCGGGAAAACGCAGATCGTAACAGACCGCGACGCCCAGCCTGCCGAACGGCGTATCGATCACCAGCGGTTCAGTTCCCGCTTCAATCGAATCGGATTCACGGTAAACCTCGTTGCTGCCCGGAACGCTGACATCGAACAAATGCACTTTGTCGTAACGGGCAACCCGTTCGCCCAAATCGTTATAAACCAGACAGGCCGCCCGTACTTTATTGCTGTCATTGCCGCTTATCGGAATGGTGCCGCCCACCACCCAGACCCCGTATTTTTTGGCGACCGCAGCCAAAAAATTCTGGATAGGTCCCGAACCGTCGGCTTCCTTGGCTTTGATTTTGTCTAATTCATGATCGCCCATCAGGGCAAAATTTTCCGGTAAAGCCACTAGCTTGGCCCCGGCTTTGACCGCTTCCCCGATCAGTTTGTCGGCTTCCAATAAGTTGGCGCCGATATTGGGACTGGATGCCATTTGTATGGCCGCGCATCGATTGCTCATAGTGTTATAGTCTTATTTATATTAAACAATTTGTGTTCCGTTGCCGGGGTTTTCAATTTCCGCGAACACCTCGGCCAAGTCAATCGCCAAATCCGGAAACAACGCCGGGTGGGCCTGATCTTCCGCTGAAAACATGGACAGCAATTGGTATTTTTCCGTTTGTGGGTTTAACACAAACTGGTGTACCGATTGCTCATAAGGATAAACCAACCAATATTCTTTTACCCCGCTTTCTTGATATAAGGCATATTTTTCTTGGGTTTCCCGCTTGGAATTACCTTTCGATAAAATCTCAATAATCCAATCCGGTGCGCCGTTACAGCCTTGCCGGTCCAATTTATCGGTATCGCAAATAACGCATAAATCGGGCTGAACAACGGTATAAATTTCTTTATTGCCGAGCATGGATTTTTTTCGGTCATATAAGCGCACATCAAACGGCGCGGCAAAAGCACGGCACGATTTATAGCGAAAATATTGAAACAGCAAGCCGTTAAAACGCCACGATATGCTCTGATGCCGGACATTGGGCGCGGGCGACATCAGCTGAATTTTACCCTTAATCAATTCAACCGCGTCGTCGAATTGCCACGTTAAATAATCGGCATAACTGTAAGTAGCGTTTAAATCTAATTGTGAAAGGTCGGTAATTTTTGCCATGTCGTCACCTAAAACTTTCGAATCAACGCTTACTCTTTTTGTTTAAGCCATGGAAAGTCGGTAATGCCGTTCCAGGTCTTCTGTAATAAGCCATCGTTTTTATGCATCGGAATGATTTCTGCGTTACCCCAAGCGCCTTTTACCTGATACTGAGAACCGAAGAAAAAGCCTTCCTGATCTTTACCGGTCAAGGAGCGCCCAACCAAGGCTGCAACTTTACCCATAATTGTACCAGCAATAGGTACCGCATCCGCACTTTTAGGCGTGACGTCCACGATCTGATCCAAGGTTCGATTGACCAGATCGGTATCCCCGCTGATCGCGATTTTTGCCGGAATCGCATCGACGACTAAATCGTGCGTCGATGCGATGCCGCCAGCCAAATCGAAATGTCCCTTGATGCTGTTAAAGGTCAAGCCTTCCTGATAAATATCGCTAAAATCAAGTTGCGCCCGCTTGACCCACTGCGCCAGCGCCAACATGCCGAGCACCCGGCCGAAGCCGGGCTCTATGCTTAAAATGCGTCCGCTTTTAAAGCCGATATCCACATAGCCGTTTAAGCCGGCCAACGAGAATTGGTAGGGCGCCGCATTCCAGTAGACAGCGAAATCGACAGCCGCGCCGGTTTCGGTTAGATCCTTGGTGATATTCAATTGCGACAGCAACGTCCCGGCGCGGGGTACCTCCATATGGCCGTGGGCATGGGTTCGCGATTGACTTCCGGCGGCCTGCCAATCGCCCGACAACACCAGTCTTTGATTTTCGCCGCTCA
>JAPLRU010000115.1:16427-19742 GCA_026399025.1 Methylobacter sp.
AGCTCGACTTGCTTAAAACCGATGCCGCCCGGTATGCGCTCGGTTGCCAAAAATAATCGCCCCAGATCAACCGATTGCCACAGCGTTTTTTGGCTGGTGACGGTCAATAAAGGCACACGCTCCGGCGATAAAGCCTGTACGTCCGCCGTCTCTTTTGTTCCCGCTTGTTTTAAGGCCGAAAGGTCCAACAGTTCCATGTCCAAATAGAGTCTGTCAGCGCTTTTAAAATCGCCGGGAACCCGGATACTGCCTTTTGCGAACGATCCGGCCAGGGTTCCGTTCCAATAGTTGCCATTGGGTTTTAAGGCCAGATCGAAACTACCTAGATCGCTTGTCTTCCATAACGCATGATCGCTATGGATCTTAAGTTCGGTAACGCCGTCGCCCGCGCCCTGGGCCGCCGCCAAGCCTAACCAATCCTGCAACGGCAAACGGTCGCGATTAATTTCCAGCTTCAATCCCGCGTCCGGGTTTTGGTCGGCTTCACCGTTGCCCACCACGACATGGCCCGAATATAAGGACTTTTTCCCGGTATCCAACTGCATCGCCGCTTTCACTCTGTTATCGTAATTTAACAGCACCGGCATCAACGGCTTATCGCTTAAGCGAAACGTCAACGATAAAGGTACGCTTTGTTTACGAGTCTTAGCCAAGGTCTCCGGCAAATCCAGCGATACGCCGGACAACATTGAATCGACAAGCAACTCAGGCGCACTATTGCCATAAGGCAATGCCAGTTTTAACCGGTAATCGGTCTCCCCCTCAGCGATATTCCACCAAGGCATGTCGAACTGCTGCTGTAAATCGTCAACGCCGACGCGTCCCGCCACGTTAACGGTGGTTTGCTCGGCCGAACTTTCAATGTTGATTTGTATCGGATGGCCCAAGGCCGCCGCGTGAATCGTGTCGCTGTAAACGCCTTGCTCGTTGAACTTGAGATCGCCGTTAATTTTACTGACCGGCAAAGCCAGCGATTTGACGTTCAGTTTGGCGTCTTTTAAATGCGCCGCGCCGTCGACTTCAGTGGGCTCGCCACTCACCAAAGGAATTTTAAGATCCAGCTCGACTTGGGTATTGCCCTGCGGGGTAATCGCTTCCAGTAACGAATCCACCGGCGAACTCAACGGCGTCTGCTGCATGAAAGCTAACACCTGATCGATCCCGCCTTCCGCTTCGCCCTGAATCAACACCTGTTTGCTTTTGTTCAGCACCGGAATCGTCACTTCGGCTTGCTTGATCGCCATGGCGCCGGATTGACCGTGCAGGATATTCACTTTGAGGCTGTCCTGTAAAAATAGGACTTCGGCATTCATATCGCTTATATGAGGCCATGTCGGAGCATACGACAGCTCAAAATTCTCCCCGTTAAATAAAGCCTCGAAAACGCCCGGTGCGCGGGTAAACGGGAAATCGATCAGGTTGCCGTAGAACAACACGCCGCCGTGGGTCATGCTGCCGCCGATAAAGGCATGATCCAGCCAAGTCACAACCTCCTTGCCCATAATGCCTACCGGCAAAAAATGCGTGACTTCGCGGGCGTCTTCACCGGCGAACGAACTTTGCAAATCCATAAAAACGGGTTTATCGGTTTTAGGAATATCGACCCGAAACCGGGTTTTACTCTGGAAACTTAAAGAATCCAACTCAAGCATTGGGCTGGACAGCGACCAGAGTTCTTCTGTTTGCCGCCAGCCCAATTGGCCTTCAAGGCGTTTGACCGGCAAGACTTCACGAAACAAATCCGGCGACGATAGCCAGGCCTCTTGCGTCGACAGGCTAATAACGCCCTGTTTTTCGTCGCCTTTGATATGACCGCTTAAGTTTTCTATGCCGGGAACCGAGAACAACGAGGCCACATTGATATGGCTAAACGTACCGTTCAGCGCAACCGTTTTGGCATCCGGGTCGGCAAACAAAGAGAAGTCTTCCAGCCTGCCTTTTAGCCGGGCTTGCGCCAGCGTGTTGGCCTGATCTTCCGGCAAGGGCGCAAAAAATTGGACCAGCTCGGAGACTTCCTGCACATCCAATTGTCGGACAAAGAGCGCTATTTTAGCTAAAGCATGACTGTCCGTCTGTTGCGCAACAACGCTAAATAGCGCGGCGGGCCAGTTTTTAACGGTATTTTTGGCGCTATCTTGAGTTTCCAGCGAAAAATCGTTTACGTCCAGTCGCCATTGGCTGTTTGTGCCGTTGACCGCATCGCTCCGCCCCCAGTGGAGTCGGGTAGCCAAGTGCTTGACGGAAAATTCCTGTTTGTCCTGTCGAACCAGCAGCATCTGTTGAATGTGCGCTGCGACATCCATCGACATCAGCTGCGCTTGCCGCCAGTCGGCCCAGATTTTGAAGTCGCCGCTGCCCGTTTTGAGCTGTATTCGTTCCCAAGCGTCGGTTCCGCTTAAGGTGGGGTTCGCGGAAGATGAAGAAGTCGGCACCCAACCGAGGCCGGTTGCCGATTCTGCTAATGAGACGGCGCGCCCTTCGACATACACCCGGCCCTGAACCGTTGAGGGGTCAAAAATATTGCCGGTAAAATCCGCCGACACCCTTAATTTATCGCCGATTTTTTGCGGCAATCGAATCAGCGCATTCAGCCGATGATGCTCACCTTCGTTAAGGATCGCCAGATCCACGCCGCTGAACGTCAGGGGGCGGCTATGGTTTTTTTCATCCAACCAGCTGATCTCGCTTTGCAAGGCTTCGTATCTTGCGCCTTGTAACAGCCACGTGGGTTGCCCGTCGCCGGCGGTTAAGCCGACCACGGCAATACTGCCGTCCTGCTGCCGTTTAACGGACAGCTTGGCGCCCACTAAAGTGACCCAAGACGAGGACAATAAATCCCGCTTAAGCAGCAGATCCGGCAAATTTACGCCCAAGCGTATTTCGCTCAGCTCGATAGCCGGCTTTTCGCTAGCGTCGATCGAAGCAATAGTGAGGTCTTTTAACACCAGCTGCGGATTGAAACCGCGCATTTTTGCGCCCAACCGGCCTATGTTTACCGGCGCGCCGACCCGTGTGCCGATAGTGTCCGCCAAATCGGACTTATAGTGATCGATTCCCCACAACAAGAAGCGTACCCCGGTCAAGCCGACCGCCGCCGCGATCAAAGACCAGAAAATAAGATGCCGCGTTGCCCGCGTAATATGATGAATCACTAAGAAAGAAGGTTAAACAGAGTTAAAAGATATGTCGTATTGATCGTGAAAATATATAGAGCCCGCATTTAATAAAGCGACATTTACTCCTTCTCCCTCAGGGAGAAGGTTGGGATGAGGGGGATTCAAATAAGCTTTTTTCCTTATTTTAGATTCCCCTCAC
>JAPLRU010000031.1 GCA_026399025.1 Methylobacter sp.
CAGGACCGGCGTTTCCGGCATCCCGAGGCTTCGGAGTGCCGGAAACGCCCACCCTGGCTGTCGCCGGGCGGGCTTATTCCGGCCTACGTCCGTCTTTATACACAAGTCTGTGAGGTTACCCAAAGCTCGTCATTCCGGCAGGGATGCCGGACCCGTTAGAGCGCGAAGCGAAACCAGTCACAGCGATGTGAAGCTGTCGTTTGGCACTTAGCTTAAATTTAACCCCTAAGAAGCCATAAGTTGCCATCCATGGCACTGGATACCGGCATCCCTGCCGGTATGACGACTCTTGGACGAAGTTGTGTATAAAGACGAGCGCCGGAGCGTGGGAACGATGTCGCTTTATTCACTCCGGACTCTATAATGTTTTTTGAAGATGAGATTCGTAAAATCCTACCAATCAGACCGCCGCCTAGACCAACAAATACATCAACACCAGATTCGTGAACAGCAATAGTGCCGACAAACCTTTCCAGAACAATAACGGATTGCGTTGAATTAAAGGTATTGCCTCTTCGGCGCTCAAAAACTTGGGGTTGGGCGTGGACAAGTCATACAAAAATTCCGATAAATCGTCATAACGAAATTGCGGCGTTAGTGCGGTGGCTTTTTTTAAGGCTCCGTCAATCCAGATAGGCACCATCGCGTTGTGATGAAAACTGGGCACGTAATGCAATTTCGCCAGATTCATTTTATTAGGTTTTTCAGGCATATCCTGGCCGAAGGGCAGGGCGCTGTTAAGCATCTCGTAAGTGATAACGCCCAAGGAAAACAGGTCGGATTTTACCGTGCCGCGCTGGCCTAAATGATATTCCGGCGCGGTGTAATTCAAGGTGCCGAGCACATTCTCGCTATGATCCAAGGGCGTTATTTCCGCGATACCGGCGATTTTCACCGAGCCGAAATCGATGATTTTCACCACGCCGTTTTTATCCAACATGATGTTTTCCGGTTTTAAATCCTGATGCAGCATTTCCATGCGATGAAATGCGCGCAGTCCTTTGGCGATTTGCTCGACGATTATGCGGGTTTCTTTAATGTCCGGTTTCGGGTTGGCGCTGATCCATTGTCTGAGGGTCGGGCCTTCGATAAACTCGGTGACGTAATAAATGCAGCTTTTTTCCCGATTGGGATTCAGAATTTTTAAGACGTTTTCATGACGAATGCGTTTTCCGGCCCATTCTTCATGTAGGAAATGTTCGATGTAATGAGTGTCGTCGTCATAAAGGATGGATGGGGTTTTTAAAATAACCAAAGTGTCGGTTCGGGTATCGAAGGCGCGGTAAATCTGGGTGCGCTTACTGGCATGGAGTTCCGCCTCAATCCGGTAGCCGTCAATCGTCATACCCGGTTCCAGCGGCGGCGGGAAGGGCAGGTTGGTGTGGCGTCGAATAATCTCGTCTTCGTTAGCGTCGGGCAGTTCATCGATTCTGACCAGTTGGCAAGTCAGATTGTCGTCGCTGTGATTGTCTGTGGCTTGCTGGGTGATGGTTTCGGCAATCCGGGTTAAATCCGCACCGTTTTGGACGAGTTTTTTCAGGTTTTTTTCATCGATAAAATCGTGCACCCCGTCGGTCGTCATCAAAAACAGGTCGCCTATTTCCAAAGGCAGCGCATGGTAATCGACTTCCAGATGCGGCTCTATGCCCATAGCCCGATTCAGATAATTTTTTTCTTTAACCCAAATGCGATGATCGCGGGTGATTTGCTCGAAATTACCTTGACGCAAACGGTAAATGCGCGAGTCGCCGATATGAAAAATATGCGCGGTGGTCGATTTAAGCACAATGATGCTCAGCGTACTGACCATGCCTTTGGTCGATTCATAGCGGCTTTGGCCCTGACTATATAACCAGGAATTGGTCGCTGAAAGAATTTTCTGGCCGGCATGTTTGACCGACCAGGAGTCGGGAGTGCTGTAATAATCGCTTAAAAAACTGATCACGCAGCAATGGCTGGCTTGCTTACCGGCGTCACTGCCGCTCATGCCGTCGGCAATCGCAACGGCGATGCCTTTATGAATCAGTTGCGGGCCTTCCGGTATTAACGAACCGAAAAAATCTTCATTATCCGGCTTGATGCCTTTATCGCCGGCAGAGCCGATGCTGATTTTTAGTGTGGGTTTGGGCATGGGGTTAATTAAGGCTAAAGGCGAAAGGCTAAAGGCTAAAGGCTAAAGGCGAAAGGCGAAAGGCGAAAGGCGAAAGGCGAAAGGCGAAAGGGCTAAAGGCGAAACTCGTATTCAGTATGGGGCTTTTTTCGCCCTTCGCCTTTTGCCTTTCGTCTGTTTTAATTCAACTCAATCATTTCCACTGTCCCGTCTTCCTGAACTTCGGCCATATGACCTTTAGGTTCGTCGATAAACTGCACCGCAATCAACACGCCTAACGCCACCGCCGCTATCACCATAAAAAACACGGTCGGCGTGACAAACGATAATATGGTCAAAAACAACACGCCGCCGACATTGCCGTAAGCGCCGACCATGCCCGCAATCTGCCCGGTCATGCGCCGCTTGATCAACGGAACGATGGCGTAAACAGCGCCGCAGCCGCCCGATACAAAGCAAGAACAAGCCATCGTTATCAATACCGCCAACGCAATAGGCCATTTTGAATTAATCATCGACATACAGAAATAACCCGCCGACAGACCCAAAACAAAAATGCTTAACGATAATTTACGCCCGAATTTATCGCTAATCCAGCCGCCCGCAGGCCGTGCCACCAGATTAATAAAAGCAAAACTGCCGCCCAGCAAACCCGCTTCGACCATGGTAATACCGTGCGATTCATGGAAGGTATCGAAGAAAAACAGCGGCAACATCGACACCACGGCCAACTCCGAGCCGAAGGTAATGAAATAGGCCAAATCCAGAATCGCAACCTGCTTGAATTTGTATTTATGAATCTCATCGATTGGCTGTTGCAGATGCTCTTCATTGACGTGGATGATTTTGTACACGTTATAGAGAAACAGCGTCCAAATGACGACGTAAATACAGATAGCGGCGACGTTCGATAACAGGTTGGCGCCGGTCGGCGATAATTTCCAGGTTAACAGGCTCAAGGTGGCGTACAAAGGTACGCTCATTAAAATATAGAAAAACAAATCCCAGATGCTGGTGACTTCCATCGCTCCGGCTTTTTTAGGCTTAAAGTAAGTTGAGCCTTTGGGTGTGTCGGACACGCTGAAAAAATAGATCACCGAATAAACCAAGGCAATAAGGCCTGTCGTTGCAATCGCATAGCGCCAACCTTCATCGCCGCCATAGATCAACGCCAGAGCAGGCAAAACACCGGCCGCCGCAGCCGAACCGAAGTTGCCCCAGCCGCCGTAAATACCTTCGGCAATACCCACTTGCTTGGCCGGAAACCATTCGCCGACCATGCGGATGCCGATCACAAAACCGGCGCCGATAAAACCCAATAAAAAACGGGCCAAGGCCAATTGCTCGAAACTGGTCGCGAAAGCGAACATAAAACAGGGAACGCTGCCTGCCGCCAACAAGGTTGAGTAGGTGCGTTTAGGGCCGAATTTATCGACCAAAATACCGATCACGATACGCGCCGGAATGGTCAACGCGACGTTTAAGATCAGGATGGTTTTTATCTCGGAGTTATTCATGCCCAGCGTTTTAGCGATGACCATCATTAAGGGTGCATGGTTAAACCACACCACAAAACTGATAAAAAAAGCCATCCAGGTCATGTGGAGGATTTTGGTTTTGCCCGAGAAAGAGAGCAGGTTAAGGCGTTGAGCTGACATGATAGATTTCCGGTTATGAAGATTACTGGAGTTGCGGTAGCAGGTTGTATGCCATCTATGCACCATTGTAATGCGGAGTTATTTATAGGGAGCAGGGCGAGAGATAAAGCACCAAAACTAAGCGCTCTATGAGGGTATGGATGCAGTGAGGAACTAAATCGCCGGTATGACCGGATTAAACAAGCGGTGTTGGCTTGCTAATGAGCACCATAATAAGGCTTAACGCATTGTTATGGTGCGGTGGGACGGATTGTAGGCTTATCTTTCTCCGGCGGAAGCTGGAGGATATTCTCAGTCCGACATTTACACTGGTTTGATTAAAAATAATATCAATGAGTCACTTTATAGTGAACAGAGTAAATACAAATTTAGAGTAAGTTTACTGGGTGTGGGTGTTAGAATTTAACGCGCTTGGTTTACATCTTCATTGGTAACTCAACAAGCACAAAACCCACGGCATTCAGTCAAACGAATAGGCGTTACGGGGTAAAACTAACACAGGGGATATTGAATGAATCGTTTGAAAGCACAACAACTATTACAAATGGCATTAGCCGATTCCCAAGCTGACTTTCGTGATGGACAGTGGGAGGCCATTGATGCAGTGGTGAATCGCCGCCAAAAATTATTGGTGGTTCAACGCACCGGCTGGGGAAAAAGTGCAGTGTATTTTATCAGTGCTAAAATTTTTCGTGACCGGAATTTGGGGCCGACCATCATCATTTCTCCATTGTTGGCATTAATGCGTAACCAAATTGATGCTGCCCGACGCTTGGGAATTAATGCCGTTACCATGAATTCAACCAATACTGATAACTGGCAGGCGGTGACACGGCAGATTCTGGCTGATGAAATAGATTGTTTGTTAATCTCCCCAGAACGCTTAGCCAATGACAAATTTGTGGAAACGGTTTTACAGCCAATTGCTGACCGTATTGCATTGATGGTAGTGGATGAAGCCCATTGTATTTCGGATTGGGGGCATGATTTCAGGCCTGATTACCGCCGTATCGTTAATATTTTACGCTTTTTGCCTGCTAACACGCCTGTATTGGGGACAACAGCAACGGCAAACAATCGTGTCATAGCCGATATAAAGAGCCAGCTTGGCGATATTCATATTCAACGTGGCTCCCTCATTCGCGATAGTTTGTCATTGCAAACGATGGTGTTGCCGGATCAGGCGGCACGTCTGGCGTGGCTTGCACAAACTATCCCGACATTGGGGGGAACCGGCATTGTGTATGCCCTGACCAAACGCGATGCCGAACAAGTGGCTGACTGGTTGCAGCAGAACGGTATTAACGCGAAAGCGTATTACAGTGGTGTTGAGCATTCCGGTTTTACAGACAGTGATAGTTACCGGCAACACCTTGAAGACTCATTGCTAAATAATCAGCTCACAGTACTGGTGGCAACGACTGCGTTAGGTATGGGCTACGATAAACCTGATTTGCGCTTTGTTATTCACTATCAGGCACCAGGTTCCATTGTCGGTTATTATCAACAGGTTGGTCGAGCCGGGCGTGGAATTGATTCAGCTTATGGTGTTTTACTAAGCGGCACGGAAGATCAGCAGATTCACGAATATTTTCGTGAATCTGCTTTTCCAAGTGAAGATGAGGTTAGAAAAATTCTTCATGCTCTTGAAAATGCTGATGGTCTTGCGATTCAGAAAATTGAAAAAGCTGCTAATTTACGCTATAGGCGGATTGAAAATGCCTTAAAATATTTAGCATCAGAAAGCCCATCTCCGGTTTTAGCTAGAAACAAAACGTGGTACAGAACCCCAGTCCATTTTTCTCTTGATTGGCAGCGGATAAATATCGTTAATACCATGAGAAAAGATGAGTGGACTGAAGTCAATGCATACATCAATACGAAAGATTGTCTGATGAGCTTTTTAAGAGGCGCATTAGATGATCCGAGTCATGAACCGTGTGGGAAATGTGAAGCTTGTCTTACTTATCCTGTCCTAAATAAAAGTTACCCAGATAAACTTGCAGCGAAAGCAATTGTCTTTTTGAAGCGAACTGAGAAAATCATTAATCCTCGCAAAGAAATCGCGCAGTCTAATGAAGAAGCCGTAAAAACGTTCCCTGTTGATAAACTTCCAAGACGCCTTGGAGAGTTAGTGGCGCAGCCAGGAAGAATGTTGTCGCAATGGAAAGATGCGGGTTGGGGTTGGATGGTTGCTGACGACAAACATGCGGGCCGTTTCCGTGATGAACTGGTTGTCGCTATGGCTGAAATGATCAAAGGATGGCAGCCGGAACCATTCCCCTCATGGGTTTGCTGTGTGCCGTCTTTAAATCATCCTGAACTGGTGCGGGACTTCGCTCGGAGGCTGGCAGATGCGCTTGGCTTACCCTTTATTGATGTGGTAAAAAAAGTTAAGGCAAACGCACCGCAAAAGCTTCAGCAGAACCGTTTCCACCAATGCCGCAATCTGGACGGGGTGTTTGTAATTGATCCATCTAATACTAATAATGGAAGCGTATTTTTAGTGGATGATATTATAGATTCGGGCTGGACGTTTACGGTCATAGCCGCACTCTTACAACAGGCCGGCAGCGGTAAGGTTTATCCCTGTGCTTTGGCATCGTCATCAACGAATGAATGATTTATGAATCTAAATGAAAACACACAAGCAGTATTGCTGCTGACCAGTCACTTTAGCAAATTGACGCAAGATGGGGCCAAACCGTTAACTCCTACGGAATGGGGACGGTTTGCGGCATGGTTAAAGGAGAGAGAATTGTCTCCGGCCCAATTATTGGAAGGAAATGTTACCGACATGTTGTCAACGTGGCATGACAGTAAAATACCGTTGAACCGTGTGGAGGCTTTGCTAGGGAGAGGATACGCACTGGCATTAGCAATGGAAAAGTGGCAACGGGCAGGAATATGGGTATTGACAAGGTCGGATGTAGACTATCCAAGACGTTTAAAGCGCCGCCTGAGAAATGATGCGCCGCCTTTTCTGTTTGGCGTGGGCAATTCCCGACTGCTGAATAGCGGTGGCGTTGCGGTAGTCGGTTCCAGGCATGTAGACGATGAGAATTTGCAATATGCTGATGCCTTAGGTGCTAAGGCGGCTATGACGGGCGTAAGTGTTGTATCGGGAGGAGCTAAAGGTGTTGATGAAGCGGCGATGTTAGGAGCATTAACTGTTGGCGGTACAGTCATTGGTGTACTTGCGGACAGTTTGCTAAGAGCGGCAACAGCTCAAAAATGGCGTAAGGGCTTACTGAATAATGATTTGGTTTTGGTTTCTCCTTTTTATCCGGAAGCAGGGTTTAATACCGGTAATGCTATGGCACGAAACAAATATGTTTACTGCTTATCCGATGCTGCTATTGTGGTGCATTCGGGCAGGAATGGCGGAACCTGGAATGGCGCACTTGAAAACCTTAAAAAAAACTGGGTGCCTGTTTGGGTGAAGCCAACCGAGGACGTAGAAGCCGGTAATGAAGCTATAGTTAAACAGGGAGGGCTGTGGTGTGAAAGTAT
Organism: Methylobacter sp.; assembly: GCA_026399025.1. GTDB lineage: Bacteria > Pseudomonadota > Gammaproteobacteria > Methylococcales > Methylomonadaceae > Methylobacter_A. The sequence continues at coordinate 7,282 of JAPLRU010000031.1, forward strand.
GATTGAGCGGCTTAATGTAAGCAGCTTGTTTGTGCGCTCCCAGAATGAGTGGAGTAACGCGGATGCATCAATATCCGACGACAAAGAAGACCACGTGGAAAATGCGTCAAAAGGCAATGATGCCAAACATCAGGTAGTTACAGGAAAAGTGCCCACTATCCATGTGAAAGCAAAAGCCAGTAATGATACTGAGCAAGCAGAATCACAACTTGGCTTTTACCAGCTTTTTTTACAAGAAGTGAAGCGAGTTTGCTTGGGTGACGCCAAAAGTATCGATGAAATTTCTGAATGCATGAAGCTTCACAAATTACAGGTTCGTAACTGGTTGGAACAAGCACAGAATGAAGGCGTAATTAAAAAACTGGAGAAACCGGTTCGATACCAGTGGAATGGAAGTTCAATGGAGCCAAGGCAGCATAGCCTGTTTTAAAGGCCTTATATTCAACGCATAAGCGCAATCAACATATGAGCCGCTGCTACCAACCTCCTTACACCATCACGGCCAACATCCTCAATGCCGTTGCCGAAATCAGCGAATTGCTGGGGCGTTGGTCGGTCAGCAACCAAGGCGAATTATCTCCACAACTGCGGCGCAAAAACCGCATCCGCACCATTCAGGCATCCCTCGCGATTGAACACAACAGTTTGTCGCTGGAGCAAGTCACCGCCATTCTGGAAGGCAAGCCGGTGCTCGGCCTGCCACGGGAAATTCAGGAAGTGCGCAATGCTTTTGCCGCTTATGAACAATTGCCCCACTGGCAAGCCACCGACGGCGAGCATTTATTGGCGGCGCATGAGCGTTTAATGTTGGGGTTGATTGATAATGCCGGGCAATGGCGTAGCGGCGGCGTGGGTGTTTTCCGGGAACAGGAATTGGTGCATATGGCTCCACCCGCTACGCAAATTCCTCGTTTGATGAACGATTTGCTCGGCTGGCTTGCAACCCCGACATCCATCCGCTGATTGCCAGTTGCGTGTTCCACTATGAATTTGAGTTCATTCACCCGTTCAGTGACGGTAACGGTCGTCTGGGACGATTGTGGCAGACCTTGATTTTGAGCCGCTGGCGCGCGGAAATGGCGTATTTGCCGGTTGAAAGCATTATTCGTGAGCGGCAAAGCGAATATTACCGGGTGTTGGGAGCGGTTGAACAAGCCAGTGATTGCACTGTGTTTATCGAATTCATGCTGGATGCTTTGGCGCAGGCATTGCGGACGGGCATTGAAACGGTATCACCGTCAACACTGTCGGTAGAAATGACGGTACAAATGTCGGTAGAAACGCCGTTGGCAATTATCCGTGCTTTGCAGAAAAATCCCGGACTGACTATTCCGATGTTGGCGACACAGTTGAGTCTGAGTTCGCGCACTATTGAACGTCATCTGCAAAAGTTGCAACAGCAAGGGGTGTTAAAGCGTATTGGCTCGACAAAAGGCGGGTATTGGCAAGTCGTTCGGAGTGAATGAAATTGAAGATTTCAATAAGCCAACGGATTTCAGCTTTGCCATCGCCACTTCATCCGAATACCGGCCATTACTCCAGCCATTCAATAATGTAGTCTTCCAAATCATCTGCCGCGTCGGCTTCTTTCATGGCATAGCTGCCGATGGAAACGCCGGCGTCTTGAACGCTGTCGGGGCTTTTCGACACTAAGGGATGCCAAGCCGGAAGTTCTTCGCCGTCAGCCAGTAGCCGATAAGCGCAGGTGGCCGGTAGCCACTTATATTCGGCAAAATTGTATTGTTTTAGATCCAGGCATTCCGGGACTAGGCGGGTGCGTTCGTGATAACCGGTGCAACGGCAAGTGTCCAGGTCGATCAGTTTGCAGGCGACGCTGGTAAAATAAATGTCGCCGGTGTCCTCGTCTTCCAGTTTGTGCAGGCAGCATTTGCCGCAGTTATCGCATAACGACTCCCATTCTTCGGTAGTCATTTCGGCTAGTTTCTTGGTTTTCCAAAAGCTCATGGGACGTTTCTCATTAACGGGCTGGGGCTTAGATGAATTCACCTTAAAGGACAGGTTTTGTTGTTCTCGGTGCTCTTCGTAGTGAATTTTTAGATTACAGATCGCATTAATTCCCGAGCAGTTCCCATATCGGCTTGATGTTGGCGGGTAAAGGCGCGAGCTTGCCCAGTTCTACCCATTGATTGGCCGGATTATGGAAATCGGAGCCTATGGAACCGGCTAATTCGAACTTTGTTGCATAATTGGCGCTTCGTCTTATTTCATCGGCGTTATAGTGGCCGGTAACCACTTCGATGCCGAGTCCACCGACTTCTTTGAATGCCGTTAACAGGCGCTTCATCCAACTGGCGGTCAAGTTGTAACGCAAGGGATGCGCCAATACGGCAATGCCGCCGGACTCGGTAATCCAGTTAACCACTCTGTCCAGCTCGGACCATGTGGTGGGAACAAAAGCGGCTTTACCGGCGCCCAGATAGCGGTCGAAAGCTTCCTGTTGAGCGGAGACGTGAAATTGCGAAAGCAGGAAGTCGGCGAAATGGCTGCGAGTGATCATGCCGTCCCCGGCCGCTTTCTTGACCGCTTCCAGTGCGCCGGAAATGCCTTTTTTCTCCAGTTTTTCGGCGATTTTTTCGGCGCGTTCCGTGCGCATGATTTGCAGGTTGCGGGTAGCTTCGCGTAGCGGCGGATATTCAGGATCAATGCCCAGTCCGACGATGTGAAAACATTTATTTTGCCAACTGCTTGATAGCTCTATGCCGGGTATTAATTTGATGCCTGTTGCGCTTGCGGCGGTTTGTGCTTCGGTAATTCCGGCGACGGTGTCGTGATCGGTTAAAGCCAGCGAGGTAACGCCGAATTGATGGGCGCGGCGCACTAATTCCGTCGGTGATAAGGCGCCGTCGGAGGCGGTAGAATGGCAGTGTAAGTCGTAAGTTTCAGTCATGGATATTCAGGCAAAGCACAAGGGATGGGTATTTATAATTTAAAGCTTCGTCGTCAACGAGTGCGGAAAAGCGCATGTAAAGCGCTTATAATCCGGGCTTCCGAGCTTTCATATTATACGCACAGATAGTTATACTTATACTTCCAAATCCGCTCCTTGCTCGGAAAAGAGAGTAAAGTCGATCAAACAAGCCCCGCTGCCTGATGCGGTCCGGCAGAACATTTAACCCAATGAACAGGATTTAAATTAATGACCGTAAACAGCAATAACGGCTCTATCGCCACAGAAGTTATGTACCAGTGCCTTGTTCAAATCATTAATAATCACGGCAACGCGTTAACCGCAACGGAAATCAAAGACCGCGAACAGCACTATCTTAAACGTCTGATGAAAGAGTGCGCAGGGCTCGAATGGTTAGACCAAGTTGAACAGATAGATGCGGACAGCACCCCAATGACCTTGAATGCTGTTTATACCGCGTTGCTAACCACTACCCCAAAAAACCACAAAGAACAAACCCTCAGGGAAAAGCTACGATCATTCAGCGCGGTGGAAATGCTTAATCGGGAACAGCGGCTGGTTATCACCGGCGCGCCCGGCAGCGGCAAAACGGCCTTGGTTAACTTTATCGCGCTGTGCATGGCGGGCGAATTACTGCAAGACGCTTTATGCAATCTGCGCTTGTTAACCGAGCCTTTGCCCGTTGCCAACGATCAAGAGAAAAACCAACCACAAGACTGGCAACATCCGGCCTTGATACCGCTACGGGTGGTGTTGCGGGATTTTGCCGGTTCGGAGCATTTCCCCCAAACAGGACAGCAAGGCACGGCGTTGCAGCTTTATAACTTTATTAAAGCCGACTTGAGCAGCAAAATGTGTACGGAGTATGTCGATATTTTGGAGCAGCGTTTGCGGCGCGGCGAAGTCTTGGTATTGTTTGACGGGCTCGATGAGGTGTCGCAGGCGGGCGAACGCAGAGTACATCTCAAACAGTGCATCGAAGATTTTTGTAAATCCTATGGCGGCAACCGGTTTCTGGTTACCGTGCGCCCTTATGCTTATGAACAAAAAGACTGGAAAATACGCGATTTTAGCCAAACCGGCCTAGCCAACTTCAGTCGCGGTCAAATCCGTTTATTTATCGAACGCTGGTATCAGTGTCGGATTGAAATTAAAGACAGCGAAAGGCAACACCGCGCCGAAAAACTTAAAACCGTGATTTTACAGAACAGCGCTTTATACGAGCTGGCGGAACGTCCGTTATTGCTGACCTTAATGGCCTTTTTGCACAGTAATCGCCATGACTTGCCCGAACGCCGGGCCGATTTATACAAGCATTTATTGGATTTGTTAATTCAAAAATGGGAAAAAGCCCGCTTTAAAGTTGACGATGTCGAGGCGGCAAAAAAGTGCGAACAGCACAGTTTGGCGGAGTTTTTACAGGTCGGTCCCGATGCGATCCGCCAAGTGTTGGAGCGGCTGGCCTATAATGCCCATGCCAATCAGACCGGTAACGCTAGCGGAACCGCTGATATTGCCGCCCAAAACCTGAGCCATGAGTTGGTTAAACTGGCGCGTAATAATCAGCAACACGACGTCAGCGTAGCCAAAATTCATGATTATTTGCGCGACCGGGTCGGCATCTTATATCAACGCGGCGGTGACGGCGACAATGCGGTTTATACCTTTCCGCACCGCAGTTTTCAGGAATATCTGGCCGCCGCTTATTTTCATCGGGAAGAAAAGGATTTATTTACACAATATCAGGATTGCGAAGACTGGCAGGCCTTGGCCGCTCACTTAGCCATCACCGACCCGGATCGTTGGCGTGAAGTCGTCATTTTGGCAGGCGGCATTGAAGCGCAGACCAAGCCCGGCCCTATCTGGGATTTATTGAATGCCTTAGTGCCGGAGCCGCTAACCGGCGACTTCTTGGAGTTGAAATCGGCCTGGGCTTTGCGTCTGTCCGCGCAAATTCTTGCCGAAAGCCTTAAGTTTATCGATTTAAGCCCAAAGCATGAGCGCATTAAACAACGCATTTGTTCATCATTGCCGCAGGTTTTAACAAGCTCGACACTGGCCGCCCCGGAGCGCGTTGCCGCAGGCCGTTATTTAGCCAAAATCGGCGATCCGCGCAGCGAGGTGTTAAACGTTGATGACATGCTGTTTTGCTTGATAGCCAAAGGCGAGTTTTTCTTGGGCAGCACCGATGACGATAGTTTGGCCCGTGACGATGAAAAACATAACGCGGGCTTGCAAAGCCTGGATTATGTTTACGCGCTGGGCAAGTATCCGGTCACCGTGGCGCAGTTTGCCCAGTTTGAGCAAGAATCCGGCTTTCAAGTAGGAGACCATGACTGTTTAGACGGTATGGCGAATGCCCCCGTGGTTTATGTAAGTTGGGATGAGGCTATGGCGTTTTGCGCGTGGCTGACCGAACGTTGGACAAATGTTTTGCCTAAAGGCTGGCGCGTGACTTTACCCACTGAACGCGAATGGGAAAAAGCCGCGCGCGGCGGCTTAACCATTCCACTGGCAACCCAAGCATTCACCGCCGACGGCTTAGTGGAAAACTTAACCTCGGAAGCGATTAAAGATAACGGCAATCCGCAGCGACTCTATCCTTGGGGCGACGACCTCGATAACGAAAAATTAAATTTCAACATGAACATAGGCGCGGTTTCGGCGGTAGGCTGTTACCCTTTGGGCGCTAGTCCTTATGGCTGTGAGGAGATGAGCGGCAATGTCTGGGAATGGGCGCGCAGCACTTATGATAAGAGCTATCCCGCTAGTGAGCATCTCTGGTTACAGCGTGATAATCCAGACGACAACAAGCAGTCGCGTGTGTTGCGCGGCGGCGGCTTCTACGACATTCAGAACTTCGTGCGTTGTGCCGCCCGTTTCGACGTCCACCCGAACAGCCGTGGCTACGACATCGGCTTTCGGGTAGTGCTGTCCCCATTACCTCCGAACTCTGTATCTTCTGGCCTCTGAATCTCTGATTTGCTATCGTTCCCACGCTCCGGCGCTCATCTTTATACACAAGTGCTTGCGGGCACCGTCATTCTGGCAGGGATGCCAGAATCCAGGCACAGGGATGTGAAAGTTCGGAGATACCCGATGTTTCTAAACAACGCGCAAGGTTCGAAAGTTACCGTCCATGGCGCTGGATCCCGGCTTCCCTGCCGGGATGACGACTCTGCACCAACTTGTGTATAAAGATGAGCGCCGGAGCGTGGGAACTATTCGAGTTGCTGGGGTATTTATTGCGAGCTGCCTAAGACGTTGCTATGGGAATGGAAGCAACAAACTGAGGCTTATTTAGCCAAGCTAAGATTACGGTTTCATTCGGGAACGCATCCACGCCCTGTTACCGAAGGTTTTAGGTTTTTCCTAACAAGCGACGTTTAAAAAGACGCAAAGGCATTCAATATCAGCGCCGCTTAAAACACCTGATTTCACAAGTTGAACGTGGGGAGCTTCTAAAACAATCCTTGTTGGATTCAATCATGGCGTGGAATAATCATGCCGGCTACGGTAATACAGTCGGTTTACCCGATGAAATTGCCGCTCTAGCTCGTAAACGCTATCAAAAAATTTTAAATCGACACAACAAAAACCACCGGAGAAAACTATGTACGAATTACAACCCGCAGTCAGCGGTTTAATGGATTTATTGATTCAAGGCGGCTCGGATGCGGCTGTAGAACTGTCCAAAAATGCCGTGCTGAAAGGCGCTACGGTTTTATCGAAATTGTGGCGGGATATTTTCAGCAAACAGCCCCGAGCTTATCCACTGGCCGATGATGTAGCGAAACAGCCTGGCAATGAAGAATTGAAAAATCAGTTGCAAGCACTGTTGCAACAAACGCTTAGCGAATATCCCGAGTTATTGCAGAACACTAATACATCGGGGGATGTCACTGCCGATAACGGTTCAATCGCCGTAGGGCAAAGTATTCATTCAAGCCAAACCATCCATAAATAAATCGAACCGGAGTGCGGGCTTTGCCCGCTATCGCCAAGCAAAGTCCGCACTCCAAAAATATGAGTACATCTTATGAACTGGCTCGATTGGCTAAACCGAAAATTATCTAAACCTCAGCCACAAGCCGACGTTGCCAACGTAAGCGCCCAAAACGGCGGTATTGCAGTGGGCCAGGCTAACGGCAGTACTATTATTGTTTATAACCAGTCCGTACCCGATCAGGTTATCAAACTACAGGCAAGAGGGCTTAAGTTGCCGACCGAACGCGCGCAAAACATAACGCGGAAATTTTTAGAAGATATTCAAACCTATTACCGTTATTTACCGTTAAAAGGCATGGGCAATAATGGCGAACTGCGTTTGCAGTTTCCGTTGGTCTCGCTGTTTATTCCGCTCAATGCCCGGTTAACCTTGCCCAAAGCCGATACCTTGCCGGATGGTTTGCGCTTGGCCGGGCGAAAGTTAAGCGAGGAAGATGACGAGCAATGGGGCGGGCGTTTGGATCATGCCCGTCCGGTGTTGGAGCTGATTATCCAACACCCGGTGTTAGTCATCCTCGGCGACCCAGGTTCAGGCAAAAGTACGGTGCTGCGGTTTTTGGCGTTCTTATTGGCGACCGGACAAGGCCGCAGCTTACAGCTGGAGGGTTTCCTGCCGCTATTGCTGCCGCTGGCCGCTTATTCCGAACGACTCAGCAAACAGGAGGATTTAAGCCTGCGGCGTTTTGCATTGGAATATTTTCAAGCGCGGATGGATTTGCACGATTTGGCTGAATTACTGGAAACCCGTCTGGAACAAGGCAAGGTCTTAATCCTGTTGGACGGCCTGGATGAAGTTAAAGCCGTGCATTTGCGCAATACCGTCGTGGATAGGGTGCAGCAATTTCTCTGCGGGCATATTAAACACGGCAACCGGGTGATTATGACCAGCCGCATTATCGGTTATCAGGAAGTCCGCCCGCCGGAAATTGAAAACTTGCGCGAATGTACGCTGTTAGATTTCGATGAGGATGAAATCGCCGAGTTTATTGGCCGCTGGACGCAAACTATCGAAGCCGCCTGTTATGGGCAACAGGCGGTTATTCGCTATGAAGCGCAACGGGAAGCTAATGAATTGATAAGCGCTATCGAACACAATCCGGGCATACGCAAACTGGCGGCAACGCCGTTATTGTTGACCATGCTGGTCATCCAAAAGCGTCAAGGCGTCAGTCTGCCCAAGCATCGCGTGATGTTGTATGAGCAATACATACAAAGCTTATTACGCGACTGGCTGCTGGCGCGCAGTTTACATAACAGTCCGGCGGATTTGCCGGATGATTTGATGTTGCGCCGGGTGTTGGAGCCGCTGGCCTGGTGGCTGCAAAGCACGGTCCCCGGCAAAGGACTGGTCAATGAAGCGGATTTGCTTGCTTGGCTCGGCGATTTTTATAAAGACGCGGAAAATCCTGGGCAGAAAGTCCGTGGCTGTATTAAAGACGTGCGCGAATATTCCGGTTTGCTGATCGACCGGGGCGGCGGAAGCTTCGGCTTTATGCACTTGACCTTTATGGAATACTTGGCGGCGGTATCGCTGGCCGACCGTGTGCAAAACGGATTAGACGCGGTTTTAGCGTGCATGGTAGAACATGCGGACGAGGCGGAATGGCAGGAAACCTTGTTGTTGTCTATCAGCTATTTGGGCATTAAGCAAAAGTTCGCTCCCCTGACGACCGAATTATTGCGGAAACTTTTGGCGCACACCGCGAAATCACCCGGAAGCCATCATGAACTGGTTGCCGCCGCTTTGGCTGACATGGGGCCGATAGGGGTAACCGCGGAAGGCTGGCAAAGCTTGCGGAAAAGTCTGGTGGATGAAGGCTTACGCAGTTTCGTTATTCCGGCGCGAAAACGGGCGAATATAGGCCGGTGGCTGGCTGAAATGGGCGACCCGCGTAGCGAGGTGTTAACGGTTGACGACATGCTGTTTTGCTGGGTGCCGAGAGGCGAGTTTTTCCTGGGCAGCACCGATAGCGATAGTTTGGCCAGTGGCGATGAAAAACATAACGCGGGCTTGCAAAACCTGGATTATGTTTACGCGCTGAGCAAGTATCCGGTCACCGTGGCGCAGTTTACCCGGTTTGTAAATGACTCGGGTTTTCAGGCAGGAGACAAGGGCTGCTTGGACGGGCCGACGAACCGGCCCGTGGTTGATGTAAGCTGGGATGAAGCGATGGCTTTTTGTGTTTGGCTGACTGAGCGTTGGAATACTGTTTTGCCGCAAGGCTGGCGTGTAACTTTACCCACCGAACGCGAATGGGAAAAAGCCGCGCGCGGCGGTTTAAAAATTCCACTGACAACCCAAGCATTCACTGCCGCCGACTTAGCGGAAAATTTAAGCTCGGAAGCCGTTAAAGATAACGACAGCCCGCAGCGACTCTATCCCTGGGGCAATGATCTCGATAACGAAAAATTAAACTTTGACATGAACATAGGCGCGGTTTCAGCAGTCGGTTGTTATCCCTTGGGCGGCAGCCCTTATGGCTGCGAGGAGATGGGCGGCAATGTCTGGGAATGGACGCGCAGTGTTTATGCAAAAAACTATCCCGATAACGGCAGCCTCTGGTTACAGCGTGATAATTCGGATGACAGCGAACAGTCGCGTGTGTTGCGCGGCGGCGGCTTCAACGACCTTCAGAGCCGCGTGCGTTGCGCCGCCCGTTACGACGTCCACCCGAACGACCGTGACTACGACCTCGGCTTTCGGGTAGTGCTGTCCCCATTACCTCTGGACTCTGAAGCCTCTGATCTCTGAATCTCTGAAAAAATGAGTTTCACTGGTTTTGATAGGGTGCAAGAATCGGGAGTGCAAGCTTTGCTTGCCTGTGCAGACGAAGCCTGCACTCCGCGATGCTGAAACAGGGTAGAGGCCTATGCCCGGTATTTCCTGGCAAGAGCGTGGCGGCGACTTTCCTTACCCTATTGATACTCCCCATAAAGCTTGGCATAAAGGCCGTTTTTGGTAAGCAGGGTTTCATGTTGCCCGTGCTCGCAGATTCTACCTTGTTCAAACACATAAACATGGTCGGCCTGTTTAACGGCGCTCAGGCGATGGGCGATGATAATGGTGGTGCGGCCTTTTAAAAACTTTGCCATGGCTGTATGTAATTTATGCTCGGTTTCGCTGTCCAGCGCCGAGGTGGCTTCGTCCAGGATGACCACTTTGGGATTGGCGACGATCATGCGGGCGATGGCCATGCGTTGCCGTTGACCGCCGGAAAGCCTCATGCCTAGGCGGCCGACCACGGTATCCAAGCCTTGAGTCAGTTCCTGCACGGTGTCTTTTAATTGCGCGATAGCCAGCGCGTTCCAGAGTGCGGCGTCGGTAGCCGGGCGGCCCAGGGTCAGATTGGCGCGGATCGTATCGTTAAACAGGACGGGATGTTGCAGCACGGTGACGACATTTTCCCTGACCACTTCCAGGCCGATGCGGTCGATAGGGACTTCGTCGAAATAAATTTGGCCGTGATCGGGCGGGTACAGGCCGATCAGGGTTTGGATTAAGGTCGATTTGCCGCCGCCGCTGGCGCCGACCAGCGCAACTTTTTCGCCGGCCTTGATTTTTAGCCGGATGCCGTCGAGTATTTTTTCAGGCCGGTCTGTCCTGCCCGGCCCCCTGCGGGTAAATGCCAATTCGCTCCCGGCGAATTGGTCATCGCCGTAGCTAAAATGCAGATCGTCTACCCGTAACGATACGGTTTTTTTATTTAAAAACGGGTTTTGCAGATGCGGATAATGCGGCTCCTGCTTCAGCGTATTAAGCCGGTTAATGCGGATTAACGCGCCTTTGGCGGCATAAAACGCATATTGGATGCTCAGGATTTCCTGCACCGGAGCCATCATGAACCAGAGATAGCCGAACACGGCCAGCATTTGCCCGATGCTGAGATCGGAATAAACCACCATCAGCATCGCACAAGCGCGGAAGATGTCGAAGCCGAACAGAAATACTAAAAAGCTCAAGCGCGATGCGGCATCGCTTTTCCAGGCGAAAGCGGTGGAAAAATCCTTAACCGACCGGGCCGATTCGATTAATTGCCGGCAATAATGCTTCTCTCGGTTGCTGGCGCGTATTTGATGAATGGCTTCCAGGGTTTCGGTCAAGGCTTGCTGAAACACCTCGTAAGCGGAGTTTTCCCGTGATTTAAGGTCTTTAACCCGAGAGCCGACAGCGCGGGTGAAATAGATGACCACCGGATTCAACAGCAGGATAAATAAGCCCAGTTGCCAGTGCATCCATAATAAAACCACGGCCGTGCCGATAACGGTCAGGGTGGCGACCAGCAATTTGCTAACGGTGGTGCCGATAAAGGTGTCTATGGTGTCCAGGTCTTTAACCAGATGGCTGACGACGGTGCCGGTGCCCAAACTTTCGTATTCGGACATCGAAATGTTTTGCAAATGGCCGATCAGGTCGCTGCGAATGCGAAATACAATATCTTTAGCGATGCAGGAAAATTGCCGGGACTGAATAATATTAAAGATGAGGGCAATAATGCGCAGGATAACGCTGACCAGCAGAATGAAGCCGATATAAAGAAAGGGGACTTGCCAAGCCACGGGAAACAGCAGGTTGAGGTTTTGAATGATGACGCCGGGTTTATGCAGCAATACTTCGTCGACCAGCAGCGGCATCAACAGCGGCACCGGAACGCTGGCTATGGTTGCCAGTATGGCGATAAAATGGGAGCCGATCAGCTCTTTTTTGTGCTCTAAAGCAATTCGATAGATAACGCCCCAGTTATAAAGTGGGGCGGCCTGTTTTGCTTGCACGGAATTGGATAGGGATGTTTTCATTAGCGCTGAATTATATCTGTCTGAAACATCTTTAGGAATATATTTACGGTAAGTGAAATATGAAACACCTGCGAAAAAAATTATTGTTGTGTCTGGTTTTTTTCTCCGGTGCGGCGCCGGCCAATAGCCTTAACGAGCAGCGAAACGATTTTTTACGGGCGGAAAAATTGCTGGCTCAAGGCAATAATACCGCATTCATCAACATCTGCGCCGCTTTGGTCGATTATCCCTTATACCCTTATCTTCAATACCAATGGCTAAAAGATAATTTATCGCAAACCGATCAGGTTTTGGCTTTTTTGAGCTCTTATAAAGATACCCGTTATGCCGGCTTATTGCGATCTAAGTGGCTGGATTATTTGGCTAAAAATGAACGCTGGAACGATTTCATCCAAAATTATATCGCCAGGGATGGTGTGTATGCCGCAAACCTGCCGGGAGCAGGTTCGGCAATCGCCAGGGATGGTGTGTATGCCGCAACGGAAGTCACCGAAAATACGCCTCTTGAATGTCAATACGCTCAGGCTGTCTATAAAACAGGCAGTCAGCAACAGGCGCTGGATGAAGCCAAGCGCTTGTGGCTTACCGGGGATTCGCTGCCGCCGGAATGCGATCCGCTGCTCTCGTTATTGACGATGTCGTCCGGCTTTACGCCGGAGCTGATTTGGCAGCGATTTGAGCTGGCTTTGGATAAAGATAATGTGTCAGTGGCCGAATACGTGCGCCGTTCGATGGGTCGAGCCGATCAGGATATTGCCGATGTTTGGTTGCGGGTTCATCAAAAACCTAGCCTGATCGAAAACAGCGGGTTTTTGAGTCCGCAAATGGGGCGGCTTTTTGCTCATGGCATAGAGCGATTGGCAAAATCCGATTTAAGTTTGGCCGTTAAACTGTGGGATGAAAGAAAACAGGCTTATCGGATCGATAGCCAAACCGTTCAACAGTTGGAGCGCAGTCTGGCGATTGCTTTGGCGCGCAGCCGAAATCCCGGCGCTTATTACCGTCTTAATCAGTTATCCGTGGTCGATGAGGAGGTTAATGAATGGAAAGTCAGGGCGGCTTTACTTGAACAAAACTGGCAGCATGTCACCGAAGCATTGGGGGGCTTGTCGGCGTTGGAACGGCAAGATCCTAAATGGCAATATTGGCTGGCCAGAGCGCTGGATAAAACCGGGAACTCTTTGCTGGCGCAGGACGCTTACACCAAACTTGCAGAAGATCGCAGCTTTTACGGCTTTCTTGCCGCAGACACCGTTAATAAGCCTTATCAATTCGCCAACAAGCCGGTGCTTTTGGCTGAAAATGAACTCGACAATCTGGCTAATGAAAGCGACTTTAAAATGGTTCGGGAATTTAAGTTACTGAACAGGGATACAGAGGCTGAACGGCTGTGGTGGTACGCGGTTAAAAAACTGAGCAAAGAACGGCGTAGGGTCGCGGCCAAATTGGCACAGTCTTGGCATTGGGACCAAGTCGCTATTACGACATTGGTTAAAGCTGATTATTGGGATGATCTGGAACTGCGTTTCCCGCTTTATTATTCGGATCAGATTCATAACAATGCTTTTCGTCAGGATCTTGATCCGGCCATTGTCTTCGGCCTGATTCGTCAGGAAAGCATTTTTAATAAAGATGCCGAGTCAGTCGTCGGTGCGCGCGGCTTAATGCAGGTGATGCCCAAAACGGGCATGCAGATAGCCCGCGATTTGAAGGAAAAATGGCAGTCGGATAACAGCTTGTTTAATCCCGATGTGAATGTTCGATACGGCGCTTTTTATTACAAGCAATTGCTAAAACAATTTCACGGGCATTTTGCGTTGGCCATTGCCGCTTATAACGCGGGAGGCGGGCGGGTGACAAAATGGTTGCCGAGTATTGAGTCGATGCCTGCCGATATTTGGATAGAAACCATCCCTTTTAAAGAAACTCGAAAATATGTCACCTCGGTGCTTTCTTACGCCATTATTTATCAGCAGCTTATACTCGGTAATTGCTCCATGCATTACCCTACCTCCTGCATCCCTGCAGTCGAAAGAAAAAGCTTGAAGATAAAGCAATTACTGCTGGATGTGTTGCCCGGCTAAAAATTGAGCTGATTTTTTTTGACGGCTGTAAGATAATGCACCATTTAGAATAATAATAATTACGCAAGGTATATAAAGAGTATGGGGAAACAGCACAGTTTTACGCGCGAAGAATTGTTGATGTCCGGCAGGGGAGAACTGTACGGGCCCAAGAATGCGCAATTGCCTCTACCGAATATGTTAATGATGGATCGCATTACCCTGATTACGGATGAAGGCGGTACTTACGGAAAAGGCGAAATCATTGCTGAACTGGATATAACGCCTGATTTATGGTTTTTTGACTGTCATTTTCAAGGCGACCCTGTAATGCCCGGCTGCTTGGGACTGGATGCGATGTGGCAGTTGGTCGGCTTCTTTTTGTGCTGGATGGGCGGTCCCGGCAAAGGACGCGCTTTAGGCGTAGGTGAAGTTAAATTTACCGGACAAGTACTGCCTACCGCCAAGAAAGTGATTTATCGCGTCAATTTAAAAAGATTGATTATGCGCAAGTTGGTTATGGGTATCGCCGACGCCACCATGGAAGTCGATGGCAAACTGATTTATGAAGCAACCGACTTACGGGTTGGTTTATTTACTTCCACCGAAGATTTTTAGAGGCATTAGCAATGAAACGAGTCGTAGTCACCGGTTTAGGCATTGTTTCCAGCATAGGAAATAACCGAACAGAGGTTGTCGATTCCTTAAGAGAAGGCCGCTCAGGAATCGCTTTTGCCGATGTTTATCAACAAATGGGCTTTCGCAGCCATATTCACGGACCGATCAATATCGATTTAGATAGTTTTATCGACCGTAAAATAAAACGTTTTATGGGCGATGGCGCGGCGTTCAATTATATTGCGATGCAGCAGGCGATTGACGATTCCGGCTTGGACGAAGCGGAGGTGTCGAACTTCAGAACCGGATTGGTGATGGGGTCCGGCGGTCCTTCAACTTCTAATATTGTCGACGCGGCCGATATTTTGCGCGACAAAGGCATCAAAAAAGTAGGGCCTTATATGGTGCCGCGCAGCATGTCCAGCACCAATACCGCTTGTCTTGCAACGCCGTTTAAAATTAAAGGCGTCAATTACACAATAAGCTCTGCCTGTGCGACCAGCGCTCACTGTATCGGCCATGCAATGGAATTAATCCAGATGGGCAAGCAGGATGTGGTATTTGCCGGTGGCGGCGAAGAAGTGCATTGGTCGATGTCGATGTTGTTCGATGCGATGGGCGCATTGTCTTCGAAATACAACGATAGCCCGGCAACCGCATCCCGGCCTTATGACGAAACCCGCGACGGTTTTGTTATCTCCGGCGGCGGCGGTGTTTTGGTGATTGAAGAACTGGAACATGCCAAAGCGCGCGGCGCGAAAATCTACGCGGAATTGACCGGTTACGGCGCAACTTCCGACGGTTACGATATGGTTCAACCTTCAGGCGAAGGCGCGGTGCGTTGTATGCAGCAGGCGATGGCGACTATCGGCGACAGCAAGGTCGATTACATCAATGCCCACGGCACCAGTACCCCGGTCGGCGATACCCGAGAACTTGAAGCTTTACGCAATGTGTTCGGCCCAGATAACGTGCCGTTGGTCAGTTCGACAAAATCGCTGACCGGTCACGCATTAGGTGCGGCGGGTGTTAACGAAGCGATTTATTCATTGTTGATGATGGAAGAAAACTTTCTCAGCGCCTCAGCTAACATCAATCAGCTCGATCCGGGCGCCGAAGGCATTCCGATCGTGCGTGAACGTAAAGACAACATTACGTTAAATACCATCATGTCGAACAGCTTCGGCTTCGGCGGCACCAACGCGACACTGATCTTTCAGCGTTACAACGGTTAACGCATTCCAGCTACACAATAGAACACGGATTGGGCGGATTTTAAAAAACTTGATCAGCGCTAGTCAGTCCAATCCGCATCATCCGTGCTCTATTGTTAAAACGTCTACTGACCATGTCAGCTCCAAACCAAAAATCCACAACCCGGTTTAACACGCTGCAAAAAAATTGCGGCGCACGGTCGGCGCTGCGATTGCCGACTGCAACATGATCGAAAACGGCGACAGGGTCATGCTGTGCTTATCCGGCGGGGACACCTGTCACACAGAATAACCTTGCTGTAAAGACAGATTGCGCCCCATCGTTACTAAAAAAGTCGAGATATCCAGCCTTACTTGACGAAACTCAGAGACGGGTAAACCTTTCAGACTCGATTTATAGCCTGAGCAAGTTGGCAATATGACTAGCCCTTCACATGGCCGAGCATTTCATCGCAATAAACGATGACTGCGGCTTCAATATTTAACATGGAAACTTTATGACCGTAGTTGCACAGCCTATACGCTTTGAACGTCACTCCAGCAATTTTAATCGTTTGCGAGGGCGTTTGGAGCATCAGGTCGGCAAAGCCATTGGCGATTTCAATATGATTGAAGACGGCGACAGCGTTCTGGTATGTCTCAGCGGCGGCAAAGATTCGTATACGCTGCTCGATATTCTGTTGGCTTTGCGCAAACGCGCACCGATCGATTTTCGAATTGTGGCGATGAATCTGGACCAGAAGCAGCCAGGCTTCCCGGCGGACGTGCTCCCCAATTATCTAAAGCGTCTCGGTGTTGAATATCACATTGAAACGCAAGACACTTATTCCACCGTCAAAGAAAAAATCCCTGAGGGAAAGACCACCTGTTCGTTGTGTTCGCGTCTGCGTCGGGGCATTATTTACAGGGTCGCCCGCGAGTTGGGCACCCATAAGATCGCGCTGGGACATCACCGCGACGACATGATCGAGACCTTGTTCCTGAACATGTTTTTCGGCGGCAAGTTAAAAGCGATGCCGCCGAAGTTGATTACCGACACGGGCGATCATATCGTAATCCGTCCGTTAGCCTATTGTTCCGAGAAAGACATTGCCCGTTTTGCGCGCAGCATGGATTTTCCTATAATCCCTTGCAACTTGTGCGGTTCTCAGGAAAATCTTCAACGCCAAAACATCAAGGAGATGCTGGGCGACTGGGAGCGCCAATATCCGGGACGCAGCCAGACCATCTTTACCGCAATGCAAAACATCGTGCCGTCGCATTTACTTGATAGTAATCAATTCGATTTTAAACATATACAGATGGACGGTTCGATAACAGACGGCGATATAGTCTTTGATACCGATAATTGGCTTAGTTAGAAAGACCATGGTTGGAAACGGCGTTGCATATTTTCCGTAGTCAACGTCCGTTTTGCCAGTCCGGCTTTAGTAGCCATGACGGTTTTATTTTTTCAGCGATGTTTTAGCGGTCTTAAACGTGATTTCAAGACGCGGCGCCAAAGCCGGGTTTCCTTCCTTGGCGACATAAGCCACCTCTCCGCTAATGTTCTGAGTTTCCTGCGTTACATTCAGTAACCATCCGCTCGCGCCGTCCTTTACATCATCGGAAACATCCCAGGTAATCTCGTCGCCGCTGCGGAGATCATTGGTATGCACGAACGGTGCCGCAGTAAATGGATTGGCATCGGCGGCCGTACCGTCGCTGCAATCTTTAACGGCGTTACTGATGTCATTGTCGACCGCACAGTTCCAGGTAACGCCGGTTCCGCTGCCGGCTGTTTTCAGATTTTCCGGTGCGTCCAGCCACTGTCCATTGCCTTCAGGAAAGTCGGCAGCCTTCAGCGGGCGTGCAACAACATTGCGGCCGTAATTGCCCCAGCCGCCGAGATTTTGTTGCACGGTCAGCACCAGTCTGGCTGTTGCGACGTTAGCACTGTCAATAGTGGACAGGTCGAACGCTACCGCAGTGCGCATCAAATTGCCGCCGCTATCATTGTTCGGCCTCAAGTGGAGCGTCGGATTAGCGCCTTCGTTCCGGTCCGGCGCGTCCAGTGCCAGCGTGCTGTCCGCCTTCACGTTCACGACAGTGGGCAAATTGGTTGCCGATGCGCAGGCATCGCCAACCAGAATGCCGCGATCGCAAAAATTCGCCAGCAAGATATTCTGATGCAGCCCCGCAAACAACAACTTATCGGTATCGATCATCTCCAGCGCCGCTTGCGGCATGGTCAGCCCGTTTGAGCAATCAAGATTAAAATGATGTTCGAGAACAAGTTGGTCGGTGACCGGAGCGCTCAGTTCGGTGCGTATGCCCCACAGCGCCGCCGACCAAATCTCGCCGTCAGAATGCACCTCGCCGACAAGATCGTTGGGATAGCGTTTACTGCCATCGACCCGGCGCAGACAGGTCGGATTGGTGCTGCTGTAGGGGCTGGAGTCCCATTCGCCGACACAGGCGGCATTCAGTGCCTGATGCGCCAAGTTACCTTTCTCGGCATAGAACGATGCAGCAAAATAATCGCCAAAACCCTCGCCTATTGCGCGAGCTTCGCTGACTTGGGCCGCATAGTTATCGCCCGGAAAGCACTCCGGATTCTGGTTATGCTGGATAGCGTGACCGAACTCGTGGACGATAATATCGGCGTCCTCGGCATCATCAACGCCACCGTCGCCAAAGTACAATACCCCTTGTCCATTGTCCGCCAAGGGGCTGTAAAACGACTGATCGTCGGCGTACCAGTGAGCGATTGCGCGAGTCGGGAAATTGCGGATAGTCGCATTACCTTCTGTATCCTGGAAATGCAAAATGTCGCGGAGGTAGCGTTGCACCGAGTCGACCGCGTTGTAGATTACCACTTGCTCGAACTCGGCTTGGTCACGGGTATAAACATAGGCGCGGCCCGCATTTTCGGCGTCAGGGCAACGCCCGTCGAGCCGCGGGCAAGTCGGGGAATCAAAGGTCGACAGATCGACAAACTCGCCTTTAAGTAAAGTCGATCCCTTCGCGAGACCTTGCAAATCTACTGCAATTCTCTGCCCATTCAGTCGTGCATTGGTCGCATCATTGTTGTCCTTGAAATTGAGTATGCCGGAGCTCTGGATCGGGTTGGGCTCATGCGCCATACCGGTCCCCTCAGCAAAAGCGATCAGGCTTTGCTGCACCAGCCGGAAGCCGGTGTTCGCATTCACGAGGGTATAAAAATCTCCTCTAGGTTTGTGAGTCCGTGTCTTGACTACCCAGACCAGCTTAACGCTTCGGTTGTCGTCAACCGGAAGCCAGCTCAGTGTAGCGCTGCTTTTTGCCAATGATTTAGACAGCGTAACTGTTGAAAGCTTACGAATGCCCTGAAACGCAATATTCTTGGCTGACGTTATGGAGATTGCCGGAGTCTCGGCTCCTATCACCAACGGCTCGCTGATGTAACTGGTGTGAATGGTCGTCACCCGTCCGCTTGGCCGTTGATGGATAGAAATAAACGCCTTCAGCACCGGAATATTGAGGAAAGTCTGTTGGAATCGAGTTATGGTTCGGGTTAAGCCTTTCTTGACGTTGACGACCTTCAAATCGGCCAAATCCGGACGCAGCGCCATAGCTTGCGCATAAGTTTTGAGGAAGGTCTTCGCATTTTCAGGAGGCGGCTCCACCTTGTTGGCTTGCGTATCGCAACCGGTAAAAGTCATTTTCTTAGGCCAGCGCCGGACTTCCTGGCAGGGCATAGCGGAGTCTGCCGATTGAAGCGGCGGGATCACAATCGGGTGCGGGCGAAATTTTTTGTTAGCTGTCGGCGGCCCTGTTTCCGGAGGCTTTGCGGCAAACCCGGAGGACGCTCCGAAAAGCGTCAGGCCGACGATCAAAAATCCGGATAACATCTTATATTTATTCATATTATTACAACCTTCAAGGATGGTTTCGATAACATCCCATCATCGTGGGACGTCCTGTAGCCGCTATACCGGCCGGATAACGCCGGCTATCGTACCTGCCGGGAGATAAGGCAACTCGCAATAAATACCCCACAGACCCGAATAGTTCCCACGCTCCAGCGCTCGTCTTTATACACAAGTCTGTTCAAGACGGGACGTAGACGTAGGCCGGAATAAGCCCGCCCGGCGATAGCCAGGGTGGGCGTTTCCGGCACTCCGAAGCCTCGGGATGCCGGAAACGCCGGTCCTGCGCTAAAGCTCGGACCGGCTTATTCCGGCCTACATCGCTACATCGAGATGTGTATAACGATTAGCGCCGGCCGGAGCGTGGGAGCGATAGCTGTGAGGGATCTATTATTGCGAGTTACCTAACGGAATATAACGTAGGGCTTGCCGTGCGCGCCTTACCGGGTGATCAGAGCGGCTCCAAGCCTCTTTCCGCCCACTGCCGGTTTTCCTGCACCAGCGCTTCCAATTGTTCACGCAATACCTCCACTAAGACGACGAGTTCAGCCAACCCGGCCAAGGCCTCTTGATTACGGCCTAAAGTTTTAAGTTCGACTAATTCCGTTCCCAGTACATGCACTCGCCGATGCAGGGGTTCGATGACTTGATAGGCTATTTGCGCATCATGGCGAAGCAAGCCTCCGCTATTCAGCCATGAGCCAAAACGGCATTGCCGGTAATTCAGCAGCGGCGGGTTTTCAAGCTCACCTTTAAGATAGCCGGCCAGGGCTGTTATCCAGGCTTTGTGCTCAATGCCGGCAAAAAGCAAGGGTAAATCGTCACGGCTGAACGCAGGCAGACGGCTCCAGGAAGGATGAGTGCGCCAGCTAGCCGACCAGCCGGACAGCGCGCCGGCCGGCATCGGATGCGCGATGCCGTAGCCTTGGCCCAATTCACAGCCGAGTTGTAGCAGCATTTCGCCGTGTTTCACCGTTTCCACCCCTTCGGCAATGACTTGGCGGCGGAAAGCGACAGCCAAGCCGAGCACCGCCTCAAGAATGGCCAAATCATCCGGGTCGTCCAGCATGTCGCGGACGAAACTCTGGTCGATCTTGAGTAGGGTGAACGGCAGGCGTTTAAGATAGGTCAATGAAGAGTAGCCGGTGCCAAAGTCATCCAAAGCAAACTTCACCCCGACCTTTCGGCAGGCCTCGATAACTTGGGATATTTGAGCCAAATCTTCCAGCGCGCTGGTTTCCAAGACTTCTATTTCCAGGTCGTCCGGCCTGACGCCGGGATGCGCGGTCAGCAGTACGTGCAAACGCTCGACAAAATCCGGGTGCTGCAACTGGCGGGCGCCGACATTGACGCTGACCGGAATGTCCAGTCCGGCGGCATGCCAAAGTTCTATTTGGGTCAACGCGTTATCGATCACCCACTCGCCAAGTTCGATAGCCAGCTGATGCTCTTCAATCACCGGCAGGAACAAGGCTGGCGACAACAGGCCTTTTTCCGGGTGTTGCCAACGAATCAGGGCTTCCGCACCGATGAATTGCCCGGTGCGCATGTTGACCTTGGGCTGGTAATACAGCACGAATTCCCGTTCGGCCAGGGCTCGGCTGATGCGCTCAAGGTTTTCGTGGTGGTCGCGGACGTTGCGATCTTGCTCGTCGTCGAAAACATGATAGCGGTTCTTACCGGCCAATTTGGCTTGATACATGGCTTGGTCGGCTTGGCGCAACAATTGATCCGCATCCACGTCGTCCTCTTGCGGATAAAAGGTAACGCCGAGACTGGCCGAAACCTGGAGCATAAGGTCGCCGACATACACGGGTTGGGCGGCAGCGGCAACCAAGCGGGTAAGCAGAGGTACGCTGGCTTCGATAGAATCCAAGTCGATCAGTACCGCGACGAATTCGTCGCCGCCCAGACGGGCAAGCGTGTCGCCTTCGCGCAAGGTATGTTTCATGCAGGCGGCCATGCTCATTAGTAACTGGTCGCCGGCGACATGGCCGTAATTGTCATTGATCGCCTTGAAACCATCCAGATCGAGATAAGCCACGGCCAGCAACTCGCTGTGGCGATGGGCCTGAGCCATGGCTTGTTGCAGGCGATCGGCCAGTAGTACGCGATTGGGCAGGGCGGTTAAGGCATCGTAGTGAGCGATATGCTCCAGTTTTTCAAGAACACTCAAACGCTCGGCTTTTGAACGCAGATTACCGATGCCGAAAGCGAGATCATCAGCCAGTTCGGTCAACAGGTTGATGATTTCTTCGCTCAATTCATTGGCCTTAGCGCCATAAACAACCAAGACGCCAAGAACATGCCGGTCGTGTTTGAGCGGAATGGCGATGATCGTTAAACAGCCCGCTTGCAAAGCTTGGTCAAGTTCCGCAGCGCACTGCGTTTCGTTGCGAATGTCGTGGCAGACTACCGTCTGTCCGTTACGAATGGCGGTCCCGGCCGGACCCTGTGCCTGCTCGGCCCAGGTTGGATTAAGGCTTTCGAGAAGACTCCGCTCAAGCCCCGTTGCCGCCACCATCCGAATCCGCTTATCCGCACCCTGTTCGCTATAGCCCACCCAGGCCATGCGAAAGCTGCCTTCTTCGGTGAGTATCCGGCACATCTCATGGGCTAATTCCAGTTCATCCGTGGCCCGCACTAAAGTTTCGTTGCAGCGGCTGATGGTGCGGTACATCTGCCCCAGGCGTTGGCTGTTTTCTTCGGCCAGCCAGCGCCGGGTGATGTCACGGATATTGCATTGGATGACTCTGACGTTATCCACCAGATAGACATTGCTGACAAACTCCACATGCACCGTTCGCCCATGCGCCGTTTCCAAGGGGATGTCCTCATAGCGCACATAATCTTGCTGTTGTAATTCGTGAAACTTTTCCTTGCTGGCCGCGACATTTTCCAGGGAGCGCAGATCCCAGATATGCTTGCCGAGACAGTCTTCAAGGGTATAGCCCAATAGATCGGCGATAAAAGGATTCGCGTCCACCACCATGCCGGTTTCGGCATCCAGGATCAAAATACCGTCTTTGGCCGATTCGAACAGGCGGCGGTAGCGCTCTTCCGAAGCGTGCGCCCGGTTGCGTTCGGTGATGTCGCGCACGATGCCGGTCGTGAACCATTTGCCGTGAGTATTCATCGCCGATAAGGAGAGTTCGATGGGAAATTCCGTTCCGTCCTTGTGCAGGGCCGCCAGCTCAATGGTCTTGCCGATGGTCGTGCCGTTCCCGGTTTTGGCGAAATGCGCCATACCGCGTAAGGCCACCTCGCGAAATTGCGGCGGCGCCAGAAAGCCCAGCAGGACATGCCCGATCACCTCTTTCCGGCTGTAACCGAAAATCGCTTCGGCGGCCGGATTCCAGGCGGTCACCAGGCCGCTTTCCTTGGCTACAGTAATAATTGCATCGTGCGCCGTTTCGGTAACCCGGCGAACGTTTTCCTCCGCCGTTTCAACCTGCCTTTGTGCGGTGATGTCGTTAAGTATGTGCAGGAAGTAAAGCGGCCGGCCCTGATCGTCGCGCACGGTGTAAGCGCTGGAAACATAGAGCTTCTCGCCCACGCTCACTTCATTCCGGCAAGCGGAGTAGCCTCCTTCGCCGAGTATCTCATCGGTGCAGCCGGGCAGCGGCCCGGTCCCGTGCGGAAAAGCCTGCCAATAGGGCTTGCCCAATACTGTCTCCTCAACCCTGCCGGCTTCCCGGTAATAGGCGCGGTTGGCCAGTAATACGCGGAATTGAGCGTCGTGTAGAAACACCGGATCTTCAATGGCGTCAAAAACATAACGCCAGATTTCGGCGGTTATTGCTATGCTCACCGGTTGGACAATGCTAGTCATCGTCACTCATCTTGATCACATTCATGCGGATGCCTCCTGTTCGTCATTGTCTATTTGCCTTATCTCGTTCCCCCGCTTAGCGTCACTGCCATTAAATTAAGTGTTGTAGGAGCGGGCCATGCCCGCGATGAGGGCGCTACAATTATGCAATCGCTGTGCAAACGGGCAGAGCCTGCTCCTACGGCGTGTCGCTGTGCTTAACTTAATGGCAGTGCTGCTTAGCGCCCACAACGCGGTTTGCTATTTTATTCAGTGGCCGTTATAAAAAACGGCGAGCTATCCACTCGCCGTCTCCTGTAATACCGAAGCCTATGCTCGTTTTATTGCGCGGCTTTCAGATGCGTTACGGCTTCTTCGGCGGCTTTTTTCGCTAAGTCGACATGGCCTTGTTTACCATGTTCAATCGCGGCATCCAGGCTCGTGACACCGGCATCCAGATGTTCATCGGCGGCTTTCACATGGGTCTTCGCGTTTGCCGCGTGTTCGGAGATAGCATTGGCATTGTCGGCTTTAGCCGCGACCTCTGCATGCTTAAGCGCTTCCGCCATATGGTTTTCAGCGGCATAAGCGCCAAACGAGGCCATGCTCAAAATGATGGCTGCGCATAAACCGGTGAATTTCATGTTGGTGAGTTTCATATCTATTTCCTGTAAAAGTTGAGAGTAGCTAAGTGCTGTCTGATGGCAGACCGGTCAGGACTTGTCTGTGCAGCTCGGCAGCGTTGGTTTGAGCGGTCTTGCTTTAACGTCCTTCTGTTATTAAGGTCTTCCGACATCATGACCCGAGCGTGAAATGCGGTATCCCAACGCTTAGCCAAAGAATACCCCGATGCACTGAGCGGAAACGGTGCGGCAACGAACAGACAAGTATTATTCACCTTAGGAAATCCGTTTGGCCGACTGATGGCTAAAACATCACAAGCGGGAAGCCGCCCGTATGTACGTTACCGTACTGAGCGCGGCAGGTTTTACGGCTAAATTGTGTTCGGCGTATTCAATACCGGGTCTTTAATCGATTGGAAAAGCGCCTGATTGTTGCCATCCAGGTCGAAGCGCTGTTATTAGATGAGTCCAAGCTGAAATAGGGGGGGAAGCTACAGCCCTTCGACCGGTTCGGCTATCGACTTAAGACGGGGCAAATCAAGACGACAGGCAGCCCCAGCGTCGGCAAGCTTGACTGCGAAGTCGATAAATCATGGTCTTATAAAAATAATAAGCGCACCAGGACATAGTATTTAATATGAAACGAAACAAGATAATCGAAACTCTCAGTCAGGATGAATTAAAAGAGTATAAAAAATGCGTTGCTTTTCATGAAGCGGGACATGCGGCGGGCATTCATTTACATAACCAAGCCCATCATCTGCCGCCGGTTTTTTTTAACATTAATTTTAAACGTTTGAGCGCCCTCGCAGATACCGATGTCATGGCTTATCAATCTCCTCATAGCGACTGCATCGCACGGGTGGAAGGAGGGCGCTTAATTGAATCGCTACCGCCTTCTATTGACAGTTTGCTGTGTGGGCTAAGCGGACATGATGATAGCCGAATGCAATTGACCAAAGCGTATATGAGCGCTTTTGATGCGGATATTATTAACCTGTTGATCGGACCGCTGGCTGAAGCCAAGCATGTCGCCGACGTTGACGACGAACTGTTCAATCACCGATTAATCAGTCTGGACGCGTTAAAATATTATGGCGGCAGCTTCGATCTTGCCTTGGTCAATGAATATTTGCACAGCTTTTCTGCCGATAAACAGCAACAAGATGAGAAATCGGTCAAGTTGTTTACTGCGGCATTCGACTTTGTCAATAACAAGGCGAACTGGAAAGCCATCACCCAATTGGCCGGTTACATTCTTGACAGTAATAAAAGTATTATTTGCTGTGCGGAGATTGTTTCAATACTCGATCAGGTCGAGTTAGCCGGCTAAGCGTTGTAGGAGCGGGCCATGGGGGGGCTTGTGCTCCCTTCTCTCTCCTTGTGTTTAAAATAATCCTATCTAACTTACCTGAAAAATGGATGCCGAAAGCGGGAAAGTCCGACGCCGTTTGGCATCCCATACATAGCTCTCATCGTTATACACATCTCAATGTCGCCGGACGGGCTTATTCCGCTCTGTCTTGGACTGAAAACAGCATGATATAAACCCTAGTCCTACTGTTAGGCGTTTGTTCTAAAGCAAGATACCAATAATCAAATCCCATAATGCAACGGCAATTGATTGGTAAGACAGTTGCCGTTGGAACATTGCTATCAATAAGGCAAGTCGCAATAAATACCCCGCCGACCAGAATAGTTCCCACGCTCCAGAGACTGTGAAAGTATTCGTTTTAAAACAAAAGAAAAAGCATTCACCACGAAGGCACGAACGACTTGCAAGGATGCAGGAGGTAGAGCAACGCAGGAGCAGTTGCCGAGGACACGAAGTTTTCAATACATTGAGTTTAAATAATTATTTTTTTCTTCGTGCTCTTCGTGCCTTCGTGGTGAATAGGCTTTTAAATTTATGTGGATAATACTTTCACAGTCTCTGGAGCGTGGGAACGATAGCTGTGTGGGATTTATTATTGCGAGTTACCTAAATACTGCGAGCAATATAAAATTGACAATCAAACGCTTGTTTGAAATCATATCATTCAATCGTTTGATTTATTTTTACGACAAGCAATTTATTGAGGCAGCATGGGCAAAAACGAAAATACCGAAACAGAAACGCATGATGCGCGCAGCAGGCTGGTTTTAGCCGCATTGCGCTTGTTTGCCGAAAAAGGTTATGAGGCCGCCACCACCCGAGAAATCTGCGAAGCGGCGGAGGCAAATATTTCGGCCATCCGCTACTACTTTGGCGATAAGGCCGGGCTCTATCGTGTTGTGTTCACCGAGCCGATGGGCGAGACCAAATGCCACACCAATATTGCAACGTACTCCGATCTACCTCTGGCCGAAGCGCTTGGCAGGTTTTTCACGGAATTTCTTGAATGCCTAAAAAAGGGCGAGGAAGTCAGGCTGGTGATGAAACTGCACTTTCGGGAAATGATCGAGCCGACCGGCATCTGGCAGCAGGAGATCGATACTGAAATCAAACCGCAACATGAAGCGCTCGTTACGGTGCTTAAACACCATTTGGGCCTGCAACGCATCGATGCGGATGTGCATCGATTGGCTTTTGCCATCGTCGGCATGGCCGTGTATTTTTATGTCGGGCAAGAGGTTGTTGCGGCCATTTCGCCGCAACTGTTGAGCACTCCAAAAGTGATTGACGTCCTGGCGGAACGTCTGGCCGGTTACGCTATTTCTATGATCGAAGGCGAGGCTCTGCGTCGCGTACAAGAAGCCAATAATCATGAGTAATAAAAATCTGCAAATACTAAGCCGGAGTCTTCTGCCCTTGCTGCTATCAGCCTGCGGCTCCGGCGGCTTGTTGACCACAGTGGGTCCCGATTACCAATCAGCGCCCTTGCTGACAGCGGCTAACTGGCAGGCTCCCCAACCCAAGGGAAATAACTTACCGATTGCGCATCAAGGCGACTCGGCGGATTTGAGTCGCTGGTGGGATCGTTTTCAGGATCCGGTGCTGAACCGCTTTTTGGCGGCAGCCCAGCAAGAAAGCGCGTCAGTAGCCGATGCCCGAGCGCGCATCGAGCAAGCCAGAGCCAACCTCGTCGGCGCCGATGCGGCCTTATTGCCGAATATAGACTCCAGCATCGGCGCAAAACGCTCCTCTTCTTCCTTTGGCGGCACGCCGTTCTTGTGGAACCAAGTTCCGGCCGGGCTGCAATCGAGCTGGGAAATCGACCTGTTCGGCGGTTTGGCGCGTCAGGAACAAGCGGCCCGCAGTCAGCTGGAATCGAGAAACGCATCCTGGCACGACGCCCGCGTGTCGGTGGCGGTGGAAGTCGCCAATGCTTATCTGGCTTATCGCTATTGCGAGGCCCAAGTGCACATAGTGCAGGCCGATACCGATTCTCGCCGGGAATCGGCGCGGCTCGCGGAAATCGCAGGTAAAGCCGGATTCCGTGCACCGGGGGACGTCGCCCTCGCCGAGGCCAGTGCGGCCGAAGGCAACAGGACTTTATTGCAGCAACAAGCGCAATGCGAACGCTCGATAAAGGGCTTGGTCGCACTCACCGGCATACAGGAAACAGAAGTTCGTAAATTGTTAACCGAGGCACCGGAGCGGGTGGCAAAGCTGCCCAGCCCGTCTGCGTTCCGGATCGATTCCCTGCCTGCCCGTGTGTTGCTGCAACGGCCCGACGTCGCCGCCGCCGAGCGCGATGTCGCGGAGGCCAGCGCCAAAATCGGCGTCGAGCAGGCCAAGCGCTTTCCGAAATTGAGCTTGTCCGGCAACATCACGCCTACCTTGCAAAACATTAACGGATCAGCATTTTTGCTCGCACAAACCTGGGCGATCGGCCCGACGCTCAGCTTGCCGTTGTTCGATGCCGGTAAGCGGGCTGCCGATGTGGAAGCGGCGCGAGTCCACTATCAGGCCGCCGAAAGCACGTTCCGCAGCAAGGTGCGCACCGCGGTCAAAGAAGTGGAAGACGCTTTGGTGCGATTAGACAGCGCCGGCCAACGCTTACCCGAAGGTCGTAAGGCAGTCACCGGTTATCGGGCAAATTTTCTGGCTGTCCAGCAGCTTTACCAAGTCGGCTTAGGTAATTTGATCGACGTCGAAACGGCCCGGCGTAACGTTCTGTCCGCTGAAATGGCCGTTAAAGAACTGGAGCAGGAACAGGTGAGCGCCTGGATTGCCCTCTACCGCGCAGCCGGCGGAAGTTGGGATGGACATGAAAATGCCCGGAAAGTTGATGCTGCAAGCGCTTCCGTTTCAAGCAACAGCAAACCCGAACAACCGGATCAATTGTTAAATCATCAAATCGATTTCAGCGAAGGAAAATTATGACAAAAGGAAAAATAAGTGTCCTGCTGGCAGCCATAATCGTATTGGCCGGCATAGGCATTTTCGCCGGACGCAGTAAGCAACCTGCCGCCGACATTGCTTTGGCGCCTAAGCCTGCGCTCAGCGTTACAGTAGTCCAGCCGCTCATGCTCGATATTCCTATGACACTGACGGCCAACGGTTCGATAGCGGCATGGCAGGAGGCCATTATCGGCTCTGAAATAAGCGACCTGCGCTTGATCGAAGTGAATGTGCAGGTGGGGCAAACCGTAAAGAAAGGGCAGGTGCTGGCGGTTTTTTCCGACGAGAGCGTTTTAGCCGATGTCGCTCAAAGCCGGGCGGCGCTGGCCGAAGCCGAGGCAAATTTGGCCGATGCCCGCGATAACGCCGAGCGGGCTCAACAGATCTCCGCGTCCGGCGCCTTAAGCAGTCAGCAAGTGAACCAATATCTGACCGGCGAAAAAACGGCGAATGCCAAAGTTCAATCAGCCAAGGCACAGCTGGATTCGCAATTGTTGCGGCTGAAATATACCAAGGTTTTAGCCGGCGATGACGGGGTTATTTCTTCCCGTAGCGCCACATTGGGAGCCGTCGCGGCAAAGGGCCAGGAGCTATTTCGGATGATCCGGCAAAACCGGCTGGAATGGCGGGGCGAAGTCACCGCGGCCGAAATGGCTCAACTCAAACTCGGCATCCCGGTTAACGTCGATGTGCCTAACGTTGGCGGCATCAAGGGCAAGATTCGCGCACTGGCGCCGACCTTGGACGAAAAGACCCGTAATGGTTTGGTCTACGTGGATTTACCCGAAGCCGCCCGGCACGGCTTGCGCGCGGGGATGTTCGCCAAGGGGGAATTCGAGATCGGCGTCATCCCCGGCCTGACTATTCCTCAGACTGCGCTGTCTTTGCGGGAAGGCTTTAGTTATGTGTTCAAGCTGGGCGAGCAAAACGGCTCGTTTGCCAAGGTCTCCCAGATCAAAAGTCAACTGGGCCGAAGAATCGGCGACAGTCTGGAAATACTTTCGGGGCTCAAGCCGGGGGATAGGCTGGTTGCCGGCGGCGCCTCGTTCCTGACCGATGGCGATACTGTGCAGGTGGTGCAGCCATGAACGTGTCCTCATGGTGTATCCGCAATCCCATTCCGGCGCTGATGTTGTTTGTGCTGCTGAGTTTCGGCGGGATATTGAGTTTTCAGTCGATGAAAGTTCAAAATATGCCGGATCTGGACTTACCCACGGTGACGGTCAGCGCCTCTTTGCCCGGCGCCTCGCCGTCCCAGCTGGAAAGCGAGGTGGCGCGTAAGATCGAAAACGCTATCGCCACTTTGCAAGGTCTAAAGCATATCACCACAAAAGTGCAGGATGGCAGCGTCACCATTACTGCCGAGTTCCGGCTGGAAAAACCGGTGCAGGAAGCGCTGGACGACATACGCTCCGCCGTGTCCAAAGTGCGCTCCGATCTACCGGGCGATTTGCGCGACCCGGTCGTTACCAAGTTGGATTTGGCCGCTTCCCCGATCCTGGCGTTTACCGTCGCCTCCGCCCGGCGCGATGACGAAGCGCTGTCCTGGTTTGTAGAAGAGACGGTTGCCAAAAAGTTGCTCAGTGTCCGAGGTGTGGGCCAAGTTAGCCGGGTGGGCGGCGTTAGCCGGGAAGTGACCATTGCCCTGGATCCGGTCAAATTACAATCGCTGGGCGCTACGGCGGCCGATATTTCCCGCCAATTACGCGCGATACAAAGAGAAAGCGCCGGCGGGCGGGCTAATTTGGGCAGCGGCGAGCAGCCCTTACGCACCTTGGCCAACGTTGCTTCGGTAGAAGAAATGCGGCCGCTGCAACTGTCGCTGGCGGACGGGCGCAGTATCCGGCTCGACCAGGTCGCAACAATCGACGACACGGTGGCGGAGCCTCGAGCCCTGGCCTTGCTTAACGGCAAACCGGTGGTAGCGTTTGAAGTGACCCGCAGCCGCGGTGCCAGCGACGTCGAAGTGGGCGAGGGCGTGCAAAAAGCCTTAGCGGAATTGCGCCTTGCCAATCCGGATATCGAATTTACCGAGGCGTTCAATTTTGTCACCCCGGCACAGGAAGAATTCCAGGGTTCGATGACCATGCTTTACGAAGGCGCTTTGTTGGCGATATTGGTGGTATGGCTGTTTTTAAAAGATTGGCGGGCGACTTTTATCTCTTCCGTAGCCTTGCCGCTGTCGATAATTCCGGCCTTTTTGGGCATGGACTATTTAGGCTTTTCCCTGAACGGCATCACTTTGTTGGCCTTGTCTTTAGTGGTTGGCATCCTGGTGGATGATGCGATTGTCGAAGTGGAAAACATCGTGCGCCATTTGCGTATGGGCAAAACGCCTTATCAGGCGGCGATGCAGGCGGCCGATGAAATCGGTCTGGCGGTGGTCGCCACCACGTTCGCACTGGTTGCGGTATTTTTGCCGACGGCGTTCATGAGCGGAATTGCCGGGCGCTTCTTCAAGCAATTCGGCTGGACCGCAGCGCTGGCGGTGCTGGCTTCGCTGGTCGTGGCGCGGATGCTGACGCCGATGATGGCCGCTTATCTGTTGAAAGACAGCGGCCACTTCGAGCCGCCGGAAGGGCGCATCATGAAAATCTATATGAAACTGGCGGCCTGGTGTTTGCAGCATCGCCTGACCACGATAGCGGCTGCGGCGGCGTTTTTCGTCGGTTCCTTGCTGCTGATTCCTTTATTGCCCACGGGCTTCATACCGCCGGATGATAACCCTCAAACCCAGGTTTTTGTCGAATTATCGCCCGGCGCCGGCCTTGCCCAAACCGGCGCCTCGGCGGAAGCCGCCCGGCAACTGGTGGCAAACGTGCCTTTTATAAAATCGGTTTATACCACCATCGGCGGCGGTTCAGCCGGCGGCGATGCTTTTGCCGCCTCTCAAAACGGCGAAGTACGTAAAGCCACGTTGACGATTACACTGGCTAACCGGCAAGACCGGCCGGTGCGCAAACAAGTCATCGAGCAAAACATCCGGCAGGCGCTGCAAAACCTGCCCGGCGTGCGCACCAAAGTGGGCCTCGGCGGATCGGGCGAGAAATACGTGCTGGTGCTGAGCGGCGACGATCCGCAGGCCTTAAGCACCGCCGCCCGTAACGTCGAGCGCGATCTTCGGACCATTTCCGGCCTCGGCAGTATCGCCTCCAGCGCCGCGCTGGTGAGGCCTGAAATTGCGGTACGAACGGATTTTGCCCGTGCCGCCGACTTGGGCGTCACTACCGCGGCTATCGCGGAGACGCTGCGCATCGCCACCTTAGGGGATTACGATTGGTCTTTGCCCAAGCTTAATCTTGCCCAGCGTCAGGTGCCGGTAGTGGTCAAACTGGCCGCAGACGGCCGCAGCGATCTTTCGGTGCTGGAACGGCTCGCTGTGCCGTCAGGCAAAGCGGGTTCGGGAGCGGTGATGGTAAGCCAAGTGGCCGATCTGGAGCTTTCCAGTGGGCCCGCGGTCATTGATCGTTATGATCGTTCGCGCAATATCAATTTTGAAGTCGAACTCTCCGGCCTGCCGTTAGGGGATGTAACTAAGGCAGTGCAAAATTTGCCGAGCATTCGCAATCTGCCGGCCGGGGTAAAGCAGATTAATATCGGCGATGCCGAAATGATGGCCGAGCTTTTCGCCAGTTTCGGCCTCGCGATGCTGACCGGCGTTTTGTGCATATTCATCGTGCTGGTGCTGCTGTTCAAAGAGTTCTTACAACCGATCACCATTTTGGCGGCGCTGCCGCTTTCTTTCGGCGGTGGTTTTGTCGCGCTGTTGTTGACCGGCAAAGCGTTTTCGATGCCGTCGCTGATCGGGCTGATTATGCTGATGGGTATTGCGACCAAGAATTCCATATTGCTGGTCGAATATGCGATTGTTGCGCGGCGGGATCACGGCATGTCCCGAATGGATGCACTGCTGGATGCCTGCCGGAAACGCGCCCGCCCTATCGTGATGACCACCATCGCGATGGGGGCCGGTATGTTGCCGATTGCGCTTGGCATGGGCGGCGCGGATTCATCGTTTCGCAGTCCGATGGCGGTCGCCGTGATCGGCGGCTTGGTGACGTCCACCTTGCTCAGCTTGTTGGTGATTCCGGTGGCGTATACCTATTTGGATGATTTCAATAATGTAATCAAGACATTTTGGCGGCGCTACGCCGCCGCCAAAGCATTAGGAACTAAACCGGGAACTGCCGGTTGATTCCGCGATGTAAAATCAAGGATTGATCCGATTAAGTACTCCGGCCTGGGGGGCGGCATTTGTGATCGGCAAGCTTGTGTCAATCGCCTTAGCGACGTAACAACAATAAACGACATCGTTCCCACGCTCCGGAGGCTGTGAAAGTATTATCAAAATCAGTTTAAAAACCTATTCACCACGAAGACACGAAGTTCACGAAGAAAAAATAATTGATTAAACTCAACACA
>JAPLRU010000006.1 GCA_026399025.1 Methylobacter sp.
AATGCAGCTTGCAATGGTTTTTGTTTTATCGATTTGGCAGCCAGTCGCTCGTTCACTAACGCTTACAACGTAAACTTCGGTATTAATGTTGGCGTCATATTTGCTTAATAATTACAAAGCGACCTTAAGCCCTCTAACATCCGGCCAACACTTATGAAAAAAAATTCACTGCGATTTTTACAGACGCATACCAATATGGCGAGCGTCATCAGCGAACTTGCACCTGATTTATTTGGAGAAAAGTATATTGATAAGGGTGAAAGGATGCTTTACAGCTTGTTTATCGAAGCGGTTGAGCAAGTGCCGATCGCTATTTCCATTACCGATAAAAAGGCCAAAATTCTTTATGTGAATGAAGAGTTTTCCCGAGTCACCGGCTATCAGCCTGCCGATATTCTGGGGGAAAACGAATCGATCTTATCCGACAAACGCACCCCCAGAGAGGTTTATTACGACCTTTGGCGCACCATAAGCAGTAAGAAAATATGGCGCGGAACGCTGTGCAATCGGCATAAATCCGGTGAGCCTTACCTGTCCGATTTAACCATTGCACCGATGTTGAATGAATCCGGAGCGATCACGCACTACATTGGGATGCATCGCGACATTACCAAAACCTATGAATCCGAAAAAAAGGTCGTCAACCAAAAGCTATTGATTGAGTCGGTCATTAATTCGTCGCCTATCGCGATGGTCGTGCTGGACGACCAGGACCGAGTGATTCTGGACAACCATAATTACAAAGCCTTGGTCAGCGATCTCGATAAAGGCGAGCCCGCCACTTATTTTTTACAGTTATTACGGGAGGAAATGGGCGATTTATGGGCGCAACTGCAAAGCAAGGAACAAGGCTTTAATCACCGCGAATTCAGGGTGGAAAGCAAAGGAAATCAGAGAGTTCGCTGGTTTTCTTGTGCCGGCAACTGGTTTGTGGAAAAAGAAGTCAATGCCGATGCCTTTTTTGAGAACGTCTCCAAACACTACCTGATTTTAACCTTAACGGATATTACCCGGCAGCGTAGACAAATGGAGGAGTTGCATATTCAGACGCTGAAAACGATGATGGCGGAAGATGAACGGGTGCGCGGCATCCGGGAAACCTTGCTGGGCGCAATGCACCAAATTCAAATGCCGATGAACCAAATTAGGGCGGCCGAGCAGATTTTACGGCACAGGAAGGACGATCAACACGCAGGACTGTTGCAGATATTGCAACAGATTCAGCAGTCCGGCGAAGAAGCCGTGGTGACTATGCAAAAATGCATCCCCGAGATTCTGCAAACCGCCGTTATTCCGATTAACCTGAATCAAATTCTGCATGAAGTGCTGTTGCTCACCAACCAACGCATCTGGAGTAACGATATAGAAGTACAGTGGCAACCGCTGGCTGAGTTACCGGCCATACTGGGCTCTGAAAACCGCTTGCGCATTTTATTCAAGCAATTGATCGATAACGCGATTGAAGCGATCTGCGAATCGAACGGCTCGGAAAAACGCCTTAAAATCACGACCGATACCGACGCCGAATTAATTTATGTCGGCATTGAAGATAGTGGTTTGGGTATTCCGGTTGAAAAACGCGCTAAAGTCTTTGAACCTTTTTATACCACCCGTCCGATGGGCGGTAACCAAGCCGGCATGGGACTGGTAATGGCTAAGGAAATTGTCAACCAACATCAGGGATTCATTGAAATAGACCCGGATTGCGAGCAAGGCTGCCGGTTTAAAATCAGTTTCCCTCTGCGCAGACAGGTACCTAAGGGGATAGAGTAATGACTAAACGTTTACAGCTGATCGAAGCTGAACTTGATACCTTGTATATTATCAGCCAAGTCTTAAACAGCACCCATGATTTACACGCAAAACTCCAGGCGGTCTTGGAGATATTGCACAAACGGTCAGGCATGCGTTCCGGCATGATCACGCTGCGGGAAATTGAAAGCAACAGTATGATCGTCAGCGTCGTTCATACTAACGGCGGCGGTAAATTTACCGAGCCGGTCCGCTACAATCCCGGCGAAGGCTTGATGGGCGCGATACTGGATGAAGGCAGCACCATCGTCATTGAAAAAGTATCCGAAGAACCGCGTTTTTTAGGCCGATTGGGCTTATACGATCCCGAGTTGCCTTTTATCGGCTCACCGATTTATATCGAAGAAGGCGACACCATCGGCGTATTGGCCGCACAGCCGGATAACAGCCTGTTTCTGGGCGAGCGCGCCCGCTTTATGGAGATGATTGCCAACCTGATTGCGCAAAGCGTCAAAATGCTGCGCGGGATCGAACGCAAACAGCGCAATTTGCTCAGCGAACGCGATCAACTCAAACAAGCCTTGATCAAGAACTACAGCTTTGAAAACATCATCGGCCATTCCGCGCCGATGTTAAAAGTATTCGATTTGATCCGCCAAGTGGCCAAATGGAATACCACGGTATTAATTCGAGGCGAATCGGGCACCGGTAAAGAAGTCGTCGCCAATGCGATTCACTTTAACTCGGGCTGTTCCGGCGGGCCTTTTTTAAAACTCAATTGCGCGGCCTTGCCCGATACCTTATTAGAATCCGAATTATTCGGCCACGAAAAAGGCGCATTCAGCGGCGCGGTCAGCCAACGCAAAGGCCGCTTCGAATTGGCCGACAACGGCACTTTGTTTCTCGATGAAATCGGTGAAATCTCCGCCTCATTTCAAGCCAAACTGCTGCGCGTCTTGCAGGAAGGCGAATTCGAACGGGTCGGCGGCACTCAAACCATCAAAGTCAATGTGCGCATCATTGCCGCCACCAATCGCGATCTGGAAGAAGAAGTGACCAAAGGCGAGTTCAGGGAAGATTTGTATTATCGCCTGAACGTGATGCCGGTGCACATGCCGCCCTTACGCGACAGGACCGAGGACATTCCGCAGCTGTCCGAATTTTTGCTCGGCAGGATTTCGGAACAACAAGGCGGGCGGCCTTTGGAAATCAAGGAAAGCGCGATACGCATATTGATGAAACACAACTGGCCCGGCAACGTCCGCGAACTGGCGAATCGGCTGGAACGCGCCGCGATCATGAGTTCCAACGGCATTATCGACCGCGATGTAATGGTCAGCACCGGCTTGGAAGATGAAATCGGCAGCGCCATCAGTCTTAAACCGCAAAAAGCGCCCGCGATTGATTTTAACGATGAAAACATGGATGACCGGGAACGGGTTATTGCCGCGTTGGAGCAAAGCGGCTGGGTGCAAGCCAAAGCCGCGCGTTTGCTGAATATGACGCCCCGGCAAATCGCTTACCGGATTTTGACCTTGGATATTACCATGAAGCAAATTTAAGGAATCTCTGAGCAGGTTTCTCACCGCGAAGACACGAAATACGACGTGTATATTTATTTTTCGCGCCCTTCGTGGCGGATATAAAGAAATAGACAGACCGGTCACACCTTTAATCAGCAAATTTGGAGCAACGATGACTATTTTATATGTGCAACACGATTATGCCGTTTTCGGCTTTGGCGAAACCCGGACAGACGCCATTGCGATGGCGGCGCAATGGTTAAAAGACGAAACCGGCAAACAAGGCTGTTCGATTGAGTATGCGGAAAGCTTATTGGTCAGCTCGCCGAAGCCCGGACAGATGACGCTTTATCAAACCGATGAACACATTCCCGGCGATGCGGAAAACTGGGGCGGTGAAGAGTTGCTGGATTGGTATCATGACGTGGCTTGAGGTGGGTCATGTTATGACGCTGTAGCTGTTATTTCTTAGGAACGCGCATGAAATAACTTCGGCAACTAGCTCCCTCTCCTGCTGGAGAGGGCTGGGGTGAGGAGAATCAAATGCTCAATTTATTTCATGCTCGTTCCTTAGGCAACTTTCATTTCCTTAGGGGTTATCACCATGTACCCGTTTATTGCCGGTATATCCATGCCTTGGCTATTGCGGACAAGTATCCACCCCTCGGTTCTCGGTTAAATTGTCCCGGCATTCTTCCAATATTTTACCCGTTGCCCAAACTCCTCTTAGCTCAGGTATTTCGCCGTAGTAGGGCTCTTCGTCTTCGATTATTTCATAGTGCGCGTTTTTCATCGCGGCGTTTATGTATTCGCTAATCATGGGATTCCTTTGAATTTATTGTTGCAATAAATCAAGATGAGATTGTGGATGATTGGTTAATTATAAATTGCTTAACCTGCGGGGTATATGCCAGTTTTCCATGCGACGCAATACGTTATTACGCCTGAGATCAATGGGGTGAGATCAATGGGGTCAGAATGGATTGGAAATCAATTTAATCTGACCCCATTGATTTACATTGATTTACGAATGAGAGATTTGCCCTATCTAGGTTTTAAGTTTATTATCCATTTCTGTTGTAGGTGTTTGTACCTACTCGCGCTCGTGCTTTTATTTGACGCTACCTGAATTTAATTTAGGACGCACTAAATTCATGCAAAAGCATGAAATAACAATGAATTTTTATTTTAAAAAAACTTAGACATCAAAATGACGCAATGTTTTGCGTCTATTAGGATGGCTAATATTAGTTGGGCGGTTCTTTATTTTAATTTTTTACAAGTTGAGAGATATTTATGGCGTTAGTTTCATGCAGAGAATGTAATGCTTCAGTTTATGAGTTGGCAAAAATATGTCCGCAATGCGGTGCCGAAACCCCAGGTACTACTCATCAACAACTGCGATTAAAGGCTGAAATAGAATCGGAAAGACTGCGATTAAAATCTGAAATTGAATCAACAGAAGGAGAAATCAAACAAGTAGAAAGAGCAGAAGCAGAGTACGAGAGAAGATATATGAATTGTGGATTCATAGACAGGCTTCTTGGGGAGCATAGTAAATATGTGAATTTGGCAAGGGCGGCGAATGAAAGACGTCTTGAATTAAGTAGCAAAAAATATGACTTAGAGTCTAAGCTGCATAGTTTTAAGGACTAAAAATATTTGTATAAATGTTAGCCAAGTAGATACCGTCTTGCCGCCCAAAAAGCAAGCGATAATTAAACGGCATAATTTGGGTCAAAGGGTTTGCCAGACTTAAGGACGCCAAATGCAATATGAATAAGTTTGCGCATCGCGGCACAAGCAACCGCTTTACCATTCT
>JAPLRU010000063.1:0-55571 GCA_026399025.1 Methylobacter sp.
AAGCTCCCTCTCGGCAATTGCTCCTGCATTGCTCTACTTACCTACATCCATGTAGGCATCCTGCTGGAGAGGGTTGGGGTGAGGAGAATAAAAATAAGGAAAAAAGCCTTATTTGATCCCCTCATCCTAACCTTCTCCCGGTGGGAGAAGGGACTGTCCAGCCTTAACTTAATGGCAGTGACGCCGGAGCGTGGGAACGATGTCCCTTTCATTTCGGACTCTATAATCAACCTATTCGCGCCATTCGCGTTCGATTTATCTACCTTAGTTTTTTAATACTGACGAATTTATTTTCCGGCGTTAATTCCATTTCAAAATAACCGTTGATGCCTTGCTTGGTTAAAAAAGATTGAACCCTGCCCGCCGGAAAAGCGATTCTTCTGCCGTCGTCGGCAATGACCGAAACGTTTTTGGCAATACCTTGGTAAACATTAAGGTATTGGTCATAGGACAGGTTTAGCGCAAAGCGGATATGTTGATGTTGAGTCATGAAATAGGCGTTAACTTAAACGGGATAAAAATTCACCGCAAAGGACACGAAGCAATAAAAACTTCGTGCCCTCGGCAACTGCTCCTGCGTCGCCTAAAGCGCCTACTGTTGGTGCCCTACCTCCTGCATCCTTGCAAGTCGTTCGTGTCTTCGTGGTGAATAAAAAGCTTTTTAATAAGTTACCGACTATTTTGCAAGGCCGCAATACGCTCTTCCAACGGCGGATGGCTCATAAACAACTTGCTCACACCGCCGCCGTTAATACCGAACGCCGCCAATTGTCCCGGCAGGTCTTCGGCTTCGTGCCCGCGTTGCAAGGCGCGCAGAGCGCCGATCATCTTTTCGCGTCCGGCCAAATGAGCGCCACCGGCATCGGCCTTGAATTCACGGTAACGGGAGAACCACATCACCAGCATCGAAGCCAAAATGCCCAAAACCACTTGAGCCGCCATTTGGGTAACGTAATAGGCCGGACCGTAACCGCGCTCGGTTTTAAACACAACGCGGTCAACCAGATGGCCGATGATGGTGGCGAAAAAATACACAAAAGTATTGACCACGCCTTGCATTAACGCCATCGTCACCATATCGCCGTTGGCGACATGGCTGATTTCATGACCGACCACCGCTTCCACTTCATCGGTATTCATGTTGTGCAGCAAACCGGTACTGACCGCCACCAAGGCGCTGTTTTTACTCATGCCGGTAGCGAAAGCGTTGGCGTCGGGGGTATCGAATATACCGACTTCGGGCATATCGATACCGGCTTGTCGAGCTTGTCTGGACACTGTGTCGATCAACCAGCGCTCGGTTTGATTTTGGGGCTGATCGATAACATGAACGCCCATCGCTCTTTTTGCCGACCATTTGGACATCGCCAAGGAAATAACCGAACCGGTCATGCCGATGACGGCCGACATCACTAACAACCCATTCAGGTTAAGATCGACGCCATGTGCGTCCAAGGCGCTGCCTAAGCCTAAAACATTAAAAATAATACTGACAACAACCAATATCGCCGCATTGGTTGCAATAAAAAGAAAAATGCGCATCATATGTTTGAGCCTTTAAGTAAGTTAAGGTTTGATCGATATGGGGCTTGAATAACACATTCCAACCCTTACTAGAGCACTAATATAACTTAAAGTTTACTAACGGAGGGTATTCTTATGCATATTGTCAAAGTAATCGTATTTGCCTTATTTATCGTTAATCCTGGTTTATGCTTTGCCTTACAAAAAAGCTATCGGGATGTTTTAAACCAACTGCATGTGCCCGCAGGCTTTACTGTATCTATTTTTGCCGACAACCTGCCCGATGCCCGCAGTCTGGCCTTGGGCGATAACGGCGTCGTGTTCGTCGGCAGCGGGTCAGGAGACGCGGTTTATGCGGTACAGGATAGCGATAGCGACGGCGTCGCGGATAAGCGTTATGTCATCGCCAGCCATTTATATGGGCCTAACGGCGTTGTTTATAAGGATGGTTCGCTTTACGTGGCGGAAATTAATCGCATTATTCGCTTCGACCGGATCATGCAACAGTTAGCCGCGCCGCCTAAACCCGTTGTCGTTTACGATCAACTTCCGTCGGAGCAACATCACGGCTGGAAATACCTGCGCATCGGCCCCGATAATAAATTGTACACAGCCGTCGGCGCGCCTTGTAATGTGTGCGAACCCGAAAAAGCTATTTACAGCTCGCTGGTCCGATTAAATGCCGACGGCAGCGGCTTTGAGACGCTTGCCAGGGGCATCAGGAGTTCGGTCGGCTTTGACTGGCAACCCGAAACCAATGCCTTATTTTTTACCGACAACGGCCGCGATGAGCTGGGCGATGACCTGCCGCCCGACGAGCTTAACCAATGGACCGCTATCGGTGAACATTTCGGTTTTCCTTATTGCCACGGCGGCGATATTGCCGATCCCGAGTTTGGCGCGGCTAAGGAATGCGCGCAATTCACCGCGCCGGTGTGGAAAATTAAAGCCCATATGGCACCGTTAGGCCTGCGCTTTTATCGAGGCAAGCAATTTCCGCGTGAATACCAGAATCAATTATTTGTAGCCGAACACGGTTCATGGAACCGGTCCGTGCCGCAGGGTTATCGTGTTGCTTTGATCACATTCAGTCAGGGCAAGCCGGTCACAGAACAGGTTTTTATCGACGGTTGGTTAACTAAAAGCGGCGGCGTGATTGGGCGGCCTGTCGATGTTCTGGAAATGCCAGGCGGCGGCTTGCTGATTAGCGACGATAAGCTCGGTGTCATTTATAAGGTTGAATATCATGGATAAGCAGTTTGAAATTCTAAGCAAGGAAATCGTTTATCAGGGCTTTTTTCGCGTGGAAGAATACCGTCTTAAACATACCCTGTTTGGCGGCGGCTGGAGCACTGAAATAGTCCGCGAGTTATTCATGCGCGGCAGCTGTGTTGCGGTTTTGTTATACGATCCCGATGCCGATAAGGTGGTTCTGATCGAGCAATTCAGGGCAGGCGCACTCTTAAACCCGGATAAAGCCTGGGTGGTGGAAATTGTTGCCGGAGCCATTGAAGAAGGCGAAACGGCCGAACAAGTCGCTTATCGGGAATCAATGGAAGAAGCGGGCTGCGAAATTCAGCAATTGATGGTCATTAATGAGTTTTACACCACGCCGGGCGGTTCGTCCGAATGGATTACTTTGTTTTGCGGCAAAGTGGATAGCTCACAAGTGGGCGGTATTCACGGCTTGGAGCATGAAGGCGAGGATATATGGGTACGCGCCGTCGATTTCGACGAAGTGTATCTTATGCTGGAAACTGGCGAGATAGAATCGGCCATTCCGATTATCGCCATTCAATGGCTGGCGTTGAACAAGCAAAAACTTAAACAAAAATGGGGCGTTAAAACAACCGGGGAGCTACCCATCACCTAAAGAATTTATAAAAGTTAGTGAATTCACCACGAAGGCACGAAGGCACGAAGGACACGAAGTTTTTAATGCATTTGAAAGAAGCTTACTTAGCGCGTTAAATTAATGGGTAGTCTACTGGGCTAAGAACAATTTGCCAACGATGATTAGCGTTTTATAGTTCCCACGCTCCGGCGTGGGAATTCAGTCCGCAACGCTCCAGCGTTGCGGGACGCTGGAGCGTCTACCACGGCATTCCCACGCCGGAGCGTGGGAACGATTTCGTTTATGGTATTTTATTTCTTGTTAGGTTCTTAACACATAGACGTGAAACAAAAAGAACCCGGCTATCGGCGAAGCAAAGAAAGGCGATTTATCAGGTTTTTTCGTTCACAAATTCAATCGGCAAGAATATTTGATTGCCTACCTGCCACCGAAGGAGGATCGGATGAGCAATGCCGCACTGATCGAGTTTTTAGCGATTGATTTCTACAAGATCGGTTCACACGAAAATTTTTACGATGAACTGAAGCGTTATATAAGTGAGGAATAACCATGAACAGCACCGTTACAGCCGAAGAACTTTTTGCTGCTGTGCGAAATATGCCATCAACAGAGCGAGCGCGTTTTTTCTCTATGTTGGGTGCCAATGCATTTCAAAAAGAAGATTACTCTCACGAACAAGTGTTTGGCGATCTTGAAAATGATGAATTTACCGCCGATGAAGCCGCCGAGTACCTTGAAGTGTCCCTACCGACTTTCCGGCGCTATGTTCAGAGTAAGAAGATCAATCCCAGTAGCACTGTAGGTCGCAATCAATTTTTCGCAACTAAAGTGCTAAAGTCGTTTAAGCGTTCCTTGCGTGATGTGAAGGGACAGTCGGCAGGTTAAAACGGGTTCAATTTATCATCTTGTTCATTAGCTTCAATTTGCTGTAGCAGAGAGGGTATCTGTTGCCAATCATCGGAAACTTGTTTCCAGTCTACTGTTCTGTTATCAGAAACAGCCCTACATTTTTGCTCTAAGGGCAACGACAGTGGAAATGTTGGGCATAATTGGTATGTCGAGCCTCCCGGACTAGCGTAAAGCTTGTGGCGATAATTTATATTTAAGAAAAGAGTTTTTGCTATCATTGCCCGGTCATAACCCGGAGCATGATATGGAACCCAGCCGCAACGCCGAACAAACATTGTTCGATCTACTAAACGCTATTACCGACCTCGTCAGCAAATATTTTACGGCGCATCCTGGCGTATACGACACCGTAGTTGGTGGATTTGCGTTTGTGTTTCTTTATGCCGTTTTTTTAATTATACAAAGACAAGCCGCTAATCGTTTTTGGCGAGCTGTTGGCTGGCTTGGCAGTGTCCAAGGGTTTTCCAGATTGGCTTGGTGGGCCTACCGGAGCAATTTAATAAGCGAGTACGGCAAACTGGTTAACATCTATCTGGGTATAGAAGAAAAACTAAGCCTGAGCCAAGTATTCGTGCCTCTGACCTTGCGTATTTCCGGTTCCGCCAATCTTGGCGAGAACCGCACTACCGAACAAATTCTTACCGACGATAAACAAAAGCGGCTGGTATTGTTGGGCGCGCCGGGTTCGGGAAAAAGCACCTTGCTTAAAGCATTGGCGGCGGGCATTAGCCGTCGGGAATGGCCGCAGTTTGGGGATTTGGAGCCGGTGTTGGCATCCTTACGTGAATACGCCCATGCGGTGGAAAAGAAAAGCCTGCTGGATTGGCTGACCGAGGATGAATTGCCTCGCTTCGGTCTGCGCAATTCCAAGCCTTTGCTTAAATCCATGCTCGCCAAGGGGCGGATATTGTTGCTACTGGATGGTTTGGACGAAGTGGCTAACGATAAGCTGGAGGCGGTTAACCGCGCCATTGCCATTTTTATCGACGACTTGGATGCACAGAAAACTTGTCGCGTATTGTTGACTTGCCGTGAACAAAATTACGACGACCTGCCTGACCGCCACCACTACACCCGAGACGGCTTTGCCGAATACCGGGTGGCGGAGCTACGTGACTCGGAAATCCGTGAAATCGTCCGTCGTCGTCAGAACAGTTTTACCGAAAAACAAAAATCCATGGCGAACTATCTGGAACAAGTATTCCGTCATGCCGATATTCTGCAATTGCATCGCAACCCGCTATTACTAACCCTGTCTATGGGGCTTTATCTGCACCGAATCGGCGAAGAAGTGCCGCATAATTTAGCCGAGTTTTATGAACAGGCCATTGATAATCTACTGTACCGGCATGACTTCCGCGAAACCAAAGATCACCCCATTAATCGTTATAAAGCGAAAGACAAATTTCGCCTGTTGCGCCATTTCGCCTTACTCAACCTGATTGAAGCCACCGCCGAAAATCGCGATTTTGAGACGTTCAGCTTTCAAGCGGTAACAGAAGCCGCAAAGCAACTGGCGGAGCAAGGCATAGTGGAGTTTAAGCCTGACGAGGCTCACGCAGTGGTGAAGGAAATCCACATGCAGGCAGGTTTGCTTAACGTCTTGCAGGATGGAGGGTGTTTCTTGTTTGCTCATCGCTCTCTGAACGAATATTGCGCTGCCGCTGCGTTAAATTGGCGTAATCAAGCGGAGTTCGAGCGAATTTTCGAGCAGTTGAATAATACACGCTGGCGGCAGGTGATTTTCTTCTACT
The DNA here is from genome assembly GCA_026399025.1 of Methylobacter sp. Lineage (GTDB taxonomy): Bacteria > Pseudomonadota > Gammaproteobacteria > Methylococcales > Methylomonadaceae > Methylobacter_A. Next base: position 6,043 of record JAPLRU010000063.1, read on the forward strand.
GCGCTATTGACGACGATAACGACAATGCCGTGCGTCTGGTCGAAGCAATCAAACAACGAGCGGCTCAAGAGAGCGATTTGCACTTGTTGGCTCGGGCTGGTCATTGCGCCGCAGCGATGGTGCAACCGCGACCGCAACTGCGCTTGGAGTTGTTGGATGCATTGACAGAAGCCTTGTTAGCGGCAGATTTGGCGATGCGCGGGGTTTTGCTGAAAAGTTTGTTGGCTTTAGGTAATAGTCGTGATGAGGCAATACGTCAGCGGCTGGATTACTCTATGCGCCGTTTTGTCGAATCAGGCAATATTGATGAGTTAATAACAGAGATCGGGCGGTTAGAGTCTGATGTGGCGCTGCAATTTTTGGGCTATCTTGCTGATAGCGAAGAATTGTCACGCAAGCGAACGGCTTTGTGGGGCTTACGGCAATTTGAGAGTCAAGACAATATTCCGCTGTTGTGGAGATTGTTGCTGGTTTTTCGGGACTTAAACGATGCCGAATCAATGTCTTACGCCATAGATCAATTATTGTGTTTAATGGCTGAACCCGGTGCGGTGGAACGGTTAAACGATTGCGAATCTAAGTTTCACACTTCAGATGAGGTCGCGTATCAACAGCTTTCTGATGCCTATCCGTTTCATCATGCAAGCTGGCCCATTACTACCTTTGCTTGGCTTATGGCTTGGGCAGTTGAAGCTAAATGCTCTGCGGATCATTTGGTCACGATGGGTTCTTGGTGGCAGTTTCTTAATCTCATACTGAGCAATAAGACCGCCGAAGAGCTACAAGAATGGAAGCGAGTGCCACAAGATAGAAAAAAATGGAATCCAAAGATCAAGACTTTAATTATTGGTAAGTTGCTAATTTGGTTGCCATTGATAATAGGATATTTAGTGTTTCTGGGAATTGTTTTTTCAGAAGGAGATGGAGTAAAAACATTGATGTTAGTCTGTTTAGTTGCAGCACTTCTATGTGGAATGTTTTCTAACTTTATCTGGTCGATATCGAAGGAAATCATGTTAGATTCTGGAATGATGGGGGCGCTGGAAGCATATCCTGCTTTTATACGTAGCGAGCTAAATCCACAATTAATCTTTGATGTTGAAAAATCGATGACCCTAACTAGGCTTCTGCTTCGTGCGTTAAAATTAAGTTTTTTTGCATGGCCGTTTTGTATTTTCAGCCTCGGATTTCTTTTTCTTATTGATGTGAATTTCTTATGGTCAACTTGGGAGAGGATCGTTGCTTGGCTTACGTTTAGTTTTTCCTTGATGTTTCTCCCTGCCCTTAATTGGTTCGATTCAGGTCGGGTGATCTACCCTTTAGGAAAACCAAACCGTTATCTGGATTTATACCAAATCCCCGGCGTCGAGCGCTGGCTACCGCCGGAGGAAAAAGAATGATACACAACGATAAAACATACGTAAGCCGCGTATAATTAATGCAAGCCCTATTCGTCGAACTCCCAGCTTTCTCCCGTTACCGTCAGGATTACCTGGACGACGAAGCATTCCGCGCGTTGCAATCCGCACTATTGGCAAACCCGAAACTGGGCGATGTCATTGAAGGGACAGGCGGCCTGCGTAAAATCCGACAAGCCGATCAGCGGCGCGGTAAAGGCAAGCGCGGCGGTTTACGGCTTATCTATTTCTGGTGGGAAACGGGTAGGCAATTCTGGTTATTTACTCTGTACGATAAAAACGAATTTGACGATCTGTCGCCTACAGAACGCAAAACGTTAAAAGAGATGTTGAAACGGGAATTGGAGGTAAGACGATGAAACGAAATCTATTCGATGAGCTTAGTGAAGGTTTCGACGCTTTGATGCAACAGCGCCAAGGCAAACTCACGCTGAGAACGCACGAAGTTGAGGTAAAGCCTGTGCCGGAATTAGGGGCAGCCGAACTGGTGGCGTTACGGGAGCGGCTGCATCTGTCGCGGGCGGTGTTCGCCCGCTATCTGCGAACCAATCCGCGCACTTTGGAGAATTGGGAGCAAGGCCGCGCCAAGCCCAATGCTCAAGCGGCATTGCTGATTAGTCTGGTTGCGCGTTATCCCGATACGCTTGAGCGCTTGGGGCGGATTTAACGGCCCCGTAACCGTCTGAACTAGTGTTAATCGGGAATCGGTTTAAGGTATGATTCAAACTCCATAGTGTAAACGCCCGAAACCAAGGAGCTGAGCATGTTAATTAAAACCCACGCAAATATTTTAAGCAGCGAAATCACCGAGCGGGCGGTTTTCGAATCCCGGCGGGAGTTTATTAAAGCGGCAACAGTGCTTTCGGCAGGCGCATTGTTGCCCGGTTCGGGGCAGGCAAAAACCGGAAGCTATGCCGATGCGCCGGTCGGGCCGTATTCGGCAAAGTTAGCGGTTACCGGCCGTGAGGATGTGGCGAACTACACCAACTACTACGAGTTTTCCACCAACAAACAAGATTCAACCGTTTTAGCCAAAGCCTTAAAAACCAAGCCTTGGACCGTGGAAGTGAGCGGCGAAGCGGAAAATCCGGGCGTTTACAATCTCGAAGACATTCTAAAAGACAATCCGGTGCAGGAGCGCATCTATCGATTCCGTTGTGTGGAAGCCTGGTCGATGGTGGTGCCGTGGATAGGTTTTCCGTTGGGCGATATGCTCAAGCGTTTTAAACCCAGCTCAAAAGCTAAGTTTGTCGAATTTACCACGCTTTATAATCCGGAAATCATGGTCGGTCAGCGTTCCGGCGTTTTGGCCTGGCCTTATGTAGAAGCTTTGCGCATCGATGAAGCGATGCATCCGCTAACGCTGCTGGTCACCGGCATGTACGGCGATGAGTTGCCCAATCAGAATGGCGCGCCGTTGCGCTTGATGGTGCCGTGGAAGTACGGTTTCAAGAGCATCAAGGCTATCGTCAAAATTCGTTTTAGCGAAACGATGCCGGAAACCGCATGGCATAAAAGCGCGCCTAATGAGTACGGCTTTTATGCCAATGTTAATCCTGAAGTGCCTCATCCACGTTGGAGTCAAAGCCGCGAGCGGGTGATAGGCGGCAGTATTTTTACCCCGAAACGCGAGACCGAAAAATTTAACGGTTATGGCAATGAAGTCGCGGCGCTGTATTCGGGTATGGATTTAACCCGGTATTTTTGATGCAGCTCGATAAAAAAGGCTGGGCGGTCCTTAAAATGGCTGTTTTTTTATTGGGCTTGGCGCCTTTTTTGTTGCTGACTGACGATGCGGTCAATGACCGGCTGGGCGCCAATCCGATAGAAGCTTTACATTTCGGTTTCGGCGATTGGGCTTTGCGGTTTTTATGCATCGGTTTGGCGTTGACGCCGATTAAAACCCTAACCGGGCAAAACAAGCCGATGCGCTTTAGGCGCATGATGGGCCTATTTGCTTTCTTTTACGCGACGCTGCATTTGCTGGTTTTTATCGTGCTTGATTTGTCGCTCTCTTGGCAAGCGCTTAAAGACGAGGTGCCGAAAAGCCCTTATCTGTTAATGGGCTTGCTGACGTATTTGCTGCTGATCCCGCTGGCGCTCACGTCAACAAAAAACATGCAGAAAAGGTTGGGAAGAAGCTGGATAAAGCTGCATAAAGTAGTGTATGCGGCGGGATTAACGGCGCTGGTACATTATTTCTGGTTGGTAAAGAAAGATTATACCGGGCCGTTGATTTATGCGGGAGTGATCGGGGTTCTATTAGGAATCCGCGTGGTGGTTTATTACAGGAAAAAAGTAAAGCTACTTTATTTCGAAAGTCGTTAACGCTTCACCGTGTTGAAGTTCGTTGACTTCGACATGATCGACGCGGGCGGTTATAGGGCCTTTATGGCACCATTTGATGAATTTCTCGATGGCCATGTTTTCAGCCTCGGCGATGATTTCAACTCGGCCGTCGGGAAGGTTTTTAGCGCTGCCTTTTATAGAAAAATGTTTGGCTTTGTTCTGGGTGAACAGGCGAAAGTAAACGCCTTGAACGCGACCGGAAACCAGGATTTTAACTTTACGTATCACTCTTGAATTCTCCAGCAGTAATGGATTTTGGGATTGCGGGCAAAATCTTCGGGGATTGTTGCCGCACTGATGTCTTCTACAATTAAGTCGGCCAATGCCTGATGGTCGATTTTGAAACGTCTGAAATTAGTCGAGAAGTATAAGATACCTCCCGGCGACAATAAAGCGATTGCGTTATTGATCAGTTGCACATGATCGTTTTGTATGTCGAACGCTTCGTCCATCCGTTTCGAATTGGAAAAGGTCGGCGGATCAAGGAATATCAAGTCGTAATGTTTGCTCGGTTGCCGAGCTTCATTTTCCAGCCATTCCAGGCAATCGGCCTGGATAAATTCATGATCGCCCTGAACGGTATTCAACGCCAAGTTCTTTTTTGCCCAGTTGATATAGGTATGGGACATATCGACGGTGGTTGTCGATTTGGCGCCGCCTATCGCCGCATGAACGGTAGCGCTGCCGGTATAGGCAAACAGGTTTAAGAAATGTTTATCCTTGGCTTGTTTTTGAATCAACAGCCGAATCGGCCGGTGATCGAGAAATAAACCGGTGTCCAGATAATCCTCAAAATTCACCAGTAATTGACAGCCGCCTTCTTCAATACTATGAAACCGGCCCTGATCGCCGTATTTTTCATATTGGTCGGTGCTTTTTTGTTTGCGCCGTATTTTCAGGAAAACCTGCTCGCGATTGACGCCGAGTACGCGCGGTATTTCGGCCAACAGCCCGGCCAAGCGCTGATCGGCTTTATGTTGATCAATGCTTTTGGGCGGCTCGTATTCTTGGACATTGACCCAGGTTTGCTCACCTTGATAAATGTCAACGGCGACCGCGTATTCCGGTAAATCGGCATCATAAACGCGATAACAGGTGATGCGCTTTTGCTTGGCCCAATTGGACAGTTTTTTCAGGTTTTTTTTGAGCCGGTTGGCAAACATCTCCGCGCCCAGCTCACTTGTATGTACGGTTGAGCTAAGAGGAGGAGCTCCTTCTCCCTGAGGGACAAATCCGCCGGGAGCGGATTTGCACTCGCCCGTAGGGTGCTGGACAGGAGAGTCCAGCATGATTAGGTTGGGATGAGGGGATTCAAATAAGCTTTTTTCCTTATTTTGATTTCCCCTCGGCAACTGCTCCCTGCGTTGCTCTACCTCTTGCATCCTTGTCGTCACCCAACCTTCTCCTTCTGGAGAGGGCTTTTTAATGTTTAAGTTGTCAGTAGTTTCCGGTTGAGCAATAGAGCGAATCTCGGCCGCTTGAGCAATCCGCTGTTCCTGCGCTTTGCTGATTTCATTAACTTGCGCAATGCGTTCTTCCTGCGATTTGGCTTTGGGAATGAAAAAATTTCTATCCTCAATATCCAGTCTTAACAGCTTGCATTCAAGCGCGCCGTTAAACAGGGTAATCGGCTTTTGCGAACGGATGCCAAGGCGAAAACCCAGTTCCGGATTGCTGATGATCATCGCGGCTTTCCAGCCGATAAAGTGCGCTTTCAGCGAATCGCCGAATTTTTTGTACAACTCGGCGGTTTCCTGCTCGTCGCCCAGGCGTTCGCCGTAAGGCGGATTACAAATCAGCAGGCCGGGTTTCCAGCTTTCGGCCGGTTCCGCGTCTTCAATATCGCGGCGCTCGATATGGATTTTGTTTTGCAGGCCGGCATTGGCGATATGCGCTAACGCGGTGTTGACGGTATGGCGGTTTTGATCGAAACCGACGATAACCGGCAGCTTAGCCAAGCCGATTTTTTTGCGTTGTTCGGCTTCAGCGCGTAATTTTTTCCAGCATTCGGCATCGTGTTTTTTCCAGCCGGTAAAGCCGAAATAGTCGCGCAGCAAGCCGGGCGCGTAATCGGCGGCGATCATCGCGCCTTCCAACAGCAATGTGCCCGAGCCGCACATCGGGTCTATCAATGCCCCTTTCTGCTTGGCGATGTGGGGCCAGCCGCTGCGCAATAACATCGCCGCCGCCAGATTTTCCTTGATCGGGGCTTTGATGCTGACATCCCGATAACCGCGCCGATGCAGGCTTTCGCCGGAAAAATCCAGGCTGAGCTGAGCGGTTTCGCCGTTCAGGTAAACATTGATGCGGATGTTAGGCTGTTCGGTATCGATACTGGGCCGGGTTTGGAATTTGGCGCGCATTTGGTCGACGATGGCGTCTTTAACTTTTAATGCGCCGAAATGGGTGTTGTTAATCGCTTCCGAGTTCTTCGCGCTGAATGAGACGGCAAAGCTGTCGTCAGGATTGATATGCTCAAACCAGTCGATTTTTTGTACACCGTTATAAAGGTCTTGCTGGGATTTTACTGCGAAAGAGCTGAGTACCAGTAAAATCCGATTGGCGGTTCTTGACCACAGGCAGGCGCGATAAGCGGTTTCGAGATCGCCCTGGAACGCGACGCCGGCCAAGGTCGCTTTGATGTTAGCGATGCCGAGTGCGTGGAGTTCATCGCCAAGGAGGGTTTCCATCGCTTTGGGCGTGGTAGCAAATAGTTGATAAGTGGGCATCGGAATAAAACGAAAGGTGCAAGACAAAGACGCAAAACAACAATAAAAAAGGCGCAAGGCCCAGGCTTCATTCGCCTTTCGCCTTGCGCCTTGTACCGGCTTGTTACTGAATCTTGATTAACTCGACATCGAAGATTAAAGCGGCGTTCGGTCCGATTGCGCGGCCTGCGCCTTGCTCGCCGTAAGCGAGTTCGGAGGGAATATAAAAGCGGTATTTAGCGCCTTCTTTCATTAATTGCACGCCTTCAGTCCATCCGGCGATAACTCTGTTGAGCGGAAATGTAGCCGGTTCGCCTCTGCTGTATGAGCTGTCGAACTCTTCACCATTGAGCGTGGTGCCTTTGTAATGTACCGTAACGTTGCTGGTAGCCGTGGGTGAAACGGTGCCTGTTCCGGGGGTCAAAACTTCGTATTGCAAGCCGCTTGCGGTTGTAACTATATTGGTTTTTTTAGTGTTTTCCGCCAGAAAGGCGGTTCCTGCGGCTTTATTTTCTGCGGGGGTAGTGGCGTTGGCCATTGAAAACATAGTAAATCCTAAAAGAAGAACGGCGACGATTGAAAGAACTTGAGTTTGAATTTTTCTCACGACTTATCCTTATGTTATTAATAAGAGGCGATAGTTTATCAAAAAAACCAGCCTTTGTTGTCTAAATCGCCCTGGCACTGACCTAATTGGCTTTGGAATAGTTTGGCTCTTTTAGCGACTTTATTGGCGATTTGCACCAGCCACGCTTTTTGTAAATAGCTTTTTTGATGGTATCCGCTATGGCCTTCATGATAGGCCAAGTATAAATCCTTGGTATTCAGTTTCGATATGCCCAAGTGGGTATAACTGATGTTGCAGTACCAGCCGATAAAATCGATGGCGTCGGCAAACTCATCGCGATCCGCTCCCCAGTTGTCGGCTTTGGTTTGGTAATCATCCCAGGTTTCATCTTTAGCTTGAGCATAACCGTAGGCGCTGCTGGCTCTGGGCAGAGGAATAATCCACAGCAGCCAGGAGCGCGGCGGTTGCGCGTCGGCGACAAAGTGCGATTCTTGATGCATGATTGCCATTTGAACGGGAATCGGTATGCCCCATTTTTTAAATGAGTTTTTTGCGTCATCGTACCAGTCTGATTTTTCCTTGAAAGTGGAGCATATATTGTCGCCGTTTTTAGGTGGGACAGCCGTGCAGGCCGCCAAAAATAACAACGACAGCAGAATTAATGTTTTTTTCATGATACCGTGGCTTGGGTAAAGTTGAGCTATTGCCGGTGATCCTGTTCGACAAGGCTCTGCTGAGTACAGTCGAAGGGCTCGGGGCAGGAAAAATAAGTGTAATAGAAAAAAATATAGCACAGTCACTATAATTGCGTTACGTAACCTTGCCTGGCTTTGAACGGCAAGCGATAAATGGATAATCAGAGGAAAGTTAGATGAATTTGGATTTAAACCGGCCCTATCGAAAAAATTTAACCTCGCATGGTTTGCTTTATATGGGAGGAGAAGAGCGGGCAATTACGATTAAAGACCTTTCTTTAACCGGTGTGCTCGCGGAGTTAAAGTGCGATCAGCCGGGTAGTCAGGAGGCTAAAGATATTTTTAATATGCTGATGGAATCGGCGACGATAGATTTGTATCTTCCTGAAATGCGTTTAGCCGGCGAAGCCGAGGTGGTCAGGGTTGATATGTTGGATGAACATGTTTTGCTCGCGCTGGAATTCAGAAATATCGCTTATGATGTCGATAATCAGCTGTACAAAAGAAAAGTGTACCGAAAAAACATAGTGGTTCCGGGCAAAATCCTGCTCAATGGCGAATACCACGAATTTAATACCGTCAACGCTTCGGTGGACGGTTTAATGGTTAACCTGGCCGAATCGCTAAGCGTCGAAGCCGGCGAGGTAACGGTATTTGAAATTGAGCGCCTGGAGTTGGAAGGCGAGATAAAAGTGATATGGGCGGAGCGCACCGCCGACGGCGGCATATTGCTCGGCTTGCAATACATGCATATGGAAAAAACCGTGATTAAGGGAATACCCCGGTTTGAGCGGTAAGTCGTTAGGGTTTAAAGCCTTTATTTAATACCAAGACACGAAGGATACGAAGCTTATATAACTTCGTATCCTTCGTGTCTTCATGGTGAAATCTGGTTAGTCCTATTCCTCAGAACCATAACATTTGGAATAATCAATACATATCTCGCAAGAAGGCACCCGGCACAGATACAAGCCTTCCGCTTCGCACAACTGCTTGTAAATGAACTTCTTCCATTTCATATCTTTGTTGTTTTTGGCGGCCAATTCGGGGAAATTGTAGTGCAGCATCGCGCTCAATTGCGAGCGCGACCACAGACCTAAATCCTGCCACAAATGATCGCTGCCTAAACTGCCGGCTACGATGATACCTATAATCCAATCTATTTCGATAATATCGGGTTGACTGAATTGTTTCAGCAGATTAACCAAGTCATCTTTTTCCAGCATTCGGCTAAAATCCACTTTGCTACCCGATGGCGCGTGTTCCGGAATGTCGATACCCGGAAAAAGACGGTTGGTTAATTGCTTAAATTGCTCCGGCTCCAAGCCCAGGTAATCGGGCAACGCGCTTTGTCCCGCACACCAGCCGGCTATCATGCAGCTTAGCCATTCATAATTAGGTGTTGCTGTCATGACCGGTTTCGATGTGAGGCGGGAATAAATGCATTCCCGGTCATCCTGGAGTTGAAGCACGGCGGACATGATTAATATTCGACCAGAATATCTTCATCCCTGACGATCATTTGGCAAGCCAAACGCCAGGGCGACGGAATGTCGTCGACAATCATTTGTTCCATTTCTTCCTTGCTGATTTTACCGCTGGATTGCAGAACCGCTTTTTCTTTTTCGGTTAAAGGGCCGCCCATGCGTTGAAGCTTTTTATCGATACTGCTGACTTTTACCAAGCAGGTGCCGCATTCGCCGTCTTCGCATTCGTAATTGATCGGAATTTTGTTTTCCCGCGCCAATTTCAGCAATGTTTCGGTGTGACTGCCGGCAACGGCATAAACGGTTTTATCCCTGTATTCGGGATTTGAAAAGGTCACTAAAGCCATGATTTACTCCTTAAAATAAGTATTTTGAGCTGTCGCCTGCTTCTACTTTGGAATCCAGGCATTTTTATTCATAAATAGTTGCATTCCCACACGAGCGTTATTGCTTTAAGTTAAGGATTTATCGACGGCGGGCGCAAATCAATTCAGGCCCCTGGCTTTCAACCATAACTGTTTTCGACTTAATTTAACGGCAGCGGCGCCGAGCGTAGGAATGACAAACTTATTGTTTAAACCGGCCGAACCTTAATGGTTCCGCCCAGCACCTGTGCCTGACAAGCCAAGCGGTTATGTTTACCGGCCATGTTTTCGCGTAGAACTTTGTCTTCAAGTACAGATGGCTCAGTCAGATTGCTCCAGCCTTCCGTTACTTTCATAATGCAGGTACCGCAGTCGCCCTCACGGCAACCGTAAGTAATACCTGAACCCACCTTTTCGGAAATTTCGATCACGCGGGTACCCGCAGGCGCCGATACGGTGACATTAATGTCTTCAAAGGTAATTGACGCTTTCGCCATTGCTACTCTCCTGATGTGTTAAAAAAATATTAGGCAAGATCGGCCATATCGATCGTTTTGGATTGTCTTAAACCCATCAGATCCTGCGCCATTTCATGCCCGAATTCACGACAGATTTGGATTTCTTCTTCGGTCGGAATTAACTTAATGCGTATGCCCGGAATAGGCACCCGCAATTTGAGACCGCGTAAGCGATCTTCAACCATTTTCACGCCTTCACCGGTCCAGCCGTACGAGCCGAAGACGCCGCCCAGCTTCGATTTGAGATTGATCACCGCCAATGAGGACAACAAATCCCAGACCGGTTTAACCGCATCGCCGTTGATGGTCGGCGTACCGAACAGAATGCCGTCCGCACCTTCTATTAAATCGACAAACGGCGCTATTTCGCTGCCTTCCAGATCGTATAAAGAGACGCGCACATGCTCCACCGCCATGGCTCCTTCATAAATGGCTTCGGCCATGCGCCGGGTATTGCCGTAGGAACTGATGTAAAAAATCAACAAGGTTTTTTCGTTCGCGCTGATTTCGCTTTGCAAGGCCTGGGTTGATAATTCACGATACCGCTGCACATAGCGTTGCGGCTGGTCGCGCAATAAAGGGCCGTGAGCGGGGACAATGCTGTTCAGCGGTAATAAAGGCTCTATTAAATCGAGCGCGCGATTCACATAGTCCTTAAACGGCCGCATGATATGGGCGTAGTAATATTCAAACGAAAAACGAAAATCGCCGACGACATCGTTAAACAGCCGCGAATCGCAAAAGTGGCAGCCGAATACATCGCCTGAAAACAGGATTTTTTCTTCGACTAAATAAGTGCATTGGGTATCCGGCCAATGCAAATAAGGCGTATGGAAGAACTCCAAGGTGCGATCGCCCAGCGACACCTTATCGCCGGTCATGACCGGCGTAAAGTCAAAGGCATCCTGCTTTAACAGGGCTTTAAGCATGGATTGCGCTTTTTGGGAAATATAAAGCTGGGCTTGCGGGGCGCGGCGCATCAGTTCGGGTAAGGCCCCGGTATGATCGGGTTCGAGATGATTTAACACGATGACTTTAATTTCGTCATACGCGGCTACCGATTCAAACCGGGCAAAAAAATCATCGGCGAAGTTTTCTTTGACAGTGTCGATAATCGCGACGCCTTCGGTTCCCCTGACCACATAAGCGTTATAGCTGGTGCCGTTGGCGGTTTTTAGGATAATGTCGAAAGTGCGCAACGACGGATCGAGCGCACCTATCCAATGAACGCGTTCGGATAGCGTAACGGCTTGCGCTACGCCATCAACGGTCAAGACCGGTGGTTTACTCATGACCGCAACTTGCTTGCGCAAGCGTTCTGGGGCAGCTTTCAATATCCTGATAGGTCTGGGTTTCTTTTAAGCCGATCCAGTCATCGACCGCGTACTGATCGAAGCCCGCCATTAAGTTATCGCCGACTTGCATTAACGGCCGACGGATCAATAACGGATTTTTCAACATCAGCGCCAACGCTTCCGGTTCGGTCAGGTTCTCCGGGTCGATTTCTCCGTGTTTGATGGCCGGAGCGCTGTAATTAAACCAGTTCCGTACCGCCAATTTGCCGAAGAACGGGCGTAAGCGATCAGGTTGCCACGCTTCGGTTAATAAATTCAGCGCGACAACTTCATGACCTGCCGCGGCTAATAATTTCTTTTGCCGGGTATTGTTAATGCAACCGGGTTTTTCGTAGAAATAGACGGTAGCCATCGGAACTATCCTCAATCAGTGACCCTGCAATTCGGCCATTACCTCGGCCATTCTTTCCGGTGGAATACCGGTTAAAGAGCCTGGCAAGTTAATGGCTTCGCCCAATGAATTTAATATCGCACCTTCAATCGGGCAAATACTGGCGCATTGGTAGACCGGGAAGTCGCCTTCGCATTCGGTGCATTTTTTACTGTTCACTAAAAAATGCGGTTTAGCCGCATAAATGGCTTTACTTGGACAAACCGGCTCGCAAGCATAGCAATTAACGCAGGATTCAATAATTTTTACCGCCATGACAGGCTCCTAAATACTATCGTGTGAGAATGTATGAGCCTAGGCTTAACACTCTGCACATCGACTTAACGATTGATAAATCCACCACCCAGGCACGAACAAAAGCTCAGTTAAAAACCTGGTGTTCTTGTTCGCGCCTTAGTGGTGATATGCCTTTATGGAGTTACCGCTAGTCCAGCTTATGCGCTGGCTCTAACCGGAGCTTTGGTGTCATCCAACTTACCCGCGGCCGCCATCTCTTTGTAAACAGCCATGACCGCTTCTTCGATGGGTTCCATCGCATGTTCGCCGTTCGGCGCGATTCCGGCCGCTTCCAGTTGTTCCCAAGGTTCATAACCGACTTTCGAACACAATACCGCTTCGCATCCGGCCAAAGCGCGAATGGTCAGTTGCAGAGTGGTTTCGCCGTCGCCGCAAGTGCTGTCGCCGCCGCAATATTGATCGGCCTTGCGGTGGCTGATAAAACGCACGCCGTCCGGCGATGCTTCATAAATCAGGAATTCCCTGGCATGACCGAAGTGCATGTTAATCACGCCTTGTCCGCTGGTGGCGACTGCCATCAATACCGGACGGGTAGCCAGCTTGGGTTCTTCCTTGTGTTGCTGGGCCTTTTGGGCTTTTTCCAAACGCTTGCTGTCCATCTCGGCCTGGATAGCGCCATGAATCACCTTGCGTTTTTCCATCGCCGCTTGATAGTCGATTTCCATTTCCTCGATCTTATCCAGCGTAAATTCGTCGCCTCTATCTTCACCCAACAAACCGACCGCATCGGCGCGGCATTGGCGGCAATGGCGCATCATGTTCATATCGCCGGAACAGCTGTCTTGCAGGTCTTGCAACTCATCGGGGGTCGGGCCGCGTTGTCCCATTACACCGTAGAAAGTGCCGTGCTCAGGTTCGGAAATCAACGGCATTACGTTATGCAAAAACGCGCCTTTGGATTTAACCACTCGACTGACTTCGGCCAAATGCTCATCGTTTACACCGGGAATCATGACCGAATTGACCTTTACCAAAATGCCTTTGGCAATCAGCATTTCCAAGCCTTTTTGCTGTTGCTGAATCAGGATTTTCGCGGCTTTTACGCCGGTAATGCGTTTATTGTTCCAGAAAATCCATGGATAAATCTTGGCGCCGATTTCAGGATCGACGCAATTAATGGTGATCGTGACATGATCGATATTGTGCTTGGACAATTCTTCTACCGAATCGGGCAACGCCAGACCGTTGGTTGATACGCATAGTTTGATGTCTGGCGCTTCTTCGCTTAAACGCCGGAAGGTTTCGAAGGTACGTTCGGGATTGGCTAACGGGTCGCCGGGGCCGGCAATACCCAGAACGGTCATTTGCGGAATAGTGGCCGCCACCGCCATGGTTTTTTTAACCGCTTGATCCGGCGTCAGCACTTCAGAAACCACGCCGGGCCGCGATTCATTACTGCAATCGTATTTGCGATTACAGTAATGGCACTGGATATTACAAGCCGGGGCAACCGCAACATGCATTCGGGCAAAGTAATGATGGGCGTCTTCCGAATAGCAGGGATGGTTCTGTACCTTTTCCCGGATCGAATCAGGCAATGAATCCATTTGATTATCGGTTGAACCGCATGAGCTGGCTTCACAGCCGCTTTTAGCCGCAGGGGCATCGTTTAATACTGGTAGTTGCATCGTCTTACACCTCGTCAAGTTGAGTTTAGTTAAAGCAAATGCACAGGTCATGCCAATGCCGGTAGACAGTTTTAAGTTATTAACTTATATAGATTTGTTTTTGCTCAAGAGTGCTATTGTTGTAAACGCAACACGCATCTTTTTAGGTTTTGTTATTAATAGGACAATGATTTTCGCGATAAAAATATTTGCGGCGAATTTTTCGGTTGCGCTCGGACGCTCCTTGCCGCGCCAATCCGTTGTAGATTCATCGTATAGATACCTCAGTTGATAAAGCGACGTAAAGCCCTCTCCAGCGGGAGAGGGTTGGGTGAGGGGAATCTAAAATAAGGAAAATGCTATTTATTCTCCTCACCCCAACCCTCTCCAGCAGGAGAGGGAGCTATGTCGACTTATAACTCATTGTATTTATAATGCAAAAAGTTGTGTAGATAGTTATGCCCTGAGGGAGAAGGAGCAAATGTCTCTATATTAGCTGCGGACTCTATAGCGATGAGCCGTTGCCTGTACGCAGCATAATGCACAATAAATGATCTTGTTCAGCGGAGCCGCGCGTAACAGTATGCAAAAAGCCGGCTTAAAGCTTGAGCCCTAAGCATTTCCAGAAATCTTCCTGCTTGGCTATATTGAGCACGGCTTGACCGGCGAGTAGGGCGGAGACGCTGACGCCTGCCACGCCGCCGCCCGGCCGGGTCCAATGCCCGGTGTGATAAAGTCCGGGCAAAACACCGCGTACGCCGGGACGGTTCGGGCCGATTTGGTCGGGGCTGGGGGCATAGCCGTAGGCCGCGCCTTGATGGTTGAGGGTAAAACGTTCCAAGGTTCTAGGCGATCCCGATTCCACCCATAACAGATGGTCATTGAGGCCGGGGAAATGGCGTTCGGCATTTTCCAAAAGGCGCTGTTGGAATCCTTGCTTGGCTTGGCGCCAGGAGAGGCCGATTTGGAAGGGGCATAATGTGGTCAGCAGCAGGATATGTTGGCCTTCGGGGGCTAAGGACGGATCGGCCAAAGAAGGAAGAGTGGCGGAAAACCAATTGGAGCGGCCCGCGCAAGTGAGCGCGTAGCCGGCTTCATGATCGAAGGAATCAAAGAAAAAAGACTCATGGCTATGGGCTTGTTCGGCGAGTTGGAGGTCGGTCGCCACGTAGCTGACGAAAACCGACAGAGAGGACGTCAGTTTCTCTAAACCTTCGCAATGCCCTGCCGGCAAGTGTTCCCGCCCGATTAACAAGTCGGCGGTCTGGCGGGCGTCGATATTGGAAACCACGGTTTCGGCCCGGATCACTTGGCCGTTTTCCAAGATGATGCCGCAGACTTTACCCTGTTCCACGCAAATGCGCCGCACACTGGCATTCAACAGCACCTCGCCGCCGTGTTCTTGCACGGCCGCCGCAAGCAGATTGGCATAAGTTTGGAAACTGCCTTGGCAATAATAACCGCCCTCGTAGGTATAGCCCGCTATCATGGCGGCCCAATACAGAAAGGACAGCTTCGACGGCGGCAGCCCCAAGTAAGGCCAAAGCGCAGCGCAGGCGCTCTTTAGGCGCGCATCGACCAAGAATTCATCCAGCGCCTCGGCCAGGGTAGTGCGGCGGTAATGGAACAAATTGGCCAACGCGAGCGCCGGCGAAATCGGCGCGGATCTGCCTTGAGCCAATATCTCTTCCGCCACCATGGCTTCTTCCGCCAAGACCCGGCAAAGTCGAAGCAGAGCGAGAAGACGATCTTTTTCTTCGGGAAAGCGCTCGCTGAGACCGGTAATGAAAGCGTCTTCACCGGAGTGTAAAGGTATTTCGAATTCCGGGAAAACCGCCCGTGCGTAAGCCGGGATGGGGATGAAGATGGCTTGCGGGTCTATCCCCAGCGCCCGGCAAATCTTGTGAATGACGCTACCGTTGCGGTAACCTTCGGAACCGCAGCCGCTGACCAAATGGACGCCCGAGTCGAAATGAAAGCCGCGCCGCTTGAAACCGTGGGCGTAACCGCCGGGACGGTCGTGTCTCTCTACCAGCAGTACCGATTTTCCCGCCTTCGCCAGCAAAGCGGCGGTGCTCAGGCCGCCGATGCCCGCGCCGATGACGATAACATCGTAAGTTTCTTGTTCGGATTCGCTGTGAATGCCACGCATGGAGTCCCTGCTCTGAGGATGGCTTCCGGGTAATTATTCAGTCCCCCTCTTTGAAAAAGAGGGGTTAGGGGAGATTTTTTAAATAAATCCCCCTCGATCCCCCTTTTTCAAAGGGGGAGGTGAATACTTACGCTTCCGGAGTAGCCTGTACGGGGTTTAAGTGAAACGAAGGTTAGCAGGTTTTCCTAGGAGTACCAAGTTCGTGAATCCTGTCGCTAAACTAAACCGGCTAAAAGTTTTTCCAGTTCGGCTTTAGGCAACTTGCCCGCCTTGTTGCGCGGAATCGCGGCGACGAAGTAAATTTTACGGGGCAGGAAAACCGTGTCGACATAAGGCTGCAATCCTTCCCAGATGCCTTGTTTGTCAAGTTCGCTGACGGTTACGGCCGCTAGGCGGCCTTCATTCGGCCCGTTCTGCTGGAGAAAGCAAAATCCATCCAACACGCCTTCTATATCCTGTAGTCTCCGGTTCAGCTCAGCCAAGGAAGCGCGCTTGCCTCCGATCTTAACTATGTCGAGGTGCCGCCCCAACACGGCAAAGCGTCGGTCCGCTTCGATCTTGAACAGGTCTTGCAGTTGGATTGGCGTTTGCAAATGGGGCGATTGCAAATAAGTGAGTCCGGTTTCTTCCTGAATCATGCGGATGCTCGCGTAAGGTTCCCACAAGCTTTCGCGTAAGATCTCCCTGCAGGCAAACGAAAGTGTTTCGGTGCTGCCGTAAATTTCACGAGGGGATAGGCCTAAAACAGAGTTCGTTTCGCGGGCAAGTTTATCGGATAAAACATCGGTAGCCGATAGTACGCCGACCAGTTTGGCCCAGGAGCCGTGAGATTTACTCAGGGTGCGCAAATGGGTGGGCGTGGTCGCCAGTACGGCGGGCCAAGGAGAGGCCTCGGTGGCGCGGCGAATGTCTTCGGGAAAGAAAGGGTGGCCGTCATACAAGATGAGACTGGAAAATAAGGGCCAAAATACCGAGGTTTCCAGGCCGTACATGTGTTGCGGCGGCGTAGTGGAGACCATCAGCAGTTGTTGCTGACCAAGCCCCAGACTGTTTACGGCCATGTTGGCCGAGATTCTGAACGTCGCCAGATTGTGCGGGCAAGGTTTGGGCCGGCCGGTGCTGCCCGAAGTGAAGGCGATGACAGCGGTGCGATTCCAGTCGAAACGGGGTTCCAAGGCGGAATCGCCGGACCTGGGTGCGGCCACCGGGAACCACGCCAAGTCGGGCAGGTTGGAGATGCGTTCGCTAGCGACGTAAGCTCCGGGGTAGTCGTGGGCGATTTCTCTAAGCACTGTCATTTGGCTGGAGGGTGGCAGCAGGCAAATTTGCCCGCGGCTGGCGGCGGCCAATAAAACCAGGCAAAACAAGTAACGGTTTTCGCACAAGTTGAATAGATAGGGGCGGTCGGGCAAGCGTTTTGCCATTTCTTTTACGTCAGACCATAAGTTTCCGCGTGTTATCAGTCTGCCTTCATGGAGCGCGAAGGGGGTTTCGTTGGTTAAAGGCATTCAGTGGAGAATATTATTTTAGTGATTGCTATTTTTTGCCGAGTTTTTTTCTTGTCCATGCCGGATGTCTTCGGCAATCAAGAATGGCGTAAACGCGTGCGGTTTGATTTTCAACACGATAATAAACGGCAAACGGAAAGCGTTTGGATAATAACCGGTGATACTTCTCGAAATAAACCTGATGAATTCCCGCGTTAATCATCAATGAATCAATGTCCGAAAAAAGCGTGTCTAAAAAATAGCTCCCCAAGCCGTTGGCCTGTTGCTCATAAAATCGGTAGCCATTGATTAAATCCTGTTGCGCGGAACGTTGTATTTGGATCTTCATGAAAGCCGGTTACGCATGTCCTTTTTGGCATCATTCCAATCGATAAAGGCATCGGTTCCATTATCAAGCATTTCTTCTCTTTGCTGTAACACCTCGGCATGCCAAGCCGGAGAGTCGATGTTATCCGCATGAGCACATAAGCTGTCCCAAAGAGATTCCATGACTTGTATTTTTTCCGCGACGGTCAAATGGTCTATTTGAATGGCTGTCATAGTGATTTCCTAAAGTGAGTGAAACGGCCGGCTGGGCTTTGCATCATTGTATTATAAAACAGTCTAAGCTAAATTCTTCCGGCAAGTCCTAACAACATCCATTGATTGCTCTTTGCCGTTTTTAAAATACAACCTTTCATGGATAATAAGTAACATCATATTTTAATAGCAAGCAAGAGAATCGAAAATGGATGCGGATGTATTGATTATCGGGGCCGGGCCCGCTGGAAGCGTGGCGGCGCGGATGCTTAAAAAACGGGGCTACCGTGTCGTGATCCTGGAAAAGGAACTGTTCCCGCGTTTTTCGATAGGCGAAAGTCTACTTCCCCAATGCATGGCGTTCTTGGAAGAGGCCGATCTAGTGGAGCAAGTGGCGGCGGAAAATTTCCAGCTAAAAAACGGCGCGGCTTTTTCTCATGCGGGCAAACTGACCGAGTTCGATTTTTCAGAGAAATTTACTCCCGGCTGGGGCACTACCTATCAAGTTCCTCGCGCCGGATTCGACCAAACATTAGCTAGGGCTGCCGAAGACTGCGGCGCCATCATCCACTACCGGCACAGCATCGTGGCGGCGGATTTCAATACTCCCGGTCAGGCGAGTCTAACTACGATTGACGACAACGGCTTGCAGCGCGATTGGACCGCCGGGTGGGTCATGGATGCCAGCGGTTTTGGTCGGGTGTTGCCCCGCCTGCTTGAACTTGAAACGCCTTCTTCGTTGCCGCCGCGCCAAGCGTTGTTCACCCATATCGAAGACCGGATTACCGTCCCGGATTATGACCGCAACAAAATCCTGATCGCTATCCACCCTGAATTCCATGAAGTCTGGTATTGGCTGATTCCTTTCAGCAATGGCAGAAGCTCGTTGGGCGTAGTGATGCCGATGGATTTCATCGCGACTCGAAGCGGCAGTCCGCTGGAGATCTTGCAGAAACTGGCCATGGAAGAACCTCGGCTGGCCGAGTTACTGAAAGAAAGCCGTTTCGACACTCCGGTCAACCGGATTGGCGGCTATTCCGCCGATGTCAAAAACTTATATGGCGAGGGTTTCGTGTTGCTGGGCAATGCCGGCGAGTTTCTCGATCCGGTGTTTTCCTCCGGCGTCACCATTGCCTTAAAGTCGGCATCGTTA
The DNA here is from genome assembly GCA_026399025.1 of Methylobacter sp. Lineage (GTDB taxonomy): Bacteria > Pseudomonadota > Gammaproteobacteria > Methylococcales > Methylomonadaceae > Methylobacter_A. The sequence continues at coordinate 25,133 of JAPLRU010000063.1, forward strand.
GCCGTTCCTTTGGTGGACAGGCATTTGCGCGGGCTTTCGGTGGACTGGCAAACCGACTATGAGCAAACTTTGCGCAACGGCATCAATGTATTCCGCGCTTACGTGGATGCTTGGTACGACGGACGCTTTCAACGCATTATTTTTGAAGAACGGCAGTTGACGCAGATTAAATCGATGATCTGCTCGATTCTCGCCGGCTTTGTCTGGGATGAGACCAATCCGATGACTCAACGTTGCAGCAAGAAGATCGATGCCATCGCCGATAGCTGTCCGCCTTTGTGAATGCAGTTCCCGCACGGGAGGTTAGCTGTGTATCTGAATGAGTTAGGGATAGTCTGCGCACTGGGTAGCGCTAAGACTGAGGTATTGTCTGCATGGCTTTCAGGCCGCTGTCCCCAGGCGGCTCCGGTGTCGTGGCTGAATTCGAACATTCCGGCGCTGAGTTTGCAAACCGAACCGCCGCCTCTGCCGCAAAACTTCAATCGTTATGATTGCCGCAATAACCGCATCCTGCTGGCGGCCTTAGGCCAAATCGAAGCTTCCGTCAGGGACATGATCGATCGTTACGGCGCGCACCGCATCGGCGTGGTTGTCGGTACCAGCACTTCCGGCATCGCCGAGGGCGAGCAAGCCGTTAGCGTGTTGCAAAGCACCGGACAATTGCCATCTTCTTATCACTACAAGCAGCAGGTCTTGGGCGGAGCAGCGGAGTTCCTGGCGTGTTATCTGGACATCGAAGGCCCTGCCTACACGGTTTCGACGAGTTGTTCCTCCAGCGCCAACGCCTTGGCTTCGGCTCGTCGTCTATTACGGCTGGATGTTTGCGATGCGGTGCTCGTTGGCGGCGGGGATGCCCTGTGTCGCACCACTTTGGAAGGTTTCGCCGCCTTGGGCGCGCTCAGCCATAGCCGTTGCAATCCGTTCAGTAAAAACCGCGACGGCACTGTCATCGGGGAGGGCGCGGCTTTGTTCCTGATGAGCCGGGAACCCGCGCCCATTGCGTTGCTGGGTGTTGGCGCCGGTTCCGATGCTTACCATATTTCCGCGCCGCGTCCCGACGGGGCTTGCGCTTATGCGGCGATGCAAGCCGCCCTTCGCGATGCCGATCTGGCGCCGGGGCAAGTGGATTACATTAATCTTCACGGTACCGCGACCAGGCAAAACGACGCAATGGAAAGCAAGGCCGTCGGGCAATTGTTCGGCAACAAGACGTTTTGCGGCTCAAGCAAGCCCGCTACCGGCCATTGCTTAGGCGCAGCCGGAGCCATCGAAGCCGGTTTGTGCTGGTTGTTGTTGTCCGGCTTAAACCGGGAAAATCGTTTGCCTCCGCATCTTTGGGATGGCGTGGCGGACCCTGAAATGGCGCGGCTTGGCTTTGCCGCGCTTGAAAGCCGGGGTTCTAATCCACTACAATATTGTCTTAGTAACTCTTTCGCTTTCGGCGGCAACAATGTGTCCTTGCTCGTTGGCTACTCCTGACAAACCCGCAGTTCTTCCCTATCCCATTGAAACGCTACTTCCCCAGTCACTCGACATGATCCTGCTCGACCGGGTGGTGGAGATAGGTGAAGAGCATATCGTCGTCGAACTTAAGGTGCGCGACGACGGCTTGTTTTCAAGTCCCGAACATACCGTTCCCGCGTGGGTCGGCTTGGAATACATGGCGCAAGCCATAGCCGCATTTTCCGGCTATCACAAAAAATGCCGCGGCGAGGAGATTGTCTTGGGTTTTTTACTGGGCAGCCGTCACTATCACTGTTCGGTCGGCAGTTTTCCTTGCGGCGCTCAACTCAGGGTGCGGGCGGAAAAGATCATTGAGGCGGCTAATGAAATGTCGGTATTCGCTTGTGTGATCGAAGGCGACAACATTAATGCGAGCTCGCAACTTAACGTTCTGTTGCCGCAAAATTCAAAAAAATTTCTCGCCGGAAAAGGACTATGAGCCAAAACACCATTCTGGTCACGGGGGCCAGCCGTGGCATCGGCAAGGCTATTGCCTTGCGCTTGGCGCGGGACGGATACGACATCGTCGTGCATTGTCGCAGCCGCCTGGACGAAGCTGCGCAAGTGCAAGACAGTATCGTGCAAATGGGCAGACAGTCCCGTGTGCTCAGTTTTGATCTGGCCGACCGTAGCGCGGCCCAAAACAGCCTTGAAGCGGATATGGAGGCCCACGGCGCTTATTACGGCGTGGTTTGCAACGCAGGCCTTACGCGGGATAACGCCTTTCCCGCGATGAGCGGGGAAGATTGGGACTTGGTCCTGCACAGTAATTTGGACGGCTTTTATAACGTGCTAAATCCCCTTGTTATGCCGATGATTCAGCGGCGTAAACCGGGGCGCATCGTCACACTGGCGTCGGTTTCCGGACTTGTCGGCAACCGGGGCCAAGTCAATTACAGCGCCGCCAAAGCGGGCATCATCGGCGCCACCAAAGCGCTGGCGGTGGAATTGGCGAAACGCAAAATCACGGTCAATTGCGTGGCTCCCGGTTTGATCGAAACCGATATGCTGAAGGATTTGCCCTTGGATGACGTGGTCGCGGCCATTCCCGCAAGGCGTTTGGGCAGTCCGGAAGAGGTCGCCGCGCTGGTGGCTTTCCTGATGTCGGATGACGCCGGTTATATCACCCGCCAAGTCATTTCCATCAATGGGGGCATGTGTTGAGCCGGCGCGTGGTGGTGACCGGTATGGCCGGGTTTTCCCCGATCGGCAACGATTGGGACGAGATACGCGCCAAGCTTCAGGCCTACCGTTCCGGCATCCGCTATTTGCCGGAATGGGCGCGGTACAACGGCCTGCTGACCCGTTTGGGCGCGCCGGTGGAAAATTTCAACCTGCCCGCCCATTACACCCGCAAAAGAATCCGCAGTATGGGACGGGTTTCCCTGCTGGCCACCCGCGCCACGGAGCTGGCTCTTAGCGACGCCGGTCTGCTTGATGATCCTGTCGTCAGCGGCGGGCGTGTCGGCGTCGCCTACGGGTCTTCGGTGGGATCGACTCCGGCCATCGCCGATTTCGGCAGAATGCTGATCAATCACGATGTCGGCAATCTCAATGCGACAACCTATCTTAAAATGATGGGGCACACCAGCGCGGTGAACGTCGCCCTGTTTTTCCAGGTGCGCGGGCGTGTCATTCCCTCCGTCAGCGCGTGCACTTCCGGCAGCCAAGGCATAGGCTTCGCTTACGAGGCTATCAAGTTCGGCTTGCAGGATGTGATGTTGGCGGGCGGGGCGGAAGAGCTTTGCCCGACCGAGGCGGCGACTTTCGATGCTTTGTACGCCACCAGCACCCGTAACGGCGAGCCCCAACTCACGCCCAGACCCTTCGACCGCGACCGCGACGGCTTGGTGATCGGTGAGGGCGCTTGCACCTTGGTGTTGGAAGCGTTGGACCATGCCCTGGACCGTGGCGCTCATATTTATGCCGAGGTAATGGGTTTTGCCACCAATGTCGACGGCTCCCACATCACCCAGCCTCACGCGGAAACGATGCAGGTGGTCATGCGCCAGGCTTTATTGGATGCGGCGCTCGAACCCGGCCAAATCGCTTATGTCAGCGCTCACGGCACCGCCACCGAGCTGGGCGACATCGCCGAAAGCCATGCCACGCAGTCGGTATTCGGTTCCGACATTCCCATCAGCAGCCTTAAAAGCTATACCGGCCACACCTTGGGCGCTTGCGGAGCTTTGGAAGCCATGGTTGCAATCCGCATGATGAATGAGGCTTGGTTCCACCCGACGCTTAATCTTGAGCATCCCGACCCCCGTTGCGCCGAACTCGATTACATCATCGGTGATGGCCGCACTATCGATGCGCAATATGTCATGAGCAATAATTTTGCGTTCGGCGGCATCAACACCTCGCTGATTTTTAGCCGCTGGACAAGCTGAAATGGCGAAGGTTACGGGATCGGCTCACACCGACTCTGCCGAATCCGGCGCTAAGGAAAGCCGTCTTAGCTTCACCCTTCAACACTGGTGCCTGTGGCAATCCGAACAATCTTCCGGCGGGACACATTGGCCCGACGGAGAGGTTTTGCCTTATAACGGAGGATATGCCGATGTGGGCTTCTTGCCGATGATGCAAAGCCGCCGCTTATCGCCCTTAGCCAGGGCGGCCTGTGCGGTGGCTCATCATTGCCGGGAAAAAAGCGGGGATATGCCTTCGGTGTTTGTTTCCAGCCACGGCGAAAGCCACTATTATTTTGAGATGTTGCAGGGCATGGCGGCGCGCGAGGATGTCTCTCCCAGCCGTTTCAGTCTGTGCGTGCATAACGCGATTGCCGGTCTATCCAGCTTCCACAGCGCAAGCTTCCTGCCTTATGTGGCCTTGGCGGGCGGCACCGAGGGAATGTTTAGCGCATTTTTAGAGGCCGCCGGGATGTTGCTGGAAACCCCTCAAGTATTAGTCGTCTGGTATGAACAGCCTTTGCCGGAAGCTTATCGGCCCTATTTGAGCGCATCCGAAACGACTTGGGCGTTGGCTATGGTTTTGACCGGGGCCGGCGGCTCCGGCTGTCAGTTGCGGCTGACACGCAGGCCGGGCACGACGCCGCTTGCAAGCCAAGACTGCGATAACAGCCTGATCCGGGCCATTTTGACGAATCAACGCCGTTCAAGCTGCCGTTCGGATCGGTCGATTTGGCAGTGGGAGCTTAGCGATGCTTGAGCGGATTAATTACCTTTGGCGGCTGTTCGGTACCGGTCTTAGCTTTTTTCTGTTCGGTTTCGTGGGCGTGCTGTTCTGGGGAATGCTGTTTCCGTTGTTTGAAAAATTCATCGGTGTGGGTCTGCAAAAGAAACTAAGATCCAGAGCCTTGATGAACAGGATTTTTCATCTTTATATGGAGTTCATGCGCGTCATCGGTATTTTGAGCTACGAAGTGCATGGCGGCGAGCGGCTCAATGCTCCGGGCAGGCTGATCGTCGCCAATCATCCTTGCTTGTTGGACGTCGTGTTCCTTATTTCGCAAGTCCGCAACGCAACCTGCATCGTCAAGCCTGCTTTGGCGGCCAACCCGTTTATGCGCATTCCTATCCATGCGCTGAGCTATATTTACGCAGTGGAGCCTGAACTTTTGCTGGAACAGTGTACGACGGAATTGCACCAAGGCTGCTCGCTGATCGTCTTTCCCGAAGGCACCCGAACCACGCCCGGCAAACCGGTCAAATTCCTGCGCGGGGCCGCCGCCATTGCCTTGCAGGCCAAGGTCAAGATTCTGCCGGTGCATATCGGCTGCGCCCCGACCACATTGACTAAGCGCGAGAAATGGTATCAAATACCCCACAAGAAATTTACTTTAAGCCTGCATGTAGGGGACGATATTGAAGTAGATGCCATTGATGGAAATGCTGACCGCTCCCTCGCCGCCCGAAAACTAACCCGGCACTTGGAGACGTATTTCATTGAGCAGCAGGCGCATTATGGAAAACCTTGAAGCCGAATTAAAGCAGTTAATTATCAACACTCTGGAGCTGGACGGGATAAGCCCGCCGGACATCGATTCGGAAGCGCCCTTGTTTGGCGGCGGCTTAGGTCTCGATTCCATTGACGCGCTGGAACTCGGACTGGCCTTGAAAAAAAAATACCACATCCACATCGATACCGACTCCACCGAGCTGTTGAATTATTTCGCATCGGTTAAAAACTTGGCGGATTTTGTCTCGCAACAACAAAAAATCTTATGAAAACCCCTGAACAAATACATGCCACCCTAAGGCAACTGATGTCGGAAATGTTTGAATTAGCGCCCGAGGACATTGATTTAAATGCCCGCTTGAGCGAGGATTTGGATATCGACAGCATAGACGCCGTGGATTTGATGGTCAGGTTGCGGAATATTATCGGCAAACGCATCAACCCCGAAGATTTCAAAAACACCCGCACCATACAGGACGTGGTGGACGTCATTTATCGCATTAACGAAGCCGCTTAGCGCCTTTATGCTTAACGGCATTATCTGGCTGACGACGCTCGCTTACCCTTTCCTGGTTTGGTTTTCCCTGGACTCCGTTCAGCCCCGTTATGTGGTCTTGCCGTTGGCGGGGCTGGCTCTGCTTCGTTTTTTTAAGCGCCGCCCACGTCAACCGATGGGCCGGGCCGGGGGACTGGTGTTTGCGGCCTGCGCACTGTTCCTGCTGGTCATCGCGCTGGTCAACGAGACTCGCTGGCTGCTGGCTTATCCGGTCTTCGTCAGTCTCGCGTTTTTCGCTGTTTTTGCTTCCAGTCTGGTCTATCCGCCTCCCGTCGTGGAGCGCTTGGCAAGGCTTGAAGACCCCGACCTGCCGCCCAAGGGCGTAGCCTATACCCGCAAAGTCACTCAGGTGTGGAGCGGGTTCTTCCTGGTTAATGCCGCAATCTCTTTGCTCACGATTTTGCATGGCGACCCGTGGTTGTGGAGCTTATACAACGGCGGCATATTTTACCTGTTGATGGGGCTGTTGATGGCCGCTGAGATGGCTGTCCGTCGTAAAGTCAAGGCCGGCTATTGATGCGTTCGCCTATTTTATTTCCTGACATACTCGGAGAAAAGCCGGAGGCGGAGGGTATTGTTTTGGCTTTGCGAATCCCCGAAGGCTTGGCTTATTTTAGCGGCCACTTCGATGAAGTCGCTATCGTGCCGGGCGTAACGCAAATCCAATGGGCGGTGCATTACGCCCGGCAATACTTAGCGCTGAATCGCATCTTCAGCCACATGGAAGTCGTCAAATTCAAAGAATTATTATTGCCGGGGCAACGTTTGGAGCTGACTTTGGATTATCAGCGGACCGGCTGCAAATTAAACTTTTGTTACCGTTCGGAAACCACCGAATACAGCTCAGGTAGAATCTATTTCCATGACGACTCCTTTTAATCCCTGCATACTCATCCCGGTCTACAATCACGAAGGGCCGCTGCCGAAAATTTTGCAACAATTGAGCTCTTATCGGTTGCCCTGTATTTTAGTGGACGATGGCAGTCAGGAATCCTGTGCCGAATTAATCCGCGGCTTGTCCAAGCAATATCCCTGGGCACAGACTATCCGTTTAGAATCCAATCAGGGCAAAGGCGCGGCGGTAAAGGCCGGTATATTGCTGGCCCAACAACAGGGTTTTTCCCACGCCCTGCAAATCGATGCCGACGGTCAGCATGATCTGCACGATCTGCAAAAGTTCCTGGCCGCCGCCCGTTCAGTCCCGGAAGCGGTCGTTATCGGGCTGGCGATATTCGACGACTCCATTCCCAAGCTCCGCTATTATGCCCGCTACCTGACTCATATCTGGGTGCATATCAACACCTTGTCCTTACGCATCCCCGATTCCATGTGCGGCTACCGAATCTATCCGGTCGAGAGCTGCGCGAAACTGATCCAAACCGCCGCATTGGAAAACCGTATGGCCTTCGATACGGAAATCCTGGTGCGTCTTGACTGGCAGGGCGTTCCTGTCGTGTCGATTCCGACCCATGTTACTTATCCGCAAGACGGCGTGTCACATTTTCGGGCATGGGAGGATAACCTGCGCATCAGCCTGACTCATGCCCGCTTGTTTTTCGGCATGTTGCCCCGGTTGCCCAAACTGCTGGCCCGGCATTTTCAATGAAGTCCGTAGACACAGACCGCCATTGGGCCAGTTTGCAGGAAACCAGCGCCGTTTTAGGCATACGCATTTTGACCTGGGTTTACCGGATTTTCGGACGTTGGGCGTTCCGGCTGTTGTTGCGTCCGGTCGTGACTTATTACTTTCTCGGCGGACGCATCGCCCGTAATGCGTCGTTGGACTATTTGCGCCGCTTGGGTCGGCGTTATCCCGAATTAGGTTTGTCGGGCGGATGGTCGGAAAGTTACCGGCATTTCCTCAGCTTCGGCGAAACCTTGCTGGATAAAATCATCGTCTGGACCGGAAGCATAACGCCGGATCAAGTTGATTTCCCTAAGCGGAAACTGCTGCTCGACTTGCTGGAGCAAAAGCGCGGAGCCATCTTGCTCAGCGGACATATCGGCAACCTGGAACTTTGTCAGGCGATAGCCGGTATGCGCGGCCACATCCGTCTCAATATCCTGGTGCATACCAAACATGCCGAAAAATTTAACCGCCTGCTCGGCGGCAGCAAGGGCAGCGCCACCATCCAACTGATTCAGGTCACCGAGTTGAATCCCGCTATTGCCATCGAATTGCAGAATAAAATCGAACGGGGCGAGTTCCTGGTGTTGGTCGGCGACAGGATACCGGTTAACGGCAGCCGCACCGTGCAGGCGGACTTTCTCGGCAACAACGCCGAATTTCCTCAAGGCCCTTATCTGCTTGCATCCTTGCTGCGTTGCCCGGTCTATACCCTGTTTTGTTTCAACGTGGATGGGCGTTTTCAAATCGATCTGGAGCTGTTCGCCGAATCCATCCGCATCCCGCGCAGCGAGCCGCAACGCTTACAGATGCTTGAAGCCCTGGCGCAACGCTATGCCGAACGGCTTGAAGCGCATTGCCGCGCCACGCCGTTGCAGTGGTTCAATTTTTACCCGTACTGGAGCCCTTCAACTGAAGGAGAGACAAGCCGATCATGATCCGGGCCGAAGTGGAGTTGATCGTGCCCTTCCATGATGTCGACATGCTCGGCATCGCTTGGCATGGGCATTATTGCAAATATTTCGAAATCGCCCGTTGCGCGATGCTGGACAAGATCGATTACAACTACATGGTGATGAAAGCCACCGGCTACGTCTGGCCTATTGTCGATTTGCAAATGCGTTTTGTCCGACCGGCGAAATTCAATCAACGCATTCGGGTAAGGGCGGAATTGGTGGAGTGGGAATACCGGATGAAAATAAAATACCTGATAAGCGATGCCGAAACCCATGAAGCGCTGGTCAAAGGGCATAGCATTCAAGCGGCCGTGGATGCGGTCACCGGGGAAATGAGCTATGCCTCGCCGGCTGTTTTTCTGCAACGTCTCGGCATCGACGACGATGTCTGTTAGACATATCGCTGTCTTCTTGCTGCCGCCGCTGGTTTGGTTGGCGTGGTATTTTCTGCCGGACTCGCCGCCGCTGGAGGCAATCGCCCGACATTGGCGCATCACCCTGACCATGGCCTTCGGCTCTTTTATCGGCGGAGCAACCAGCGAGGCAGGCGGTGCCGTGGCCTTCCCGGTGTTTACCAAGCTGCTGGGCATTCCGCCCGCGCACGCCAAGCTGTTTTCCATCGCCACCCAGAGCATAGGCATGGGGTCCGGTTTTTTGACCATCTTGCTGTTACGCATCCGCGTCGAATGGCGAGCGGTGGCCTGGGTCGTGCTCGGCTCCGTACCCATGTTGCCGGTGGGTTTTTTTCTTTCCACTTGGCTGCCTTCCAGCGCGGTGCGGATATTGTTTACCGTGGTTCAGTGCAGCTTTGCGTTGGCTCTTTGGTGGCACAACCGAGACCCTGAGCGCGACCGCAATGACCATCTGCCCCGCTTCGATACCTTGGAAAAAGGCATCTTGCTGGTTTTCGGCATGGTGGGCGGACTGGTTAGCGGCCTGTTGGGCAGCGGGCTGGAAATCATCGTGTTTTCGGTGCTGGTGCTGTGGTTTCGGATCTGCGAAAAAGCCGCAACGCCGACGGTGATTGTGATGATGGTGCTGACCTCCTGGTCGGGGTTTGCGATGATCGCTTACGCCGGGCAGTTTGTCCCGCCGGTTAGCGACTACTGGCTTGCCGCTATTCCGATTGTGGTGGTGGGCGGGCCTTTGGGCGTGTATGCGTGTTCGCATATGTCGAGGATGCTGGTGGTCAGAACCTTGATCGTGCTGATACTGGCCGAGTTGGTTTCCTCGGTTGCGCTGATTCCGTTGAGCCGGGAAATTGCCGCCGTATCGGCTGCGGTGTTTCTGGGGTTTTCGGGCGTGTATTACCTGATGTACCGTTCGCGGCGCTATGTTTAGGAACGCGGATGAAATAACTTCGGCAACCGGCTCCCTCTCCTGCTGGACGACTTGCATGGATGCAGGAGGTAGGGCAATGCAGGAGCAATTGCCGAGAGGGTTGGCGTGAGGAGAATCAAATGCTCAAGTTATTTCATGCACGTTCCTGAGATAAAACTTTAGATATTCAATGACCTGTTATAGAAGGAAGATGACCATGCTTAGAAAAACCACGATTTTGACCCTGCTTGGCCTAACGGTTTTATTGGGCGCGTGCAGTCAACAATTAAAACCCAACGAACTGGTTGCGGGCATCCAGCCCGGACGGATTTACTATACGCAATTCAGCCTGTTTCAAGAAAATAATAATTTTCGCACCACCAATTACCGTAAAGGCACGTTGATTCCGGTCAACACAGCGCTGACCCTGCTGACCATCAGCGCCGATAAGGCTGAACTCAAACTCATGGAAACAGGCCAAGCTCTTACCCTGGAAAACGTCCCCAAATTCACCAAGGACGACATGCAAACAGCCTTTAAAAAAATCGTCGGATTAAACAAGGTTAATCTACAACCGTTTACGCCTGCCGAGCAGGACGGCATTCTGACCGGGAAAGTCAAAAAAGACATGAGCAAAAAAGCCGTTTTAACGGCCATTGGCTACCCGCCTCAACATGTAACTCCGTCACTGTATGCCAACGACTGGACTTATTGGTCGAATATCTTTAACCGTTTCGTCGTGCATTTCAATAATGACAAGGTTGTTAACATTGTCGACTAATGCCGCGATTCCCAGCCGTTGCGACGTCCTGGTCATCGGCGGCGGCCCGGCCGGTTCCAGCGTCGCGGCCTTGCTGGCGAAAAAAGGCGTGGACGTGGTGTTATTGGAAAAAGCCTCTCACCCGCGTCCTCAGGTTGGTGAAAGCCTGATCCCGCATTTTTGGAAATACGCCGACCAAACCGGGGTGTCGCCGCTGCTCGAACAAGAAGGCTTTGTCGCCAAAGCCGGAGGCATCACGGTTTGGAACGATAAAATCAGCCGTATCGCGTTCTCCGAATTCGGTTTCACCCGCCCCGCCTTGCATGTGGAAAGGGATGTTTTCGACCGATTGTTGCTCAAACACGCCGAAAGCCTGGGCGTGACGGTTTTTCAGCAAGTCGCCGCCCAAGCAGTCGAGTTAGGTTTGGACTTGCCCAAAGTAAATTACTCTGATCGACGCGGGGAGGATGCGAATGCAGGCAGCATCGTTTGCCGCTACGTGATTGACGCCGGCGGGCCGGCGGCGCTTCTTGCCGGACAGTTTAAAGCCAAGCGGCTGATAGACTCGCGGATGCGCTTCCTGTCGCTTTGGGGGTATTTTAAAAACTCCCGTTTTGTCGCCGCCGACGGACGTAGTTATCCGGCGGAAGATGTCGGCAAAGTCCGCCCCGTTACTTTCGTCACCTCTTTTGAAGACGGCTGGATTTGGCATATCGCAATGCGCAAATTGACCAGCGTGGGCCTGGTCATTAACACCGACCGCGCCCGCGCGATGGACAAGGAAGGCCGCGAACGCTATTTTTTAAACACCTTGAAGTCCGCGCCCTACCTCGACCGGCTACTGGCAAACGCCGAGTACGCGGAAGATTCCTACTGCGAAAGGCCGGACTATTCCTATTACTCCACCCGGTTGTGCGGAGAAAATTTTTATTGCATAGGCGATGCCGCCTCCTTCGTCGATCCTATCTATTCCCACGGGGTGCTGAATGCTTTTTACAACGCATCGATGACCGCGTTGGCGGTGTCCGAATCCCTTAAAGATCCTGCTTATCGCGTTCGTTATGCCCAGCTTTGCGAGAACCGCATTCGGCAGTTTTACGGATTTTCGCGCTCGCTGGCGTTGGGCGAATTCGGCGGCGACGGTGTCGATGCAACATTGGTGCAACGCTTCATGCGCCAAGTGCCGCCGGTAGAGTTGGAACTGATGCTGGCCGCCTCGTCGATGTCCGAGCGCTCGGAAAACTTCCATCGCTTGGTGCGCGACGCAAAACTCAAGCTTCACCCGGCAAGAGCCGGAGCGCATCTGATGGAGGCGTTGCTGCTTTAAGCTAAACACGAGGTAATTATTCACCTCCCCCTTTGAAAAAGGGGGATTGAGGGGGATTTATTTAAAAAATCTCCCCTAACCCCTCTTTTTCAAAGAGGGGGACTGAATAGCTACAACACGAGTAATATGTTGCGATTTATGAATCCAATTTCAGAAGGACATTGAGATGAATATGCTCGAAACCCCGCAAGCACAGGCAAGAATGGCGCCAAGCCAAATTCGCAAACAGATTGGAGTATAAAATGCCAACATCTTACGCAGAATTTATTCCCTTAATTAACCAACTAAGCCACAGCGATAAACTGCGTTTAGCGCAATGGCTAATTAAAGTAATTGCGCTGGAAGAGGGAGTCAATGACGTTATTGTTTTAGCAGAAGATGAACTTTCAAAAGACGAGCGGCAGCACATTCAACACTGCATAACACAAATCCAACAAGGCGATTACAGTGAATTCGATGACTGGGAATCGGTCAAAAATCAGCTATGAGCTATCGGCTGCTCTTACATAAAAACGTAACCAAATTTCTTGAAAAATGTCCCGTAAAACAACAGCAAGACATAAAGAAAAAACTGGAATTACTGAAACAAAATCCTTATTCCAATATCCAGCTTGATATAAAAATCATACAATGCTACGAAATTTATATCGCCTGCGTATAGGTCAATATCGACTTATTTATCAAGTAAAACAAAATGAATTAGTTGTCTTTATAATTAAAGCGGGCAATAGAGGCGATATTTACAAAGAGCTTTAAACAACAACTCTTATCTAATCGCTGGGGATGTGGCGATTTATATTGTTTCCACGCTCCGGCGAGGGACCGATATAAAAACATGTATTGGATTTAATTTGAAATGAAATAAATCAAGGAATTTAACAAAATGAGATTAAAAGAAAAAGAGGTTGAAGTCGGCTGTTTATATTTGACCACCGCCAATCAATACCGTGCCGTACTTGCGATGAAAGGTGAATTTTTGATTTATGCGCCCAGTTTGGAAGCGACTGCGCCGTTAAATCCGAATTCCACAAAAATGCCGTTTGAAAATATGCCATTTAAGAAATGCCAAATTATTACCTTTGCCAAAAAGGATTATCAAGTGTTTGATTTCAACGGCACTGAAGCGATCAAACATAAATTGAATGAATTGCAGATAGCGGAAGCAACAGCTCAGTGTAATGCCAAGTCGGCTATTGCTGCATTGTTAGCGTAATAAAGCGGTTACAACGGATAAATTTATAACTCAATATCAAATCCACTATTTCAAACTATTGGGCATGGGTAAGATAGTGATATTACTGGGAGACATTTTCTGAAACATCTCTTTTATGACCTAACTTATTCCGATTTAGAAGCAATTATAAATCGGAATAATTTAAATCGCTCCGCCGCGGCAGTTCTTTTCAATTGGCATTATAAGAAAAAAGAAAATACTCAGTGTCATGATAAAATCGCCAAAAGTTCATTGGCCTTTTTTCAAAATAACTTCGACTTTTCTCTACCCGAAATCGATACGGTTCATGAATCAAAAAATGATCGAACGGTAAAATTTCTTTTTAAGCTTAAAGACCATCATAAAGTTGAAACCGTCCTAATTCCATTTAATAACAAATATTCAATTTGTCTTTCATCGCAGGTTGGCTGTGCAATGAATTGTTCATTTTGTTTTACCGGAAAACAAGGGCTTAAAAGAAATTTAACGACCAGTGAAATTGTTGGTCAGTTTCTACAGGCTTGGCGTTGGTTAGCAATAAATAGGCCTGGAGAAGAGCGGATTTTAAATATCGTTTTTATGGGACAAGGCGAACCCTTACATAATTTTGATGCTGTCAAAAAAGCCTGTGAAATATTTTTATCACAACACGGAACTTCAATTGGTGTTCAAAAAATTACTATTTCAACGGCGGGTTATATTCCCGGACTTAAAAGATGGAGCCGGGAAATTCCCGGAGTAAATCTTGCGTTATCGCTTCATTCTCCTTTTGAAGAAAAGAGGAATGAACTTATTCCCATTAATAAAAAATATCCGCTAGATGAAGTGTTGGCATATATTGATAAGATACCTTTAAATAAAAAGCAATTTATTACTTATGAATATATTCTGATAAAAGATTTTAATGATTCTCCGGATGATGCTAAAAAATTGGGAGAGATATTGGCAGGTAAACGGGCTTATATAAACTTAATTCCTTTTAACTCATTCCCAGGTTCGCATTATGAGAGTCCGGATTCGGCTAAAATTGAAAAGTTTAAAGACGTTTTAGATACTTTTAAAATCCCGACTTTAATAAGAAGTGCTAAAGGCGATGATGTGTTAGCAGCCTGTGGTCAGCTTAATTCTAAAAATTAAATGGCTATCAAGTGCCGGTGAATGGAGCCGAACCAAGTCAACACTCTGTTTTTATGGAAAATACATAAAACCTGAAGTCCGCTGGTTCCCAAGCTCCAGCTCTCGTCTTTACACACAAGTCTGTTCAAGACGGGACGTAGGCCGGAATAAGCCCGCCCGGCGATAGCCAGGGTGGGCGTTTCCGGCATTTCGAAGCCTCGGAAGCCGGAAACGCCACCTCGCGCTACGCGCTTGGATGGCCTTATTCCGGCCTACTTCCGGAGCTTGGGAACCAGCGCAATGTCTTTTTGCTATAGCGAAATCATCAATAACTCAAATCTCTGTGAGGAATTCCCAAATGAAAGCTACCATTTCCCTAGACAACGCCGTACTGGAGCAATTATTGGCGTACACCAAAGCCAAAACCGCCAAGGAAAGTATTGCCAAGGCCATTGAAGAATACATCCGCTATCAGCAACGCCAGGAATTGCTTAACTGTCGGGGGTCGGTGGAAATAGATGACAACTGGCAGCAATTGCGCGAACTGGAACGGCCGCAATGACGCGAGTGTTGATCGACACCTGCGCCTGGATTGATTTTTTTTAAATCGAAAACCGGCGCTTTGGGCAATCTGGTTGCCGAGTTGATCGAAACCAACCAAGCCGCGATTACCGGCGTGGTCATTGCTGAGTTACTGCAAGGCGTAAAACAGGAAAAGGAAAGCCGGCGGCTACGCGTATTGTTTCACTCGATTTATTATTTGCCAACCGAAGATAATGATTGGTTCGATGCTGGACAGCTTGCCCAACAATTGCGAGCCAAAGGCATAACCTTGCCGCTGACCGACATATTAATCGCGGTGATTGCCCAACGCTATGCCCTACCGGTTTTAACCCTGGACAAACATTTTCAACACCTTCCGGTGAATAGTTTTGGTGGGTTTAAAAAGTTCACACTCGCATCAAATCATTTGACAATATGAGGTGCGGGGTGGATTCTAAAGAGATTCGGCAATTTAAATATAGGGAATCACCTAACGACCGCCCCAAATTTTTGGTTCTACAGCCTAAAGCTGTGCAGAATTATTAAGCAACTGTTATAATTGAATTATGAGCCTAGAATACTTAATACCGATTACCCAGTCACACGCGATTCAGAGCGTTGTATTTGCACTAGAATGGCAAGGCGAATTGACGGATCAAGCTTTGACTGATATCCAAAAACTTGCCCCGGAACTGAAGTCTCATTTTCCAGTAGCTACCCCTCAGAGGGTAGTTAATATTAGCATAGGACCAAAACTTAACAGTACTTTACCGAATCAACAGGAAGTCGATGACCAACTTGGCGGTATGATGTTTCTGAGGACAGGGAAATTTGGTAATGTTGCCTGCCAACTTAATGTTTCACGAACTAATTGTGTAGTTGTAATTAACGAATACGACAGGTGGTCGCAGACCCTTGATGCCGTTATACGCTATCTCAAGATAGTGCTGCCTGTGATATTGAAGGAAAAGCCGATAAGTATCATAGCTCTTCAATATATCGATATATTTACCTGGAAGGATGATCAGGCGAATTTGAATTTACGTGAGATCTTTCTTGAGAACTCCCCCTATCTGGCTCCAAACGTATTTGATCAAAAAGGTTTGTGGCATTGCCACAATGGACATGTGATTCAACAATTAGACCCTCTTGTAGATCATCTTGAGGGGGTGTGCTTGGACAACATAAACGTCAATACAGTAGCCGATCAAGATGATCTAAAAATTCAAATAACTACCGCTCATAAATTTACGTTAAAAAATCCATTAAGATTGGCCTCCAAAACCTATTTACAGTCAATCAAAGCTGTTCAAAATGCTCTACATGACCATAATAAAGACACTTTGAGACAGTTGTTGACCGATGAAGTTCGCAACATGATTCATTTGACAAATATATAGGAGAGAAAGAATGGAACCGTTATCTACCATCGCACTTTTGGCAACTTTGACTACAGCGACTGTCATACCAAATTTTAATTCTGAGAAACCAAAAAAACATAGGCCGATTGTAACCTCAATAAGTCTTTACAATGATGTTACAGTGATGGAATCGACCGTTGCTGACATCATGAGACAGCATGACAAAAAAATATTTGTCACAAATATCACTAACGATGCTCTTGCCCAGCTAGACGGTTATTCTGAGCTAGAACCGGGTTGGGATGGACCTGACAGTGTAACACCTTCATCAAGCGATATTGATTTAGCTACAGATTTTATTGCCTCGATTCCGGCGGTTTTTCCACTACCAAAGGCGATGCTATCTAGCGATGGCACAGTTGGATTGTATTGGAATGATACTCTCATGTATGTCGACATCCAATTTGAATCAGATCGCACGTTCTCAGTGTTTTTGCGTGATCGATCATCGGAAAAAGAAAGGTTCATCGATTCGATAGATGTAACGACTATCAATCCTAATTGGTTCTTTAATACATTAGGGGCATTGTTGAGCCCCGCCGAGGATACGCTCGCTGCATAAATGCTAATTGCATATGATGTGTATTGATTTTTTCTCGCAAAATCATAGAGATCCGCAAATATGCAAACTCCTTCAAGAGGTTCAAGTAGATAAATTGCTCGCGTGGGAGCTTGAAGTCGCGACTGAACACTCGCCAGGTCCTGTTAGTAATGAAGAGTTTTTGTATCGTCAAATTTGGAGCCCAACTCATTACGACACACAAACAAACACTTTATCTCCTGCGGCATTTGATGATGCGTCAAACAAAGGCATGTCTGTAAACCGATTGAAATACACATCTGAAGAGCAAATTTTTCAAGTGGCGAGTAATCGAGTGGCGCACTATAATAAACTTAACCCGGATAAGCCACAGCGATCATTTCCTGGTGTTGTTCGTTTTGTTTGTGACGATATTCGCAATATAACCTTTCTTCCAGAGGAAGATTCGAGTCCTATTCGAGGCTGCGCCGTCTATGACACCGCATATGAAAATGATCAATCACATGCCGATATTTGTCAGATTGTGAAAAATAAAGCTCACGGGCGAAGTGTTCGGTCTAGAATTTTTGACTTGGCAAATAAATTTTTGGCACAAAACCCTTTCCCGACCGAAACCGTTTGATCTTAATTAGCCCTAGATTTATCTTCTCACTAAAAGCGAGGATAGCCCCGCATCGGCATCCTACACAAGTCAATGGCAGCTAAGGGTCGTAAACGGACATTCACCAACGCCTTGCGCTATCTACATGACTGTTCGGACTATTTACCCCAGTGATTTACTTTTCATCCATAAGGACGAGCGTTCGGACTCAATTTGCATTTTCGCCAGCCGGTATCGGAAGCGCCTCACGTAGGGTCACCGGCCGCAGCTTCGCGGCGCTAACAGCATCCAGCAAGGAGGGCAGTACTTCAAGGATGACCGGCCTGCCTGCCGCTGTCCGGGCGGCATTGCCGTCGTGCAGCAATAGAATGTCGCCGGCCTTCAGACCGTTCAACAGTTTTGCCAATACCATTTGGGGATCTTTCTCGATGGTATCAAAACCCCGGCGGGTCCAACTGGTCAGTTGCAGACCTAGGCGATTAAGCACGGGGTCCAATAAAGGATTGCGCAAGCCCGCCGGGGCGCGGAAAAAGCGAGGGCGGGTGCCGGTGATCGCGGTCAATAGTTGTTGGGCGGCGGTCAGTTCCGAAAAATAGCCTCCGAGCAATAATAAGGCAAAGCCATGGCTATGCTTCATGCTGTGATTTTCCACAGCATGGCCCCGCTCTGCGATTTCCTTGCACAAGTCCGGGTGGCGTTGCGCTTTTTCGCCGATGCAGAAGAAAGTCGCTTTCACGCCGTGGCGGTCGAGCAGGTCGAGAACGGCGGGAGTCACTTCAGGGTCGGGGCCGTCGTCGAAGGTGAGCGCAATTTCGCCTCTTGCGACCGAAGTTTGGGGCAGGGCGGTCCAGTTTGAGCCCAATAGACTACAGCGCGGACAAAGTCCGGCAACAGTCAACGGCACATGGACGAGGGCAATGACAGCCGCAGCCCAGGGCCAGATGTCGGGGCGTATCGCTATGGCCGTTACCGACGCTGCGATCAGCAGAAGGCCTGTCTTGACCATTAGCGTGGGTCGCCAATGACCCTTGGAATAGAGAGATTTCATCTTAAAAACCGCAATTTAAGGCTTCCCGTTTAAGGTTAAGTTGTTCATCATCGCGAAGCTGTAGCTTCGCTGACTGCGTTCCCAAGCTGAAGAGACTGTGAAAGTATTCGTTTTAGAATAAAAGCAAAAGCATTCACCACGAAGGCACGAAGAACACGAAGTTTTCAATACATTGAGTTTAAATAACTATTTTCCTTCGTGAACTTCGTGCCTTCGTGGTGAATAGTTTTTTAAACTAATTTAGGAACGAGCAAATTACGAAGCTAGTAGAAAAAGCTTCACGGTTTGCCGGGTAAGCCGCTACCCCGGTAAGCTTCGCCGGTGCCGAGCAGGGCGGCGATAAGGTTTTTCTGCACTTCCGAACTGCCGGAAAACAGCCGTCCGGCCAAGGCGTCTTGCACTAAATCGGCCATCGCGCTGTCTTGTTCCAAGGCTGCCGCGCCCATGATCTGCACGGCGTCCAGGCTCGATTGCAAAAACGCTTCGGCGGCGTAGAGCTTGGTTTGCGCCGAGGCTAAAGTCAGCCGTTGACCGGCATCGCAAAGCCGGGCGCATTCTCTCAGCCACAAGTCGGTGGTATCCAGCCGCAGTTTCATGTCCGCGATACGATGAGAAATTGCCTGATGACGGCCTAAATGAACGCCGCCGGAGCGCCTTTCCCGGCTATGGCGCACGGCTTCGGATAACTGCCATGCCATGATTCCGGCAATGCCTGCAAACACGAAGGCGCGTTCGTATTCCAAGGCTTTCTGGATCATCTGCGTTCCCGCTCCGGCTTTGCCCAACAGGCGTGCGCCATCGAGTCGACAATCCTCCAACATAACGCTCCCGGTGACGCTGCCTTGGCAAGCGTCCAAAGCCCCGGCGCGGCTGAATTTACAACCGGCATCATCGCGGGAAACCAGGAAAGCGCTGATCTTCCCCTCAAGTTTGACATAAACCACCAGCCAATCCGCCAAGGGAACATTGGTGATGTAGCGTTTTTCGCCGTTCAAGACGAAGCCTTCGTCATTTCGTTCGGCGCAACTGGTCATGGCCTGCACATCGGAACCGCAACACGGTTCGGTGATAGCATGTCCGCCCAGCCATTGCCCTGCCAGCAGCGGCGGCAAAAACTGTTGCCGTTGCCGCTCGTCCCCGTACAGCAAAATAGGGAATAGCGCTCCCCACACATGGGCATTCACCATCAGCATCAAGCCGGGATCGCGGCAGGCTTCGCCTAAGCTGCGGTGGCTCCGGTACAGATTGGCGAAGTCATCGCCATAGCCGCCGAAGCGCTCGGGCAGCGCATGGCGCAAGAGACCTTTAGCCGCGACAGCTTGAAAACGGGAGAGGATTAATGTCTCGTTGCTGGGTTTGACGTAAGGCGGGACATCGGCAAATTCGGGATTCATGGTTGCGTCTCCAGCAAGGCGCGCACTTGGCGGTAATCCAGCTTGCCGTTGGGCAGGCGGGGCAGTTGTTCCAACACGATGCAGCGGACAGGTTGCATATAGGACGGCAATTGCCGGATCAGTGCGCTGCGGATTTCGGCGAGCGGCGTTTGGGATTCCAAGACTAAAGCCAAGGCCGGGCGCTGTCCGGCGGCAGGGTCGTCGATACCGACTACGGCACAGTCTATAACGCCTGTCATGGCATTGACCACGGCTTCGATTTCCGCCGGTTCGACCCGATACCCTGAACATTTGAGCATACGCCCAAGTCTGCCGTGGAAACGGTATTCGCCATTGGCTAGAGTCACGCGGTCGCCGGTGGGATACCAACCGGCTTCGTTTAAAAAAGGCTGCAATCGGCCTTGATTCCAATAGCCGCTGGCAAGGCCGGGGCCTCGCGCCCACAGTTCGCCGGTTTCGTCATGCGTATGAAGTTCGTAATTCGCGGCAGGTAAGCCGATAGGGATGTTGTCGTCTGCGCTCAAGCGCTCGCGCTCCACCGGCCAATAACAACACACATTGGTTTCAGTGGGACCGAAAAAATTGTAAAGCGCCGTCCGGGGCAAGCAGGTAGCCAGGTTTATCAAGGCCGGAGCGGGAAATACTTCGCCTGCGAAGATTAAAAAGCGCAAGGACTCTAAAGGCGTTTGCGCCAAATTGCCTTTATAAGCCAGAAAAGCCAGTAGGGAAGGGACGGTGTACCAGCCGTTGATGGCATGGTGTTGCAGCCAAGCGCTGAGACGGGCCGGGGCCAGATTCAGCGAAGCGGGGATGAAATGCAGGCTGGCGCCCGCTCCCAAAACGGCATAGAGATCGAAGGTGGACAGGTCGAAAAAAAACGGTGCGCTAGCGGCGATGCGGTCATTGTTTTGCAATGCAAGCAAGTCCGCGGCCCATCGCGCAAAAGACGCTATCGCGCCATGGCTTAGAGCCACGCCGCGCGCTTGGCCGGTGGAGCCGGAGGTGTAAAGTATGGCGGCCAAGGTATCGGCTGAAGTTTCGACCGGTTTTAAGGAGTCCTCAGCACAGGCAGCGATGTCCAGCCACAAGTTTGCAGCCAGCCAAGCGGGAGCGGCGCCTAAGCCCACTATCGCATGAACCCTGGCGTCGTCGATAATAGAGGCTAGCCTTGGCTTTGGGTTTTTTAAGTCCAGCGGGACGTAGCAAGCACCGGCCAGCAGTACGCCGAATAGGGCAATCACCGCATCGATGCCCCGATCCAGATGAACGGCGACAGGTCGGCCCGGTTGAACGCCCAGTCCTTGCAAACCGGTGGCAACGGATTGCGCGCGCGCCAGTAAATCGCCGTAGGACAGGTAACGGTCGTTTTCCACCAAGGCCACGGCTTCGGGCCGACGTCGGCATTGTTGCAGAAAAGGTTGCAGCAGCATCGGTCAGGCCTCGGCGTTGTCCAGTAATTCAATGTCCATTTGCGCGATCACCGCGTCCAGCCAAGCCTCGTCCACTGCCGGGGATAGGTAGTTGTAGGATAAGGTGAGCCGACCATCTAATTGTCCGGCCAGCAGAGCCAGACCCGGCGGCAATGTCATCCAGCACAAATGGAACATGCCGGTAACGGGGATGCCGAGAAAGCCTTTGTTTGCCCAAGACAGGTCGCCGATGTCGGAAAACCACAGTGAACTCAATTCGCCGCCGCTGTGTTGTTTGCGCAATATTTTGGCGTAGCGGGCCGGAGACAGCCATTGGCCCAGCCGCATCAGTGTTAAATAGGCCATATCCAGCTCTTCCCGCACCACCTGCTTATGCTGCGCCAGCAAATGCTCGAACAAACCTTGCCGATCCCGCACTTGATCACGGGCGGCGCGGGCGAACAGACAGCCGACGTGGTTGCCGAATACGGGGGTCGGGGCATTTTGGCGACGCAAGTTGAATGCGTAAGGAATGCAATAACCGGCCTTGGCGACGGGCGGCCCCACCTGTTCCACGGCCCGCATGAAGCAGCCGAGATAATATAGGGTTCGCCCGGCCAAGCCGGTGTGTTGCTGGGCGAGTTTGGCGATTTGCCGGGACTCGTCCTCGCTAAAGTGCCGCACTTTGACTTGCAAGCTTTGCGGGCCTTGTTCCTGTTGTGTCGGCAAACAGCTATCCAGGCGGTTGACTTCCCTGTTGTGCCGCTTGGCCTTGATGAACAGACGGCATTTTTTCCAGAAACTCCATTGCGCCAGCTTGGCTTCAATTAAAGACGGCGATTCCTTAAAGCTTTCGGGGCGGTCGGAAACGAGAAAATCCAATACGATGTTTACGCCGCGGGCATCCAGCAACGGATGAATCCAAACCAGCAGCAAAGTCCCGCCCGTTCCCCAGGCGATCCAATGCAGGGTTAGCGGCAAGGCATTTTGGCGGTTAAGGATGTCCAATTGGATGCGCCGGGCTTCTTCTTTGCTATCGTCATTCTGTTGGCATTGATGGCGTTCCAACGCGATCTGCTGTCCCGTCGGCTGCCAAGCGTAGCGCTTGCCTTGGCGCTCGATGCGGGCGGACGCGACGGGGAAACGTTCCACCAAAAGATCCAGCCGCTGTTGCAGGCAGGTTAAATCAGGCGGTTCGGCCAGTTCCAGCGCAAAGCCGCAATAGCCGCCGGGCAGGCCGATAGTGCGGATTTCCTGATCGAGCACGAAGGTGAAATAGTCGGCGGGATTGAACAACGTTTGTTTCATTGTTGTTGGCCCGATGCTTTTATCCATTGTTCGAGTGCGTTTAAACTGTGGACATTATCCGGTTCGATTTCCGTATCCGGCAGCGTCACGCCGAACGCTTTTTCGGTGAACATGATCAGGCGCATGATGCCCAAGCTGTCGAGCCCCGCCTCCAACAGGTCGGCGTCATCGCCGAAAGAAGCGGGATCTTCATGGTAAATGAGTTCGGAGAAGATGAATGTTTTCAGTTTTTCTTTCATGGCGTCAAAGGTGGGGCAAAAGGGGGTTAAAGAATCGGCAAATTATACACAGTCCAAAAATCCGTCGCCTTTCTGCTGTTGGGCGCTGACTGGAATTTCCGAAGTAGGGGCTTAAGTTGCCTGGCTTAAGCTCGGACCGTGTCCGGCCTAAGCGTGTAGCGGGAATTAGGCGGAATCCGGGGTGAACGCGCGGAAAGTAAAATTCCAGCGCGGCACGGTTCGGCAGTAATCGCTATAAGACGCGCCAAACCGGCGATGCAGAACGGGCTCCTCGTAAAAGACCACGAAGATATGGAAAACGCCGGCGATTAAAACGGTGTACAGTGAAAGACCGCGATCAAGAAACAACACGCTCTCGCCCACAAGAATAAGCAGGATGCCTTGATACATCGGGTTGCGAAAGCGCCGATACAATCCGGTCACGACCAGTTTTTTCGGCGGATCAATAGGGGCGGGTGTGCCTAAGCCCTTGACCGCGAAGTCCCAGGCGCAACGGAGGTAAATGGCCGTTCCGATCAGGATGCAGGCGGCAGCGGGAATCGATAGGGCTAAACCGGCTATTTGCAGGTTGCCGCCTGTGCGGGAAAGCAGCGAATAGGGAAAGTAAAGGGTCACAGCGCCGGGGACGAGGAGGGTGAAAAGCATGACTTTGACAGCCAGAAGAAAACGCATGTATCGGCCTGTTGGGATGGGGAGAATGAAGGGGTTGAATTCGCAACGATTCTGACATTTCCCGGTAGCCCAATTCAAGCGCTTTTTGAGTATTGCCGGAATCTTGTGTAGAATCTAGGCTTTATTAATAAGGTTATTTAAACATGTCAGATGACTTGATCGTCCAATTGAAAACCATGCTCATCGAAGGTTTACGCCTTGAAGACATCATGCCCGAGGACCTTTCCCCTGATGCCGCTTTATTCAGCGGCGGCTTAGGTTTGGATTCCATCGACGCCCTGGAAATAGGCGTTATGCTGGATCGTCAATACGGCATCAAAATCACTTCCGGCGACGAACGTAACAATCGGATTTTTGTCTCCCTGCGCTCATTGGCGGAATTCGTCGCTACCCATCGCACCCGTTAAATATGGGTAATCTTGTTAAGACAGTCGGCATCGTCTTTATTATCATCGCTTATCCCTTCCTCAGTTCTTATTTAGCCGCGCAAGGCTATGCCAACCTGGAGTTGCTGGTGTTTGCCGCGTTGACGCTATGGCGCGGGCTTCATGCGAAAATGCCGGCTTTACGCGTCGGCAGCTTCTTGTTTGCCGCTTTGTTGCTGGTCGGTGCGTATTTCGCCCATGCCTATTTTATCTGGCTGGTTCCCTCGTTTGCCTATTTGTGGCTGACGGTTCTATTCGGGCATACGTTATGGATGCCGCCTTCTCTATGCGAACGCTTGGTGCGTTTGCAATACCCGGATTTTATACCCGGCATTGCGGAGTACCTGCGCGAAGTGACTTGGGCATGGACGTTGTTTTTCGCCGCGAATACAGTGATTTGCGCGTTGCTGCCAACGCTTGCCGGACCCGGCGCATGGGCCCTTTATACCGGGCTGCTTGTTTATGGACTGATGGCCTTGCTGGGCGTTGGCGAATGGTTCTATCGGCGCCGGCGCTTTCCCGATCTCGATATTCCCCCTCTAGTGGAGACGTTCACTTTCATGGCAAAACACGGCCACAAGGTATTCCAAGGAGAGCGGTCATAAATGATTGTCCGAACAGCACGCGGATGACGCCGAATTATCACTATCCGCGTTCTGTTATAAAACTCGCTCTCTGCTTGCTATTAGCGTTATTGCCTAGGCCGGGATTTTGCAATGAAACCGAATTGCAGACTTTACTCGGACGCATCCGGCAAAACGCCTCGGCCGAGTTCCATTACCAGGAAATCCGTCAACTGGAATTAGCCTCTTCCCCTTGGCAAGGCGAAGGCAGCATGTTGTCCGGCGCGGACGGCAGCTTGATCAAACTGCAACTGCAACCCACGCGGGTCATTATGGCTATCGCCGAAGGCCACATGTATTACTGGGATCCCGAACAACAGCAGCGCCATACCGCGCCCTTAGGCCAATCGGGGCAAGGGTCCGAACTGATCACGGTATTCGTCGCCATTTTGCAGGGACATGCCGACGACTTGAAGTCGAGCTATGATTTTATCCCGGAACAGCACGGCAAGCGTTGGACCTTGCGCTTGACGCCTAAGCCGGAGCCGGGCAATGAGGACGCGCCGACAATCGAAATCTCAGGGGACGAAGATGAACGTAAACAACACGTTTTAATCCGCCAAGCGGATGGCGAATCCACCGAATACCGCTTGATCAAGACTGCCGAAGGTCAGCCATTGGATGAGGCTATCCGGCGCTTGCTGCGGGAAGCCATCGGAGATTAACGGATGTCTTTGGTATGGAGAAAGCGCTGGTTTCTGGTTTTGTTGCCCTTGCTGGTGGCGGTAACCGTTTGGCAAATCCGCATCGAATCCGATCTGAACGCTTTTTTTACCGCCGGCGACAATGAAGACTCAAAGCTGCTGTCCGGCTTATTGCAATCGGGCGAGCTGTCGCGCCGCTATCTGCTGGTGGTGGAACAAGCCAATATTCCAAATGAAGCTCATTCAACGTCCTTAGACGCGTTCAGCGCCAAGCTGGTTTTGCAACTGGCGCGGATCGAAGGCGTGGAACAGGTGTGGCCCGCTAACCAACCTCCTCGCGAGTGGATCGATGCGCTCGGTTCTTACGCCCCCTATCATGCCCGCCTGTTTAGTCTAAACCCGATGGAAGACGGGCGCGAGCTGTTCGATCCCGTCGGCTTGAGCCATCGGGCCGAAGGTCTCAAACAGGCTTTGCTTTCGCCTCAGGGCGGCTTCGTCAAAGCCGTCGCCAAGCAGGACCCTTTGCTGCTATCGCTAAATGGTTTCAAGGACTTGAAAGGCCAGTTTGAGCGCCAAGCCGAGTTGGACAGCGGCGGTGCGTTGATTTTGCAAAGCCGTCCGGCCGCCTTGGATTCGGATGCGCATTTGCGCCTACAAGCCGCCATCCGCGCAAGCTTCGATAGCTTGAACCAGAGCTCAGGCGGCCTGTTCCGGCTGTCGATGGCCGGGGTGCCGGTTTTCAGCGCAGCGGCTCACGGCGAGATCAGTCAGGACGTCACTTTGGTTTCGGTGGTGTCCAGTGTGGCGGTGGCTGTGGTATTTTTGCTGCTGTTCCGCTCTTTTTCCGCGCTGCATTGGGTCATGATGGTGCAAATCGCCTCCTTTGTTGTCGGCGCTTTGGTAACGGCTCTAGTTTTCGGCACTGTCCATAGCTTGACCTTGGCTCTGGGCGGGAGTTTGATCGGCATCTGCACCGATTATCCTATCCATGTGATGGTGCATTGCGCAAAACATCGCAATTCCCCACTGGATGCCGCCCGGCTGCTATGGCCCAGCCTGGTCTTGGGCGGTTTGACCACCATCATCGGCTATGCGGCCTTGGGGCTTACCGGATTTCCGGGCTTCGAGCAAATCGCTATTTTCGCCTTGGCCAGTATTACCGCTTCCTTAGGACTGACCCGCTGGGTGCTGCCCGCCTTGCTTGCTCATTCTTCCCTGCATGTCGCCCATTTGCCCGGTATCGCCGCCTGGGTCGGTTTTTGCGCCCGCCGCCGCACGCTTTTGCTGGGTTTGTTGGCCGCCTGTGTGGTGCTGGCCGGGCTGGCTTTGCCGCAAACGCGTTGGATGAACGACATGCAAAAACTGGCGCTGAACATGGATCGGTTAAAGCAGCAGGACGAGGCGGTCCGCAGCCATTTTGCCGGTATCGAACCGGGGCGATTTGTGTTGGTTCAGGCCGATGATTTGGAAACCGCGCTTAGACGCAGCGAAGCGGCCGAGCGCCGCTTGAAGCAGTTGAAGCAAGCCGGGATCTTAACCGAATATCACGGCTTGTTTCCCTGGCTGGTTTCACAAGAGTTGCAGCATGACAACGTCCAAGTTTACGCCCAGGCATTAACCCCGCACTTTCAGGAGGCTTGGCGGGCGGCCTTGGTCAAAGCCGGGCTTTCGGTGGACAAGCTCGGCCAACTGTCGCCGCCTGCCGCACAGCCGCTAGAACCAAAAGACGTTCTGGCCTCGCCGGTGCGCCATATCCTGAGCGGGCAGATGATCGAGGGCCAAAAAGGCGTGGCCTTGACGCTCTGGCTGGGCGAGCACGATCCGCAAAAGCTGGCCGAAGGTTTGGCGGGCTTGGCGGGGACGCGTTACTTCAGTCAAAAAGATCAGCTGGATCGCTTGGCCTCGTTATACCGGGACAGATCCTTAGTCATGCTGGCCTTAGGCATCGTCGTCATGGGGCTGTTCATTTGGCTGCAACAACGCAATATCGCTAAGGTGCTGTTGACCTTGTTGCCCACACTCGCCTCTATTCTATTCATTTTCGCTATCTGGGCGCTGATCAAGGAGGAAGTGAGTTTTCTTCATATCATCGGCCTCTTGCTGTCGGTTTCCTTATGCGTCGATTACGGTATATTTTTCATGGATAATCGCGGTCGGGATTCGGACATAACCTATCATGCTCTCGCCTCGTCCACTTTGACGACCTTGGCTTCATTCGGAGCTTTAGGCTTAGGCAAAACGCCGACATTACCTATACTGGCGCTGTCAGTGAGCCTGGGAGTTACCTTGGGATTTTTGCTATGCCCGTTGCTGATTCAAAAGCCAAGTCTGAAATGACCAAGCCTTTACCTATCCCGCCTGTTGCCGTCACAGCCTACCAGTGCGTCAGCGCCGCCGGGGACGACGTGGAGGCTTTGTATAATAGCCTGATTGCCAACCGTAGCTGTCTGCAACCGTTACGCTTATTCGACATTCCGTTCAAAACCGTGGTCGGTGAGGTCGCGACGCCTTTGCCGCATATTCGCGCCGGTCTTAAGGCTTATGATTGCCGCAACGCAAGACTGGCGTTGAAGGCGTTGAATCAAGGTCGGTTTCGAACCGATGTGGAACGGGCAATCGCCGATTACGGCTCCTTGCGCGTTGGGCTGGTGTTAGGCACCAGCACCTCGGGCATCTACGATTCCGAAAACGCCTATGCTCATCTCCTCAGTCACGGAATCATGCCCGGCGATTTTCATTTCCTGCAAATTCAAACCGCCCAAGCGACTGCCGAGTTTCTGCACCATGAACTGAAATTGCAAGGGCCTTGCTACGGCATTTCCACTGCCTGTTCCTCCAGTGCCAAAGCTTTGGGCGCGGCGCAAAGATTGATCGCCGCCGATTTTTGCGACGCGGTGTTGGTTGCCGGTGTGGATAGCTTGTGCCGCTTGACCTTGCGCGGTTTCCACAGCTTGCAGTTGATCTCGCAGGAAGCGTGTCGTCCTATGGATGCTAATCGTCGGGGTATCAACATCGGCGAGGGCTCGGCCTTGCTGCTGCTGGAACGTCAAAGCGCAGCTAACGCCGCCTGTCTACGGCTACTGTCGGTAGGCGAATCCTCCGATGCCCATCACATGAGCGCACCGCATCCGCAAGGCGCGGGGGCCGCCTTGGCGATGGCTCACGCGTTGCGTCTGGCGGGCCGGGATTTAAACGATGTCGATTACATCAATCTGCACGCCACCGCCAGCACCCTCAACGATCTCTCCGAGGCCAAGGCCATAGCCGGTTTGTTCCCAAATCCGCCGCCGTGCAGCGGGGTGAAAGGTTTGCTCGGTCATACGCTGGGTGCGGCAGGCGCGGTGGAAACGATAGTCAGCCTGCTGGCCCTGGAACGGGGTTTCTTGCCGGGCACCTGTGGCTTGGCGCAAGCCGATCCGGACTGTCCATGCCCGGTCATCGTGGCGCCGCGTTTGGAGAGGGCGCCTAAGTTGGTATTGAGCAATGCTTTCGGATTCGGCGGCAACAACGCCAGCGTCTTGCTGGAGGCGGCTTGATGGACTGCATGAGTTTACTGGGCTTCGGCGCTTGCTCCCCCGATCCCGAATTTCGGGCGCGGCTGCCGTTTCCTGTGTATGACATCGACCGCGATGCGATTCCGCCGCTGTTGCGCCGTCGCAGCAGCCAAGCGACGCAAATGGCGTTTAGCGCGGCGACACTGGCCTGTACACAGGCGCAACGCTCAGCCGCAACCCTCCCGTCGGTGTTTGCCAGCGTGGCCGGTGAAATCCGGACCACCGATCAGCTTTGCACCGAACTGGTTAGGCCCGACGGCGTTATTTCCCCCAGTGTTTTCCACAATTCCGTGCAGAATACCGCGGCCGGTTATTGGACTATCGCCCAACAATGTCTCCAGCCCGCAGCAGCCTTGGCGGCAGGAGCCGACACTTTTGCGATGGCTCTACTGGAAGCGTGGTGTCAATTGGCTTGCCTTGGGGGGGAGTTGCTGCTGGTTGGCTATGATGAAAGCCTACCGAAATACTTGGCCCCCGGTTTGGCCGAACCCGCTTTCGCTTGCGCCTTGGTTTTGGCGGCCGGTGCGGTAGAAGGCCGTATTTTACAGATCGGCCGGCCTCGGCCGGGAGCTGAAGCTTTTCCACCGGATTGGCAATCCCTGGTCGCCGACAGGCCGGTTTTGTCGGCTATTCCTCTGCTCGGTTTGGCTGCGTCCGGAGCGGAGGCGCAAAATATACCGGTTTCTCCGCTTACATCGGGTTGGCAGGTTAAGATAAGTCCGCCATAGCGTCGGGCTTATCTTGAATGTCTCTTTTGTTGGGATGAGATTTACAGGCTAGACAAAACTTGCTAGGCTTCCGGCTGGTCCGGCGTTTATCTTTATGAGCTGAAAACCTGTCTGCTACGTCGGCCCAATGACCATTGAAAACTCTTCATAAAACCTCAAGGACTGCTATGAAAAATTATAAAATGCTGACTCTCCTCGTGCCCTTCATATTTCTCGCCGGTTGCGCATCGACCGCTCAACCCCCCGCTACGACTTCAAATGCCTTGCCTGAATCGCGCATCGACGGGAATATCCCCGCTAATGCGCCTTTCGCTAAAATCAAGGTTGGCATGAGTCAAGGTCAGGTGCATAGCATTCTCGGCCAGCCAACCGATAGCAAGGTATACCAAACCGGCAAAATGTGGATCCCCTTCTATTTCGGCAGCGATACGCATCGTACAGAGGAGTTATACAAAGGCATGGGAAAAATCACTTATACCGGAATGGGTATTGGCGGCGTTAACTTGACCGTTTTCAAGGCTATCTATGATCCGAGCGAAGACGGTTTTCAGGATTTAAAAAATTAAGAGATTTTAAAATCATGCCTGACAACAAACAAAACGGTTTCGATTACGACATAGTGGTCGTCGGCGGAGGCCCTGCCGGTTCCACGGCTGCGACTTTGCTGGCGCAACAGGGCCATACGGTTTTACTTCTGGAGAGCGGCAAGCATCCGCGTTTTCACATCGGCGAATCGATGTTGCCTTTTAGCGAGCCGGTGGTGCAACGTTTGGGTATAGATTGGAGTGAAGGCAACCAATTCAAGAGCGGGGCGGTGTTCATCGATGAAAACACCGATCAGCGTATGTATTTTCCTTTGAGCGTTTATCGCAAAACCTACCAGTTGGAGCGCGGCCCTTTCGACCAAGTGTTGTTTAAGAATGCTGCCGCCCATGGCGTGGAAACCCACGAAGAAGAGAAGGTGCTTGACGTAGATTGCCGGTTGGAGGG
>JAPLRU010000063.1:55635-93394 GCA_026399025.1 Methylobacter sp.
GCGTGGAGATTATTTCCGACAAAGCCCAATACCGTTGTCGCTATTTGGTCGACGCCACCGGCCGTAGCGCTTTGATGGGCAAGAAAGGCAAGACCATTGAGCGTATCGAAAACCTCGGCAAGTTTGCCGTCTATACCCATTTCGAGAACATCCAACCCGGTGTCGAGGCGGACGAGCTGTTCCGTTCAGGCAGTATTTATGTGCCGGTCGTGGACATCGGCTGGATCTGGATTATTCCTATGTCCGGGCGGAGGCTGAGCGTAGGCTTGGTGGTGCAGAAAGAAAGACCCAAAGATTGCGCTGTGGAGGAATTGTTGCGCCGTTATCTGGCGGCTTCGCCGATATTGAACCGCTTGCTGGCAGGTGCGGAGCAATTCGCGCCGATCCGCGTTGAGGCGGATTTCAGTTACACCAACCAAAGCCGCTATGGCCTGCGTTATGCCTGTTGCGGCGATGCGGCGGGTTTTCTCGATCCGGTGTTTTCCTCGGGCGTCTTCCTTGCTTTCACCAGTGCGGCCCGCATCGCCGACCGTATCCACGCAGGGCTGCTCGAAGGGCGCGAAGCCGACCCTAGTCTCCATGCTGATGATGACGAGGATTACCAGTTGGGTTTCAATACCATGCGTTTGTTCGTGGAGCGCTTCTATCAATCCAACATAGTCCATAACCTGTTTTTTGAGGCCGACCGGCACCCGGATTTGAAAGACCAAATCGCACGGCTGCTGTCAGGCGACTTGTGGGCCGACAACAACATCCTGCAGAAAAACCTGCTGGTTGGACGCCGAATGATCACTTGATAAACTATACGATGAATCGATCAACATAGAACGCCGATGCCGCTGATATAGCGTCCGAAATGAATAAAGCAACATCGTTCCCACGCTCCGGAGACTGTGAAAGTATTCGTTTTAGAACAAAAACAAAAGCATTCACCACGAAGGCACGAAGGACACGAAGTTTTCAATACATTGAGTTTAAACAATTATTTTTACTTCGTGATCTTCGTGCCTTCGTGGTGAATAGGTTTTTAAACTCATTTTGATAATACTTTCACAGTCTCTCCGGCGTGGGAATGCCGAAGTACCGCTCCAGCGGTACGGGACGCCGGAGCGTCCCTCGCTATATTAATTCCAGACGCTATAGTTATGAAAACCTGTATTTATCATAACTATCCGCAGCATCGGCGTTCTATTGTATTTGTAATTTGTTTTTTGCGAGTTACCCTATCAAACCTCATTCCATCCATCGACTTAACACAACACAGTTTGAATTAAGCCGTCTGCAAGCTTTGCCTGTGTCCCGTCTTTGCGTACAAGCCCAAACGAATATCTGTAGCATACAAAGTCATATCTACTTACAATACCCAGCTTTGTCAGTTTTTCCGGTAACCTTTTAAGTACAGATAAAGCCATGCTCGCATGGCCTGTATGCTCAAACGAACTAATCAAACACGAGAACTATGGAACAACACACTCTTACCCTTGGCATCCCCGGCTTTAATTATTCCGATTTATACGATTCCGCGCGTCTGAAAGATTTGCTGGAGGTGTTTTTTCGTTCGGTTGAACGCCATGATTCGCAATTGCACGGCGAGTTCAAAGCTTATCGTCAAAATCAGGGTGAAGGTCTTGCGCCTGAGACGGTGTCCGATTTGCTGGTGCGCATGGGGCCGTATGTCGGTCAGTTTGTCGCCGAGCTTTTTAATGTTTCCGAGCCGCATCAGGCGCAGGGCGCAAAAATTAAGGATGAGATCGATACCATTTTTACCTATAAGAATGAAGTCGTCGATAAGCTGGCGTTCTTCTTTAAAGGCCAGAATGCCGATGATTGGGCTATCCCGGCGATTTTAAACCGTTTTGATTTACTGATTGAGGCCGGTTTTCCCGAAGCCAACCAAGATGACGATGCCGAACACCGCGTTGCCAGAGTCGGTGCCGCTATCGGACGGTTATACAGTCATTACAAACTGCTTGCCAAAGGCAAAGACAGCGATTACGAAAATGCTGATTTAGTCGCAGAGGCTTTGCGCGCCAAACTCGCCGCGCATGAAGAGGCTGCCGCCGAATTTAACGACATCCTTAATCAGCAAGATGCCGCCGAATTGATCAACGGCTTGATGGACATCGTATTGCGCTGGAGTTTTGTCGCCCAACAAGACAACGATGTGGTTGCGAACTGGCCGAGTTTCAAACTTCCGCAAAAGCGCGATTTCGACTATCTGGTTGAGCACGAGCTGGTCGATCGCGGCGAATTTAAAACCTGGATGGGCGAGCGGGAACACCGCCGCCGTCGCGATGGCTTTAAACTAACCGATCTGCGTTTTAATGGACGCCAAGCCTTGTCCGAGGTTAATCACTGCATTTATTGCCATGAGCGCGATACCGATTCTTGCTCCAAAGGTATGCGTAACAAGAAAAACAACACCTTTAAAGTCGATCCGCTGGGCGTGACTACCATCGGTTGTCCGTTGGATGAAAAAATCTCGGAAATGAATTTGCTTAAACGCCAAGGCGACAATATCGGCGCATTGGCGATTGTTATCATCGATAATCCGATGTGTCCCGGCACCGGTCATCGTATCTGCAACGAGTGTATGAAAGGCTGTATTTACCAAAAAACCGATCCGGTCGATATTCCGCAAATTGAAACCAACGTGTTGACCGATGTGTTATTCATGCCTTACGGTTTTGAAATCTACAGCTTGCTGACCCGTTGGAATCCGCTCAACGTCAAGCGCCCGTATATGTTGCCTTACAACGGCAAAAACGCGTTGGTGGTCGGTCTCGGCCCCGCTGGCTATACGATGAGCCATTATTTGTTAAATGAAGGTTTCGGCGTTGCCGGTATCGACGGCTTAAAACTGGAGCCGCTACCGGTGGCGTTAACCGGCGACAGCGAGAATTTGCCTGCGCCGATTGTGAATTTTCAAGACCTGTATGAAGATTTGGACAAACGCATTCTGGCCGGTTTCGGCGGCGTGGCCGAATACGGCATTACCGTGCGCTGGGACAAAAACTTCTTGAAAGTCATTTACCTGACCCTGCAACGGCGCGAGGCGTTCCGCGCCTACGGCGGCGTGCGTTTCGGCGGCACCATTACCATTGACGACGCATGGCGCATGGGTTTTGACCATATCTGTATCGCTTCCGGCGCAGGCCAACCGACGATTATCGGTTTAAAAAACAACCTGATGCGCGGCATACGTAAAGCCTCTGATTTTTTAATGGCTTTGCAATTAACCGGCGCGGCCAAAGCGTCTTCATTGGCGAATTTGCAGGTGCGTTTGCCTGCCGGCGTTATCGGCGGCGGTTTGACTGCGATGGATACCGCAACCGAATTGCTGGCCTATTATCCGGTGCAGGTCGAAAAAATCCTGCATCGTTATGAAACGCTGGTCGACACTTACGGCGAGCAAAAAGTACGCAGCCGTTACGACCAAGAAGAAACCCTCATTCTTGATGAGTTTTTGGCGCACGGCAAAGCTATTGTCGCCGAACGCGAACGCGCGGAAGCGGAAGGCGAGCTGCCGGATTTCCAACCGTTGGTAGAAGCATGGGGCGGCGTCACGCTGTTTTACCGTAAAGGCATACACGATGCGCCCGCCTATCGCCAAAATCATGAAGAAATCGTTAAAGCACTGGAAGAAGGCATTGCCTTGGCCGAAGGCATGAGCCCGCTCGGCGCAGAGGCCGACGAATACGGCCACCTGAACGCCGTTGAATTTGAAAAACTGGTACTGGAAGACGGCCGTTGGAACAATTCAGGCCAAAACATCACGGTGCCGTTGCGCAGCTTATACGTGGCCGCAGGCACCTCGCCGAACATCATTTATCAAAGCGAATACCCCGACACCTTTGTGATGGATAAATGGTTCTTCCAACGTCACGAACCTGAGTTTATAAACGACTCGGTCGAATTAGTGCCGATGCACGATGAAGCCTTCCCCAAGCTGGGCAAGCCCGCGCCGCTGACGTCTTATCAAAAAGACGGCAAATTTATCAGCTTCTACGGTGATAACCAGCCCGTTTATGCGGGCAATGTGGTTAAAGCCATGGCCAGCGCCAAAGACGGCTAGCCGTATGTAGTCAAACTGTTCGAACAGGAATTGGCCGACTTAAACCCCGCGCAACAATCCGAACGCGATGCGGCGTTAAAAGCCTTGTTCGCTCGCTTGGATGAGGCTTTTAAAGCCACTATCGTCGCCATTAACCGCCTGACGCCGACTATTATCGAGGTCGTCGTTAAAGCCCCGATGGCGGCGGAAAAATTCCATCCCGGACAATTTTACCGTGTGCAAAACTACGAAGCCTTTGCCCCAGTCGTCGAAGGCACGGTGTTGGCGGCCGAAGGCTTGGCGCTAACCGGCGCGGAAGTCGATAAGGAAAAAGGCACGATCTCGCTGATTGCGCTGGAGATGGGTTCATCCTCGCGGCTGTGCTCAACCTGGAAAGTCGGCGACCCGCTGGTGATCATGGGCGTAACCGGCACACCGACCGACATTCCGACCGGCAAAACCGTGCTGTTGCTCGGCGGCGGCTTGGGTAATGCGGTACTGTTCTCCATCGGCAAAGCCTTACGCGCGGCAGGCAATAAAGTGATTTATTTTGCCGGTTATAAATACGCGCAAGACCGTTTTAAAGTCGAAGACGTAGAAGCCGCCGCCGATATTATCATCTGGTCGGTCGATAAAGGCGAAGGTGTCACCGCCATCACCCCGACCCGTCCGCAAGATAAAACCTTTGTCGGCAATATCCTGGAATGCATGTTGGCTTATGCCAAAGGCGAGTTAGGCGAACAGCCTGTGTCATTGGCCGATGTCGATCACCTGATTGTGATCGGTTCGGATCGTATGATGGCGGCGGTAAAAAGCGCGCGCTTTGACGTATTGAAGCCTTATTTAAACAAAGCCCATCACGCGATCGGCTCGATCAACTCGCCGATGCAATGCATGATGAAAGGTATTTGCGCGCAATGTTTGTGTAAGCATGTCGATGCCGAGACCGGCAAGGAATACTTCGTGTACTCCTGCTACGATCAGGATCAGGATTTGGATAAGGTGGATTTTCCGCATTTGAATGCCAGATTGCGGCAAAATACCGTGCAGGAGAAATTGTCTAATCTTTGGTTGGATTATTTGTTGGAGAAGCAGCAAAGTTAAAGGCAGTCAAAGCACCAGCTAGCTGGATTAACGAGAGGTATCGTTCTTACGCTCAGGTGCTCTTCGTTATAAATAAGTCACAGAGTTGTCATTCCGGCAGGGATTCCCGGAATGACGGCTTGTCTGAATGCAGGAGTTAAGTATCTTGGGAACAAGGCATTACACGGTCCACGACCTGATAAAGCTGTAGTTAAGGAAATTTTTTATAAAAGCCTTCCCGGTTATCGACACGCAGGAACTGAATAAGCTCGTTTTCACAGTAAATACCGATACGGTAGCGGTAATCGAATTTAATCCGGTAATAATTCGAAAAACCGGACATTTCCTCTAAATCACTGATATTGACAAGACGTTCAGCTTGGCCGGCTTCAATAATAACCTGCTGGATTTTTACCAAAATGCGCTTATCGGTTATTTTTTGCGTATCTTTGGCGAAGCGTTTACTGATTTGAATTTTCATTGCGACAGGCTATCAATAAATGCCTGTTGCTCTTGCTCGCTTAAAAATTCGTTTTCATCCTTAGCGTCTTTGCAGGCCAAGTAAAAACCCAAGTCCGCCAGTTCCTGATGCTTCTTTTGTAATAACTCTTCTAAGAAAGCTTGTTGGATCTCATTCGGCAAAGTCTCATAAAGCGCATAAAGACTATGGGCGGTATCGGCTGGTGCTGTATTCATGTGTTTGACTCCAAATATTAACTTCAGCATGACAGGTTGACGGTATTTCAACCTGACCAATATTAGCGCATGAATAATATTGGATTGCGAAAAAATACAACCCCGTGCAGCTAATTCAGGAGGTCTATTTTTGACAACGGTTAAGGATTTGCTCGCGCAGGTTATCGACATCAGCCGAGTGTCCGTAGATTTTTGCTAATTTGTCTAAATCATCCAACAAATCATCAAAATCGTGTTGCTCATAAATCGCAGCTAAGGCTAGCTCCATTTCCGTGTAAGCGGTTTGTGCTTGTCCATGGGCTAACAAGGTTAAAGCAAAGAAGGCGCGGAAATTACCATCCGCAGGGCGTTGCTCCAATGCTTGTTGGCAAAATTCTACGGCTTGCGCCGTTTGTTGCTGCCAAAGTGCAAGCTCCGCTTTGCGTAATAAGGTGCAAGTGACATTTGTGCCTATTATTTCAGCTTGCTTTATATCGACTTCGGCTTTTTCGTAATCGTCCAGTTGCATGCATAACACGGCACGGCTTTGATACCAAGCGACATCATCAGGAAAAATATTTATCGCCTGATTAAAAGCCGCCAGTGCAAGTTCAAATTGTTTTTGTCGTTGGTAAATTGTAGCTAAATCATCAAAACAATCCGCTATACATCTTTTAATCCCAATTTCTTCATAAATTTGTGCTGCATGTTGTATACTGGCAATCGCACATTCTGGTTGCAATTGTGCGCCTTGTAACACCCCTAGATTCTTAAAGTAATTCGCCTCGCCTAAACGACTTTTGATCTGTTTATAAATTGGCAAGGTTTTTTGGTAATAATCCAGAGCCTGATTGTACTCGGCTAAATGTCTATGTATATCGCCAAGCGCTCGAGTGCAATTTGCCTCACCTAAATGGTTTTCAATCTGTTGAAAAATATGCAAGGCTTGCTGAAAACAGTCCTGCGCATCCCTATATTCAGCTAGTAACATATGCACCATACCAAGTAATTCAATGCAATTCGCTTTACCTAAAAGACCATCTTTGATTCTTTGATAAATTGTTAAAGCTTGTTGGTAACAGTTTCGGGCTTGAATATATTCACCTAAACAGTAATGCACACGACCTAAATCTAAAAAACAATCTGCTTTTAATACTTTACTCTGTGTTTTTTGTGTTAATGCAAATTTCAAATGTTTTATTGCTGATTCATGACGATAATAACGAATATCTATCGCTGCTTGAAAGCTATGAGCATATCCAACTATATCGCCAGTCTCCCGAGTCAATTTACCTCCATTCTCAGCCTCCAAA
This sequence comes from Methylobacter sp., assembly GCA_026399025.1. GTDB lineage: Bacteria > Pseudomonadota > Gammaproteobacteria > Methylococcales > Methylomonadaceae > Methylobacter_A. The sequence continues at coordinate 62,761 of JAPLRU010000063.1, forward strand.
ACTATCTGGATTAAACTTTCTAGTTTATCGAATTGAAAACTGTCGTGCCATTCTAAACCTTGCTTAATAAAATCATCTTTAGCCCTCAGATTATCCGCCAATAAACTATGATAAATTGTTTCTACTCGCCAAGCGGTAACGCTTTGGTCTTGTTTTTTACAATAAGCAGCGGCACGTTTGCTGAGTTTTTGATAGCGGGTTTTATTCGTTGCCCACAACTGAGTCAGTAACAAGTTGCGACTACGTTCATGAACATTAAAGCCACGCTCTGGATACACCTCGACAAAAGATAATTCGGTTAAGGCCTGAAAATCGCTGTCTTTAAGGGGGTTAGTTAACACGGCGTTTAAAAAATCGCGGTCAAACCAATGCGGAATCGCCGCCGCCCAGACCGCTTGTCGCAAAGTCTCGCTGAGGTTTTGCAAGCTAAATTCCATCACCAACCAATCGCGTTCCGATTCATCAGCGTTTTGTAGCTTACTTAAAAAATCTTGGTATTTATCGTTCATATTATGGATACAGTGAATGATGTCTGGTCATGTAGAAGACGGTTATTGTTGGCGAGGAAAGCCTTCTATCACTTTAGCAATCGCGCCGGGATTGCCTTTTAAGGCGTGACAAATACCTGCTAAATAAGTCAATTGGGGTTCAATGGGGATTCTGCGCCCCAGAGCCTTAATCACCGGCAACCATTCTTCCGCCTCAGGCACACCGTAAAGCTCTTTAAGCTCACTGCAATGATTCCAGCCAAAACTTTCCGGTACGTCTTGCCCGGCAACAACGACGCGCATTTGCGCGGAATCAACCGCACAGCTTAAAAGATCACCGGTTATCCAGCGTTTGATTTCGCTATTAGCTGACTCATAAACATCAAGCAGCAAAACACAAGGATTATCGAGATTGTTTATATCTTCTGCCCAGGCATTGGTTAAGGTCGAATAACGTTCATCCCGTTGTTCCAGAGTGGCGTTGTCAAACAAAGCTTTTAACTCCACATTAATCATATTACCCAGCCCAGCTTGAGTATTGCCATTGACATTAATGTTGAGTTGTCGATTTAACTCGCCTACATGCTGTTTAAAATTATCGAAACACTCCCAGCTTAAACGTCTGCCGGTTTGTAAGAAAATCTGCATCACATTTGAAGTAGCACGTAAATCAACTAAAACTTGATGAACATCACCTTGAATCTGAGCTCGACAATGTTCCATTAAAAAGCTTTTACCCGTGCCTGATCCGCCTTTGAATAATAAAATCGGTTTGTTACAGTTTTTGTGCAATAAGCTGTTAAAGGCTTTCGTATGTTCTTTGTAATTGGCAATGCTCATTTTGATTTTCTAACGGCGTGATGTTTTAAAGCGTGAATATTTTAGCTTCAATTATTTTTTACTTGTTGCAGCAGCGCGGATAACGTTTTCGTCACCATCCTGCCGGTTATTTTCGATTGAAACATTAGCCGTTTCAGCAGCAATTTCATTTCCATTGCCTGCTTGAGTATTGCCGGAAATGCTGATGCCGGTATTTTTATGCTGTTCCATTTTGGCAGTTACACCTTTTTTGCTGGCGTTGAAGTTGAATATATCCAGCTTGTCTTTAAACACCCATAACGCAAGCAGTAACACCGCAACAATACCCAGCACGATAATCAAAGCAATTTGTACATTTTCACTCACTTATCTATCCTCCATAAGAAATTTAAAAAACATGCAAAGTCAAAGGCTTGAGAATATGGAGTAGATAAGATGTTCCCACAATTAAAAATCCATTCCAATCCGCATTGTCCATGGCCTATGTAAACTACATCTCATTATAAGCGGCGCTTTATCGGAGCAATAATAAATTTTAAGTTATTTGGCAGTATAAGAGGCTAATAGAGGCAGTATTTGGATCTTTAATTCCATCTAAAATATGTTGGCGGATGACCATCTAAACGTCATTGACAACCCATAGCCACACACGATACTTTGGCGGACTAAAATCTCTTATCGGACACAGCTTATGACCACGATAATATTCGATACTCATAAATTTGTTCGCACGCTTAAAGACTCAGGCGTACCGGAAAATCAGGCTGAGGCCATTGCTGAAGTGATTAAAGAAGCCCAAGGCGAAGCTGAGTTGGCGACGAAAGCGGATATTGTTAGCGTTCGCCGTGATATTGATGATGTGCGTCGCGATATGCGGGAAATGGAGCAACGGCTAATCATTAAAATCGGGGCATTAATAGCCTTTGCTATGGGTATTGTTGCGGCTCTGGTGACGCTGCTATAGGGTTGTAGAATGCGGCGAAAAAATCGTATCACTTGCGGAAAAAGCCGGATTAGGTCTTGAGTTTTGCACAATCAGCTAAGGAACGCGCATGAAATAACTTGAGCATTTGATTCTCCTCACCCCAACCCTCTCCAGCAGGAGAGGGAGCCAGTTGCCGAAGTTATTTCATGCACGTTCCTAAGCATGTTGAATAACCTGTTTTAATACCCAACATTTTGAAGTTTTGTAAAACGAAAGACCGAGAGGGCAGGGAGCTGATGCTTCCGCCTCGGCTTTCGGTGATTCGCGCAAGCATTATCGAAGCCGCAAAATGCCGGGTTACGCTAACCCGACACCTATCCGTTTAACGACCCACCGAAACCAAAAAATCCAGCAAGGTCTCATTAATACCCGGCCATTGCGCATGAGGTTTGTCGCCTTCGCAATACCAGGTTTTTACGCCTTTAGCGCATCCGGAATAAGCCATGCAGCCATTGGCAAGCTTTTCAGGTATCGGCTCGCATTGATTGCAGGTCGCCCACCAACCCGAAGTTTGCCGGCCGTATTTGGGAAACAGGCGGTCGTTCACGCTGTGCATAATCATCACAGGAATCGGATCGGGACATGTGTGATCGCGCAAATCCTGGTAATCGATGCCTGCCGCGCTGGGTGCAATCGCTTTGGGAATCTGTTTGGTGCCGGCCATAAACGCCAAAGCCATCGCCGCCGTACCGCCGTCGGAATGCCCGGTAACAAAAATCCGTTCTTGATCGATACACCATTGCTTGGCGACCAAGCCGGGAATCGTGCCGAGTTCGATGGTTGAGGTTGGTGATAATTCAGGATGATCGGCATAAGCCACGATAAATCCGGCGGTCGTTGCTTTCAGCGTCAGCGCCGTCGTTTTTTCGGTCTTTGCCCGGTTTGAACCTGCCGGAGAAAACACCAGCAGCAGCGGATGGGCGATAGTGGCATCGTAATTCAACGGTGTGCGTATATTGTATTTAATGCCTTCAAGCGTTGATTCGCCGTTAACAGCGCCGGATTCTCCGTCGAGTTTACCGGCAACGCATTGGGGATTTGCTCCGGCATAAGAGGCGCTGCCCACTTGAGAATATTGGTCGTTATCTTCGCTGAAAAAAACGATCAGTGTTAGCAAAATGGGTAGTACGAACAATAGCTTAAAAACATTGTTCCGGATGGTTGGCGCCGCTTTTAATTTGTCCAGGTAGGCTTTAAACATCGGACGGCCTCGCTACTGATTTATCGGAGGCGCGTTTCATAAAATATACAGCCACTGCGATAAACACCGCGATAAATAAAAATCTTAACGGAAGTTTACCTGAGGACTCCGATTCAAGCCCTACCGAAAGCGGGATATGGTTATCGATGCTTTTGTCTTTATGCACGATTGCAACATGGACCAGATAATTACCGGCACCGAATTTATTGAAATCAACCGTGCCGTTCACCGTGCCCGATTTTATTTTCGTCGGTTCCAGATAGAAAACGCGGGTTCCTTCCGGTTCTTTGGTGACTTCAAATTCAACGGTTAAATTACGCAGGCTTTTACCGCCATAATCGAATACCAGGTTAGTGGCGCCCAGGTGCGGAATCGCCTGGCAATATTCTTTGCTGCTAAATGTTGGGGTGTAGGCGGTAAAGTGGACTCGCTCATGACTTACCAGAATATTGCAGGCATCGATTTCATCGCTTGCTCCGCGGTGCGCGTAAGCGGTTGGCGGTAAAGCGAAGCTCAATAATCCGCATAAGCTCAGCATACGACAGCTATAGGTCAACGTATTGATTAATGCGGGTAACAGATGACTCTCTTTCATGCTTAAAACCTCTATCTAGTGAAAGCGGAAGTGTCAATTCCATTGATGGTGGATTTGCGCTTATAAAGGGTATTGGCAATCGGCAGCGATACCTTGCCCGATTGCCTGCGTATTAGAAATCGAAACTTTCAACTTCCGCAGTTAAAAATAGCGGAGTGCCTCCGGTCGAAATATCAACGGCATGTTGCGCGGTTTCTTGTCCACCGGGAGAAGTTAAACAGGCTTCCAAATCTTGCATTGACGGAAAATAAACTTCGGCAATGCGATGGAACGGGGCTTGTTCTTGGCCTACGCTGCTCTTAATCAGCGACGCGACGAAGCGGGTTTTTCCGGCCAATTTTTCTACCGCCATCGGGACATGCTCCTGCGCATAGCGTTGTTCGAATATTTCAACATCGGCAGGGGTGGGATACATCACGATTAATTTTGCTGTTTTCATGGTTTTCTCGTATAGCTTTTAAAAGAGCGGCCATCGTATAGTGAAACGTAAGTATTTGTATAATACTGACATTCTATGGAACAATAGGTTTTTACTATACTTTCTGAAGGTGGCTCCGATGGAAATGCAGCAAATCCGCTATTTTTTGGCCGTCTGCGACCAAGGCTCAATCACCCATGCGGCGCAGTTGACTTATGTTTCCCAACCGTCTTTGACGCAAGCCATAAAAAAACTGGAAGATGAAATGGGCGGGGCTTTATTCACGCGGACCCGTTCAGGCTGTCAGTTAACGCCGTTAGGGCGCATGGTGGAATCTAAGCTACGCAAGATTTATAAAGAGCTTCAGGCAACTAAAGCTGAGGCGATTCGTTTTACCCGCTTAAATACCATTCCCTTGCGCATCGGTCTGATGACCACTATAGGCGCGCAACGCTTAAGCCCCGGTCTGGTGTGGTATCAGCAAGAATATCCGAACATCGAATTGGAACTCATCGTCGACAGCGAAACGGAGTTGTTTAAGCAGCTGGATTCCGGCTTATTGGATTTAGTGATCAGTGCCCCGGTACATGCATTGGCGCCGCCGTATCAATCGACATTGCTTTACCAAGAGCGCTATGTGGTTGTATTCAGCCCCACTCATCGCTTTAATCACTTGCAAAAAATCGATTTGAAAGCGATACAGTCGGAACCTTATTTAGACCGGCTCAACTGCGAATTAAGAGAGGATCTGAAATGTATTTGCCACAACCAGGAAATCGATCTTTATGCGGCTTACCGCAGCAATAGCGAAGAATGGATTTTGCATATGGTGAAAGCGGGTATCGGTGTGGCGTTAATGCCGGAATATACCCTGCCTAAACAGGCAACCGACATCGGTTATCGCTATTTGTCCGAGCCTGAAATTAGTCGTCAGGTGTATGCGATTCATGCGCATCAGGCAGCGCTAAGATTTGAGTTGCAGGCATTGATAGCCAATTTGAGTAGCGTGCAGTGATTTGGCGTTTATGTCCGGTAATTATGGCGACGGTTGTCGGGCTTTGATGGTATTTTTCAAGAGAAAAAGATACCGGACATAGGTCGCATCTTTTTAACCCAAACGAAATAATTCCTTAATTAATAGCTCAACGGCCCAAGTGACCCATAAAGCAAAGGCGGACATAGCCAGCGATATCGTTATTATATTGGGATTGTTTAGTGTGGATTTGTTCATGGCGCTTACCCCGAGTCAATGAGTCAAAGGGCTATTGTGGTTAAGCCAGGTTAACGTTTGATGACACTGGGGTAAATTAATGCAGGGGATTAATCTCTAATGGCTCGGATGAATAAAATGTTGCTTGATGCTTGACCAATAATCTCAAAGTTCTTGATTGCGGCATCCTGAGTTTTTTTCATCATCAGAAAGCGGACTTCCGACGTGTCTTCAATGTAGCGGTGAATCCGCTCAGTCGCTTCGATAATGTGTCCAGATAAAATTAAAATAAAACATGACAAAGGCTTCGGGAAAGCCCTATCATTTTCCCCTTTTAAGCTCGATTCGCCGTCTAACGCACGGTACAAGGTTAATGCATGTCGACTCCTATTTCATCTGTAAAATTCATTTTAATAGCCGGTACGCTGTTGTCAGGGTGTAGTGCGACCCGGCAAATTGTGGTTGATCATCCATCGACTCAGGCCAGTCAGTTTCAACCGTTACAAGGTTTTCAGGCTATTGATGGCGACGATTATTATGTGCGCTTGATTTCGGAGTTTGATTTTAAAGGCGACAATGTTTTAAAAAGCGGTTGCAGCAATAGGACGCCGTCTTATGAAAAGGGCGATTTATCGGCCGCGCTTATCTATAGTGTGCGTAACGAGGCGCTTAAACTCAATCGTGAGGCGACCGGTTTTATGTATCAGGCGACCACGGGGAAGTGCAATTTTACCTTCGATGCTAAAAAACAATACCTGACACCGTGGATACGTCTGGATTCGGGTAAGGAAACCATGGTCGATTATAATTTTTATACCAACGCCAATAGCGATGTGGATGTGTCGAGCTTGGTCGGCGACGTCAACGCGGCCGGCAATCTGCTGGCGTTAACGGGCGTCGGCATGGGGGTTGCTATTATGGGGCAGGTTGCCGGACAGTGGGTAAAAGGTAATCAGCAAGCGGCGGCGGATGCGCCTGTGTCCCACCAATCGGCCAAGCATAGCTCGGAGTCGCATTCGTTACCGGTGGCTACGGCTTTTTCGGGCAAGACGGGGACGCTTAATCAGACGATGTTTAAGGTTTATGACGTGGCGGAGGGTGGATTTAATCTGTTGGGTTCTGACACCAAACAATTGGGCGAACTCAAGATTTATCCGGAAATTCTGCCGTCATTGTTGTTAAAGACTAGCGCTGAAGGTATTCCCGATGCCCGTGATTTGTCGTTTGAGGAGTTGGGTTATTCGCCGATAAAATCGGCTGCGGGGGAAATCAATCTGCAACAATTGATTGAGCAATCGACACATCCGGCAAAACCGAATTTAAAGCCGGATTGGAATAATTATCAGGAAGTGGAAGGCAGTTGCCGAAAATTGAAGCTGGTGATGAAGGATTTGGGTTTCAATAAGTTTGATCGTAATGCGGTGATTTATTATTTCCTGGCGAAAAATTCCGATTGGAATAACTACAACATCAGTCGGCAAAAGACTCAAAGCGAGGAATTGCGGCCCAAGGTTATAGAAAATTATCGTAGTAAGAATTTTGCTAATTGTCTGACAGCCGATGATTATGCGGTTATGAAATCAATGGGCTTGCCGGTTAATACGCCGTCCGATTGGGAGCAGATGGGCGAGGCAAGCCAGAAAAAAGAGCAGTTGTTTACGCCGCTGAAGTCTATTGAGCGGCAGCTGGTTGCCGTGTTGAAAAATCCTAATAGGATAGAAATGGAACAGCAGTTGTTCCCGCTGTTGAGTACGGCAAAAAATGGCGATGGTAGTGTGTTGCTGCAAAATCATTTGGGTGATTTTGGTTTAGAGTTATTGTTGAATCCTTCGGTTGCGACGCCTCCGGGCGATGCTTCGACTGCTCCGGCCGTTGCGCCGGCGGCTATTCCCGGTGAGGGAATTATTGTGAGCGCCCGTCAATTGGCGCAAGTTTTTTCGGGGCTGTCGATAAATGAGCTGAGCTGCGCCCGGCCGGTTCCTGACGGTTTGGGAAAATCCGGGAGTAATGCAGGAATTTTATTGTTCACCACTAAAGAAGGTAGTTCGCGTGTTAAAGGCGGCGCCATGGAATTTGAGTTTTCCGGTGGTAAGGTGATGCGTATTGCTTTTGAGCTATCTACCTACCGGGATTTCGAGCAGGATTTATTGGATCGGCCGGAAATTGGCGGTTGTCGAATTGATCCTTCTTTTCTGACAAAATTGCACTAGCGTTTATAGTTGTCTTTTTTGTTTTTTTCCTGATGAAACAAGCCGTTTTGCTATAAAAACTAAATGTGGATTTGAAAATGAATATAATCCATAATATTAGTGCGGTAAATAATTATAAACATAAACCTCAGGAGAAACATTATGGCTTTAATTACTTGGACAGCTGGTCAATACGGCACAAATGTTGGCTTTGCAGATGAAGAGCATCAAATTTTGTTTGATAAACTGAATAAGCTGTATGACTTGGCAACAGGTGGTGCAGAGCGTTCTGCGATAGGTGCGCAATTAGATGATTTGATCTCATATGTTGTTGACCACTTTGCTCATGAAGAAAGAGAAATGCTGGCAAAAGGTTATGCCGGTTATGATCGTCACAAGGAAGAGCATGAAGCTCTGGTCGGTATTTGCGGTGGCCTACAAGCAAAATTTCATGCAGGTGAAGCTGAAGTTGACGAAGGCGTTGGTCAACTGGTTAAAGGTTGGTTAGATAACCATATCCCTAACTTTGATATGGCTTATGCGGATGCATTAAACAGCTGATCAGGTTCCAAAGTTAAAAACAAAGGCTTGTGAGTCGCATTGATTCACAAGCCTTTTTATTGTGTAAAATAAAATCCGGAAAAGGACAGCTGGTATAGATTAGCCGCATAGGTTAGAATTGAAAAGATTATTTGTGATAATTATTACGTAAATGGAAAAGGGCGGGCTTTGGCCTGTTCGCAAATTACGAAACGATATAACGCATACAAGTAGCTCGTAAAAAACAACCCAGCGTAAGAGTGATTGGGCGGTGTTTATTATTAATTACGAGTTATCCAAGAGTTTATAACTACTAACTAGGAGGCTGCTCCGTGAAGAAAACAAAGCAACTGTTCGCAGGTCTGATCTTAATGGCTTTTGGTCTAGGGACAGTACAGGCGGATTACACGCTCAATTTAATGAAAGGGGTCACAAAGGTCAGCAATGATATTTATGACCTGCACATGTTGATTCTATGGATTTGTGTGTTCATAGGCATTGGCGTGTTCGGAACTATGTTCTATTCGATTTACCATCATCGTAAATCAAAAGGACATAAAGCGGAGCAGTTTCATGAAAATACGACGGTTGAAATTATCTGGACAATTATTCCGACTCTGATTCTGATCGGCATGGCTATTCCAGCTACAAAAGCCATGATGGAATTGGATGATGTGCAAGACTCCGAAATGTCTATTAAAGTAACAGGGCATCAGTGGAAATGGGAATATGAATATCTTGATAATGGAATTCATTTTTTCAGCAGCTTGGACGAGGCCAGCAATAAAGTACGCCAAGTAGGTTCAGGCTTGGATCCTCGATCGGTCCCTAATTATTTATTAAATGTTGACAAGCCCTTAGTTATTCCGACTAAAAAGAAAATTCGTTTTGTATTTACCGCTAAAGACGTTATCCACTCGTGGTGGGTGCCTGATCTAGGTTGGAAGAAAGATACTATTCCCGGCTTTATTAATGAGTCATGGACTTCTGTTGACGAGCCCGGCACTTATCGCGGCCAATGTACTGAACTTTGCGGTAAGGATCATGGTTTTATGCCGATCGTTGTGATTGCAATGAACGAGCCTGAGTACAATGTTTGGGTAGAGCAACAAAAAGCAGCTGTGATTGCTGAGGCAGGATCGGCTAGCAAACAATGGAGCAATGAAGAGCTGATTGCTAAAGGTAAAGCTGTCTATGAGACCAGCTGCGCATCTTGCCACATGCCCGATGGTGCAGGGTTGCCAGGTACTTTTCCTGCTCTAAAGGCAAGTCCTATAGTAACCGGTGATATCAACGCTCAAGTTAAACTAGTCTTAAACGGAAAAGGCATGATGCCTGCTTTCGAAAAAATGTTAAGCGCGGTTGATCTCGCTGCAGTCATAACTTATACCCGTAATGGTCTGGGTAATTCGGTGGGGGACTCTATTCAACCTTCAGCTATTCAGGCTCTGCAATCGGCAACGCCGGGCGCAGGTAAAAATGAGTAAGTCATTGCGTTCTTATCGATCTAATCTTTTTTATATATTCAAGAGGTATAAAATATGTCTGCTGTAGTCGCTGAACATGATGATCATCACGATCATCACGATCATGGTCCTGCGAAGGGGCTCTTAAGATGGGTTATTACAACCAATCATAAAGATATCGGTACGTTATATTTGGTGTTTGCGCTGGCGATGTTCTTTGTTGGCGGCGCCATGGCAATGGTTATTCGTGCCGAATTGTTTGAACCGGGAATGCAGTTTGTTAATCCCCAGTTCTTTAATTCAATGACCACCATGCATGCTTTGGTTATGGTATTCGGTGCAGTTATGCCGGCGTTCGTTGGTTTGGCCAACTGGATGATTCCAATGATGATCGGTGCGCCGGATATGGCATTGCCGCGCATGAACAATATGAGCTTTTGGTTGTTGGTTGCCGGGGTTTTATTGCTGGCCAGTACTTTATTTATGGAAGGCGGTGCGCCTGCCGGCGGTTGGACTTTGTATCCGCCGTTAATATTGCAAACGGGTAAAGCATTGCCTTTTGCTGTTTTTGCGGTGCATTTGTTGGGTATTTCATCAATTATGGGTGCTATAAATATCGTCGCAACGATTTTTAATATGCGCGCCCCCGGCATGACTTTAATGAAAATGCCGATGTTTGTCTGGACTTGGTTAATTACCGGTTTTTTGCTAATTTCCATCATGCCTGTTTTTGCCGGTTCGGTGACGATGCTGTTGACAGACAAGTTTTTTCACACCAGTTTTTTTGATGCTGCCGGTGGCGGAGACCCTGTCCTTTATCAACATATTTTCTGGTTTTTCGGTCATCCTGAAGTTTACGTAATGATTTTGCCCACTTTCGGTGTGGCTTCTACTATTATTCCGGTGTTTGCTCGTAAGCCTCTATTTGGCTACAGTTCAATGGTCTACGCGACGGCTTCCATTGCATTTTTGTCGTTTATCGTTTGGGCGCATCACATGTTTACGGTGGGTATGCCGATTGCGGGTGAGCTGTACTTCATGTATGCAACCATGTTAATTGCAATTCCTACGGGTGTTAAAGTTTTTAACTGGACCGCAACTATGTGGAAAGGTTCCATGACTTTTGAAACACCGATGTTATTTAGCATCGCTTTCGTTGTTTTATTTACGATGGGTGGATTTACCGGTTTAATGATGTCAGTTGCACCGGTTGATTTCCAGTATCACGATACTTACTTTATTGTCGCGCATTTCCATTACACATTAGTTCCTGCGTCTGTCTTTATATTGATGGCTGCCGGCTATTTCTGGCTGCCTAAATGGACCGGCCATATGTATGATGAGAAAATTGGCAAATTACACTTCTGGTTGTCGGTAATCTCGGTAAATGTCTTATTTTTTCCTCAGCATTTCTTAGGGCTTGCCGGTATGCCGCGAAGAATTCCCGATTATGCTGTGCAATTTGCGGACTGGAATATGATTTCCAGTATCGGGGGCTTTATCTTCGGTGCAAGCCAGCTGTTGTTCCTATATATTGTCATTAAGACTGTCAAAGGTGGAACGGGTGAAACGGTAACTGATGAAGTTTGGGAAGATGCTTCTAAGCATAGCTTGGAGTGGACTTTATCGTCACCCCCTCCCTATCACTCGTTTACTACACCTCCGACAGTTATACCTACTGAACATATCTAAGGATGGTGCATTCTCAGGTTGCTTTTTTGTCAGTAAAAGCAACCTGCTTTAGATACGCGTATTAGGTGAAAGAATGAAGACCAAAACGAAAAATATTTTAACAGCATTGGTTTTGATCTTGATGGCGGTCATTATTTATGTTTTTGCCGTGATAAGAGCAGTTTCTCAATGAATGAAGGCGTCAAGCAAAAAAACGCCAAATTAGTTCGAATCTTGGTGTTTGTTGTAGTGGGCATGTTCGGTTTCGGTTATGCTCTGGTTCCGCTTTATGACGTTTTATGTGAGGTAACGGGACTTAATGGAAAAGTTGAATCTTCCGCTGTTAAGGAGGTTCACTATGAAATTGATAAAAGCCGGGAAATTACCGTAGAATTTATGACTGCGCTGAATGAGGCTACACCAATGGTGTTCCGTTCAGAAATAAAAAAATTAAAAGTTCATCCGGGCGAATATTATACGGTGAATTTTTATGCGGAAAATAAGACCGATAAAGTGATGGTTGCTCGGGCAATTCCAAGTATTTCCCCTGGAGCGGTTGCTGAATTTTTTAAAAAAACCGAGTGTTTTTGTTTTTCAGAGCAAACATTCAAGGCGTTAGAAGGCAGAACTATGCCGGTGCGTTTTGTTGTTAGTCCGGAAATACCCAAGGAATATAAAACAATTACACTTGCATATACATTTTTTGATAATACTGAAACATCAGTAAAATGAGAGAGGAAGGTCATGTCTACAAGTAACGCTTATTATATTCCGCAGAAAGCCACTTGGCCGGTCGTTGCAACCGGCGGTTTGATGATGATGTTGGCTGGGTTTGCAAACTATTTAAACGGTTCGGCAGCCGGTTCCATCTGGATGTTGTTGGGCTTAGCTGTTTTTATTGTTATGGTGGCCGGCTGGTTCACGCTGCAGGCCGCTGAAAGCGAGTCAGGCATGTATAGTGCTCAGGTAGGGGTTTCTTACCGTATGGGTATGATGTGGTTTATCTTTTCAGAAATCATATTTTTTGCCGTGTTCTTCGGCGCACTCTGGTATACGCGTAATTTGTCGGTACCCTGGTTGGGCGGGGAAGGTGCTAAGGCAGCAACTAAAGAATTATTATGGCCTACTTTTGAAGCCATCTGGCCAACTAACGGTCCTGGTAAGGTCGGCGGCGATTTTGAGTCTATGGGAGCATGGGGAATACCTTTCTTAAATACCTTAATTCTCTTAACCAGCGGTGTGTCGTGTACTTGGGCGCATCATGGCTTACTCGCAAAAAACCGCGATCAGTTGATTAAAGGCTTAATGGCTACTGTAGGTTTAGGGCTCTTATTCGTGTCTTTTCAAGCATTTGAGTATCATGAGGCTTATACCGATATGGGGTTAACTTTGGGCTCAGGCATTTATGGGTCTACCTTTTTCATGTTAACCGGCTTTCACGGCTTTCATGTTTGCGTAGGTGCTATTATGTTGAGTGTTGTGCTGTTTCGTAGTTGGAAAGGACACTTCTCGCCGGAAAATCATTTCGCTTTTGAAGCGGCGGCTTGGTATTGGCATTTTGTTGACGTAGTATGGTTAGGCTTATTTATATTTGTTTATGTAATTTAATCTAAACAGTCATACCCATAAAAGCGCTGTCGTTAGGCAGCGCTTTTTTTTTGTCGGAATGGTTGATTATTGATTTGGAGAATGGAACACAAATGCTTCCTATTGTAAGGAGAGGGGGCTACGGCTCTAAGATGTGAAGGTAGAATTTGCGTCTGGAACTGCAACGAGAGCCATGCGGAACATTCTCCGCGGCAGCCCTCGGTAATTGCTCCTGCATCGCCTACTGTTGGTGCTCTACTACAGGCTATCCATAGCCTTATGCATAAGCTCTATTCATTACATCCAGGTAACTTAGCAATTACCGAGGCTATATTGATTAAACGGATTTAAAAAAGCCGAAGCCAAGTTCAACATGATATATTAATTTAATTTGCAGCATCTTCGTGAAATTACTCGTGCTTATCCGCTACATCCGCATTCTATTATTAATAGTTACGAATCGTTTTTATTTAACAGGGGCAGTTGGCACTTGATGCATCCGGGCGCCTATCCCGTGAGGCGTAAACATGCCGGTTGCCAAAGCTATAAAGATAAAAATAAATAACACGAGTGAAAGTGCAATCCGAAAAGTCAGTGCTTTGACTGTTTTTTCGGATTGTTCTTCAGTCTTATGTTTTACTAGATGAAATAGCGCTGAGCCTAAACTGATAATAATCAGGATAAAGGCGATAATGACGATGGTTTTTATAATCATGAATAGAGTTATGTTATGAGTAAGTTTTTTGTATTCTCGGTTATTTAGCTGCCTGTGCCAATAGCATAAAGAAAAAAAGCATCATCCTTCGGAGATTTTTCGGTGAAGTTTAAAATCATTCCAACGCTGGTTTATTTGTGCCTGTTGCCGGTGTTACTAGCGCTGGGTATGTGGCAATTAGACCGTTCAAAGCAGAAACAGGCACTCCTTACGTCGCAAGAACAAGCGGTAGCAACTGAAACGTTACATTTATCGGCGACTATTGAAAACGACACAGAAGCATTGAGATACAGACAGGTCGACGTTACCGGGCATTACGATGCCGCACACCAGTTTCTGATAGATAACCAAATCAGCGACGGGAAGGTAGGTTATTTTGTTTTGACTCCGTTTATTTTAGCCGGAGAAACTAAGGCCGTTTTAGTGAATAGAGGCTGGATCCCTTTAAACCGGAACCGGTCTGTACTCCCTGATTTGCAGGTTCATAACGCGCAAGCGACTATTGTCGGACGAATTAATCATTTTCCCAGTGTTGGTATAAAATTAGCCGGAGCGGAAACTCCAACAGAGAACTGGCCATCGACAGTGCAAGTGGTCGATACTAATGTTTTGGCTAAAAAGCTGGGCTATCCATTATTTCAATTCCAGGTTGAGCTGGCTAAAGAATTGCCCGAGGGCTTTAAAAGGGAGTGGCGCAGCTCAACAATTATGCTGCCTGAACAACACACAGCCTATGCAATTCAATGGTTTGCATTGGCATTGACATTAACGGTACTCTTTATTTGGTATAGCTTTAAACAGAACGATGCACAATCAAAAAAATAAAAATCATATATTAATTCTGGTTATTTTTGGAATGTCCGTTATTCCCTTTTTAATTGCGTGGGGATTAAAAGAAAATCCTCAGCTTTTAAATGGGCAAACTAATAAGGGGCAGTTAATAACGCCGCCACTGACGACCGAGCGCGGCGATTTAAGCGGTTTCGACCGATTTTCAAGCGATAACATGTCCGAGCTTTCCGGGCACTGGTTGCTGGTAAACATTATACCCAACAGCGACTGCAATGAAGCCTGTATTGAAGCCATTCATAAAACCAAACAACTACGCTTAATGCTGAATAAGGAGCTGACCCGTACCCGTCGAGTTGCTCTGGTCTTAAAAAATGTTGCGCCGGAAACTGCGGATAAATGGTGGCAAGATGATCCAACCTTATTAAGAATTAAAGCCAGTGATGCATTAATCAAGAAAGTGACTGAAATTAAACAAGGCAACATTCCTGATGGCATGCTTTTGTTAATGGACCCGCTAGGTAACTTAATGATGCAGTATGAGCCGGGCTTCAATCCTTATGATGTAAAAAGCGATCTTATGCATCTTTTGCGTATCTCACAAATTGGATAGTGGAAATAATATGTTTAAAAAAATAACTCTCTTTAGCGTTGTTTTAGCTTTAATCGTTGTTGTAGCCGGTTCATACGTTCGCTTATCGGGAGCGGGGCTCGGTTGTCCGGATTGGCCGGGATGCTATGGACAGGCTATTCCCTTCGATTTTGCTCAAGGCGGAGTTAGCGATCATGCTGATTTTAAAGAGCGGGCGGCCAAAGCATTCCCTGGCGCAACTCCGGATATTGCCTTAGCCTGGAAAGAAATGAGTCATCGTTACTTGGCGGCAATCTTAGGCATAAGCGTTTTGCTGCTGGCCTTGCTTTCGTGGCGGCAACAACACAATCGTTTGCTAGCCGTTACCGGCGCATTGAGCTTGTCGGTTTTGATTGGATTGCAAGCGGCTTTAGGCATGTGGGCGGTCAAATTTCACGTTATGCCTGTTATTGTAACCGGACACCTGCTGTTAGGCATGATGACGTTCTGGCTATTATTCTGGCTGTACTTACGGCTCAATTCCAAGGCTTCAGCATTAGCCGTGCATCGGAATGGTTTGGCTGTATTTGCTCGATTTGCAATGGGGATTTTGTTTTTAGAGATTATTTTAGGCGCTTGGGTCAGCGCCAACTATGCGGCTTTAGCCTGTTCGGGTTTTCCTCAATGTAACGGTTCATGGTGGCCTAAAGCCGATTATCAAACGGCGCTGAATTTCTTTAGCGGATTAAACACCGGCTATACCGGCGTTATTGCATTCGATGCGCAGGTCGCTGCAAATTGGCTGCATAGGGTCGGTGCGCTGGTTAGTTTTATCGTACTGACCTTGTTGATGTTAAGCGCAACATCAGCGCATCACCCAAAGCCGGTAAGACGAGCCGGTTTGTGGCTGAGTGTAGTGCTGTTGTTGCAGATCGGCTCGGGCATTATCGGCATTAGGCTCGGTGCGCCTTTATGGGCGGCGGTAGCTCATAATGCTTTTGCCGCATTATTAATGTTGCCGTTGATCGCTATCGGTTTTTACAGTCGACACGCTTATGTCGAAGAGTTAAAACCCACTGTAGAAGCCGAGCCGCAACGCGAAGGCGCGGTTGTCCCGGAAGCGGAAGTTTATCCGTTAGCGGAACCCGAGTCGCTATACTTACGCCTTAAAACCCAGTTAAAGCGCACCCGATCAGGGCTTGGCGGAGTATTAGCTCATATTCCCTTAGGCCGGCAAGAAATTGACGAGGATTTGCTGGAAGAAATTGAAGCCAGTTTGTTAATGGCTGATATAGGTGTTGAGGCGACAACGACCATTATCAAACGCTTGACTGAACGCGTAGAGCGGCATCAGCTCAACGATGGCGAGGCCTTAGCCGCAGCCTTAAAGCAAGAGTTACTGAGTATGCTTAAGCCCTGCGACCAGAACTTGCGTATTCCTAAACAGGATAAACCCTTTGTTATCCTGGTCGTCGGCGTCAATGGGGCGGGCAAAACCACAACCATCGGTAAATTGGCCAAACGCCTCCAGGCACAAGGACATAGTGTGATGTTAGCCGCCGGAGATACCTTTAGAGCTGCTGCTGTCGAACAATTACAAACTTGGGGTGAACGTAATAATATTCACGTGGTGGCTCAGCATACCGGAGCCGATTCGGCATCGGTTATTTATGACGGTGTGCAGTCCGCGCAGGCCAAAGGTATTGATGTATTGATTGCCGATACGGCCGGGCGTTTGCATACAAAGTCCAATTTGATGGATGAATTGAAGAAAGTAAAACGGATTATAAGCAAGCTGGATGAAACCGCGCCTCATGAAGTGCTGCTGGTATTGGATGCCGGTACCGGGCAAAATGCCTTGTCGCAAGCAAAGCTGTTTAACGAAACAGTGGCCTTGACGGGCTTGGTTCTGACTAAACTTGATGGCACGGCAAAAGGCGGTATTATTTTTGCGCTGGCCAAGCAGTTCACTATTCCGATTCGTTTTATCGGCATAGGCGAGGGTATCGATGATCTACAGGATTTCGATGCGGATGCTTTTGTAAATGCATTGTTTGTTAAAGACTAAAAAACCTATGTTAAAGTTCGATAATGTCAGCATGAGGTATCCCGGAGCAGGCGATGTGCTGCGCAATGTCAGCTTTCATCTACAGCGTGGTGAAATGGCTTTTCTGACCGGGCATTCGGGCGCTGGGAAAAGCACATTATTGAAATTGATTGCAGTTATTGAGCGTTGTAGCCGTGGGCAGGTTTTATTGGACGGTGAGAACCTTAATTTGGCTAAAGACAGGCACGTTCCTTTTATACGCAGGAAAGTGGGCTTGATTTTTCAGGATTACAAATTGCTGCAGGATAGAACGGTCTTTGACAATGTTGCATTGCCCTTGGTCATAGCGGGTTACGGTCACCATGAAGTTGCTCGAAGGGTGAGGGCGTCATTGGATAAAGTCGGGTTACTGGGCAAAGAGAAAAAATATCCCGCTGTTCTGTCAGGAGGCGAGCAGCAACGGGTCGGGATTGCCCGCGCGGTGATTAATAAGCCGCTACTGATTGTGGCCGATGAACCAACCGGTAATCTCGATCCTGAATTGTCAGCTGAAATCATGCACTTGTTTGAACGCTTTCAACAAGTAGGCAGCACGGTACTGATTGCCTCGCATGATATTTCATTAATTAGCCAAATGAATCATCGAGTGTTGAAGCTGGATCACGGTCAATTGGTGGCGAGTTAAGCTATGAGACATGCTGTTAACAGGAAGAAACCCAGTAGACAGGAGCGTTGGCAAACCAAAAAATCCGGCGGTAATTTTGTCGATAAATTCCATGCTTACCGAAACCTTCATGCGCACGCTTTGTTTTCAAGTCTGGGGCGATTGGTCGCATCGCGATTTTCTTCTGTAATGACGATCGTTGTTTTGGCAATTGCCATTTCGTTGGCCAGCGGTTTTTATATTCTGGTGGCGAATCTGCAACAACTGGCAAGTAATTTGGAAGCCAGTAATCAAATTTCACTATTTCTTCGAGATGAAATTTCAGAGGCAAGGGCTCAGAAGTTCGCAGACACTGTTAGACGGAATCCGGATATTCAGGAAGTGAAACTAATTACCAAAGAACAAGCATTGGCAGAGTTCGAGTCATTCAGCGGCTTCGGTGAAGCGGTAAAAGCGCTCGAAAAAAACCCACTCCCGATTGTTATTCAGGTGTTGCCGAAAAATTCAATGGCAAGCGAGCAGGCACTTGAGGATTTACTCGATAATTTCGGCAGAGCGGCAGAGGTTGATATTGTCAGAATGGATATGCAATGGGTGAAACGGCTAAAATCCATTATGGAAGTGGCACGGCGCGGCGTTATTTTATTAAGCTTGTTGCTGGGTGCCGGCGTATTGTTTATTACCGCTAATACGATACGCCTGGAGTTGCATAATCGCCGAGATGAAGTGGTGATCGCCAAACTGGTAGGAGCAACTAATGGATTTATTCATCGGCCGTTTCTATACAGTGGTTTCTGGATCGGCTTTTTTTCCGGGGTGACGGCATGGTTTATTGTCACCATCATTATGTTAATTTTAAAGCAGCCTGTCGAAACCTTGTCCAGGCTTTATGATGACGGTTTTCATGTATTGTTCTTCGGTTTCACTGAAACGCTAGCATTGTTGTTCATTTCATCCGTGTTGGGTGTAGTCGGTTCATGGATAGTGCTTCATTTCCAGCTTAGGCAATTAAAGCCCGAATAGAAAATTATTAGCACTCTTGTTTATAGAGTGCTAAAATTTGAAAAAATTTTCTTTTAAGGGGATCTCAATGAGTAATGCACTGGCTTTACCTATTAATTTATCGGTCGGAACATTTGATGCCTATTTAAATGTCGTTAGGCAAATGCCTAAATTGACGATAGAGCAGGAACGCGATTTAGCCTTAAGATTTAGAGATGACGGTGATTTAGAAGCCGCGCGCGAACTGGTTATGACCAATTTGCGTTTTGTGATTCATGTTGCCAGGGGATACAGCGGTTATGGCTTATCAATGCCGGACATTATCCAGGAAGGCAACATCGGTTTGATGAAAGCCGTTAAGCGTTTTGACCCCGATGTGGGGGTGCGTTTGGTTTCTTTTGCGGTGCATTGGATTAAAGCTGAAATTCACGAATATGTCATTAAAAACTGGGGCATCGTAAAAGTCGCCACAACCAAAGCACAGCGTAAATTATTTTTTAACCTGCGCAAATCCAAACAGGATTTAGGTTGGTTGTCTAATGACGAAGCGGTGGCGATTGCCAACGATCTTAATGTCGATGTGAGTGCGGTTTACGAAATGGAACAACGTTTGGGCAACAGGGATATGTCGTTCGATATGTCGGCCGATGAGTCAACGGAAGACAGCTATGTTGCGCCGGCCAGTTATCTTTATCAGCATGGCTCCGACCCGGCGGCACTGCTTGAAGATTCCGATTGGGAAGGCCACGCTCAGGATGTGTTGGCGGACGCCATGGCGGAGTTGGACGAACGGAGTCAGGATATTCTGGTCTGCCGCTGGTTGGCGGATGAAAAAGCGACATTGCACGAGCTTGCCGAACGCTACAACGTATCTGCCGAAAGGATCAGACAATTGGAAAAAAACGCAATGAAAAAAATAAAGGCAGCGGTTGAACTTGCTGCGTGATCCATCGGCTAGGGTTCCGGAATATCCGTTAAATCTCCGCAGGTAGCTAAAGGATTTGTAGTAGCATAAAAAAGGCTTAACGATCTTATCGTTAAGCCTTTTTTGTTGCTTTAAAGTTTAGCAACCGAAACAATAATTTTAAATCGGTTTGAGTATGTCCAGAACCGATTGAGCCTGCTTCGCAGTTTCAAGGCCAAGATTAGTCAAATAACCCCCATCATCCAGTGAGATCAGACCTTTTTCGAATAAGCGGTGAGCGGCGGCACACATTTCAGGCGGAGCGGTTTTATGTATCTTGATTCCTTCTTGAGTAGTGCGTAGGTTGTAGCGAACCAGAATGTTCAGTTCCTCTACAAGGTCTTGGGTATAGGGCATAGTTAATCCTCATGTTTCAATCTGTACCCAACCGTATCCGATGGGGGAAATTCCACTCACGGATAGCGGCGGGCGGAGTAACATTTTCGTAATGAAAATGCTGGCGGAGAGAATAGCCTTGCCCGCGCAGTACTGTCAATTATTAATGATCTCCCCTGCGGCGAACAAAGCGAACAAGAAATTGTAGTGAAAGAGGGTATTCTTTTACGCCGTCTTCTTTCTCGCAACAATCACTCCGTCACGAGTTGGATTAATAAAGCTATCGAATTCAGGATCGTTAAAAATGAGTTCATTATGTTCAATAATCGCTTCCGTCCAGCCGGGGAAAATATCGCTATAGTTTTCCACCGCTACCCGGCCGCGCCACAGCACATTATCGGCAATATAAAGACCGCCGGGGCGAATCCTGTCTTTAGCCATGCGCCATACTGCCGGATAATCGCCTTTATCGACATCGTTATAGCAAATATCAAATAAGCCTTCAGTTTGAACAAAAATGTCTTGAGCCATGCCGGCCCGAAAGTCGATGCGGTCCCATAAACCGGCTGTACCGAGATAGTGCTCGGCTTGCTCCCGATTCAGAAAATCGGCATCGGTGCAAATTACTTGGCCTTTCGGGCCTACCGCTCGGGCAAACCAATAGGCCGAATAACCGTAACCGCTGCCAAATTCAAATATCCGCTCAGCATTGATCATTTTGGCCTGCGCTTCAATAAAAACGCCGACCAAACGGCCTACGATAGGAAAATTATTTTTTTGCGCCAGCGCTTCCATCTCGCTTAATACCGGATGGTCTGTATGTCGCAATAAACCGTGCATATAATTTTCAATGGCCGGGTTGACCGGAATCAGCGTGTCGGGGTTTAAAACGGTTGGCGATTTTATGGTAGTCATTTGCTTTTCCTCATGAATGATGTGTGTAGTGACTGCTTTTAGCTCTTGGCATTAGCTGAAGAGTGTCGGTTTAAAACAGTTCAATTTCACTGAGATCGTTATCTTGAGCAACAACCGAGATGTCTTCGTATAAAACCACTCTGTTTCTGCCGTTGTCCTTGGCGTAATACAGTGCTTTATCGGCATGGTCCAATTGGGTCGTAGGCATCGAGACGCCGTCAACACGCGTTACGCCGATGCTGACAGTGACTCGGCCGACAGTAGGGAAGTTATAGTCGGCAATTGCTTGGCGGAAACGGTTAAAAGCCTCTATAGCCGTTTCTTGGCCGGCTAAATTAAGGATGACAACAAATTCTTCGCCGCCAAAGCGAAATAGAAAATCATTATAACGAAAGCATTTTCCCATCAATTGACTAAAAATCAGCAACACCTCGTCCCCGTATAAATGGCCGAAAGTATCGTTAACCCGTTTGAAATGGTCAATGTCCAATATTGCAATCCAGGAGCTTTTTTCCTCCGCTATATCCATAACGTGATAGTCGCTGTAATGTTCGCAAACTTGTAATAAACGCGCATCTAAAGACTGGCGATTGGGTAGCTTGGTTAACATATCCCGTTCTTTGGTATCGTGCAATATGACCAAGTTCCGATAGACGCCTCGCAGATTGCCCAGCAAATCAAGCATATCCCGGTCGAACGCGCCTTCCAGATGGATGGCGCGTTCAGGGCCTCCGCTGCCTCTTACCGAATAAATAGCCCAGGCATATAAACCGGATTCGTCCTGAGCGCTCAGGTTCAAGTCAATCGTATGGTCAATTTCAGCAAGGAGATTATTATGGTCTTCTTCATCATTTCGGGTGAAATCCAAAGGAAATTGCCTGATTAATAATTCGCGAGCCGTGCTTGTTTCCCCCGGTTTTCTCTTTTCGTGGGTATAAATTTCATAAGCGGCTACGTTATCAATCCACGGAATTTCAGCAAGAATATTTAAAAAACTATGCGTTAATGCCTGGTAATCCGATTGGGCGGATAATTGTAAGGTCCAGGAAAAAATTTGCTGTGCGGTCAGATTGAGGTTCATCGGTACTACTCAGGCGCCAGATAAAAAACCAATTATGCCGCTTTTGTGTGACAAATGGGATGTTTTTCGAAAATTTGTGGTTTTTTAAAAAAGCCTTAATATTTAAAGGCTTGTCTTAGTTGTCTTGCTAAGCTTGGGATTTTGCTACGGAGAAGGCTTTTATCGATCTGTCAGCAATTTACTGAGCATATTTTCAGCCTGATGCAGATAACCTTGCCCGAACAGGTTCAGGTGATTGAGTATATGGTACAGGTTATACAGCGCTTTTCTGCGGCTATAGCCCGGATCCAGCGGATAAGCGGCTTGATAAGCCTGATAAAACGCCGAGCTGAAACCGCCGAATAATTCGGTCATCGCAATATCCGTTTCACGGTCGCCGAAATAACAGGCCGGATCGTAAATAACCGGATTGCCCTGTTCATCGGCGGCCGCATTGCCGCCCCATAAATCGCCATGCACTAAAGCCGGTTGCGGTCGGTAGCCGGAAAACAAGGGCTTTAAATTGCGCAGTAGTTGCTCGCCCAGCGCTTGCAAGCGTCCGCCGTAGCCATGCTCAGCCGCCAGCGCCAATTGATAGCCTAAACGCCGCTCTTGCCAGAACGTCAGCCAGTCATGGTAGTGGCCGTTGACTTGCGCGGTGCTGCCTATAGTGTTGTCGCGATGCCAGCCGAAATAAGCCTGTTTTTGCCGATGCAATTGCGCCAGTTGTTGCCCCAGCAACTGTTCGGAACGCGTATTCAGCCTATTTAAAGCGATATATTCAAGCACTAAAAACGCACGCTCGGGCGTGTTGCCGCAAGCGATAAGCTTCGGTATCCGGATAGTTCCGGTTTGCGCCAGCGCTTGCAAACCCGCCGCTTCGGCTGCAAACATCGACAATCGTTCAGGACGGTTCAGCTTAACAAAAAAACTTCGGTCCTCTGTTTGTAGCCGGTAAGCCGCATTAATATCGCCGCCCGCCAGCGATTGAATTTTGAGTAAGATAAAAGGCCGGCCGGTCGCCGATTCGATATGTTGAATAATGTTTTGCCAATTCATCGGTAGAGCTTGCCGAATAAATCCAACTGAGTCAGATACAGCCTCAAATCCAATTCGAATCGGTGATAAGCCGGTTCCATATGTTCGCACAGCTGATAAAACGCCTTGTTATGATCTTTTTCCTTTAAATGCGCCAGCTCATGCACAACGATCATCCTTAAAAATTCCAGCGGCACATGTTTAAACAAAGAGGCTATCCGGATTTCATTTTTGGCTTTGTGTTTGCCGCCCTGCACCCTGGAAATAAAGGTGTGCAGGCCTAAAGCATGATGAAGGTCTTTAATCTTATCATCATAAATCACCTTGCTGAGCGGCTGGGATTGCTTGAGCAACGCATTTTTCATGTCAACGGTATAAATGTAAAGCGCCTTATCGGTCTTGATCGTGTGAGTCTGCGGATATTTTTTCAACAGCGTTTCACCCAGTTTGTCTTGACTGATCAGCAGGCGCACCTGATCGGTTACGGTTTCAGAATAGCCGAGTAAATATTTTAATTCCGCCATGGCTTATTGCTTCACCGAGTTTAGTATTTGCTCTAACGGAGCCAGAGAAATCAAGGCCCGGTAAAGAATCGTTTTATCTTCCATCAGACCGTAACATTCATAGTGATAAGGCGAGTCTATGGCGTGGCCGATGCCTTCTTTTCGGGCTTCGGGGGGGATTTGACGGATCAGTATATATAAAGCGTCGCCGGATTTAAGTTGAGCAAGGTAATGACGATCAATGCTGATTTTATGCGACATATACACCAGCGGATTGCGTTCGAAATCATGTTTTTCAATAACCGCTTTTTCCAGCAAAGCGCTGGAAATCAGGCTGCATGGGAATATTTCCGGGAACACCGCCTTGTTTTTAAACGGATCGAAAAAAGCATCCTGATCGACCAGAGAACCGCACAAAAAATTTTTGGCATTGCTGATGGTGATATATTTTCGTTTTAAAAAAAAACTGCTGCCGGATATAAAAGACCGGTCGGGGTGCTGATTGAGCACGCCAAATTGCGGAACATCCGGGTTGGTCAGAAATAAAGCAAACTTGGATTCTTTTTTGTAGCCCAGCAAAGCCAATGCGCCGCCCGCCTTAACGGCAATTCTGTTGCTCAGAATCGTCTCCGGATCTTCGGTAAATTGCGATTTTTTTATATCGACGGATACCACCTGACCGGGCTTGACCGCATTAACAAAAGAAAACTGGTAATTACTGAAACGCAGGTTCTTATCGCTGATAAGCGCGTTTTCATGATGCAAGCGGCGGTACAGGGAAATTTTATGCTCAAGCAGCGATTCCACTTGAAAGCCAAGCGCAATCGGGCCTTTGAACGGATTGTGATTGATGCGCAGCCACCTGTTTCTGTCGTGGAACAAGTTGAAATCATCCGTTGCATTGCGCGCAACATCGATATGTATTTGGTTAAAAACGTCCGAACTGTCTGACTTCATAATGCCTCAACGGTAGAATCCCCGATTTGTTCAACGTGCATGTTAATCGATAAAGCGCCGGGTCAAATCGCCGTATTCATCAATACGACGATCCCGCAGGAACGGCCATATTTGCCTGACGCGCTCATTGCGAGTTCTATTAATCGTGCAGCTCAACAGCTTTGTTTCCGAGTCATTGGCGTTAACCAGAATTTCGCCTTGCGGCCCGGTTATAAAACTATTGCCCCAGAAATTAATGCCCGCGGTCGAA
The DNA here is from genome assembly GCA_026399025.1 of Methylobacter sp. GTDB lineage: Bacteria > Pseudomonadota > Gammaproteobacteria > Methylococcales > Methylomonadaceae > Methylobacter_A. The sequence continues at coordinate 87,741 of JAPLRU010000063.1, forward strand.
TTAGGCGCTTGCTCGAAGCCGATCCGGTTACAGGAAATAACCGGAATGCCGTTGGCAACCGCATGAGCGCGTTGAATGGTAATCCAGGCATCCAGTTGGCGTTGCTGTTCTTCGGCGGCATCTTCAGGATCCCAGCCTATCGCGGTCGGGTAAATCAACAGGTCCGCACCGGCCAAAGCCATTAACCGGGCGGCCTCGGGATACCATTGATCCCAGCAGACCAACACGCCTAATTTGCCGATAGAGGTTTCGATGGGTTTAAAACCCAAATCGCCGGGCGTGAAATAATATTTTTCATAAAAGCCCGGATCGTCGGGAATATGCATTTTCCGGTATTTGCCGGCAATGCTGCCGTCCTTGTCGAACACAACGGCGGTATTGTGATAAAGCCCCGGCGCTCTTTTTTCGAAAATAGTCGAGACGATGACAATGCCGAGTTTTTTCGCGACGACGGACAGAATTTCAGTGGTCGGTCCAGGAATAGCTTGGGCAAGATCGAAATTATTGTAATCCTCGCTTTGGCAAAAATACGGTCCCAGATGCAGCTCGGGCAATACCACCAAATCGGCGTGCTGAGCGGCTGCTTCATGGATTTTTGCAATAGAAAAATCAAGGTTGGTTTGTCTGTCTTCATCGCAGGGCTGTTGAACGGCGCTAACGGTTAATGTCGATTTCATGATAGGTGTAGGGAGTGGTTTTTGATGGGCGTTATTTTATAACGATTTAATGAGTGGGAAGAACCCCATTGTATGGCTTTTGTAAAAACGAGGCGGTTCGGTCGAGTTATAGCTGAGCAGTCGGCGCAATACCGGCTTTGGTAATCGGCTAAGGCTTGGTGAAAGCCAAACGACTTAAATGCTGAGCAAATAATTTGAGATGCCAAGCGCCAAGTATGTGGCTTGTGCCGGTTTTTTTTTGATATAGTGGTTGTTTTTTTGGGATGATTTAAAGTGCTTGAAAGTCAGTTTGTAACAATCCTCATCGTAGAGGATGATCCCGGCCACTCGAAATTAATCGAAAAAAATCTGCGCCGTGGCGGTCTCGAAAATCCTATCAAGGCTTTTGAAAACGGTCAGCAAGCCCTGGACTACCTTAACAGTCAGAGCAATCACCCTATTAATCAATGTGTTCTGCTGTTGCTGGACTTAAACATGCCGGTCATGAACGGCGTGGAATTATTGCGAATTCTTAAACAAGACGCCAAGTTACGCGAAATCCCTGTGATTATTTTAACGTCGACCGACGACCAGCGTGAAATAGACGAATGTTACAGTCTGGGATGCAATCTCTATGTGCCCAAGCCTGTCGAGTTTGATCGGTTTTCCGATGCTGTGCGCAAATTGGGACTGATGATCGGGCTTATTGCCGTACCTTCCATTAAATGACCTTCCTTTTTTTCTTTGCTATTTAATATGCCGACTGTTCCTTCCGCCAAAATTTTATATATAGAAGACGATTTAGGTCTTGCCGAGTTGGTGCGCATCAAGCTCAAGCGCGATAGTTATCATGTTGTTCATGCGTCAATGGGGCATCAAGCCTTGGTGCTGATGCATGACCAGGATTTTGATATAGTACTGATCGATTTTTATTTGCCGGACATGAATGGCCTGGAGGTATTAAAGGCTATTCAGGCATTGAAGCATAAATCTACCTGCATCATGATTTCCGGTGTCGATGATATGCAGTTGGTGGTCAATGCGATTAAGCAAGGCGCGGAGGATTTTGTGCTCAAGGACGCGGGGGGCGCTTATTTAGAATTACTGCCGACGACGCTGGGCAAGGTGTTGCTTAAGCAGCGCTTGATTGCGGAAAAAGAAGCGGCCGAACTGGAAAAAAACAAAAGCGAGGCGTTTTATCGTTCCTTAATTGAGCATACCAATATTGTCGCTTGGGAATATCTGCCGAACGCCGGGCGCTTCAGTTATGTTTCCGCGCAAGCGGAAAAGCTGACCGGACATAGCTTGGAAGAATGGACTTCGGAAGGCTTTTGGGAAGCAAGCTTATACCCTGAAGATTATGCAAAAGTGATCGGATTTTGTTCCTCTCCAGCGCATAGGCAGGAGGAAATGGGGCTTGAATTTCGGCTGCTGACAAAAAACGGCAGTGAAATTTGGCTTAGGCAATTGGTGTCGGTCGTGGAAATAGACCCTGAGCGCTGTTGTGTCTTGCGCGGCTTTTTGATCGATATTACCGAATCAAAACACGCTATGGAAAAGCAACGTCTGGCGGAGCTGGTATTCGACAGTATTCATGAAGGGATTATGATTACCGATGCCGATAATTGCATCGAAATCGTCAACCCGGCATTCAGTAAAATTACCGGCTATAGCGCCGCCGAAGTTAAAGGACAAAATCCGCGCATACTCAGCTCGGGACTGCAAAGCGCCGATTTTTATGCGGAATTATGGCGCTCTCTAAATGATCATGGCTACTGGGAAGGCGAAATTTGGAACCGACATAAAAACGGGCGCATGTTTGCCGAATCGACCTCGATTTCCTATGTTTATGACGAAGTCGGCAACATTAAACGGCACATCGCCATTTTTGGCGACGTGACCGAAAAAAAACAAGCCGAAGAAAAAATTTATTACCAGGCCAATTACGACCCGCTAACCGACCTGCCCAACCGTCAGCTGTTTCAAGACCGGCTACATTTAGCGGTAGCGTCGGCCAAGCGCAACAACACCAAACTGGCCTTATTGTTTATCGACCTTGACCGGTTTAAGGAAGTTAATGACAGCGCCGGGCATGAGGCGGGCGACCGCTTGCTGATGCAAGTGGCAAAGCGCTTGAATGAATGCGTCCGCGAAAGCGATACGCTGGCGCGTTTGGGCGGCGATGAGTTTACCGTTATTCTGAATAATTTAAGCAATAACTTTGACATAGAGCATATTGCCAAGACCATGCTGGAATTGCTGGAACAGCCGTTTTCCCTGGCGGCAGGCGTGGATGCGGCTATTTCCGCAAGCATCGGCATTGCAATGTATCCTGCCGATGGCGAGGACGATGCAACGCTGATCCGCTATGCCGATGCCGCGATGTACCGGGTTAAAGAAACCGGCAGGAATGGCTTTGAGTTTTTTACCGCTGAAATGAATCGTGAAGCGGGTAAACACCAAAAGTTTAAAATCGCCTTTAAGGACAGCTTGCACAAAGGCGAGTTTAAAGTGTTCTTTCAGCCGATTTGGCGCTTGAGTGACGGTCAGATCATGGAAGTGGAGGCTTTGTTGCGTTGGCAACACCCTGAATGGGGCATGGTGATGCCGGATGAGTTTATTCCCGTTGCCGAAGAGAGCGGCTTTATCCATGAGCTGAGTCTGTTTGTGCTTAACGAGGCCGTTACACAAATTAAAGCTTGGGATGAGTGCAAGGAATGGGAATTGAATAAAGTCTCTGTCGCCATCAACCTATCGCCGACCCAATTCCGCCAATTGGATGACTGGATAGCTCAATTGCACGCTATTTTGTCCGACTATGCTATTGAGCCGCATAGAATTAAACTTGAAATTACCGAGACGGCATTGATGGGCGACACCCTTAAACTGATGGAAACTTTAACCCATGCCCAGGCATCGGGCATCGGAATTTCCTTGGATGATTTCGGCACCGGCTTTTCTTCGCTGTCCAGAATAAGCGGCATGCCACTGAATTTCATTAAAATCGATCGTAGTTTTGTTAACAAAATAGGCCGGCAAGGACAATGCAATGTTATTGAAGCCATTATTTCGATGTCCCATAGCATGAATTGCCAAGTCATTGCCGAAGGTATTGAAACTAAAGAACAGCTGGAATACCTGAAGCAACTGGGCTGCAACCTGGGACAAGGTTTTTTGTGCAGTCGGCCTGTGCCGGCCTCGGATTTGCTAGCGCTTTTACACAAAGGTGTTTTTGGTTGATTTGTAATTATTCAGCCACGGATGCACACTAAGGTAACTCGCACTAATAAATCCCCCACAGCTTCGTTCCCACGCTCCGGCGTCACTGTCATTAAGTTAAGGATTTTAGTAAGCGCTAGTTTCCAAGCTCCAGCTTGGGAATTCAGTGTAGGAAGCTCCAGCTTCCCGTCTCGCAAAGCTGGAGCGTTGCCGGATGAATTCCCACGCCGGAGCCTGGAAACTTTCGGGGCTGGGGGTATTTATTGCGAGTTGCCTAATAAACACAACTTAGATGACTTACCCGGAGTCATTCATTAACTTGCCCATTTTCCGGTCAATAATTTTGCAAACGGCTCAATAGCGTGATGATAAATATAAATATAAAAAACGCCCTGATTTTAGGGATCGTGTTTACCGGCTTGGGCATGGTTACCGTGCAAGCGGCTGCCGAGGCGGAAGTGGTTGAACTTAGCCTGGAAGAGCTAATGGATGTAAAAGTCTATTCAGCTGCTAAAAAAGAGCAGGCATTGGCAGATACCGCAGCCGCCGCTTTTGTCATTACCCAGGAAGATATTCGCCGCTCCGGGGCAACCAGTATTCCGGACGCGTTGCGTATGGCTCCGGGCGTACAAGTGGCACAAATAAATGCTCATGACTGGGCAATTACCATACGCGGATTTAATGATCGGTTTTCCAATAAACTGTTGGTGCTGGTTGATGGTCGCACCGTCTATTCTCCGTTATTTTCCGGTACTTATTGGAGTGCGCAGGACATGGTCATGGAGGATATAGACCGCATCGAAGTCATACGCGGCCCCGGCGGCACGGTGTGGGGAGCCAATGCGGTTAACGGCGTGATCAACATCCGCACCAAACACAGTAAAAATACCCAGGGCGGATTGGTGTCCGCACAAGGCGGCAATTACCAGAATGGCGGCTCGGTTCGTTATGGCGGCGAGCTGGGTCAAGACGGCAGTTACCGGGTTTATGCCAAAGGCAAACAGAATAGCGATTATCTTAACAGCCAAAACCAGAATGCCCATGATCAATGGAATGCCGGACAAGGCGGTTTCCGTGCCGATTACGCGCTGACCGGGAAAGACCAGTTATCTTTTAGCGGCGATATTCAGGAAATGGCAGGCGATGAAACCATCAATTTCAGACCTAACATTGACAGCTCGATGTCGCAAAGAAATGCCAATGTTACGGCGAAACTAAGCCATAAAACCGAAGATGGCGAGTGGTATCTGCAAAGTTTTTATTTAACCGATGAGCGGCGCAGCTATTCCATGAATTATCTTATTGATACTTTTGATATGGAGTTTCAGCACAATCTCCAGGCCGGGAAGCGTAATGCCGTTACCTGGGGTTTGGATTACCGCTTGGTGGCCGATAAGTTGACCGACTTTAACGGCGTGTCTTTTAATCCTGACAGCCGGGAAACCCAGTTGTTCAGCGCTTTTTTACAGGATCAATTTAGCATTACCGACGGCCTGAGACTGACGCTCGGCAGCAAGATCGAACATAACGATTATTCCGGTTTTGAATACCAGCCCAACGCGCGTTTATTATGGAAACTCAACGAAAATCACAGCACTTGGACGAGCATATCGCGTGCCGTGCGTGTACCCTCACGTAGTTTTCAAGATATGAATATCAGCTTGTACAGAGTTAGACTGCCTTTCCCCCCTTTTAATACAATGGAAGGGGCGATAGTCGGCGATGCCGGGGTTAAATCGGAACAAGTGACGGCATTCGAATGGGGCTATCGCGGGCAGA
>JAPLRU010000125.1 GCA_026399025.1 Methylobacter sp.
ACTGGCGCAGACGCTATTAACCGGCTATTTCAAAAAATTGGAGGAGGGGTAATTCGTGGGGATACCTCAGGGTTAGGGGAGATTTTTTAAATAAATCCCCCTCGATCCCCCTTTTTCAAAGGGGGAGGTGAATACTTACAACAACAGAGGTTTAACATGGCAATGTTCACGAAGAAAAAAATGGCTGTGATGGCGCTAACCACGGGGGTATTGTTAGGTGCTCAAAGTGCTTTTGCTTTTACAGCGGAGGGAATATATGTGCAAGAACTTCTCTCGGAGAGTTCTGAAGGCCAAGCGCTAGCGGGCGTCACGGCGGGTGGCGATACGCATTTTTCCGCACAATTAGTACATCCGGGACCGGAGGTAACGCAGAACTCCATGTTGGTTGTGTTTTCGGGCTGCAGTCAAGATGCCGATATTCTCGGCACGCCGGTAACCAATCTACAGAACTTTTTACTCCAAATAGAACCGGAGCCTCTATACAACACTGCTTGGACAAAGCCTGGGCCGCGTTGGACTTTATGCCCACAGGAGAACGCGTTGTTAATCAGTCCGGGTGACACGGCAAGGGCAAAGTTTGATGTCGACTTCTTGCGCCGTCCCGCTAACGAAGGCATGAGCCCATTGATTAAAATGAACGTATATGAGGTATCGCCCGAAGACTTGGCAACTTATACGACCGCGTTCAAATTGGCGAATATTTACGCAGACCATCAGCCAACAGCCATTGTGCCTTTGTCAGTTCACTACCGCATCGTCAAGGGTATCTGGAAATATGGCAGTTATGCCGATGTGTATGGTACGCCGCCTAAAAGTACACGTTCCGGCGGAGTAAAAGCAAAAAATTACGATGCCGTGAAAAATACCACACCGGTTAATGTCGGCTCCTTTTTAGCCGGCGGAAAACTGCCTGCCCATACAAAGTACGACAATAATGCCAGCTTAGAAACCGCCTACGCTAATGTTTTGGCACAAGGTGCGTGCATAGCCGACGATGCGACTGTTTGTCCTGAACAAAAGTCGGCGGATCAACGTGCAATGACCAGCAATAGTGCGCCTAAAAACGTCAGTCACGTTATTAGCGGCATATTTTCCACTAAATGGGTGTCCGATCACAGTTTGCATCCCGGCTTGGGTTTTCGGGTAGATATAACGACAAATGCGATCTTTGGCTTTGTATCGTCCCTGGGTACGGCATGGGTACAACCGAACGGTTCATGGACCTTGAATGTTCCTGCTTCATTAGGATTTAACGGTGGAACTATCAATATCAGCTACCGGGCTTACAATGAATATTTTGCTCCTCAGAACAAAGATGGCCGTAAGTACTGGTTTAATGGCGGCAGTTGGGTTGTCGATGCGCCGACTTTTAATATTATGCAATTTGCCGATACCGATGGCGGCGCCTATAGCGGTTTGGGCGAAGTGGTGGAGGCTGCAGAACGAGTATGGATGAGAACCTATTGGGATGCACAAATAAACCCGGTGCCATCTGCTCCGATCAAAATGTATGTCCCCAATACTTGGAATACCTGTAGTTCAAAAAGAACTTCACCTTGGTCTTGCGCTTCGCCATCAGGTGATCAAATTTGGTTAATTCCGGAGCATACCGTCGAAGCAAGTACCGTTGCCCATGAGATGGGCCATGCACTGCAAACTAAATTTTGGGGAGGAAAACACCCCGCCGGTTCCGGAGGGCCTCATGGGCTAGACGGATGTTTCCCGAATAAATTGGGCTTGCCTCTTGAAGAAGGCTTTGCTAGTTTTTTCGCCATGTGGGTAGGATTTCCTGATCGTAATGTCGCGGAGGGTGTTACCAATTCGACAACGGCAAAAAATATATCTAATGTTCCCGGCCGATGGAGTGCCGGTGGATTTGATATTGAGACCAATAAGACTAACTACGTTTGTTCTCAGGGATACGAAAATGAACTTTGGGTAGCGCGCGCCTTTTGGGATTTGCATGATACCCGTATCGACGGTCTTGATTGGATAACGTTCAAACATCAAGGTGGAGTAATCGCCGGTTATTTGCTAAATGGCGTCAGTTCAAATGGCGATGATTTGGCTATGTATAATTTTGAATATATTTATAGGCAAATTGTAAATTCTTTTCCGGTTGGAAATTATGCGCCTGCTGTAACAAATGCGTTTATCCAGAATGGCACTCAAACTGGCTTTTGCCCAGGTGGCGGAGCCTTATGGTGTCCGGGTGAATAGAAAAAAATAAGCCTAGGGTGCGGTGAGGCACGAACCGCACCGGGGGGGTATTCCTACACATAGGAGGCGCTCTGTCGTGCGGTTCGTACCTCACCACACGCTACGTCGGAGCGCACGGTACGCGGTACCCGAAACGATAGGCGGAAAGGTCACCACCAAGTTGCCGTTCTCATCGAAACTGTATTCTGGAGGCGGCGCGGCAATCGCCGACTTGGCACCGCGTCCCGCATCGATATCGCCGCCGCTGAGCGCAAAGGCTCGCGACTGGTTGACGGTAATCGGATAAACGCTGTTTAATTTAACCTTGCTCGGCAAAATTGACGCCCGCTATACTACATTTGTGGCAACTCTCTACCAGGAGAACAAAATGAGTATTTCCATCCGCATCGACGATGCGCTCTACGAAACCGCCAAAGCCGAGATGCGCTCTATTCCGCAACAAGTATCCTACTGGGCCAAAATAGGCCGTGCCGCGCTGGACAACCCGGACTTGCCAATCGAGTTCGTGCGCGACACTTTAATAGCCATGGAAGATGAATCGGAACATTTCGAATTACCCGATGCATGAATGTGCAACTTAAGCAAAAGCCCGCCTTCAAGCGAATATACAAGGGCGCGGTGAGGCACGAACCGCACCGGGGGTATTCCTACACATAGGAGGCGCTCTGTCGTGCGGTTCGTACCTCACCACACGCTACGTCGGAGCGCACGGTACGCGGTTCTCATTAGTCACAGGTAAGCTTATTTTTCAATAACTTAGAATAACTGCCTAGAGCCGGACGGGGCATGTTGCCCCGTTCGAAATGTTTTGCTTTAGCTAAGATTCGAACATTGCAAACCCCGCCCCGCTTTGGGGGATTTTGAATGAGGACTCCTTAAAATCCCAGATTGAGTTCCGAAATGGGCCGCGATACGCTTCCCTTCGTTCGCGCATTCTATGGCCCTACACATCGGAGCCTCTCTTCAATTTCGGCTTTTCAAATTGCGTTGTGTTTGAATTTATCTTTGCTCCAAATGCATAGTAAGCGATTTGGCTTAGGTATAAACTTAATTCATCAGCTAAAAACTAAACGCTGGTAAAGTTCTATCAAACACTGAGATGCGCTGTATTTCGTTGTTTTGAGAGTATTTCTGAAATCAATAAGGAAGTAACGAAATGAAAAAAAATAAACAAGCCGCTTTAGTTTTTTTAGTTGGCGCACTTGCGTCTGCCTCATCTTATGCGGGGGAACTAGATCCGATTGTCCATTATCCCATGGCGAACGCGTATGGTGACGAGCCGTTCACCGGCATCCTTCACGACACTAGCGGTAATAACAAGCATGGCATTGTTAGCAGCGCGAAATTAACGCTGGATTGGGCCGGGGGTAATGATGGGGCGTACTGGTTCAATGGCATTGATAATTATCTAAGCCTTCCAGCTAAAGATTACACCGCCTTTTCCGGAGATTTCACTATCGCTTTTTATGAAAAATCCTGTGCAATCGGTCAAAAAGTTGCCCTATCGTTGGGACTTGAAAGTCAACAAGCTATCATTTTCAAATTTGATTCCACCCACGGTAGCGAAGTGATATTAAATGGTAAATCGTATGTCACTGGAAAAATCGGGGCATTTACCGATGGCCGCTATCATCATATATTACTGCGCCGCGCCGGTACTAACGTAGAGCTTTTCATCGACGCCAAAAAGCGTTGGACTAAAAACATTTCCGGTTCAATCGGAGTGACTGCCGATTTTCGCGTGAGCGGCAACGAACACCCCTGGCACGGTGCTATTGACGATGTAAAGGTTTATGCTCGAGCCATAGACGATGGTGAAGTCCGTCCGTTGGCATTCGATGGAGCCCCTCAAACGAAAGGACCGTGGCAATTGGCAACCTGCGATGCGGCCTTTAAACGCCGCGACGGCGCGGGCGCGCTGACGTTCAAAGGCAAAATGTGGCTGCTCGGCGGTTGGAATCCCACCTCGTCGGATGGCACGGGTTCACCCAATGACACCAGTTTTACCAGTGCCGGCTACACCTCGAACGAAGTTTGGTCGTCGCTGAACGGAGCCGATTGGACGTTGGAAACCGTAGCGCCTTGGCCGGAGCGCCACATGGCCGGCTGGGCCGTTTTCAAAGGCAAAATGTGGGTTGTCGGCGGCGACAACAACAGCGGTGTCATCCGCAACGATGTGTGGTGGTCTGATGATGGTAAAAACTGGCATGAAATCAAAGGTGATTTCGGCTGGAAAAATCGAATCCTTCATCATGTCGAAGTCTTTAACAACAAGCTTTGGGTAATGGGCGGACAGAGAAATCTATTTAGTCTCGCTAACCCATCGGCTAACCCTGACGATTATCTCAATGATGTATGGAGCAGCAGCGACGGCATAAACTGGACTCTCGAAACAAAACACGCGGCATGGTCGCCACGAGGAGTTCTCACAGGATCGGCAGTATTCAAAAACAAGATGTGGCTGATCGCCGGCGGCATTTACGACGAGAAACAGTACAACGGTATTTATAATAGTATTGACGGTAAAAAATGGGTAAAAGTTAATAATGCGCCGGCCCCTTTCTCCAATCGTTACTATCACGATGTCCATGTTATGGATGGGAAATTATGGTTGACGGGCGGTTATCACTGGTCGAAAGCGGGTGGCGATGTTGATCCCGCAGGCAATCTCAATGACGTCTATTTCAGCGAAAATGGCGTTAATTGGACTCAAGTCGCCAACACCGACTGGCTGCCGCGCCATGGCAACAGTGTATGGGTTTACGGCAATAATCTCTATGTCGGTGCAGGGAATCTTTGGAATGACGTTTGGAAACTAAACCCTTCCAGTGCCTCTTTCAAAGATTTGAATACCTATTACCGCGACCGCGATTGGGACGGTTTCGGCGATCCGAATCTGCCTATTTTGGCTAAAACACCTTCGCTGCCGGGCGCACGGGAACGATTTGTTTTGGATAAGACCGATTGCAACGACTATGACGCCAATGTCAATCCGACTGTCGGTGGATGTTAACGAAATAAACTTGAACTGCGTTGGATTGTTTGTTTGGCTGGTTGTCAAACAAACAACCCAACGCTCTTGAACCGGCCGGAAGGGTATTCCTACACATAGGAGGCGCTCTGTCGTGCGGTTCGTACCTTACCACACGCTACGTCGGAGCGCACGGTACGCGGTAGAGCCGGACGCGGCATGTTGCCCCGTTCGAAATGTTTTGCTTTAGCTAAGATTCGGGCATCGCAAAACGTTAGGGGCGGGGTTTGTTTAGGGTTTGAATCGTTGTTTTATTCACCACGAAGGCACGAACGACTTGCATAGATGCGCCAGGAATATAAAAACGGCGATATGTGCTCATGGATAGCGGGATATAAATGAAAGCAGGGGTGCGGTGAGGCACGAACCGCACCGGGGGGTACTCCTACACATAAGAGGCGCTCTGTCGTGCGGTTCGTACCTCACCACACGCTACGTCGGAGCGCACGGTACGCGGTGTGTTGGGTTATTTGTTTGTCAAACAAATGCTCTTGAACCGGCAGGAAACACAATCTGATAGTCATTAAGCCATGTAGGTCAGGTTAGCGCAGCGTAACCCGACACATTACGTGGTGAATGACGATTTAACGAACCGCCTCTTGGGAAACCGGGGGCGGTTTTTTTATGCACTTTTTCTACCGCAAGCAATTCATTGCTCTACATATTGTGGTAAGCCGACATAAATGACAAGCCAAGCAGACATCGGGGTTCTTTGCCGACAGATCCACAATTATTATTTCGCCAAATCATGCAATATCGCCGATGCGTGGTGCAGGTCGGGTTACAGCTAGCGCCTAACCCAACCTACTCCGGCTTAATTACGATTTGGAGTTATCCTTTTTAACCTCGTTGGCGTTATTGGCCGAGCCGTCGCCATAGCCGATCACATCAACGCTGAGCACACCCAACTTCGCATTCTTGCTGTTGGAATCTTCATTTCCTTTGCTCATATCCGCAGACGCCTGCGCCACTTGACTGACGCTGGCCGACAGGTTGCTGACGCCGGTCAGGCCCGCCGCGAGACTGCCCGACGAGGCCACCGGAACCCCGGAACCGATGCCGCCCACTTGAATATTATTAGCGCCTAAAACCGCAGTCGCGGAAATCGTCACGTTGGTTCCGCCGATACCCGCCTCACCGGCATTGACCACGCCTTTGGGCGCAAACAGGAACACGTCGCCGGCGGTATTTCCGGCTGTCGCGGCGGTACGGATACCGCTACCCGAAACGATAGGCGGAAAGGTCACGACCAAGTTGCCGCTCTCATCGAAACTGTATTCCGGAGGCGGCGCGGCAATCGCCGACTTGGCGCCGCGTCCGGCGTCGATATCGCCTTCGGACGACCAAATCAGAATGTCGCCGCCGCTGAGCGCAAAAACCCGCGACTGGTTGACGATAAAATCGTTACGCACGAACGCATTAATATCGCCCTGCCCTTGCGCCACGATACCCAGTTCCGATGCCTGTTTGGCGCCGGAAAACGAAACCGCAAGACCGGCGTTAATTTCGCCACCCGGCACCAGCAGGTTGATATTACCGCCCTGTAGGGTTTGCAGTTTACTGAAAAACAAGCTCAAATCGCCTTTCCAATCAGTGCCGGGATATAAGGTATCGATAACACCGAAACCGCTTTCATTACCCGCTGCGGCCGAGGCCGCGGAAGCCGCGCCGGAGCGTTTCAGTTCATCGAAAAAGACTTGATTCACCAAAACATTCAATTGCGGTTGGATCGGTAAATACGCGTCGGCGTTTAATTTTGCAAAGGCCGCCAAGGCGGCGCTTTCCGTCAGCGTTGAATCGGCCAAGGTCTTTTGCATGAACGACGTGATCAAAGCCTTGATTTGCACGTATTGATCGCTGTAGGTATGGCTCGACAACGCGTTCAGTTGCGGCTGGACGGCGGCCCGCTCATCGGCGCTCAAATTTCTGAACGCCGTCAATGCGGCCGTTTCGGTCAGTTCCTTATCGCCGCTGCGTTCGCGCATGAAATCAGCAACCAGCGCCTTGTAATCGCTGTATTTTTCAGCGTATTTCATCACATCCAAAAACGCAAAATAGTCCGGCGCTTTATTATTCAATCCGGCCAGCACGGTAATATCCGCGCCCAGCTTGCTCGCAAGGTTTGGGTTGGATAGATTGCCGATAGTCGATAAGCCGCCCGACGCACCGAAATCGATATTATGTCCGGCTTTAACCAATACATTGCCGGGGCCTGAAACTTTGATCTCGTTAAAATTATCGACCAACAAGCCGTCCACACTGCGCTCGCTGGTAAAACGAATATCGCGGTTAGCCGCTATAATCGAGGCGTCGCCGTCGTTAAGCTGTTGAATATTGATTAAAACGTTATTCAGGTCGTTACCGCTTTGGATAATCGCCGCTTTAGGCACGTTGATCTGCACCGATTTAATATCGCCTGAATGGGTTACCAACCTGACCGGTTCTTTATCTTTGGCATGTAACGGTACTGCGGCATGGACCAAATTATTGATGCCGAACGGGTTCAGTATGGCCTCGGCGTCGTTTAGCAATGCTCGGGCCAACGGAAACTGCGCGCTCGGTAATAAGGCGGTATCGGCATCCGACATGCTGAGTCTGAGTGAATCGACCGACGAACTGATGTTCTTTTCCGCCAAAACGGTTAAGTTCGATGACGACGAAGGAAATAACGTGACCTGATTGTCCAGCAACACGCTGCCGCCAAATGCAGTGGTCTGCAACGAGGCCGGGTAGATTTTAGATAAGGCCGCCTGACTGCCGTTCAGGTTCAAAATATCGGCCGCACCGATGATGCCGGTATCGGCGCCTAAATGGACGTCGCCGGACAATGATTTCAACGCGATGCCGCTGCTGTCGGTATAACTGAAAAAGTTGGAGCCGTCTTCCGAATAAGCATTACCCGAATGCAATATCATCGCATCCGACACTGCGGAAACGCTGATACCGCTGTTGGCATTCAAACTCAGCTTGGTATCGCCCATGGCCAGTTGGGGACCGTTAACAAACTGATTGGAACTGCCAGTGATAGCTCCGCCCGCCGAAATCGCGCCTTCGCCCTTGCCTAGAAAGTAAGCGCCGCCGGCAATATTGCCACCGGCGTTAACCTGCATCTGGCCGCCGCCCTGAATTTGCACGGCGTTTTCATCGGGACTTCCGACTTGCTTGCCGGTGGTCGGCATCATCACAGACAAATCGTTAATATTGCCGGCCGCGCTGACATTGACTTTACCGCCGCCGAACGAACCGATATTTTGCTGAAACAGCGGCGCCGTGCCGTCGGCCGCGTTACCGTAAAAATCGGTGGTATAACCTAAAGCCACACCCCAAGCCGTGCGTTGCTCGTTGTCATGCGTGGCGCTATTGGTCCAACTGCCGAAACGTAACAACCAGCTGTCGATAAACTGGTTACTGATCGCCCCCTGAATATCACGTCCCGCCTTGATCACCAAGTCACCGCCGTCCACCGGATATTCGCTGTACAGCAAGAAGGCGACGGTTTCATCGTTCAAGGTTCCGTATCGGGCGGTGTCTTCGGCGCGGCCTGCATTGTAAACAGTCGATGTTTGATCGGCCAAGACGATGTTGCCGCCCGCGCCCAGTTCAATATCGCCGGTTCCGGTGCGGACGGTGACGCCCGAGCCGATATTCAAGTCTTTTGCCGCCGCTGTCGCGACGGTGTCGGCGCTGCCGAGATCGGCTCCCGCGGTTAGTTGATAAGACCAGGACGCCCCGGTTTGCAACATATCGGTCACATGAGCGCTATCGAAATACAAGCTACCGTCTTTAAAACCATCCGAAACTGAATTATTCAGCGTCAAATTGCCGCCGGCGTTGATGGTCAAGGTACCGGGCGGCAACAAGTTGGAAGCGGACGGGTCGCCGTAGCGCCAATCGACCAAATCCCATTTGCTGTTCAGCGCCAAATCGCCGCTATAATCGATTTCCACACCGGCGCGTAAACGAATGCCGCCGCCTAAATCGCTACCAACCTGCTGCATATTCGCAGCGGTCATATAAGCATCGGTATCGTTTTTGATCGTGTCGATGTCGTTGCCGTTAATTTCTCCGGCAACGCTAAAATCCGAGTTAGTGTATTTTTTAACACCTTCCGCGTAATAGTTGCTGTAACCCCGAATCACATCGCCATTATCGGCAACCACGGCCGCTTTTTGGCCGTATCCCCGCACCGTGCCCGCAATCGGTTGAATGTTGATGGAATCGCCGACCCGCAAGGCGCGTAAAGTCACTTCGCCGCCGCTTTCTTGAGTTGCGCCGCCGACATCGATCAACGATCCGGTTTTGATGTCGATACCGCTGGTTTTATCGCTGTCGTTATCCACTGACGACAGCTTTACCTTGCCGCCCTGGTTTCCGGTTGCGGTCAGTACCGCGCCGCCTTCCAGGCTGATTTGATCGCCTGCATACAAAGCGATGGCTCCGCCTTCATTGCCGCCATTGGCGTCGAGTTTGCCGGATAAAGCGATAACCCCGTGGTCTGCCGTTAAAGTAATGTTGTTCGCTTTGATAGTTTGGCCGGAGGCTTGCACAATATCGGCATTGCGGCTGCGGAAATAAATCGAATCGCTGATCCCCGCCGTTCCCAGTTTATTCATCAGGCTGTCAAAGCCCGCATTGGCGTTGAAACCGGCGACGTCAAGCTCGGCGCTACCGGCTTTGGCATTGAGCTGTCCGGATAAATCGACCGTTTGTTCCGGCGCTTTCAGTATCAGTTTGCCGCCGTCAGCAAGGCCGCCGCCGCTGCTTAAATCCAGTTTCGAGCCGTCAACCAGCGCGACGTTGCCGTGTTCCGCAACGGCGCTAAAACTACCGCCGGGCGTATAGTCGACGGTATCGGCAAAAGTAACGGCCCGCCCGGCCAGATTAATATCGGCGTTTTTGCCGACCTTAACATCGCCGTTCAAGGCCTTTAAGGCTAAGGAACCGGAAGGCATCAATGCGCGGGCATTAAAATCGATACTGTCGGCAATCAGGTTAACGGCTCCGCCAAAGCTGATCGATGCCGGAACAACGGCGCTGCCGTTACTGTCCATTTGAATAGCATGACCGGAAGCATTGATGTTAAGGTGACTGCCGCCGGTCGCCGCCAGATAGCCTGCATTCATCGTCAAAGCGCCGCCGACATTCAGCGCGCCGTCGCCATTGGCATTAAACCCTTCGGCAACGCTGAAGTTAACCTTTTGGAAACCGTTAATGCCGAAATTGCCGCTGCCTTGGCTATAATTTTTAGCCGAAATCTCCAGCGTGCCTTGACCGCTTGCTTGCTGCGCCGCAACCATGCCCAAGCTGTTGTGCAATTGCAAGGTGTTCGCTTGCAGTTTTGCCGTTTGTCCCGCCGTAGCGAAACCTGCAAAACCCGCCGCATCGATCACTAAGCTGTCGAACTTGATGGCATTCAGGTTGCCGCCGCTATCGGTCTGCCCGACATTGCCGTAAAAATTAACCGTATCCCGGCTGCTCAACACCAGCTCGTCAACGGCAAGATTTTGCAGTTTTTCATTGGATAAATTCAACGCGCCGGAAGGCAAACCGCTCACTTCGCCGATATTGATCGCATTGGCGCTCAAGTTCAACGCGCCGCCGTTCATCTGAATATTGCCGGACAATGTGGTTGACTTACTCGCGTCCAACAACATCGATTTGGATGCGGCTAAGGTTGCGCCGTCTTGGATCAGTAATTCGCCGGTGTTGCCTTGTGTTGAGGTTCTATTCAAGGTCACCTGTTTATCGCCGGAAATTCTTAGCAACGCATCGTCGCCGCTGATATTAAACACCGAATCCCCCGAATTAACGCTGCCTTTGGCAGTTAAAGTCGCACCGCTCCTGACTTCGACTTTATCCGTTGCAGCCGCGACCAGATCGGTGACCGAGACTTGCGCACCGGTATCGAAAACCACCTCCGAAGAGGTAATATTCAAATCGGTTGCGCCGGTCGTTATATTGGTGCTGCGGCCGCCGCCCAGAAATAAACTGTCAACGCCTAAGTTGCTTAAATCGTCGGCCAATACTTCCAAAATCCCTGCTGTCGGCGTTGCGCTTAAACTTTTGACGATTTTAAGACGGTTGGCCGCAATATCCATCCGCGCGCCACGGTTGCCGGAAGATGCGACTTTAAATTCGCCTTGTAAAGCCAACTTGTCTTGCGCGGCTATCGAAATCCGGCCGCTGTCCATCGGCAGGATCGGCGTCACCGTTTCGTTTTTTAAGGCTTGTGCGGCATAAAAAGCATTAGCGGTTTGTTCGTCATACTCGGAATGTTTACGAATATCCGCGCCGCTTTCTATCATGAAGCCGCTCCAGCGCGGATCGCGGGTATCGGTACCGGCCAGGGTTTGATAACCGGCCACAATCGGTAAACCCGCTTTGGTATAGGTCGTCGCGATTAAATCCTGGGTATCGGCCTGCGGCGTCACCAGATAAGCGCCCGGTAATAAGGCGTAACGCGCAGGCAATATCGTATATTCACCGGCAGGCAAGCCCGCCGTGCCGCTTAAATAAATCTTGCTGCCGACCGCATAGTCAAAACCCGCGCTTTGCAAAGGATCATACGGCGCAATGTCCGAAGCCAAGCTCGGCACCACCGCAAAGCCGCCTTGATACGACGGGCTGTTCCGATCCAGGTAATCATACGATCCGCCGGAACCGGGCAAAAATTCATACGCCAATAAATCGCCGCCACCCGATAAATCAACAACGCTACCTTTAGCCAATTCGACGCTTGGAGCCGATAACACCAGTTCCTTTTCGGGCGGTGTTTTAAATACCAGGTTATGGTTGGTATCTAAGGGATAGAGCCAATCGAAACCGCCCTGAATAACGCCGAAAGGAATTAATTGACCGGCACCGGAAACCGAAGTCAGGCTGTTTTCGCCCAAGGTCAAGCGGGAACCGGCGCTCAGATTAATGCTGCCGAACGGCGCTTTAACCACGCCGTTCTGGTTGATCACCGGCGCTTCGAAATTCAATTGCCCTGCGGCCGATAACGGCGACGCATCGCTATGGCTATTGCCGGATACGGTAATTTGACCGTCCGGGTTATTTTTAAGCGCAAAGGTAAAATGCGTCAGCGTCGAGGGATAAATTTGACTGGCGCTTAGATTCAAATTAGCCGCCGTCACTAAGGTTCCGACGAAATCCCGGTGCTCGGGGCTGATATTAACTAATCCCACCGTGCGCAAATCATGCTCGCTGTTAAGATTGATCGTGCTGAAACCACTCCATAATGAAGCACCGCCTAATTCCGTCCATTGCGATTGTGCGTTAAACACACCGCCGCCGGTGACCGGTAGCGCGTTCGCTTCGCGGATTAACGATGAGCCCATTCTTAAATAAGCGGTTTTCAGATTAACGTTGCCGGTAGCGGCATCATTGAGTCCCGACCATGTTATGTTCGCCGCATCGATATCAATCCGTGCGCCCGCGCTCAGATTAACGTCGCCTGAAAAGTTGACTGCACCGCTAAGGTTCGGGGCGCCGGGATCGTTAATCGCGGTCAAGCGGACATCGCTAAAACCGCCTGCGCCGATGTTATCGGCGCTGACCGTCATCCGGCCGTTTAACGCATCGGGCAGCACATCGCCAAACCGCACGGTTTTATCCAATTCGCTCTGAGCGGCTTGGACGACATTCAACATGAGGTCGCCGCTCGGGAATGGGATAAGCGCCGGATTCGGCGGGTTGCGCTCGGCGCGATTAAGCGTCAAATCGATACGTCCGCCCAGCGTTGTCGCGGAACCGGCCGCGCCTGTAAAGCTGCCGTCCAGCACCGCGCCTTCGGCCGCCGCCACGGTTATTGTCCCTGCATTGGAGCCGATTTCGGTCGGCACATAATGCATGCCCGGCGCAGTGCCGCCGATAACCGGTAAATCCAACACCGCATGGCTGCCCGACACGTCGATTTTCGAGCCTTGCTCGGCAATCACATAGCCGCGTTGCGCCTTAAGCGTAATAGTGCCGCCATCCAGCACATCGCCGCTACGCCGTCCCGAGGCATCCTGAGGATTCATTCGCGCCGTGCCGCTTGCCTGCAAAGACGCATGTTCGCCCAGCCAGATCGCTTGCGCGGCATTGTATTCCACGCCCGGATCGGCATTGATATTCAGCGTGATAGCTCCGGCCGGCGCATCGATCAAGCCGTTCACATAAATCCCCCCTACCGTCGACGCCAGACTGACAACGGCTTGCTTATCCGCCAAGATGGCGCTGCCGGTTTCCAGTTTGATGTTTTCCAACGCGGTCAGCGTTAAATCGACAGGACTGCGTAAATGCTCGGGCAAGGTTTCGAGCCGGCTCAAATCGGCTATGGATTGATGACTGGCTTGATTCCTGAAATCGCCCTGCAAAATCAGGTTCTGTTGAATCAAGTTTAACGCGGTATCCGCCTTGACCGTAATATCGCCGGAAGTACTGGCTAAATTAATTTTGCTAAAGCCCGATTTATCGGCAATATCGAAACGGCCGTTGTGAACGCCGAGCACTAACGCTGTTGCGGCTTGTTTGGCATTATCGGCGGCGCCGACAATAATTTCACCGCTACTCAGGCTTAGGCTGCCGCCCTTATTTAAACCGTAGGCGGACAAGTCGCCGTCGGGATGCAGTAAAGAGGACTTGCCGTCTTTCCGGGCAACGGCTACCAGGCTAATGTCACCGCCCTGCCCTGCCGTCAGTCGATTATTCAGCGCCAACCAAGCACCGCCATCGGCCTTGACCGCCGAACCGGAATTCATCGTTAAATCGCCGGTCGCGCTCAATTTAACGCTGCCGCCATTGATGGCTAAAGCCTCGGTAGGCGTAGCATCCAAACCCAGCGCATAATCATTGACCCAGCGCCCCGATACATTGATCGTCGACGCTGAGCTCAAATTCAGGGCGCCCGAATTTTTAGGAATACCGGTGTTTTCACTGGTCAGGTTAATCGCGCCGCCTGCCGAATAAATATTCCCCTGCACGTCGATTTTGCCGGCATCCACATCAAACCGGCTGCCGGGTTGCATGATGATATTGGCGTCGGGCGCGACCGTAACCGCGCTGAGCGTTTTAATACTGAGCTGTTGCAGGCCCGACTCATTGGTTAATGCGCTGGACAACACCAGATCGGCCACTTTGCTTTGTTTGCCTTTGGGAAACTTAGCATCCACCTCAAAGCTCACTCCGCTGTTTTCCGCCTGGAACACTATACTCTGCTGAACCGAACCGCTCTGAACCGAGTTAAAAGGCGTGGCGTCCAGCGAAAAAGCGCCGCCGAAAGCGATCGTATCGGAGCTGCGTTGATAAGTATTAGTGGCCGCTCCGGCAATCAAGTCGCCATTCCATAAGACTTTCGGTGCGACAATATTTAGCGTGCCGGCCGCCAAGCCTTGCGTATAACCTTGCTCAAAACGGCCTTTGCCGAATTGCGCCTGAGTGTCGAAAATTTTAGTAACGCCCCATTTTTCATGCACTTCCTTGACCAGCCCGAACACCGAAACATAATGCTCATTCGGATCGGCGTCGCCGATATCGACAATCTTGCCGTAATCGGTTAACAGCTTAGTGGTGTTGGTATAACCGGCCTGATAATCGATCGAGCCGCCGGAAATATCAACCGCCGCCCCCGGATTGACAATCACATCGCCGCTGGAGGTCAGATTAATTTCGCCGCCGGTCCCCAAACGCTCGTCAATGCCGCGCTCAAAACGGGCTTGCGCGCCGCTGGTATCGACAATTGAGGTGTCTTTACGAAGGTCGATGCGCACGGTTTGACCTTGCAATACACCGCCTTTTTGTAACGGCGAGTCGCGCAACTCGTAAGTTTGCACGGGTAAATCGACGATATTCCGGTCGATCGGAGCGACGACATGCTTTGTTCCCGAAACATCTATCCGCGCATCCCGATCGAGCATAATCCGGCCTTTAACACCCTTGAGCGGATTAATTAAATTATCGGTCGCGGTGATATTCACTTTGCCGCCGGGAACCGTTATCGATGAGCCGGACTGCATATGCACGGTATTTGCCGACACTTCCAGATAGGATGAGGGTTGATCTTGCTCATCAATCGCCGAACCGGCATCAGTATCGGCAACAATTTCAGTCGTGCTGCCCGCCCCAAAGGTTACCTGCGACTCGGTACCCAGCCCATCCTTTAAATCTTTCTGGCGATTGGTTTTGGTCGCGACCAGCACTTGACTTTGTTTTTCGGCCGCTTCCCTGGCTAATAAGCGAATCGAACCGTTAACATTGACCGAGGTCGTTGCGGTAACGCGTCCGCCTTGGTTAACGGCAAATCCGGCCAGCGTTACATTGCCTTGGCGGGCCGTAATATTACCCAGATTATTTACTTTGCCGCCGCTGCCGACTTCGACCACCAAGCCCGAAAAAGGACCTTTACTATCGGCCTGTTGCAGATAAACCTTGTCCTTGCTGGCAACCAAAATAATCTGGCCCTGCTCGTCGGCGCTGATGTTTCCGGCATTGGTGACATTGGGCGCGGCCATAATCAAGCGGCCGTTTTTACCGATGTGGATATTCGCACCGGCTTCAACCTGAATAGCCGCATTTTCAGGGTCGCTTGCAGCGCTTTCAAAAGCGGCCTTGCCGGTATTATCGAGCTCACGAACAATGCCGTTTTCAAACACTTCATCGGATACATTTAAAGTGGAAGCCACCAGCGTGTTGACATCGACCGTCGAATCCTTGCCGAAAACAAAACCGTTTTTATTGTAAAGATAGATCTGACCGGTGGCGCTGACTTTGCCCAGAATTTGGCTGGGATCGTTCTGAAAAATACGGTTAAGCGCAATCGAAGAGCTTCCGGGCTGATGAAATTCAACTTGGTTGTTGGCGCCGACATTAAAGCTGTCCCAGTTGAGTATAGCCCGGTCGGTTTGTTGATCGACATGCAAGGTATCGCCGATAACCTGGTTAGTGGCACCGCCCATGGTCGCCCAGACTTGGGCCGGAACCGGTAATTCGGCCTGCGCGGAGCCCATGAATACGCTTCCGGCTATCGCCATGCGCACACAAGCGGACAAGGGTTTTAAACGAAAAATATCCGTTACGTTGATCGGTTGGGCCGCACTGCGTTGCTTAGCCATGTTGATTACCTACTTGCAATTGCTCGTTATGCTCGTTCCCACGCGAGGCGCTTGTCTTTGTACACAAGTGTCTGCGGAACACCGTCGTCTTACTCGTTCCCACGCGCCGCGCCGCTGCCATTAAGTTAAGGATGGACAGTTCCTTCTCCCTCCGGGAGAAGGTTAGGATGAGGGGATCAAATAAGACTTTTTTCCTTATTTTTATTCTCCTCACCCCACCCCTCTCCAGCAGGAGAGGGAGCTTTTTTCTTAACTTAATGGCGGTGACGCGCCGCGTCGCAGTTAAAACGTCGGCCGGAATAAGCCCGTCCTGCGCTAAGGCGCGGACCGGCTTATTCCGGTCTACATTGAGAGGTATATAACGATGAGCGCCGGAGCGTGGGCACGACAATAGCGTGACAACCGGAAAAACGTGTTCAAGTAACATACTGACTAAAACTCCGTTGCAACATTGAAATGCAATTTCGGATCGCCTTTTTGCACCGGCCCTAAGCTCGCCAACGGAAAACCTAAATCGAGTACGCCGACAAAATATTTCCAGACCTGAAAGCGCATACCTAATCCGGCACTGGCCAGCTCACTGGTTTTGGCGCTGCCCGGCAACGCATCCTGAATCCAGCCCCGGCCGCCATCCATAAACACCAGCGCCTGCAACTTGTTGACAGTATCCATATAGCGCGGCGCCAAATGCGGAGAGCGCAATTCGACGGAACCGATCAAGCCGTCATCGGCCAAGGCCTGGGTTTCAAAATAGCCGCGCACGCTTTGCATACCGCCCAGCGAGAACTGTTCATTACTGATGAGCGGCGAGTCCGCCGCTTGTCCTGAAAAGCGGCCGAAAAATTCCATGCCGTAAGGCAAAGCCTGGGTAAAACTGGCCCCGCCGGTTATAACGCTGTAATTCGACCGCGCATTAAAGCGTTTGTTTTCAAACTCCTGCTGATCGTTACCTAAGCCGCGAACCGAAAAATTGACGCCGATATTAAACGAAGCTAAAGATTCCTTGCCTTTCAACGAAGACGCGTACTGCACCATGAAAGGGAGATAGGAAATCGGGGTTTTTATGGTATCGGCGCCGATCAGATTAAGGTCTTCCTTAAAATCCTTATAATCGACGCCCAAGGTCAATGACTGGAAATAATCGTCCAGGCCCGGTAACGGCTTGATTATCCGGGCGCCGTAAATATTACCGATACCGACCACCGACAACGCGCCGGCACTGGCTATTTGAGCGCTTGAGGATGAACTGACCGCGTAAAAAGCCAGCTTCGCATCGGTGCTCGGCACCGGCATCACATAAGTCCCGGCCCAGACATCGACTTCATCGCTATTTTGCGGAGAGACTTGATACATTAACGACGCGCTGTGCATTTTTTGCCACAAATTATCGTAATGCAATGAAGACACTAAACGCAGAAGGCTGGTCGACGAGGTATTGCGTCCGTTTAATTCAACCCGCCCGTGCAACGGCAGGCTGTCTTTTACTTTTAAATCGACTTCCAAGGTGCCCGGCGTGTCTCCGGCCCGTAATACCGGCGTGATCTTGCGGTCCGCGCTTTGACTACCCAACGCGGCCAACTGCTCCTGCATTTTCGGCATATTCGGCACCCCGCCTTCAGCCAGCTCCGGCACGCCCGCCTTAATACTGCCCAAAGAGAAATAGCGCGAATCCTTGACCCGCAAGCGTGAAACCTTGCCTTCAATCACTTGTAAATAAACAACGCCGTTTTTGACATTCTGTTCGGGAATATCGACCGACACCGTCTGATAACCTTTGTTGCGATAAACATTTTCCAACGCGTCGCGCGCCTGCTCAACGGTTTCGATGGATTTTTTCGGCCCTAAAAACGGGTAGACCGCCCGTTCCAGCTGGTTGCGTTCAAGCAAGGTATTGCCTTTTACACGCAGCTCCAAAAGATCGAAACCGGCTTGCTGCGCCGCTTCGGGCTCGGCAGCAACCGCAGAATTCAAGGTTATCCCTAAAAAAAAGCACAAAGCCGCTCGTTTGAATAAGACGCTTCGCTTGTTCTTATGTGTCCGCATGTTTTTATTTAGCTGTGTTGAATCGCGTGGTTAGGCTATTGCTTGAATAGCCGTGTAGAGTGCTCTTACGCACCATTGGCATGACCGAAACTACGCAAAGCGCGGCCTACGTAGCTTAGTGAGGTATTTTATTAAGGTTATATTAATGTTTGATGACAGCTTGCTTGAACGCTTCAAATGCGCGCTCGTGAGTTCTAGTTTTTACTCTCCCTGAAATAGATAAAAGCCAATCGTCGTAAAACAATTGACTTTTATCTATTTCAGGGAGATATAATTCAAATATAGATACCGTATAAATAAATTACCTACTAATTAATCCATTAAGCCGCGAAACAGACTACAATTTAGCATCTTAAATAATTGTAAAATCAAAATTAGTTAGTAAAGCAAGGTTACCAAGCGTAGTAATAAGCTGTGCCGTGCCACCTGTACCACTACCATCTGCATCGAAATACAGACTTCCATCTGTAGTATTATAAATTAGGTAATCATCAGCATCTGCGGCATGAGTAAGACCTGCTCCCGAGATGAAATTATTAGCCGACACAGTACTACCTAAAGCATGTAATACATAAAATCCACTTAACTGAATTTTGTCATTTCCCCCAGCAAAATCTTGAATTATGCTATTGTGAGGTATATTTGGTTGTATATTCGAGCGAAGAAAGGAGAATATATCGCTCCCTGAACCACCCGACAAAGAATCATTACCAGCCCCCCCCTCTAAATAGTCATTTCCATCGCCTCCAAATAGCTTGTCATTTCCATCACCTCCAAATAGATTGTCCCCCCCCCCTCACCCTCTAGACGGTCTGCACCATTACCTCCATATAGACTATCAATACCATAACCTCCATATAGACTATCAATACCATCTCCACCTTCTAAAGAATCTCCACCCGCACCACCGTATAGGGTGTCTTGACCACCACCGCCAATCAAATTATCACTACCATCACCTGCATCCAAATAATCATTACCAATATTGCCCTCTAATAAGTCATCTCCCTCATAATCCTGCAGATAGTCACCACCAATATTAGCAATCAGACAATCATTACCACTGCCACCAGATAGATAATTACCAGTAAAATAACTACCAACCAAATAGTCATTACCATCATCACCAAAAATGTCAGAGCCTATTATGTAGTCATTACCACCAAGACCATGTATATGGTCTCCTACAAACTCATCATTGCCTTCAGTACCATAAATGTATGTTGTCATATAATTTGCCTTTAATTTTTTTTGATTATTCTACCCGGTAAAACAACAAATAAACTGCTATTTTTTTAGACTAAAATTAATATAATTATTATCTTGTCAACGCTATATATTCGTTCGGCATGACTTATCGTCATGCCGAACGAATTGTCTTTGCAAATACGTTTATTACTTTCTTTCAAACATTAATTATATAGAATACCGCCTGTTGCGCCCGGATTGTAGATAGTAGGCATACGGCAGTTATTCGTTGAACCCAGAGCGCCGGCCTCAGTGGTACCGTGACTGAATGGATTGACCGGCTTATCAAGACCGATAATGCCGCTAGTCGGCGCCGCGAAAGATTGCGGTGTCGCTAAAAAGCCGCTTTGGCCCCATTGATGAACCGCCGCCTGATTGGTGGCGCCCATCACAACCGGATTGCCCGATTCCTTGATAAATTCATCGATAATCGCTTTTTCACTGGTATCGAACGCATGAGCGTTATTGTATTGGTAAGTCAACTCAACCCAATCTTTGTATTGGCCACGGACAACTTTATCCAGCGTAGGCTCTACACCGTCGACTTTTATAAAACGCCAATCGCTGGTCAAGCCGGCATTTTGCTCAGTTCCTTGAATACCGATAGCCCAACGTCCGCCGATTCCCGAGTTATAAATATTGTTGAATGAAGTACCGACAGTATTGCTTCCTGAATTCAGCTCGGACAAACATTCCGACATTGCGCCCGATGAAGACATGGCGTGAACTTGTGCTTTGGCGATAGATTCAGGTAACGCGCCGGTGTCGATAACACCTTGTTTAGAAACACTATTGCAAGGATAACCCATAAACTTGATGCCCAATTGAGCTTGAGTTCCCGAGCCGCTGGTTCTACGGCAAATATGCAAACGATCGCTGGCCGCTTTGTTTGCAACCGATGCGTTGGAAAATAAATCCAACTGCTTACCACCGACAAAGCCCAGTTTCAGCTGCGTCCATGAATTAAGCTTGCCGGTAAAAATACTGGCAATTTGCGCTGAAGTTAATGAAGGCATACAAGCCGCGGTTTCCTTACCTACGCAGGCGTTAGCTTTGCCAAACTGAGCTTCCTGCATCGCATTACGCAGTTTTGTCGATACCGAAATACCGAATACCTGACTGGCTGCCGCTTTTACCGTTAATTTAGTCAGATCGGCCGCGGTGATCGGAGCGAAGCCGGAAGGCGTGTTGTCGCCTTGGAACTGGATCGGATCCACGTCAGAAATACCGAAATCGGGCTTTCTGGGATTGGATAACGCGACATTTCCTGAGGTATAGTTACAGTTTATTTTGGTAAAACTGGTACCCGCTACGCCATCCCCGACTTTCGTGCAGTTAGCCGCATCGTCGACTTTCAAAAAATCAATCGCCGCATCGGCAACCACAGGCGAAACGCCTTGAGCCGAGCCGCCGTTATCGCGTTTATAGACCAATAAATTGGCTTTATTGCCCGCCAGACCGGTTAATGCAGGATTTGCAGTATTCAGTACGCACAAATAAGCTTTTTGATCTTTACCGACAGTCGCGGTATCGCTGTATTTGTAAATCAATTGAGAGGCGTCGCATATTCTATTGGCGGCAGGCACCTTGGAACTGGTCAGCAATGAGTCAATAAACGGCCCGGCCGCTGAAGAACCCGATAAAAATATTTCGTAGGTCGTCGCCGCATTAATGACAGGAATGCCATTGCTGTCAACATCAATAGCCGCGTGTGCAGCACCGCCGAATAAGGCGGTAGAAACTGCCACACCCAATAGTAATTTTTTCATGATTTTCCTCTTAAAGTTCGATTAAACAACATACTGTGAAACACTCGGCCGGCTTTGGCTCCGCTCAGCCAACGGCCGTTTGAGCGGCCCAATCGTTAAGTCAACAGTATTGCGACTGAATCCCTCGCGAAGCTGCCCGCTAAATCCGCACCGCTCACCCTGATCTTGAACAAAATGAATCAAGACATCCTTGCCGGATTGTCATCCGCCCTCGCTAAAATCCTGAACAGCGATCAGGACTTTCCGCTTGCAGCCATAACAAATAAGTATTCTTTCATAGTTAATAAGACCAAATAATGACAGCTCGGTTACAGTTCCATGTCATGTCATACACGCGTAAGTCGATAAGATGACAACTCTCGGTCTCGTCATAATTCTGTAACTTTTATCCTTTATCTTAGTGCGACAACTAAACATATTGACGACTAAACAGGGAGTTGAAAATTGAACGAACTTAAACAAATTATTTCTCTGCGCTTGGTTGACAGCGACCGCGCTGCCGTCCAGGCAATTGCCTCCCGTCTTTTTGTTAGAGAATCCGATATTTACCGTTTTGCGATCAACTATCTGCTGAACCGATTCAGCTGTTTATTCGACGAGTCCTGCACCGGTAGCGATTTACTGCCGGCCATGCTGGAAATAAGAGCGGAAATCAACCATACGCTGGGCCTTAAAAGGCATCAGCTGGAAAGAATTTTTAACGGCAATAACCTGCATCCCGATAAATATGTCGCCATGTCGGACATTGAGTTGTTGCTGATGCCGCAACATATTTTGAAGCAGCGCTTAATGAAGCAGGATGAAACGCCCAGAGCCAATATCGATGTGGAAACCTGGCTTAAGCTTTACCTGACCGAGAAATACAATTTGCTGGAGATGGACAAAAGTCCGCTGTTTGACGACATGCCGTAACCATAACGGCAAGCCTACGCCAGGCCTGCCGCTGAACGCCGGGGGCACACGCAATGCCTCAACACGGTTGACTTAAGCAGTGCAAAGCCCTCTCCAGAGGGACGACCCCATGGATGGGGGAGGTAGGGCAACGCAGGGAGCAGTTGCCGAGAGGGTTGGGTGAGGGGAAAACAAAATAAGGAAGAAAGCTTATTTAATCCCCTCATCCCAACCTTCTCCCTCTGGAGAAGGAGCACGCCGCCTTAAGTCAACCGTATTGACGCTATGCCTGTGCTCACGGTTTTTTCCGAAACCCGACCTCATTTTAAAATTCCGCAGTGTTCGATATAACCGGCAGCAAACCTAAGGTCTTCCCCATTTTAGCGACGGGATTGGTCTTAATTTATTTAATTAACAGCATTCTTACGTTTAGCTCATCCGCTACGGAAACTGAAACAACCGACAAAACAACCCTTGCGCAAAACCCTGAACGGCAAACGCCGCAAGACTTTTCACGGATTAGCGAGTTTCATGTGTTCGGTCAATCGGCTTCCACTTCGTCTGTTGGCGGGCTTCCGGCGGAAACTACCCTGCCCTTGAAATTGAAAGGCGTGCTGTATCTTCCTGACAACCATGCCTATGCCATTATTGAAGCGGCCGATCAAACGCAAAAAACCTACCGGGTCAACGACACCTTACCCGGCGGCGCGATTTTGCAAACAATCGAAAGCAACCGCATCGTTATCATGACCGATAACCGCCAAGAATCGCTGGGCTTGGCTAAAACCAAAACGGAACAAACCGAATCTGAGCCCGCCACCGAGGAA
The DNA here is from genome assembly GCA_026399025.1 of Methylobacter sp. GTDB lineage: Bacteria > Pseudomonadota > Gammaproteobacteria > Methylococcales > Methylomonadaceae > Methylobacter_A. The sequence continues at coordinate 23,123 of JAPLRU010000125.1, forward strand.
CAACCGATATCGCCCGAACCCGCCGACGACATCGTCATTCAACCGCCCGAATCACTTGCCAATTAATCATTATGTCTTTTCGTTTGCTGATCGGATTTGTTTTAGTCCTGTTTTGTTCATTTGCGGCCGCAGAAAAAAACGAGTTTTCGCTTAATCTGAATGAAGTGGACATGCAGGTTTTGATCGATACCGTGGCCGACATTACCGGCAAGAATTTCATTGTCGATCCGCATGTCGCCGGCAAAGTCAGCGTGGTCACCTCGAAGCCGATGCGCGCCAATCAAATCTACGATATTTTTTTATCGATACTCAAAGTGCATGGTTATGCGGCCGCCGATAGCGGCAACATGGTGAAAATCATCCCCAACGTCAACGCCAAGCAGGAACGTTCGATACCGAGTTCGGCAAGCGACGAATTATTGACCCGGATTGTGCAAATCCATCATGTCGACGCCAATCAATTAGTCCAAATTTTACTGCCGTTAATGCCTCAATATGCGTTCATGTCGGCCTTCCCGGACAGCAATGTGATCATCTTGTCGGATACCGCCGGCAATGTGAATCGTCTGGCGCAAATGATCGAGCAGATCGACAGAAACGGCGATCTCAAAATCGAAATGATCCCGTTGCGTCATGCCAATGCGCAGGACTTGGTTAAAACCTTGACGGCAATGATCAGCTCCAGAAGCCCCGGCAAGGCCGGACAATTTATTCCATCCCTGGTCGCCGACGAGCGCATGAATACCGTGCTGCTCGGCGGCGACCCGGCCGGACGCATGGAAATGCGGGCCTTAATCGCGAACCTGGATAACCCGGTTGAAAACAGCGGCGACACCGAAGTTATTTATTTGCATTATGCGCAAGCCAAAGACTTGGTTGAAACCCTGACCGGCGTTAAAACCGCGATCAAAGGCGACATTAACGGTCAAGTAAAAACCGAAGCAAGTACGCAAAAAGGCGTCGATATTCGCGCCGACGAATCGACCAATGCCTTGGTGATCAGCGCACCGGACGAGCAAATGCGTTCGCTGAAATCGGTGGTGCGTCAACTCGATATTCGCCGCGCTCAAGTGCATATCGAAGCGATCATCGCCGAAGTCAACTACAGCAAGGACCAGGAGATCGGCGTGGAATGGCATACCAGACAAGTCAAAGACGGCGTATCGGCCAATACCTTTACCAACAATCTGGGCGATTTCATCTCGAACAGCGCTAAAACCATGAGCGTCGGTTATATGGTCGGCGGCGAATTGCGCGCCTTGCTGGCGGCTTTCGCCAAGGACAATAACGTCAATATCCTGTCCACGCCGTCGTTGGTGACTATGGATAATGAAGAAGCCAGCATGATCGTCGGGCAAAATATCGGCATCCTGAGCGGCAGTTTCACCACGGCGACCAGCGGTGCAAGCAACCCGTTTCAAACCGTACAGCGGCAAGACGTGGGCATCAAGTTGAACGTCACCCCGCAAATCAACGAAGGCAATGCAATCAAACTCAAAGTCAAACAGGAAGTATCCAGCGTCGATCAAACCACCGCCTTATCGCCGAGCGGTGTCAGCATCGACAAGCGCGAGATCGATACCTCGGTGCTGGTCGACGACGGCAAAATTCTGGTGTTGGGCGGCTTGATGCAGGACAGCGTGCAGGAGACCGTTACCAAAGTGCCTTTATTGGGCGACATACCGTATTTGGGCCGCTTGTTCCAGGACACCAATACCGCCGTCACTAAAAAAAACCTAATGGTGTTTTTACGCCCGGAAATCATGCGCGATCCTGACAAGGCCGCGCAACTGACTAACGGTAAGTACAATGATATACGCAGTCGTGAACAACAGGCTGGGAAAGACGGCGTGTATTTAATGCCGAAAGAACACGGGCCGTTGCTGCCGAATCTCGCGCCGGTGTATTCCGAACGTCCGGCTCCAGCGCCATTGGGTAGATAAAGCGATGTCCCGCGAAGACTCTATTATCTTATCGTTCCCCATTAACTTATCGTTCCCACGCTCCGGCGTGGGAACGCAGTTAGGGACGCTCCGGCGTCCCGCACCGCTGGAGCGGTATTCCGGCGTTCCCACGCCGGAGCGTGGGAACGATACTATTGTGTTTTCCATCGACGCCGCCACTACCCGATGAACACGATTCAAGAGAGCGACGTCAGCCCTGCACAAGGCTTTCAACAACCGTCCTACAGCTTTGCCAAACGTCACGGCATTCTGGTCAAAACCAATCCCGACAACATTCCCAGCGTTGTCTACCTGGAAAAAACCGCCGGCCAAGCCTTATTCGAAATACGCAGGCTGATCGCTCGACCTGTCACTTTCGAGCAAATCAGCCCCGCAGCTTTCGATGCCTTATTGCAAGCGACTTACGAGCAAAAAGCCGGTCATGCCCAGCAAATGGTCGATAGCCTGCACGAAAACCTCGACCTTGCCGATATGGCGCAGCATCTGCCGAAACCCGAAGACCTGATGGAAAGCGAGGACGAAGCGCCGATTATCCGTCTGATTAACGCGTTGCTGACCGAAGCGATTAAAGAAAACGCTTCCGACATCCATATCGAATCCTACGAAAAACGCATGGTCGTGCGCTTTAGGATAGACGGCATTTTGCGCGAAATTATCGAACCGCAACGCGAGTTTGCGGCGATGGTTATTTCCCGGCTGAAAGTCATGGCCAAACTCGACATCGCCGAAAAAAGATTGCCGCAGGACGGACGTATTTCATTGATGGTCGGCGGTCGCACCGTCGATGTGCGCGTTTCCACGCTGCCTTCCGGCTACGGCGAACGCGTGGTATTGCGCCTATTGGACAAACAGGCTAACCAACTCAGCCTGAAACAATTGGGCATGGCCGAGCATGAGCTGGCCACGATACAGCAGATGATTAACCGCCCGCACGGCATTATCCTGGTCACCGGCCCCACCGGCTCGGGCAAAACCACCAGCCTTTACGCGGTGCTGAATCAATTAAACCAGCGTACCCGCAATATCCTGACCGTCGAAGATCCTATCGAATTCTACCTGGACGGCATCGGCCAAACCCAAGTCAACAACAAAGTCGAAATGACCTTTGCCAAAGGCTTGCGCGCTATTTTGCGGCAAGACCCCGATATTGTGATGGTCGGTGAAATCCGCGACAAAGAAACCGCTGAAATTTCCGTCCAAGCCAGTTTGACCGGGCATTTGGTGTTATCAACCCTGCACACCAACACCGCGACCGGCGCGATTACCCGCTTGCGCGACATGGGCGTTGAGCCTTTTCTGCTGGCGTCGAGCTTGGTCGGCGTGATTGCGCAACGTTTGTTGCGCAAGCTTTGCCCACAGTGCAAAAAACCGGAGCGGGTTCCGGCTCAGGATTTATCGGGCTTGGGCTATCAGGCAAATGCTGAAGAGTTTGTCGATATTTACCGACCCGACGGCTGCGAGCATTGCAAACATAGCGGTTTTAAAGGACGCGCCGGTATTTTCGAACTGATTGCAATCGATGCCGCCCTGCGCCAAATGATTAACGAACAAGCGCAAGAATCCGAACTGGAACGACACGCCCGACTTTCCTCGCGCAGCATCCAACAGAGCGCGCTGAAAAAAGTACTGGCCGGAGAAACCAGCGTCGATGAAGCCCTACGCATTACTCAAAAAGACTAAGTCCATGTCTGATAATGAACCTACCCGGTATATTCGCTTATGTTGTTCACCACGAAGGCACGAAGAGCACGAAGTTTATGTTTTTTCTTCGTGCTCTCGGCAATTGCTCCTGCATTGCACTACCTCCTGCATCCATGCAAGTCGTTCGTGTCTTCGTGGTGAGAAAAAATACATAACATCCGGATATTTTTCATGAAAATCACCTAATCCTATGGCCGCCTTCGAATATAAAGCGATTAACGGCAACGGCCAAGCGGTCAAAGGCGTTTTTGAAAGCGATACCGTCAAACTCGCCAGACAGCAATTGCGCAATCAGGGCCTGCATCTGTTGGAACTCAACGAAGTCCGTAATAAAGAGCATAAGACGCAAAATTCGCTATTTGCCCACCGCATTAATTTGCGCCAGATGGCGCATATTACCCGGCAGCTGTCGGCCTTGTTGCGCTCAGGCTTAGCCATCGACGAAGCCTTGGGCATTATCGCGAAACAACTGGAGTCGGCCCGAACCCGGCGGGTTTTATTGGGCATCAGAACCCGGATTTTGGAAGGTCAAAGCTTCGCGCAAGCCTGCAATGCGTTTCCGAGCACCTTTTCGCCGCTGTACCGTGCGACTGTCGCCGCCGGGGAATCGTCCGGCAAACTCGACCAAGTGCTGGAACGGCTGGCCGATTACATCAGCGACAAAGGCCAAATTCACAGCAAACTGCAAATGGCGATGATTTACCCGGTGATGCTGACTTCGGTATCGATCTTAGTCGTTATCGGTTTGTTAACGTATGTGGTGCCGGAAATCACCGGGGTTTTCGACAAAATGGACCAGCAATTACCGGCTATTACCATAGGTCTGATTGCTTGCAGCGATTTTTTTAAAAACAACGGCTTGATTCTACTCGGTATATTCGCCTGCGTTGCGGTAGCGGCCAAGGCGATACTCCGGCATGACGCGCCGCGCTTGGCGTTTCATCGTTTTTTATTGACCGCGCCGCTGATTTCGCGTTTTACCAAAGGCATGAACACCGCGCGTTTTACCCGCACCTTGGCGATTCTGACTAACAGCGGAGTGGAACTGCTGGAAGCGCTGAAAATTTCCAGCCAAGTCTTGGCCAATAAGGCGATGCAAAAAGCGATAGAAAACACCACGCTTCGGGTGCGCGAAGGCCAAAGCCTGAATAAGGCGATGGAAAGATGCGGTTTTTTTCCGCCGGTAACGATACACCTGATTGCCAGCGGCGAAGCTAGCGGTCAATTGCCGCGGATGCTGGCAAATGCGGCCGACGATCAGGAGCGGGAAATGGAAGCCTTAACCGAGCTGACCATGGGCTTGTTCGAACCGGCGCTGATTTTGTTCATGGGGCTGGTGGTGTTGATGATCGTGCTGGCGATTTTGCTGCCTATTTTTGAGATGAATCAATTGATTCGATAGCGGCTCTCGTTCCACATCCGCATCGTTCCCACGCTCCGGAGACTGTGAAAGTATTCGTTTTAGAACAAAAGCAAAAAGCATTCACCACGAAGGCACGAAGGACACGAAGGACACGAAGTTTTCAATGCATTGAGTTTCGCATCGTTCCCACGCTCCGGCGTGGGAATGCAGTCCGCAACGCTCCGGCGTTGCGAGGAGGGCGCTGTCAGTGCTGTTTACACTGTTAGCCGGACTGTCGCCGCTTAGTTGACGCTGTTTGCTGAAGATGACGCAGAGCGTCAGGACTGCGTTCCCACGCCGGAGCGCGGGAACGATAAAATTAACCCCAACCCTATGGAAAAACTTATGAACCAAAAAAAACAAAGCGGTTTTACCCTGATTGAAGTCATGATCGTCGTGGTCATTTTAGGCATCTTGGCCTCCATCATCGTACCCAAAATCATGGGCCGTCCCGACGAAGCCCGAGCCGCCAAAGCCAAGCAGGACATCCGCGCGGTCACCGCCGCGCTGGATTTATACCGGCTGGATAATTTCAGCTACCCGACCACAGAGCAAGGTCTGGAAGCGCTGGTAACCAAACCCTCAAATCTGGCGGCAGGAGCCAACTGGAAAAAAGGCGGCTACCTGGACAGCCTGCCGACCGATCCCTGGAACAAACCTTATCTGTACCTGCAACCGGGCGTACACGGGGAATTCGATTTGTACTCTTTCGGTGCCGACGGCGTGGAAGGCGGTAGCGACGCCGCTGCCGATATTACTAACTGGAATCTTAAATAATCTGCCTAAGCCCGTGCCAAACCTGAAAGGCTTCACGCTGATTGAATTGCTGATCGTTATTGTGCTGATCGGCATCGTCAGCAGCATGACGATGCTGTCGATGAACACCGGCAACCTTCGCGACCAACAAAAACAAGAAGCCGAACGTTTGCTGCACTTATTTCAGCTGGCTTCGCAGGAAGCGATTATTCGGGGCGAGCCTGTCGCCGTTGAATATGACCGGCACGGCTATCGGTTTATGATGATGGACAACGGCCGCTGGCGCACTGAAATTCAGGACGCCCTGTTTAAACCGAGAACGCTGCATCCGCAGTTATTTATCGACCTGCAACTCGACAAACAGACGATTTTGTTGCACGACCAGGCCAATGCCGTTCCTAACCCGCACATCGTGTTTACGCCGGACGGCGACATCAGCCTATTCCGGATAAACATCGGCTTAAACGGCAGCGATGAAACCTTCATCTTCAGCAATAGCCTTAACAACGGCCTGACCGTCGCGGCGCAAAGCGTTGCCGCCGCGCTATGAAAACGCGGCCCAAAAGCGGCGGTTTTACCTTACTGGAAATCCTGATTGCCTTGGCCATATTAGCCATCCTGATGACCGGACTGCTCAAAATCGCGGCCGATAATACGCGTAACCTTTGGCATATCGAAAACAAAACCATCGCCGCCATCGTCGCCGCCAACCATGCGGCGCACTTGCGCTTAGCCAAGGACAAGCCGGAACAGGACGACGGTTGGGAAACCCAAGCCGGACGCCGCTGGTATTGGCAAACCCAGCGTCAGGTCACCACCACGCTGGGGCTTTGGCGCTACCGAATTCCGGTTTACCTGGAAGGCGATAAAGAGCCTTATACGGAGTTAATCGGCTTTATCCCTGAAGCATTCGGCGAAGCGGAAAGCACTGATGAAAAAAACACGGAGACGGCGCTTGATCAAGCTGTTAATGATTAAATCCAGTCGCGTGCTGGAAATCCTGATTGCAATTTATAGTTCCCACGCTCCGGCGTGGGAATTCAGTCCGCAACGCTCCAGCGTTGCGGGACGCTGGAGCGTCTGCCACGGCATTCCCACGCCGGAGAGACTGTGAAAGTATTATCAAAATGAGTTTAAAAACCTATTCACCACGAAGACACGAAGATCACGAAGATCACGAAGGAAAAATAATTGTTTAAACTCAATGTATTGAAAACTTCGTGTCCTTCGTGCCTTCGTGGTGAATGCTTTTGCTTTTGTTCTAAAACGAATACTTTCACAGTCTCCAGAGCGTGGGAACGATGCAACGAGCGAAACGCTTGTCTATAAAGACATGGGCCGAAGCATGAGAACACTCAAATCCAGCCGCGGCTTTACTCTGCTGGAAATCCTGATCGCGATGGCGATCTTCGCCATCATGTCGGTGATGGCCTATTCGGGCTTGCGCGTGTTGCTGGAGGCGCGCGCCGCCACCGCACTAAGATCGGAGCGCCTCGCCGAATTGCAAATAACGCTGTATTTGCTCGGCGAAGACCTTGCCCAAGCAATTGCCCGTCCGGTCAGGGATGAATACGGCAGCCAGGAAAGCGCCAGCCGGGGCGGAAATAACGGCGAACTGTTAACCCTGAGCCGAAGCGTTCCGGCATGGTCCGCCTACCCAACAGGCAGCCAATTGCAACGCGTCAGCTATCGTTTCGAACAAGGCTCGCTGTACCGTCTGGCCTGGACAACGCTCGACAGGACGCAGCAAAGCGAATACCGGCGGCGTAAATTAATCGACCTTGAGCGGATACATCTGCGTTTTTTCGATGAAGACTGGAGCGATAGCTGGTCGTCAAGCTATGCGCCCAAAGCGCTGGAAATCGTGTTCACGATCAACGGCCTCGGTGATATTAAACGGCTGTTTTTTATTCATGACTGAGCGCGGTTTATACGGCTACGTAGGGCGCGCCTTAGCTGCCAAGGCGCACCGAGCGCCCGAGCGAAACCAAGGCGTCGCGCTGATCATGGTGCTGCTAATTTTATCTATCGCAACCGTCGCGCTGGTGTCAATGTCAAGCAGCCGCCAGCTGGACATCCGCAGAACCGAAAATCTGCTGCGCTCGGCGCAAGCCTTTGAATACATGTATAGCCTGGAAAGCTGGGCGGCGAAGACCTTAGGCGACGATAGACACGAAAACAATCTGGACAGTTTTGCCGATAATTGGGCGAAAGCGCTGCCGGAAACCGCTATTCAAAGCGGCACGATGCAAGCCCGGTTAAGCGATTTACAAGGCCGTTTCAACCTGAACAATCTGCTGGTCGAGGAAAAACCCAGCGATATTGACCTGCAACGCTTTAAACGTTTACTGGCCGAACTCAACATCAAGCCCGCCGTTGTCGACGCTATTTTGGATTGGCTGGATGCGAACGCGGAAATCAGGTACCCGGACGGAGCCGAAGACGAAACCTATTTTCAGCAAAAAACGCCTTACCGCAGCGCCAACCGGCTGCTTGCCGATGTCAGCGAATTACTGTTAATCCACGGCATCGGTCAAGACGATTACAACAAACTAAAACCCTATGTTTATGTCGACGCCGGCTATGCGCCGCTCAATGTCAACACCGCGTCCCCACTGCTGATACGCTGTCTTGCCGACAATTTATCGGCGAAAAACGTGGAATTAGTGAGCCGCGCCATCAAGCACAAGCCGTTTAAAACCGTGGAAGCCTTTCTGCAACATGACGCAATCGCCAAGCTGGGCATCAACAAACAAGGCTTGAGCGTAAGCAGCGGCAATTTCCTGTTATCGGGAGCCGTCCGGGTCGGCAACATGTCATTACTGTTCGATTCGCAGCTAAAACGCCGGGAAAACGGTCTTATTACTTTAATCAAACGGCAACGCAGGAGTCCTAATCATGACTGAACCGATAGTAGCCCTAGTCGTTGAGCCGCTCGACGATGTTTACGAATGGTCGGATTTTTCCGAAAACGCCGCCGTTCGGCAAGGCAATCTGCAACAACTGGCGCTGGCTGCAGACACGACGCCGGTAATCCTGCTGTTGCCGGCTACCGAGGTCTTGCTGATTGAACTGCATCTGCCGATTAACTCGCGACGCCAACTGCAACAAGCCCTGCCCTATGCCTTGGAAGATCACTTGGCTAACGAAGTGGAAACTTACCATTGGGTCTGGAGCAAGCAGCCTGGGGATAAAGTTGCGGTCGCCGCGATAGCGCATACAACAATGGCTTCCTATGTACAACGGTTCAATGAAGCCGGCATCAAGCTGCACAGCGTTTATGCGGAAACCGTATTTCTTCCCGTTCGGGACCAGACGGTATCGATATTGCTTAACCGAAACCGCGCCGTCGTGCGGTTTGCCTCGTGGTACGGCGGCGGCATCGATCCGGATTTTCTGCTGCCCTTCGTGGCGCAAGCATTACCGGAACATACGCAAATACAGCTATGGCATACGCAGCCCTGCGTCGATTTATGCTGGCCGGACCATCTGACCGTCAACCTGAGCGCGCTGCCTTCAGCCCTATCCTTGCTGCGTCCCGATAAAAAAAATGAACTCAACCTGCTTTCAGGCAGTTACAGTGCCGACAAACCCGGCAACATCCGTTGGAAGATGTGGATACCGGCGGCAACGCTGGCGCTGATCGCCGTACTGACGCAATACGCCGGCGCAATCACTGCGTATAAACACAGCCAAACGCAGTTGGCCGAGCTGGAAAGTTCAAACCGGCACTTATTCAAACAAGCTTTTCCGCACATCAATCGTATCGTCAACATAAAAGCCCAAGCCGAACAGGAACTGGCGACCTTACGAAAACAGCGCGGCAACAACGGCAGCGTTTATCTGCGCTTGCTGTATCAAAGCGGTCAAATTCTGAGCCAAGATACCGCCTTACAACTGCAAGCCCTGGATTTTGCCAAGGGTGTGTTAAGCCTGCACTTGACCGGCACCGGCATTGCACAAATAGAAAACTTCAAGCAACTTATGGAGAAAAACGCGGGTGTAAAGGTAAACATTCAATCGGCGGAAACCGGCAACAATGGCTTATCCGCCCATATCGACATCAGCGAGAAGGTATTATGAAACAGCTTTTACTACAGTTATCGCTACGCGAACGCATCCTGTTAATCGGCGGCCTAAGCGTATTATTTATGTCCGGCTTGTATGCGTTTACTTATCTACCCCTTATCGAAGAACAACAGCGCCTTAACACCGCGATTGACGCTCAGCGGCAGTTAAAAATCTATTTGCAGGGCATAGCCGCCGAAGCCGCCGCCTTACAGGTGAATACCGCTGAAGCCACTGAAACGGTCGATACCGCGCAGTCGCTGATCGGCATTATCGATACCGGCAGCGAGCAAGCCGGCATTAAAGCATCGGTCAAACGCCTGATTCCGGAAGGCCCGGATAAGGTAACACTGTGGTTGGAACAGTGTAATTCGGATCAGCTGCTGGCTTGGTTAGTCAAACTCGATAAAGAACATGCGATTACCGTGCAGCAAATTACCGTCAGCCGGGAACAAGCTAATGCAGGATTGGTTAGCGGCAAGCTGCTGCTCAGTCAAGCAGCGCAATAAATACAGCGCTTTACTAGCGTTCCCACGCTCCGGAGACTGTGAAAGTATTATAAAAATGAGTTTAAAAACCTATTCACCACGAAGGCACGAAGATCACGAAGGAAAAATAATTGTTTAAACTCAATGTATTGAAAACTTCGTGTCCTTCGTGCCTTCGTGGTGAATGCTTTTGCTTTTGTTCTAAAACGAATAC
>JAPLRU010000050.1 GCA_026399025.1 Methylobacter sp.
TATTACCGACTGGATTGTCGACACAGGCGGCGCGGGATTAGCGGTGTTTTTATTGACTAGGCGAGGCGATGGCTTGCATCGGTTTACAGCCAATGTTCGATAAGTACAGGATGAACCGAGTAAAAATGGAACGCAGGTGATGCCGACAGTTATCTGCGTTCCATTGTAGGGGGCGTTTTTTTGCGGGTTACCTAAGTTGAAAGCCTAATTTAAGCAAGCCCCAACACATCCTGCATATCGTACAAACCCTTATCCTTATCGGCCAGCCAAAGCGCAGCTCTGACCGCGCCATTGGCGAAAGTCATGCGGCTGGTGGCTTTATGGGTGATTTCTACCCGTTCACCGTCATCGGCAAACATAACGGTATGCTCGCCGACGATGTCCCCGGCGCGGATGGTTGAAAAACCGATGGTTTTTCTATCGCGTTCGCCGGTATTGCCTTCTCTGCCGTAAATCGCGCAATCCTTTAAGTCGCGACCTAAAGCGTCGGCTATGACTTCGCCCATTCTTAACGCGGTACCGGAGGGCGCATCGACTTTATGCCGGTGATGGGCTTCAATCACTTCAATATCGGTGTAATCGCCCATAACTTGGGCGGCCAAAGCCAACAATTTAAGCGACAGGTTGACGCCTACGCTCATATTGGGGGCCATCACTATCGCCACGTCTTTCGCCGCCTCGCTAATCAGGGCTTTTTGCGCATCGCTGTAACCGGTGGTGCCGATGACCAGTTTTTTTCCGGCTTCGCGGCAAATCTCGATAAAGTCCATCGATGCGTCGGGACGGGTAAAATCGATCAGCACGTCGAAGTGGTCGACAACAGCCGCCAAATCATCGCCGACTTTAACGCCGACTACGCTGATACCTGCCAATTCCCCCGCATCCCGACCGATGGCAAGACTCTCCGGACGGGAGACGGCAACGGCCAATTCGGCATTTTTAGCCAACGCCGCCGCTTTAATCAAACAAAGCCCCATGCGGCCGGAGGCGCCTACTACAGCAATACGCATCATGATTTATCCTGTTAACTTGTCGAAAAAGCTTTTTACGCCATCGGTCCAGGAAGACTCTTGCGGACTGTGATGTTTACCGCTACCGGATAAAGAATCGCTGAGTTGCTCAACCAAGGCTTTTTGTTCTTTGGTCAAATGCACCGGCGTTTCAACCTGTACTTTGCATAACAAATCGCCGACCGGGCCGCCTCTGACCGGCTTGACGCCTTTACCGCGCAGCCTGAATAATTTACCGGTTTGCGTTTCGGCAGGAATTTTCAACAACACTTTGCCATTCAAAGTAGGGACTTCCAACTCGCCGCCCAAGCACGCGGTCGGAAAGCTGATCGGCACTTCGCAATATAAATTGGCGCCGTCGCGGGTAAAAATCTGATGATCTTTTACTTGAACCTGAACATACAAATCGCCTGCCGGACCGCCGTGCTCCCCGGCTTCGCCTTCGCCGGCCAAACGAATGCGATCGCCGGTATCGACGCCTGCCGGAATTTTTGCGGACAAGGTTTTGTTTTCTTGAACCCGACCTTGACCATAACAGACGCCGCAAGGATCTTTTATCTGCTTGCCGGTACCGCGACAGGTTGGACAAGTTTGTTGAACCGAAAAGAACCCCTGCTGCATCCTGACTTGACCGTGACCGTGACAAGTGGAACAGATAACAGGGCTTGAACCTTTTTTAGCGCCGGAGCCGCTACATTCGCCACAGGTAACCAGCACCGGCACCCGGATTTTAGCATCGGTGCCGAAGACCGCTTCTTCGAGCGTTAATTCCAGGTTGTAGCGTAAATCCGAGCCGCGTTGAACGTTGCTCCGTTGCTGTCTGCCCCCGCCGCCGAAAATGTCGCCGAAAATATCGCTGAAACTTTCACCGGCGCCGAAACCGCCAAAGCCGCCTGCACCACGTCCGCCGCCCATTGAAGGATCAATCCCGGCGTGGCCGAACTGGTCGTAAGCGGAGCGTTTTTTAGGATCCGATAAAACTTCGTAAGCTTCTTTAATCTGTTTAAACTTGGCTTCGGCTTCCACCGGATTGTCTTTGTTTCTATCCGGATGAAATTTCATCGCCTTGCTGCGATAGCTTTTCTTAATCTCTGCATCACTGGCGTTTTTGTCTACACCGAGAAGCTTGTAAAAATCTTCTTTTGCCATGGTTCAATATTCTATTGTTGGATTCTGGTGATTATCATCGTCTGATTTTGTCCGAAATACCCCGCGAAGCGGATAATAAACGGAGACGATTATGCTGTCTTCTTTACGGCACTACCTTCGATAATAATTGGCCGATCAGAATATCTTAAGCTCTCTGTTCGCCCAGAGCCTGCCGAAGGCCGGCTATGACTTTGTTCGTTATTAAATCATTAATCAAGGACTGCTAAACCACAAAAAGAACACGAAGGGACACGAGATTTTTCTTCGTGAGCTTCGTGTTCTTCGTGGTTTTATAGGACGCATGATGGCGTATAAGTTACGCCATCACCTAGATTTATTTTTTATCTTCGTCCTTAACTTCTTCAAACTCGGCATCGACAACACCGTCGTCGGCCGCGGCATGATGCTCCGATGAAGCATGTGCGCCGGCCGCTTCGCCTTCAGCGGCCGACTTTTGTGCGTAAACGCGCTCAGCCAGTTTGCCGGATAGCTCGGTTAAGTCATGAGTTTTGGCCTCAATCGCCTCTTTATCGTCACCTTTAAGCACGGCTTTCAGTGCATCAATCGCTTGCTCAATGCTGGCTTTTTCTTCGGCGCTGACTTGATCGCCGAGTTCTTTCATCGATTTTTCAGTGGCGTGAATCATACCGTCGCCATGATTACGCGCCGACACCAATTGCGTCAGTTTACGGTCTTCATCGGCATGTGCTTCGGCGTCTTTGATCATGCGTTCAACTTCATCATCGGATAAACCGCTGGACGCTTTGATCACGATGGATTGCTTTTTACCGGTCGCCTTGTCTTTGGCGGATACGTTCAAAATACCGTTAGCGTCAATGTCGAAGGCGACTTCAATTTGCGGGATACCGCGCGGTGCCGGCGGAATGTCGGCCAAGTCAAAGCGTCCCAATGATTTGTTCGCTGCCGCGACTTCGCGCTCACCTTGCAACACATGAACGGTTACCGCAGTCTGGTTGTCATCCGCAGTGGAGAAAACTTGCGAGGCATTGGTTGGAATCGTGGTGTTTTTCTCGATCAGTTTGGTCATCACGCCGCCCATCGTTTCGATACCCAACGATAACGGGATAACGTCCAACAACAACACGTCTTTAACTTCACCGCCTAAAACGCCGGCTTGAATCGCCGCGCCTAAAGCGACCGCTTCATCAGGGTTTACGTCTTTACGCGGTTCCTTGCCGAAAATGCTTTTAACCATTTCCTGAACTTTCGGCATACGGGTTTGACCGCCGACCAAAATCACGTCATTAATATCCGAAGCTTTTAACTTCGCATCTTTCAGCGCCATTTCGCAAGGGCCTTTAGTGCGGTTAATCAGCTCTTCAACCAACGATTCCAGTTTGGCGCGGGTCAATTTAACGTTTAAATGCTTAGGACCTGATGCGTCTGCGGTAATGTAAGGCAGGTTGACATCGGTTTGTTGGCTTGAAGATAATTCGATTTTGGCTTTTTCCGCCGCTTCTTTTAAACGTTGCAAGGCCAGCGGGTCGTTATGTACGTCAACGCCGCTTTCTTTTTTAAATTCCGAAGCCAAAAATTCAATGATTCTTGAGTCGAAATCCTCACCGCCCAGGAAAGTGTCGCCGTTAGTCGACAGCACTTCGAATTGATGTTCGCCTTCAATCTCGGCGATTTCAATGATGGAAATATCGAAGGTACCGCCACCTAAGTCATAAACGGCAATTTTGGTGTCGCCTTTAGGCTTATCCATGCCGAACGCCAACGCAGACGCCGTCGGTTCGTTGATAATGCGTTTAACTTCAAGACCGGCGATGCGTCCCGCATCTTTAGTCGCTTGACGTTGCGAGTCGTTAAAATAAGCCGGTACGGTAATAACCGCTTCGGTGACTTCTTCGCCTAAATAGGCTTCGGCGTCTTTCTTCAATTTCATCAAAATACGCGCTGAAATTTCGGGAGCCGCCATTTTCTTGCCGTGAACTTCAACCCACGCGTCGCCGTTTTCCGCTTCAACGATTTTATAAGGCACCATTTTGATGTCTTTTTGCACGACATCGTCTTTAAAGCGACGACCGATCAAACGCTTGATCGCAAATACCGTATTTTTGGGGTTGGTAACGGCTTGACGTTTCGCCGATTGACCTACCAATACTTCATCGTCGCTGGTGAAAGCGATAATGGATGGCGTCGTGCGTGCTCCTTCGCTGTTTTCAATTACTCTTGCGACGCCGTTTTCCAATACCGCTACGCACGAATTGGTTGTTCCTAAATCTATGCCAATTATTTTAGCCATTGAGTTCTCCAGACCTGAATTTATTTAAAAAGTAAAAGTTGTTACAAATATAAGGCTGCTTTATTGGATTTCAAGCCTGCTCATCGATACTGGGGCTATCCGCCGGTTTTTTTTCGGCGGCTTTAGCTACCAAAACCATTGCCGGACGCAGCAAACGTCCGTTCAACATATAGCCTTTTTGGAAAACGTTAACCACCGTATTCGGCTCGGCGCCTTCTACAGTCTGCATCGCCATGGCCTGATGCTGCTCGGCATTAAAAGGTTGGCCGATGGGATCAATCGTTTCAATTTTGAATTTTGCAAAGACCGATTCGAACTGTTTAATGGTTAAATCGCTGCCTTCACGGAATTTTTTAACGTCTTCGCTTTCGCCGGTTGCAGCTTGCAAACCTAACACCAAACTGTCTAATACCGGCAGAAGCTCCTTGGCGAAACTGGTTAACGCAAACTTGTGCGCATCTTCCAGATCTTTTTGCGTTCTTCTTTTCAGGTTTTCCATTTCCGCTTGAACCCGCACCGCTTTATCCCAATTTTCCTGCGCCTTTTGCTCGGCTTGGGCCAATGCCTGTTGTAACTCATCAATCGTAAGTTCGTGCTCAACTAATTCGGTATGCGGCTGTTCATTGACCGCTTCGTTTTCAGTTTTAGCCTGAGATTCAGGCACTTCCTGACCAGTACTCATTTTGTATAGCTCCTTAATGTTTGAAATTAATATCCATGCCCAACGGCACAAGAAAGACATCTTTTATAGTGGGGTCGTTGATTTTGGATTCAAGGCGGCGCCTAATAATTTTGCCGTCACATCGACAAAAGGAATGATTTTCTCGTAAGCCATGCGGGTCGGGCCGATCACGCCGAGTACGCCGACCACTTCATTGCTGACCGAATAGGAGGACGTTACCAGACTGCAATGGTCGAAAGCCCGATAGCCGGATTCTTCGCCGATAAATATCTGTACGCCATCCGCTTTCATGCATTGATCCAGCAAATGAATAACCCCTTGTTTTTGGCTGAAGGCTTCAAACAGATTTTTTAAGCGGTCCATGTCCGACAATTCCGAAAATCCCATCAGATTGGTTTCGCCGGTCAACACATAATCGTCTTTTTGATTGTTCTGATCGAACGCCAGCTGCGCCATTGTTACCGCATCCAGCATGCCTTGGTTCATGCGTTCCTGAGCTTCCTGCAATTCTTTGACCACGGCTTTACGCACGGCATCCAGGCTACGCCCGGAATAAATGGAATTTAAATAATTGGCCGCCTGCTGTAATTCCGCAGGACTGAATAGTTTAGAGGTGTGAATGATTTTATTATGGACTTCCTGTTCATCGGTCACAAAAATGACCAATACGCGGGTGTGCGATAAAGACAGAAACTCGATATGGCGCAAACATACCTGCTCTCTTTTAGGCAGCGTCACGACCCCGGCCATCTGCGTTAATTCCGAAAGCAGACGCGATGCAACGCCAATTGCATCACCGGCATCCTCGCTTAACGACAAGCCTTGATGCAGTCGGGTTAAATCTTTCGACTCCAACGGCTTTACCGTCAACAAACTATCGACAAACAAGCGATAGCCGCTGACCGTGGGCACCCGTCCCGCCGAAGTATGCGGCGAATGCACCAGACCCAAGTCTTCCAGATCGGCCATGACGTTACGAATAGTGGCCGGACTTAGGTTTAAATCCGAATCTTTTGATAAAGCCCGCGAACCCACCGGCTGTCCATCGTTGATATAGCGCTCGACCAGCGTTTTTAACAGCTGTAGCGACCGCCCATTTAAAACTTGCGAATTACTCACACCAACCTCTGCAACCATATTTAGCACTCCGTTAACACGAGTGCCAGCAGGGCAAAGTATCAGCTCATTGTGCTGTTGTCAATAAACCTAAAAACCCGGTTACTATTTCATAGCGTTCGAGTTATCGCAGCTCGATTAAGCGCTGTTTGATATAGCCGGCAATGGATTCTTTTAGTGTATTTTTGTTGAGCGCTTGCTGGTAGGCCTCGCGGGCAAATTTAGAATTACCCAGTTTCTCTTGCGCTAAAGCAAGACCCAGCCAGTTTTCGGCTTTTTCCGGGTTAATGGTGACCAATCTTTGATAGACCTTAGAGGCATTGTTAAATGACGGCAGCTGCTGATAAGCAGCGGCCAATAAAGACAAATAAACTTCATTGGAAGTGTCTGCCGAATCAACCCGCTGTAGCGTTTTCAGCGCGCCGCCGGGATTTTTTTGTTGCAGATATAATTGCGCACGGGTGTTGATAAATTGCAGGTTATCAGGAAAAAAAGCCAGGCTTTGATCCAGGAACTCGGCGGTTTTGTTGATTTGGCCCTGATTGTGCAATGTTTTAGCCAATAACAACCGGGCCCCAAGGTGGCGCGGATCGAGCGCAAGCACCTGTTCCAGTTTATTGATGACCGAATAGCCTTCAACGTTATTTTCTGCCTGACGATAGAGTGCATCCGCTTGCTGTCTGGCGGTTTTAGGTTTGCTCAGTGCCGGTTTAGGAGCAGCGGATATTTTTTTTAGCGGCGGTTCGGGAGGGGAGGCAAGCGTCGCTTGAACTGGCGCAGCCGGTGGCGCCGGTTTGACCGGTGCAACAGATTGAACTGCTGTTATTGTCTCAACCGCCAATGCAGGCGGAACCACCGGAACGGGCTGAGACGTTGTTCTTTCGGCGGGCTTTTGTTCGATTTTTTGTGCGGGATTGATAATCGCGTTCGGCGCGGCGAGTACTCTTTCGTAAGAAACACTGGGCAGCGGATCTTTTTTAGTACGCTCGGCAACGATGAGCGGAGGCTGTTTAACCGGCGTTTTGCTGTATTGAAAGACCCAATAAGCGCCGCCTGCTGCAATAAGGGCCAACACGCCTGCAAGCAAAAAGCGTATTTTTGATGCGGGCGGCGATGCGGCCTGAATAGTGTGCTGCAAAATCGATGCTTCGTTATTCGTTGTACTGCGGCTTTCCAAATCGCGCAGCATTTGATTAATTAGACTCATACCTTAGGCACCCATAGGTAAGCGATAACCGCGAGCAGCAGCAACAGTAAATAGCGTTTACGGCAACCCAAAAACTTAAGTTTTGTATTAGCGTCTTCGGTGTCCATAGCGGCCAGATAAACATGTTTCACGCCTATTGCCGAATGGCCCTTGCCAAAAGCCGACAACATCGCTTTATTGGCTAAGATATTCACCAGCCGAGGTATGCCCCGACTATAGTAATGCATCGCTCTAATCGCCGCCCCGGAAAAAATGCTTATATTCCCCATGCCGGCGACACGTAACCGGTGCTTAATATAATCGGCAACATTTTGAACCGTAAGCGGTTTTAGCGCATAGCTGAAAGTGATGCGCTGCCTAAGCTGCCGGATGGCTTTGTTTTGCAATTGTTCGTCAAGTTCAGGTTGACCGAATAACACAATTTGCAGCAATTTTTGTTTTTCGGTTTCCAGATTGGTAATAAGCCGAAGCGCTTCTAACGTCTCAATCGACATGGATTGGGCTTCATCAATAATCAACACCATTTTTTTTCCGTTAGTAGCGCTATTGATTAAAAAATCATTAATGAGGTTTATCAGTCCGTTTTGCCCGGTATGGCGGGGATATTCAATATTCATTTCAGCCGCAATTGCCCTCAGCAAATCTACCGGAGGCAAATGCGGATTGGGAAGGTAGGCCGTCTCGAAAGGTTCGGGTAACTCGTTAAGCAATTTTCGGCAGAGCATGGTTTTACCGGTGCCGACGTCGCCGGTGATTTTGATAAAGCCTTCGCCGTTATGTAAAGCGATCAGCAACACATTGAATGCTTCTATATGAGAAGGTAGTCCGCAAAAAAACTGCGTGTCCGGCGTTAAGCCAAAGGGGTGATTATTTAGACCAAAATGCGTTTTATACATAAATAACGGCAAAAATGTTTTTCATGAAGAAAACGCCATTATAGCTATTCGGAAATCGCTTGTCCTTGTGTAACTGCCGAGCAGAGGCCCTGTGTTAATAATGGACCACGAGTTGCTGTGGTTAAATCGATTTTAAGAAATTAACGGATTAGGTTGATTTGTATCGGCTGCGTTCCCTTTTTCTAAGCGCTGTGTTGGGCATGAAAAAGTTTTTTACCTTTACCTCAGCGCTTGATCTATCAATCGAGACAGTTGGGTTTCGGCTTTGCGGATAGTGACTGTTTGCATGATAGATCTCGTTGAATTCCGGTAGTTTGCTCTATCGGATGTGCTGCAAAAAATGGCTTAACCGTCCATCCTTCGATAGGCTCAGGTCGAACGGTTAAGTCATGTTGTTTTTTGCTTTAAACGGGAAGCCCAACAAAACCAGAGCATTCTGCGGGCCTGATATTTATAAGCCGCTCTTTGCCGTTGCAACTCTGATTAATTCATCCACTTCAAGCGCCGTATTAGCAAATTTACCGGACAGGGCCGAGTATTCGGCAACCCCTGTCGCCACGTCGACAACCAAGTCCGGCGCTTTAACGCGTTCTGAAATCTCGTTTTTAATCTGTACCGCGACTTGTTCGGCTTTTTTCAACGGCGAACCCGGCAGCGCAATCAGGAAATCCTGCTCGCCCATTCTTGCAGCAATATCGACGCCCGACCTGATGTCGTCTTGAAAACAATCGGCCACACTACGCAATACCGCATCCATTTCAAATTCAGGTAAATTATTTTTAGCTTTAAAATCTTTCAAGCTGATAAAAAGAATGGAAAAAGGAAAACCGTTGCGTCTGGAGTTTTCAACTTTTTCTTTTAAGCGGCCCAGCATGGTTTCTTTAGTCATTAACTGAGTTAGCGGATCTAAGGGGATATGTTCTCTATCCCATGTTTCCTGGGCTTCCAGCCGCAGCACGTTGATAATGCCTAAGGAGCAGGCCAGCAATAATCCCAATATCCAAGTGAAATACCACATAATAATCTCCTAGTAAGCCGAATGATCGTTCTGATGAATGTGTTCCGGCGTTATTTTGCCGCGCAATATCCGAAAGACCCATGCGGTATAAGCCAAAACGATGGGTAAAAAAATCAGCGTAGCTCCGAGCATCAGTTTTAAAGTGGTCAGGCTGGAACTGGCGTCCCACACGGTCAACGAGCTATTCATCGCCGAGCTTGACGGCATCAGAAAGGGAAACATCGACACGCCCGCGGTTAAGATAATGGAGGTCAGTGTTAATGAGCTGGTGATAAAAGCCAGACCCGGACGCTCGATTTTTGACAGCACGATGGTGATGGCGCCGGCCACGAAAGCCAAGGCCGGAATAGTCCACAACACCGGATAATGCGCATAGTTATCCAGCCATAATCCCGGTGCTTTCTGAACCATTTTTGCCAAGGGGTTGGAGGGGGCATTAGGGAGAATTTCGGTGGTGATATGGTAACCGTCAATATGACTCACCCAGAGCCCCGCCACTGCAAAAATCGCCAGCGTTATGAGGGCGGTAACGGTGACTACGGTTTTGCAACGTTGGTTGATGTCGCCTCCGGTCTTGATCTGTAAATACACCGCACCGTGCATAATCAGCATCGATAAGCTAAGCACTCCGGCGACCAACGCAAAGGGGTTTAATAAGGCCCAGAACGAACCGGTGTAAAAAATACGCATGTCGTTATCTAAATGAAACGGGACGCCTTGCAATAAGTTGCCGAAGGCGACGCCGAAAATTAACGACGGTACGAACCCGCCGACAAACAATGCAATATCCCAGTTATTGCGCCATTTTTGGCTGGGCAGTTTACTGCGGTAATCAAAGCCTATCGGCCGCAAAAATAACGCAAATAAAGTCAATAGCAACGCAAAATAAAACCCTGAAAAGGCCACCGCATAAGCGATAGGCCACGCCGCAAACAACGCGCCGCCCGCAGTGATAAACCAAACTTGGTTGCCTTCCCAGACCGAGCCTATCGAATTAATAATGATGCGGCGTTCGGTATCGTTTTTGCCTAAAAACGGCAACAGAATGGCGACGCCCATGTCAAAGCCGTCGGTAATTGCAAAGCCGATCAATAACGCGCCCAACAGGGCCCACCAGATTACGCGCATGGTTTCATAATCAAAAATCATAGTGATGCTCCTGTGGCGATTTCAAAATGATAACGGCCTTTATGCAGGCTGCTCGGACCTAACTTGATGAATTTGAGCATCAAGAACATTTCGATGGCTAAAAATACGGTATATAAGCCGATGTAACCGGCCAAGCTCAGGTAAATGTCCAGCTCGGTTAAGGACGATGTGCTTAAAAAGGTCGGCAAAACCTCCGCAATCGTCCAGGGTTGACGGCCGAATTCGGCGACAAACCAACCCAGTTCGGAGGCAATCCAGGGCAAAGGCATCATGTAAAGGCTGGCGCGTAACAGCCATTCCCGTCTGCATTTACGCACCGAGCTGGCGATTACTGCAAAAATAAAGATGCCGAGCATGATAAAGCCGCAAGCCACCATGATGCGGAACGTCCAGAATAAAGGCACAACCCTGGGAATTGAGTATTGCGTTGCCAATTCTATTTGTTGGTCGGTCGCATCGACGACGTTTTCGGTATAGCGCTTAAGCAATAGGCCATAGCCCAAATCCTGCTTGTAACGGTCGAATTCCGCCCGGACATTGTCATCTTTGCTGCCGCTTCTTAACGTTTGCAATAATGCGTAAGCCTTCATGCCGCTACGAATGCGCAAGCGATTTTTGTCCAGAATTTCCGATAAACCGGTAATCGGCTCATCGATAGAACGTGTGCCGATTAAGCCTAATACCCAGGGAATTTTGATGGCGTAATAGGTTTCCATGGCTTCCTGGTCGGGGATGCCGAGGGCGGTAAACGCGGCGGGTGCCGGTTCGGTGTGCCATTCGGCTTCAATAGCGGCCAGTTTGGTTTTTTGGACTTCGCCGGCGGTATAGCCGCTTTCATCGCCCAACACAATGACCGACAGGATGGCTGCCAAGCCGAAACCGGCGGCAATGGTATAAGAGCGTTGCGCAAAAGCGGCATCGCGGCCTTTCAGCATGTAGTACGCGCTGATGCCTAACACAAAAACTGAAGCGGTGGTGTAACCGGCAGCTACGGTATGGACGAATTTAACCTGGGCGGCCGGATTCAATAACAGATCGGCAAAGCTGGTGATCTCCATGCGCATGGTTTCGTAGTTAAAGTTAGCGCCGGCCGGGAATTGCATCCAACCGTTAGCCACCAAAATCCACAATGCGGATAAGTTGGTCCCGAACGCAACCAGCCAAGTCACCAGCAAATGTTGGCCTTTGCCCATCTTATCCCAGCCGAAGAAAAACAGGCCGACAAAGGTGGATTCCAGAAAAAACGCCATCAAGCCTTCAATCGCCAGCGGCGCACCGAAAATATCGCCGACATAATGCGAAAAATACGACCAGTTCATACCGAACTGAAATTCCATGGTCAGACCGGTGGTCACGCCCAGCGCGAAATTGATGCCGAATAATTTTCCCCAAAACTGGGTCATATCCTTGTAGATTTCTTTGCCGGTCATCACGTAGGTCGATTCCATAATCGCCAGTAAAAACGACAAACCTAATGTTAACGGAACAAATAGAAAATGATATAGAGAAGTTGCTGCAAACTGCCAGCGCGATAAATCAACCACAGCCTCTGAGATCATAAGTTTCCCCTATGGGTTGCTGTTCTGTAGACCAGAACTTGAGATATATGACAGGGGGATATTGATGTATATCCATGTCCTTTTTTAGCCAAAGTAACTGTTTACTTGACTTATGCCGGTTCCCGCTTAACGTCACAAAATACGAGAGCCCAAAGCTTGCCTCGTTCGAGTTTGATTTTAACCTGACAATTAATCTTATGCGTTAAGAACCAACCCTGATATTGTCTATTAATGTTCTCTAATGTACCAATTTATTTTTAAGTTTTTAGCGGCCTTAGCTCTGATCGGCTTTGGGTTTGGTGTCGGTACCGGTTTATTGTAATGAGGATTTCGATGGGTTCAAGATCAATTAAGGCAATGCAAGGCATACGACTGCTTTTTCGCTGAAGATGAGGTTATTGACGAGTGTGCTGAAGGAGGGTGATTATACTCTGCTTCAGTTTACGCTGTTTGTCTTGGGTACAATCAACCGACTCAAGACTATGCATGAAATCGCTTCGGTAACTTGTCCCTTTCCGCCGGAACCACTGCAAGATTAATGACCTTGTTAAGTGTCTATTTCCGATAGCGCTTATAGGGCTTGCTTGAGACTAAATTGAAACCTATAATCGAGCATTTTTTTAATGGGCGGCGGACTGCGGCCTGTTTCTTCATTTTTATAGTATAAAAAAGCAATGACGAGCCACATTATGCCAACCTACGGACGCTTGCCCATTACCTTCGAACGGGGCGAGGGCGCATGGTTGTTTGACGAAAATAATAATCGCTATCTGGATGCGGTATCCGGCATCGCCGTGTGCAGTTTAGGACACGCTCACCCGGCGGTGCATCAAGCCATCTGCAAACAAAGCGAAAAACTGGTGCATACCTCCAACCTATACGGAATCGCCGTTCAGGAACAGCTGGCCGACAGGCTGATCGAAAAAAGCGGCATGGATAACGTGTTTTTTTGCAATTCCGGCGCCGAAGCCAATGAAGCGGCGATCAAATTGGCGCGCAAATACGGTCATGAGCAAGGCATAGAAAATCCGGCGATTATTGTCATGGAAAAAAGTTTTCATGGCCGTACCTTGGCAACATTGAGCGCGACCGGCAACGCTAAAATACAACAAGGTTTCGCGCCGTTGGTCGAAGGCTTTATCCGCGTACCCTATAACGACATCAACGCCATCGAACAAGCGCTTGAGCGGCATAATAATATCGTTGCCGTTTTGCTTGAGCCGATACAAGGGGAGGGCGGCGTCAATATTCCCGCCGCCGATTACCTGAACCGAGTACGCAGTCTGTGCGACCGGCATCGGCTACTGATGATGCTGGATGAAATCCAGACCGGCATCGGTCGTACCGGCAAGTTCTTGGCCTACCAGCACAACAGGATACTGCCCGACGTCTGCACCTTGGCTAAAGCCTTGGGCAACGGCGTACCGATCGGCGCCTGTCTGGCTCAAGGCAAAGCGGCCAAGGTATTAAGCCCCGGTAATCACGGTTCTACTTTTGGCGGCAATCCCTTATCCTGTAGCGCGGCTTTAGCGGTATTGGCGACGCTGGATGCGGAAAATCTGATCGAGCAAGCCGCACAAAAAGGCGATGCTATCGGCGCGGCGTTTAAAGACCGCTTGCAGGGCAATGCCCATGTCGTCGATATTCGGCATAAAGGCCTGATGATCGGCATCGAACTCGACAGCCCCTGCTCCGATTTAGTTCAAGCCGCATTGCAACAGCATTTATTGATTAATGTGACCAGCGAGAAAACGATCCGTTTGCTGCCGCCGTTGATTATTAACGATCAACAAATCGCTCAACTTGTAGACACTTTATCGACTCTTATTCATAAGCATACGGACACTCCCTATGAATCCTAGACATTTCATCAGCCTGCTTGATTTCTCCGGCGACGAGCTTCGTAGCTTGATCAATCGGGCCATCGTGCTGAAAATTAACCGCGATCCCAATTATCAACCGTTAAAAGGCCAAGTGTTGGCGATGATTTTTGAGAAATCATCGACGCGCACCCGCATTTCATTCGAATCCGGCATGAGCCATTTCGGCGGCAATGCGATCTTCTTATCGCCCCGAGATACCCAGTTGGGCCGCGGCGAGCCCCTGCAAGACAGCGCCCGCGTGATTTCGAGCATGGTCGATTGCATCATGCTCAGAACCGATAAGCATGAAACCGTAACCACTTTCGCTGAACATTCAAGCGTTCCTGTCATCAACGGTTTGACCGATTTGTTGCATCCTTGTCAATTGCTGGCGGATATGCAGACCTATTTTGAACATCGCGGCGATATTCAAGGCAAAACAGTCACCTGGATCGGCGACGGCAATAATATGTGCCATTCCTATATTCATGCGGCTATGAGGTTGGGCTTTAGATTAAATATCGCCTGTCCGCCCGCTTATCAGCCGTTACCGTCGATAGTTGACGCCGCTGGAGAAAGCGTTGGTTTTTTCGATACGCCTGTAGCGGCCGCTCAGAACTCGGATTTGGTGGTCACCGACGTTTGGGCCAGTATGGGCCAGGAAGAAGAGCAAAAACAACGCGAAGTGGCTTTTAAAGACTATCAGGTTAATGCCGAGGTCATGGCCGCAGCCAACAACGATGCGCTATTCATGCATTGCTTGCCGGCTCACCGGGGCGAAGAAGTCAGCGCCGAAGTCATTGACGGCAGTCAAAGCGTTATCTTCGATGAAGCCGAAAACCGTTTACATGCACAAAAGGCCTTGCTGGAGTTTCTCCTGTGCAAAAAACCACGTTAGAATTTAATTGGGTCGCTCGGTTTTTTACCGAATGCGACGCTTAACCCATTCCTAGCCGTCGTTATACGACCAACAATGAGATTAAAGTGAAAAAAATACTCAGCTCGTTTTTTATCCTACTGGTGACTTTCGGCTCAGCACAGGCTGAAGTGGTTTATGTTACCGATAATCTGAATTTATCACTCAGGAGTGAAGAAAATAACAACAGCAAAGCGATAAAGTTGCTTCCGACCGGCACCCCGCTGACGGTCATCGAAGAAAATAAAACCACCGGTTTTTTGCATGTTCGGATGAATGACGGCACCGAAGGCTATATGCCGGTGCGTAATACCATCAAAGAACCGCCCAGCCGTTCTCAATTGGATGTCGCCAATAAAAACCTGGTATCGTTGCAAGCCGAAAATGCCACACTCAAGGCTGAGCTGGCCACGCTAAAAGAATCGATCACGCCGGGCACTTCGCTTGAACAGTCTTTAGCCAAGGAACGGGACCAGTTAAGCCGGGAACTCAGCGAATTGAAAAAAACCGCAGCCAGCACCGTGGAGTTGAAAAATCAGCGCGATGAGCTACAAGAACGCGTGGTGAACGTCGAACGGGAACTGCAACAATTCAAACTGGAAAATCAGGCCTTGCAAGACACCGCCAACCAAGACTGGTTTTTATACGGCGGCATACTCGCACTTATCGGCGTTATTTTAGGCTTCATTTTGCCTAAACTCAGCTGGCGCCGCAGCAGAAGCAGCTGGGATTCGTATTAATTAGTCTCAGGCGAAAGGCGAAAGGCGAAAGGCAAAAGGCAAAAGGCAAAAGGCAAAAGGCAAAAGGCAAAAGGCAAAAGGCAAAAGGCAAAAAAGCCCGATCCTTTCGTCTTTCGCTTTTATCTAAATTATCAGCGACAAAAATGGTTGACGGCATGGAACGCGCACCGAGCCGCGCGATATATTGTAGGCTGTTGGTTTTAACGATGAAGCCTGCAAAAAAACATTGCTTCAACGTGGAGCATGGTTGCGCCTTGCAACATCCACATTAATAAACTGGCTGATGCGGCAGCGCTTGGCGTTAACAATGCTAACGGTAAAGCCGTTATTTTTAATACCATCGCCATTTTCGACGGCATTTCGATGGGTACCGAAGGCATGAAATAGCCGTTGGTGTTTCAAGGGTAAATCGCCGCTATCAGATCTAATCTTTGTTCAGGCTCATCTGTAAATATAATTGATAAGCCATCAGCCCCACAGTAAATACGCCATAACACAATATCACCCACAACAGGATCTTTTGCCAGTTTAAGGGTAGCGGGGCCGCTTTTATCGGCTTGGTTGTCCGTTCAACAGCCCTAATCTCAAGCACATTAACGGTCTCCGCGTGTTTGATTAAGTCAGGCGATAAACCGGTATTGGACGGCCCCACTGTAGCCTTGCCGAAAAACAGCCGGTAAGGTGGATCGCCTTGCGCAACAAAGGTCACAATGACCGGGTGCCAAGCAAGCTTGATGCCGGGGATTTGCTCCGACAGCAGCGTCGCGGGTTGGTCTAACACTAATTTCCACTGCCGGTCTTTACTGGCCGAGACAGTGGTCGGCGGGCTTGCAATTTCACCGGCAGCGGTTAATAAGCGATATTGCGTTAGCGCTCCTTGGTAGCGCCAATCACCTTGCTCCGCTACGCGTTGCTCAGGGTAACGGTGTAAAGCGCGCTTTACTTCGTGTTTGAAACTATGATTAGGCTTCGCTAGGTTTTGTCTTGGACTGTCGTTTTTAGAATACAAACGGCCTTGATACAACAAGCCGGTGCTGGGGATTTCAAAGCCGATTTTAGTTATCCGGATATAGCCGCCGGTATTGAACAACCATTCATTAGGAGTATCGCCCGGTTTTAACTGAACAGTTTGCCGGTTTTCGCGCTCAACCCGCGTGTCTTGCCGATAGTCGCCGGTAATTTTCTCTATGTTCAAACTAAAATCGCTGGATGGCTGAAACGATAAACGCAGATATTTTGCATGGTTGGCATAAGGCAAAGACACGGTGTTTTGCGTTAAGACGCTGTCTAAATAGGTTAGTGCGTATAAAGTAGCGTCGCTTACCGGCTGCCAATTTTGCAAATCGTCGCTACTCGCTAATTTTACGTTAATGCTGAACCCGGCATCGCCCGGTTTCCGCCAAGCGAGTTTTATCGCTATCAAGGCTTCGTTTTGATGCCCATTTTCAATAATCAAGTAATGGGACGGCTCATGCTCAGGACTGGCCGCATTAAAATTAAAATGGGCGGTGTTCTCGTTAAAATTTACCAACAGTCCGCCGCTGTTCCGGGCAGTCTTATCCGTTAAGCGAAAAAATCTAAGATCGTGGCTTGCATTATTTTGTTGAGTTTGCGGCTCAAGTTGAGTAATGCCGAACGGCACGGCTTGGTTTTGGCTGTTAAAAATCCGCAAGTCGCCGTAATCCTGACGCTCCAGCTTGGCTAAGATTGAATAAGGCAGTTCAAATTGCCGTATCGATTGCTTACCCTCGCTGAGGGTGGCCGCAAAAGCGAAATTGGCGGTGTCGGCCATGGTGGTTTGTGTGGCCAGCAACATGATCATGCTCATCGATTGAAGGCTAAAACGTTTAAGCATTTGTCCGCTCCTGACGCTTGGGCGGTAACGGTGCGAAATAACCGATCAGCATTAATAACGCTCCGACACTGATGAAAGAAATAATCCGCTCCATCGAATCATGGGCATGCAGGTCAAACAAGAATAATTTGACCACGACGACGGTCAGAAGCGCCGCGCCGACGATCCATAATTGCCGCAGTTGATTTTTAGTCGCTGCAATAGCTAAGGATAAGCCGGTCAGCGTCCAGAAAATCGACAAACTCGTTTGCGTCAAAGGTTGGAGTAATATATTTTCCGACCAAAATAATCCGGCCCAATGATGTAGGGTTCGCAACAGCATAAAATTAAGCCAGATGAAGCTAAAGCAGGCAATTTGGATGTAGCGGCTGCGCTTTTGGATTTTGGACAATTGTTGCTCGGGCAGTAAAGAAATAAAACGCAGCCCTGTTGCCAAGACAATGGCTTGCATGAGTTCGGCTGGATTGATTAACGGCAGCCAGGGTAGGGGGCTGGAATCGGCAGGCGATTTTAACGCGACCAACGACCAGAGTATCAGTCCCCAAATTAACGGCTTGGCCGTCCAGTTTAAATAATCATTCCGATAGCGGGTGAACGGCCAACATTTAGGCAACATAATTAACCATAATGCGACGCTGGGCAGCAGCGGAAATAAGGCAATATGCCAACCGTTAACGAGTTCCAGGTGCTCGCTTAAATGCCAGGAAGCTTCCCAGGTCGACAAAATCACCAGCAATAATAAGCTAAGGCCGCGAAACGACGCTGGGCAGCGTTGCTTCTTGTCGTCATAAAACAGCCAGTACAACGCGCCAAAAGCTACCGGCCAGAGCAGATAACCGGCTTCAAACGGCCAAGACACACCCGTGCTGGTGTCGGGCAAATCAAAAGGGTGCATCGTGTGAGTGAACAAGCCGCTTATCGCTAAAAATACCATCACCGGAAATAATCCGAAGGCTAAGATCCGCAATTGAGGCCATTGGTAACGGCTTGCGAGAGCGTTAAACAGCAGGCTTAACATTGAACCGACCAGTAATAATTGCCAAAAACCTTCCCAAAACAGCAGCACGGCTAAAAACAGCCCGGTAAAAATATGCAGGTTTAAACGGGTGTTAGGGCTGATTTGCCCGGCATTTTTTAAGCTTAAAAAGTAGGCCGCAAAAGCCAAAGGCCACAACCCTAGACCGTAACCGGCGCTGGGATGGCTCGATTGGTTGAAAATGATCAGCGAGTCCAGTATCAGCGGGAGCATCATGCTCAAGGCGGCGTAATTGGAGGCCGTCCATTGCAAACGGCGGCCCAATTGGGTTAATAATACAGTCAGGACGACGGTTAGCGACAACAGCAAATCGCTTTGCACCGGGAGTAAATCATGCTGTTCAATTTGGTAGTTATAGCCTGCAAACAACCCAATCAAGCTGTAAGCCAATAATAACGGGGACAGCATTTGCTCGAATTTGCGGCGGCCGGTAAAGTCCCGTGACAACAACCAACTGCTTAGCCCGCCGCAAATACTGACGATGACGACACCGATAAAGCCGCTGTTGAAAAAAGCGGCGCCGTGGGTTGCACTCGCGGCATCCGTCAACAAAGCCACACCCGCGCAAAACTGCAAACCTAACGCGAAAATGCGGCGCACCACGTGTTGTTGGCGGATGCTGACCCATAACACACCGGTGCCTTCCACCGCCCAGGTTGCTGAAGTGGTCGAGCCGTCCAGCGCAAAAGGAATCGCCAAGGTGATAAAAATCACACAGACCGACAACAAGGTTTCGCTTAAGAATTTAAGCGATTCGCTAAAGCGCTTCCAGACCCAAGCCGCCAAAGCTAAATAAAACAGGCTCAGCACAAATGCACTGATAGCCACCCCGTATTCATAGTCTTTAACCATCGCCGCTTGCAGCCCAAAGGCTAAAATCGGCGTGCCGAAGATTAAAGTGCCGTCGATAGGATCCTTAAAATCGGGGATGCGCCGTGTTGCATATAAAACGGCAATGCCGGTATAAAACAGAAAAAACAAAATTAAAAACGGTTCGACCGTGGCGAAATTTTCCGGCTGATAGTTGCCTGCGCCCCAGAATGCACCGATGGCAAAAGTAAAAGTAAAGCCGACCCAATTTAAAAGCCGCCATGCCTTAAACCAGGCAATGGCAAAAATCCCTGCGTTCAATACCGCATAAAAACTGAATAAGCCGACGTAATTATTGGTGCCGGACGAAGTTAAAATCGGCGCGAGAAAACCGCCGATGCTGCCGAGCAAGGCTAAAGACGAGGTGTTTTCGAGTACGGCCAAGGTTGCGGACAGCGCGACCAACAGCACTAACAGCGCGAACGCCAGTG
The DNA here is from genome assembly GCA_026399025.1 of Methylobacter sp. GTDB lineage: Bacteria > Pseudomonadota > Gammaproteobacteria > Methylococcales > Methylomonadaceae > Methylobacter_A. The sequence continues at coordinate 19,766 of JAPLRU010000050.1, forward strand.
CCGAGGGTAATAAATGGTATAAGTTATAGCCGGCAAAAATGGTTAAATACAGCAAACCCACCGCCCCGCCTTGAATTAGCAAAGCATAAGCGCCGCGCGATTCCCGAAGTCGCCAACCTAGCGCCAGTAAAGCTATCGCGGCCGCTGCCACGGCTGATAAACGCAATTCGATCGGGACGTAGCCGCGATCTATGGCAAGGTTGAGTAAAAAAGACACGCCGACGAATAAAATGACGATACCGACCCGAACAAAGGTATTGCCATCGCTAAACCAGCGCCAGACATAGTTATACAGTTTTTCTAGATCGGAAGGTTCGGTGCTAACCGGCGGTGAGTAAGGTTCCGGTTCCGGCTTTGTTGAGAATTGTTGTGCGACGGCTTCAAGCAGCCATGAGGTATCTTCTGTTTGCGCTTCCGGGGGTTCTTCGACTAAGGCGGTAATAGCCCAGGCCGGTTGATCTGGCTCTTCCTCTTCTTCCTCTATATGTGTGCCTTTAAGTTGCGAGATTTCGGTTTGTAGATACTCGATTTGCCGTTCTAATTGCGTGACGCGCGGGGCTATTTTCAGCACATACCCCATTAGAAAACCGATAACGGCCCAGACCCAAATATGTTCATTAAGACTTGTAGCGATTATTGCAGCTACAAAAGCGAGTATCCACTGCATACTAAATCCACCTTGTTGTTTTTAAGATTTGCCGGTTATGTACCGTATACCGTTGCCGCTGCATTTTTCTCCTTTCTGAAAGAAGTTTTAAAAATCAGGCAATGATGAGCTAACACTATAACTGACTGCCATTATTTATCACTACGAAATACCAGAAAATACTTCGGTTTTTGCGTATTAACTATAGAACACAAGATTTAGCTTGCGCAGGATGAGGGATGTGTAAACGAGGGGCAGATAACAGCTTCTTGTCGTGGTAATTTTGCCACCGGAGCATACTCTATTAGCAAGCGGACTCTCTCGACATCAGCCGGCGCAAGCAAGGATGGGGTCGGATGGGGTTTTATGGATAGGCGGCAAACTGGCGATAGAAACGCGATGCTCAGCGCTAATAAGCGTTCCTCATCACTGCCGGTAGAAAATAAGACGTGATGATTGATTAACATTTTTTGAATGATCAGGGGGAAACCCGTTGATTGCCGTTTTAGGCTTATCTGTGTTTATCAGCGTCGTCTACATTCGAATGCTTCGGGTGGCTGAGCTCTTCGTCTTAATTTTTATGCGGGTTTAAGATCCTTTACGCCATTTACATTCGGCGGTAACTGTATCCGTTTGGGCGGTGTCCTGCAATCTTGCTTGAATGCGTTGTAGTTTAGGACGGTCAACACCGTTAATCGGCTCTAAAGATAAGGGATAGCTATCTTTCCAGGTTCCGCCGGCCCAATAAAACCAGCCCAGACAATTTCGGTCGGCCATATCCATAAATTTATCCATTGCAGGCTGCCACTTCGGATCGTCGGGGACTCCCCATTCGCCGATGAGGCCTCGTTGCCGATAGCTTGAAAGCCAAGATATAAAGGGTTGTAAACGTTGCTCTACCAGTAATGGCAGGTCTACATCACTATCTAAGCCGCCTGAATAATGTCCGCTGTAGTCAGCATCGAAAAAAATGTGGGCTTCGTATACGATCAACTGCTTCGGATCTTTAACAAAGGGCTGCGGATTATGATGGGCCCAGTATTGCGCGTTACTCCAGCCATCGCCCGCTACATAGATAGAATGCCTGGAATCGATATAGCGAACGCCGTCCACACCGGCTTGAGCCACTAGAGGCCAATGCCCGTTCATATCGTGAGGCTCATTCATCAGTCCATAGGCCAGCAGGGCCGGATGATTTTTTACGACTTTAGCCAGTCGCCACCAAAAGTTTCTGAATGCCTTAGCTGGAACCGCCGAGGTTCCGACAATATTTTTGCGGTAGCGCCCGAAATTATGCATATCCAATACCACGCGCTGATTCCGAAGGGCCGCTTCATCCAGGAAGCGAGTGATCTGGGCCAGATAGACCGGATTGAGCGGGCCGAATTGTTTAGGTTGGAGTTGTTCCCAACTGAAGGGCAATCGAATCGTGCTGAATCCGGCTGCGCTGTAGTACTGGAGCTTGGCTGCTGTAGGAAAGGTATAGTTAATGGTGGTGCCGTCCGGAAAACGATTCGGGGCAAACTCGGCGCCTGCCAGATTAACGCCTCGCAATAACGGGTTTCCGGCCGCCATAACAGCGGGGGACCAGAGCCAGCAGGCTTGAACTGTAATAATAAGGGCGATTAATTTAAACATTGTCGTAACTCTTTGATAAAACAGGGTATGGGCTAAGGCAGCAGGCACGGTCAAAATGTGATGATAGTGATCGTGATTTGTTTTAACCGCTGTCGGTAAGCGTGTTAATTCTGCTGAAGATCGCTCAAACTTTCTGCACTGTTTCTCACGGAATCCGAATTAACATCGGCTTTGGCAGATACCCGGTCCACAGATTTGCCGATTTTTGTGCCGTTATTGAAATCACCCATCCGTAAACCACGGCAAAATTTTCGTTGCGGTTGGGCAATGTCAAGGTTGCTCTTCGACAATCCGGTCGAAAACTGCATTCGGCTCATCGTCATGGGATATAGTCGCCGCGTTATCGGCTGCGGACGCTATGTTCGAATTTTTGATTTGACTCTGTATATTATCAGCCAAGTCACTATCACGGTAAGCGTGAGTACAACGAGTTTTGTATAAACGGCGCCCAAAATTCCAAAATAATGTAGCGAATAAAAAAGTACCGGCGCTGTTGCTAAAGATGACACTATCATTATATAGGTTCTGGTTAACTGCCGACCAATGCCGCGAAGTAAATCCACGCCTGTGCCCAATAAACCCATTAGCAAGGGATAGACGCATAAGTGTTTTATAATATCGACCGATGGCTGATATTTTTGTCCAAGCAGCAGAGGTAATATCCAGGCTAAATAATAGATACATACTCCTATTATCAGCGAAGTAATAATAAGGTAGGGCAGTACTTTAAAAGAAAATAAGATCCCGTCATTTTCACTTTTATGACTGAATTTAAAGTATCTAACATAAGCCGCATAGAGTATCCCTCTAACGGGTGAGCAGGCGGCGTCTACTAATTTAAATGCGGCCGCATAATATCCCCCTTGCTCCGAACCCATCAACGCTGAAATTATAGGTTTATCAAGGTCTTTTAATGCAGCCAGAGAGGCTTGCTCAATACAGAACTGCATGCCGATTATAAATTCCGATCTCACTCTGCCAAATTTAGGCGGGCCAAGATGATAGATCACATACAATAGGCTAAAGCAGGTTGAGAGCAAACCGCCTGAAAAATACCACATCGCCCATTGATCTAAATTAAAAGTCAGCGAATAGTGGAGGGCAAATAATAAAGAAAATAGCTTGGTCAGTGTTGTAACAAGATTAATGACTAACTGGTTTCTTGCCCGTTCAAACACGACGAAACACGCTTTTGCAAAGAAAATGGTTTTAGTGAAAAGTAAATCCGCTGTTATGAATAATAATAACGATAGGTTGCTGACTGAAGATGCATTAAGCGTAAAATATAATATACAGAATAATAAGGCCGATAATACCGGATAGGTGGCTAAAATAAGGACTAAGCCTCTGCCGAAGTTTATTTGAAACTTTTCTTTTGCAACCGATACGTTTTTGATCAGTATTTGGTCGCATCCCCATCCTGCAAAAACAGACCCCATAATAATTATTGCTGTTATCGAGGCAAAAATTCCATAACTCGATGGGCCGAGTTTCTTGGAAATAAGAATGGCATAAGCGGCCTGCACAAAAATTTGAAGAACGAAATCCGTTGTATAAACAAAGCTGTTTCGTACAAGCCGGTGTTTAGGGGTATTTTCAACTGCTTTCATCTTTGCATGTTTTCTGCCGAAGACAAAACTCATTAAATCAATCTTCGATTTATTATTCTGAGTGCATGGTTATACATTCTTTGCACTTTTGTATTGTTTTGCCTGGCGGCCGACCAGTCGCACATACTGTCGTTCAAGTTATAATATCCTCGTTGCTCATCCGGCAAATCACCGGTTTCGATGCGATGAATAATAGCCGGCAAATCTTGGTAAAACTGTTCAGTCCGAAACGGAGGATGCAGCGACCACATACCCTGTTCTTTGCCAAGATAGTCAACTCTAATGAGCTTACGTTGTTGCAGGGTATGACTTAATACCGCCTCGAACTCTCTGGACTGAGGCGGATTGCCCAGCAGAAACGCTTTCAGTTGTTGATTAAAGCTTGGCCGCACCCCTTCAAGATAACCCATGCGGCTCTCTATTAATTGAGGACGAGTAACGAATAGTCGAGTGCTTACGCTATTGAAGGCATATGAACGAGGCCGAGAATAAGGCCGGACTGAAGTATCCGATTGCCCTTTTAATATACCTTCAGGGTGAGGCGGTCCGGACAACGGCGCAACATAGATTACATTAGTATCCGTATCCAGAATGTCCTCCGCTTCATCGATCCAGGTCCGGCTTAATCCGCCAAACATCATATCCGAATCCATATGAATGACAGTGCGCGCTCTGACTTTCCAGAGACCGTACAGATAAGAGTAAAACGGGCCGCCATCCCAGGCTTTGATTGGAATATCGTGTTTATTAAAAAACTTATGGGCTACGGCATGACGTATTTCAGCAGAGGTATCGACTTCGTCAACGGTGATAAAACTGTATTCTCCGGCAATAAGGTTAATTATTGAATAAATCTTGCGAAGGTTATCGGCGAAATGATCGGATCGGTAACGTCCGCTTTCGCTGTTATGCAGGTCGAGAGTTAAGCGTACTCGGTCAATAGTGCTTCCCCATGCTTTTATCTGATGCCTTAACAGGATTTCAAAGTGTTTATGGTCGTTGGGATGAATATTTATTTGAAGTTCACGATTAACCATTTCATTCATTAGGTCATTCCTATGTATGCTTCAGAGGTAGGAATATTGAACCACCATAATCCTATTTAATATATAAACCCGACATTGTTAGTTACTCATATAATACGCGATGCTCAACTTTTAAACCTCAACTAATGACTCAAAAAGCAAAGTCGGGGTGCCCATAAGTTTTCCCAAGAAGCAGCCCATCGTGTGGGCAAGCAGTTTACGGAAGAAACGGTTAGCTAAATGCCAAGTGTCGCGAGCCCTCACTTTTTCAATATGAAACCGTTCGGTCAATTGTCCAATAACGGTTTCCACTAAGCGTCTGCTTGACATCAGTTGGCTGACAAACGACTTTGGTCTTAAGTCTTGCATGTTTTTCCGTAAAGGGGTTTGCAAATCAATATCTTGTTGTTCCAATTCTTGCTTTAGGCTGGGACGAATATAGCCTTTGTCTCCGATTAGCAAGCCGTGCAGACCGGCGAGCATCTCAGGCAGCACATCCCGTTCGTCCACATTCGCGGCGGTCAAAGCATAGCCACAGATGATGCCTTCGAAACTGATCAGCACATGCCCTTCAAAGCCATAATATTTCTCATCCTTCGCCGCGCAATAGCTGAATCCTGCTTCGCCCTTGAAACAACGGCTGCCGGATGCTCGAGCATACTTGCAGACCGGCATCGGAAAGCCGTCAACCAAGTGGATTGAGTCCTCCAGCGCCCCGATTTGCCACGCGATGTGATCCTGTATACGCCTTTTCAGATCCCATAAATTAGCGCTTTGCTTGGCGAAGTTGGCACGCGACCCCAAGTTAGGAAACCAGTTATGCCAATGATTACGAAAATAGCGCCATATACCCTTATCCTGGTCTTTGCCCATGAATTCACCCACGATCTCCATCGTGATAACTTCGGCGTCGCTCAGCTTGGGCATAAAACCACGACTTCTTAGCGGTTGGTTGACGATTGTTCGGCAGATATCTTCTACACAGCAATAAACATAAATGATAAAGTCTTCTACTGACATGGCCCTTCTCCCTCATAAAATTGCTTTTGGTAGAACAACTCTACGGGAGCCGTGTCCTTGTCTTCAACTCATTTAAAGTTGAGCATCGCGTTCATATAATATAAACGAGCATATCTAAGTCCGATAAATATCGATGTTATTTATGAAGAGGATGCAAGTACTCTTTCAATTTTTTTAACAAAACCTTGTCTTGCCCATCCACCGGCTCCAAGGATAACTCGTAGTCTGCTTTCCATTGTCCGCCGGCCCAAATAAACCAATCCAGGCACTCGGCATTAGTAATATCTATAAAACTATCTACAGCATTATTAAATTTTGGATCGTTTGCGGGCAGACTCCATTCACCTATAACGCCTTTTTGTTTATTTGTTTTTAACCAAAAAATAAACGGCTGTAATCTGGCGTTGATTCTCTCTTTAAAATTAACATTCTCACCCATCTTCTTATAACGGCCGCTAAAATCATCGTCAAAATAACTATGAGCGTCATAAACCACTTTATTAACTGGATCAGTTACAAAAGGTCGCGGATTTGCTTTCGGCCAGGATGCGGCTCCACTCCATTCGTCGCCATCAACATAGATGAGGTGTAATTTATCAATGGTTCTAATTGCATTAATGCCATATTGCGCAGCCTCATGCCACAAGTTTTGAGTATCATGAGGCTCATTCATTAAGCTGTATGCATATAAAGCGGGATGATTATGAACAATTGACGCCAGTTTTTTCCATAGATCGTAAAATGCCGATGAAGGCACGTCTGATGAACCCAGCAGCCGATCCCTGTAACGCGCATAATTATGTATATCGATAACCACGCGCTGATGGTATTTTTGGGCTTGATCCATGAAGGTTAATAAATTACTCGAATAGGTCTTATCTAAATCGCCAAATAGAGCCGGTTGTATTTTTTCCCAACCTATCGGTAATCGAACCGCGTTAAAACCTGCAAGACTATAATATTTAAGCTGTGCTTCGGTAGGAAATTTAAAATATTTTGCAGAAACTCCCGGTAAGCCGTTTTCACCGAATTCCGCGCCGGCAAGATTTATTCCGCGTATTTGATCAGGGCATTGATTATCGGCAACACTGTTATTAAGTCCAAACATGCCCAGTAATAGATAATAAATACACGCTAAAAGTAACTTATTAACCTTCGAAAGCATAGTAAGTTTCCCAGGGAAATTCAGTGAGCATTAATAATCTGAGTGCTTATAAATGTTTTTGCTAACCGGTTATAGTTCAACGAGCGTAAATGGTTTTATGGGCGGTTATTGATACTTTGTTTTTCTTAAAAATCGAGCCATTGTTTCATACCTTCCAACCTTTGTCGTTCGTGCTTTACTGAAATAATGGTTAAATAATAATTAAATTATGCCGCTTTTCGATAGGGGTGGACGTGACAGAATCGGCATGGAAAACCTTTATTATATTACGCAGCCCAATAACTCCCTGATAGTTTTGTTGTATTGGCTCAGGTAGGTGTCTCTATCGAAATTTGCTTGGATCGCCTGCTGATTTTCTATTAACCACTGCCGGTAAGCCTCCTGATGTTCCAGAAGATTGTTTAAGCCTTCGGTAATACTTTTTATCGAAGCCGGATCAACGCCGACTTTGGCCGGTATCCAATCGACAAAGCCGTCTATGCCTGTGCTTTTGGAATAAAGAATGGGAATTCCGGATAATAACGCCTCGACGTAGACCATACCGAAAGTTTCGTTATGGCTGGGTAATACCAAGGCGGCGTAATGAGGCAAGCGTTGCAGCAGTTCGGCATTATCGAAGGTGCCCAAGAGTTTGACCCGGTCTTGCAAACCCAAACCGACAATCAGCACCAAGACTTCGGCAATCACTTGCTCGCTGCCGCGTCCGATAATATCCAGTTTGGCGTTCGGACATTGTTTTAAGCACTGAGTAAAAGCAAGCAGTAAACGATCCAGGCCTTTTTTACGAAAGACGTTAAGGTCCAATATGGTGACAAAGTGATCGCGCTCGAATGCGTTGGACGAGCTAACGCTGTTTTCGCTGACGAAGTTCGGCAGCAGGGCTTGTTTCTCAGCCGGAATATCGAAATGCCGATTGAGGATAGGCCGAAACCACGCCGATACATACAAAACCCGCGCCGAATCCTCAAGTACTCGTTTAATTAAGCTTTTGTAGTGCGGTTTAAACTGCAAAACTTTCGATTCGGCCTCGCCGCGCACCGATACGACCAGCGGTACTTTTAACCAACGCGCTAAAGGCTGCGCGGCCAAACCTTCAAAAGTCAGTTTATGGGCATGAATCAAATCGACCTTGATGTGTTGCCGCCTCAGCATTCTGTGTGCGCGAAACGCTACAATCAGCATGGAGAGCGCCAGCAGCAGGCCGTAAGGAAAGCCCCAATAACGCATCGACAGCACTTGAGGATCGCCTTGATCGTCACCTTGAATGCTGTTGCATTTGAAGGGATTGGTCACTCGATTCAGCGAGATGACGAAATAATCCAATTCCGCATTAGACCTAACGAAAGTGCGTACCGCTTGCGTGGTTTCCGCACGATTGGCGTCCGGGTAATCGGCAGAGATATGAAGGACTCTGGGTTTAGGACTCAAGTCGTTCATATCCGATCTCTCCAGGCTGCGATAAGAAAGGTGATGTTGCCGATCAGGTAACGCCGCCACATGCGCCGCGGTTCAAGGGCGAGACGGAACACCCACTCGCAACGCAAACGTCGAATCCAAAGTGGCGCGCGCTTGATTTTTCCGGACATGAAATCGAACAGCCCGCCCACGCCGATACATAAGTTGGCGCGCATCGTCGTTCCATACTGATGGATAAAAAACTCTTGCAACGGATTTCCCATCGCCACCAACAAAACGTCAGGCTGCAAGTTGCGGATACGCTCGCAAACGGCATGGATTTGCGTCGATTTAAAATAGCCGTCAATGAAGCCGAGCCATTCATGTTGGGGAAACCTTTCCCGGCAGCGCTCAATGCAAGCTTTAACAATATCGGCGTGCGCGCCCAGCAGGAATATTCTGAGTTTGAGCCGGGATTCGGCGAAATAATGCGCCATAAGGTCGGTACCGTTCAGATTCTCGCAGAAGCCTTTGCCGTATTTCCATAGACTGGCGATGTTGACGCCGATACCGTCGTTTAAAACCAAGGCCTTATTTAATATTTTCCGGTAGACAGCGTCTTTGCGCGCCAGGTTTACGGTATGCGCATTGGCAATCGCTACCTGTAAAAATTGTCCTTGCTCTACCGTATCGTCAAAAACGTCGATGACTTCCGCGACGGTGCGGGTATCGAATTTGATGCCTTGCAGCAAGCGCCATTTTTCGCCAAAAAGTTCGTAATAGGCCGCTAGAAATTTTGACGCGGTTCCGCTCCAGCCGTAGTGCTCCGCTGCGGCCATGGCTTGCTCGCGCAGGGCCGAAAAATCGGCGCGACCGATTTCTTCGACATAGGCGTGGATGGTCATTGCCGCACTGCTCGGGTCCTGAAAGTCCACCAATAAGCCGACGCCGCTTTGTGTCACAATGCGCTCGAAACTGGGTATCCGGCCGGCAACCGGCAAAAGCCCGGCTGACATGCCTTCAACCAAGGTCATGCCAAAGCCTTCGTATTCCGATGCACTGACAATAAAGCTGACTTCGCTTAATCGATTACGGATGGCTGCATTGTCTAAGCCGGTATCAATAGAGACGGTCGAGCCCAAGTCCAAGCGATGAATTTGTTCGCTTAGCCCGGCCTGATTGTTGTCCCAATCGTTGCCGATAATCAGTAGACGGTAATCGGGAGCCTGTTTTTTGAGTTCGGCGAACGTATTTATCAGTTGATCTAAACGTTTGTTGTCGGAAAAACGGCCAATAAAGACAAATACTTTGCTCGGTTGTTTGGAACCGGCATCGGCAAATTTTTTAACATCGACACCGTTTTCGATAAGCCTTAACTTGGTCTTGCAGAGCGGCGCAAACAGCTGATAATCGCCTTCACTGCAGGCGTATACCTGACTGTAATACTGTAACGACAGGCGAGTTACGGTGTTAAAAAAGATCTTTTTTGCCGTGCTTGCAAAGGACGTATGAAAAAAACCGCCATGGGTCGACAGCACCAGCCGATGCCCATGAAAACAACGGGTCAATGCCAGGAAATCGGCGAAAAAATCGACGCCATGCACATGAATAATGTCATAACCCTTCAAATGACCGAGCACCGCAGGCGCCAGCGGGTACTTATAGGAGCCTCGCCAGGAAATTCGTTGTACCGGTATCGGCCCGACGTGTTCGCTACGAGCTAAACACGCAGCGGATTTTTGACTAAAAACCGAATCAAGCGTTAATACTTCCGCCTGAACGCCGGCTTGCAGTTGCTCCAAAACCAGGCACTGGACAAAGTTTTCAAGCCCGCCGATAGACGGATAAAATTGTCGAACCACATGTAATACGCGCATGGGTTCACCTCTTATAAAGTTCGATAGGTTGGCGCTGTAGCGCGTGGCGCAATTTGCCCCAGTTGGCAAGCGCTTTGATCACGTAGCGCATGTAGACGGTCTTGCCTAAAGGCATCAGCAATAGGGCGAACAAAGCTGCGGCTATCGCCTGTATTCCGGCTCTTTGCAGCGCTAAAGTTTTGTTCAATGGCGGCTTCGGCATGATGAAAATGCGCGCATAGGTTTCTCCAACCCGAAGCGCTTTACGCAATAAAAAATTCGTGCAAACGCGGTGTTGTTCGAGCGTCTCGAAAACTTGCGCCTCTCGGCAAGCAACAATCCGGTGGCCGGAAGCGGCGATACGCGAAAACAATTCGGTGTCTTCGCCGCCCAGCGTATTGAAGGTTGAATTGAACGGCGTCTTTGGATCCGGCAACGCATGCCGGTGAATCAACGCGTTACCGGTAATTCCGGTATTCAGTTGAGATCCTGTCGGTGCAAGTTGCCTGGCGAAGAAGTTTCCTTCGACGATCCAGGCCGGGGTGTCTGCCGGGTATCGGGAATGCACCGCACCAATGACTACCGACGCTTGATAAGCATAGGCGCATTCCAGCAGGGTTTTTAACCAATCGGAAGCCGCTTCTTCGTCGTCATCGATAAAGGCAAGCCATTCTCCGTCGGCATTTGCGACCGAACAATTGCGCGCGGCTGCCACTCCGGGCTGTCCGGCGAGCACATAAGTAAGCGCCGATTGCCGTTCTCGCATGAACGCTTCGACTATTGCCCGACCCGATTCCGACGGGTCGTTATCGGCCACAACAATGTTCATTTTTACTGTATCCGGCAAGCACTGATGAGCAAGACTTGCCAAAGCCTCCTTTAAAGACCGGCGTTGGTAAGTACACAGGCACACCGTTACAGATGTATTCATTTCACTTTCCCCTGATCGGCTTTTAAACGTATGAGGACGGATGCCGCCATCAGCTGAACTATCCATAAGCTGGTATAGCTCCTTAAAATGGTCGTTTCCGTAAAGTTATGTAAAAGACTGAAAACCAAAATAAGCCAACATATCGACACGATGCCGGGAGCGGCGTTTTTGAATTTATCAAGCAGGTACAAAAAATAAGCGATGCACCCAAAATAGAGAATTGCCCCGGTCATGCCGATATTGAGCAACAGATCCAGATAGCCGTTATGCGCCTGATTTAAACCGGCGATAAAACTGCCGTACCTAACGCTCGGAGATTGCGGTCCAATATCCCAGAAACCGCCGAAGCCGTACCCGCCCAGCCAGTTGCCGCGCATTTTAATAAAGATAAAATTCCAAATATAATCACGGCCGGTAAAGCTGATTTCCTTAACGACCTTGACCAGCTCATCAATAACGTCGACTCCCGCTATGGTCAGGACGCAAAACACCATAAAGACACCGCTCAATCCAATCGCCAACAACGGGCCCAGCCCAATGCCCAGTCTTCGGCAGATACCTAAAGAGCCAAAGCTGATGATCGGCGCGGCAAAGGCCAGTCCCATGGATGTTTTTGAAAAACTAAGAATCAGGAAAAAAATCCAGCTCACTATAAAAAACAAGTTAGTGACGCTTTTAAATGTGCCGTTTGCGTTGTATCTAAGCCACACTCCAAAAAAAGTCGAGATAATCGCGATGAGCCCCAGTACATTTTTATGGATATGGATGCCGCGGAATAAACCGGCCTCGTCAAAACCTTGCGGATTAAAAAGCATGATAATCTCAAAAAACAACACGATATTGGCCACTCGATAAACAATCAAAAAGGCGTGTTCGGGGCGTTTAAGCGATGTTGTCGCTATTACCACGCAAAACATAATCATCATTTGCAGCGTTGCTCGGCGTAAAGAAATCGAAGGGACCGGAGACCACGCCGAACTCAGCACACAAAACAAACACAATGCGACTAACGGAATCGAGGCGATAAGCACGTTGGGAAGGCGTCTCGCCTCCTGTTGTTGCCCGTCTGTAAACGCGATCAGTAAGGCTATTGCCGACATCGACAGCCAAAATAATTGATTGGCCGCGTTTCCTTCCGAACCTTCGATTTGCAGTCCGCTGTAAGAAAAGTGAGGAGGAAGGCTGTTGAATATGAAAGCGATAATTGCGGAGAGGAGAATAGCCGAACGGAACTCATTTTTGCTGTAATCTTCAGTATTTTCAGCGAAATACCAGTTGATCAGTTTATTTGCCACAAGAACCCTCTTTTAAGTTTTTAACAACGAATCAGCTATATCGATTGTTTAAAAGTCTTACCTACAATAGATATGTGCCAACAGGACTTTATGTCCTCTATTGCTAAATAATTATTTCGCCGTTTTGGCGAGCTAACAGGGTGAACTCAATCTTAGTATCTGCGATTGCCTCTTAAATATCCATAAAGGGAAAATCAATAAGTCATTAAATATCATAGGTATAAGTTTAAATACTTAAGCGGCTTATTTGTAGATACAGGATGAATGCTGGAAAAGGAACTTTCCATCGTTTTTGTGGTTTATTTTTCTTGCTGATTTCTGTGCTGAATAGAATGATCGCCGGTTTTTTCTTTAATGGTGGGTAAGGTCGCAAAGTTTGTATGTTTAAGCGATAATTTATAAATTTTAGCGGGCGAAAGAAACCGACGGATAGCCTAAAAACTTATTTAGGCGGATATTTTTAATTAACTGTGTAGGTAGGATAAAACTGATGATTCGTGCGGGTATTGTGGGCGGAACCGGATATACCGGTGTTGAGCTATTACGGATTTTAGCGTTGCATGCGGACGTTGAAGTGGCGGTCGTCACTTCGCGTGCCGATGCCGGGCTTAGGGTGGATGCGCTTTATCCCAGTTTGCGGGGTTCTATCAATGCCGTATTTAGCCAGCCCGAAGTCGATGCTTTGGCCGAATGCGATGTGGTATTTTTTGCAACGCCAAATGGCACGGCGATGTTGATGGCGGAGCAGTTGTTGGCGCGCGGCGTTAAGGTCATCGATCTTTCCGCGGATTTCAGGTTGAAGGATGCAACAGAGTGGAGCAAGTGGTATGGCATGGAGCATGCCTGTCCCGATTTAATCGCCGAGGCGGTTTACGGTTTACCGGAAGTGAATCGTGAAGCGATTAAGCGGAGCCGTTTAATCGCGTGTCCGGGCTGCTATCCTACGGCTGTGCAGTTGGGATTTTTGCCGTTGCTTGAAAACGATTTGATCGATGCAAGGCATTTAATTGCCGATGTTAAATCCGGCGTCAGCGGGGCAGGGCGTAAAGCGGAGTTAGCGACATTGATGAGCGAAACCGGCGAGAGCTTTAAAGCTTATGCGGTTGGTGGTCATCGACATTTGCCGGAAATTAGCCAAGGGCTTGAGTTGGCAGCCGGTAAACCGGTTGGACTGACTTTTGTGCCGCATTTAACGCCGATGATTCGTGGGATACACGCTACTTTATATAGTCAGGCGCAGGGTGAGCTGGGCGATGTGCAGGCTTTGTATGAACAAAAATACGCCAATGAAATGTTTGTCGATGTACTGGCGCAAGGTTCGCATCCCGATACCCGAAATGTTCGGGGCAGTAATAATTGCCAAATTTCGATTCATCAGCCGCAAGGAGGTCAAACGATTGTGGTGTTATCGGTGATCGATAATCTGGTTAAGGGCGCATCCGGGCAGGCGGTGCAAAATATGAATTTGATGTTCGGTCTACAAGAAGACTTGGGATTAAGGACAATTGCGCTTTATCCGTGAGGCAAAAAACCTATTCATAATTCTTGACTAAAAAGCTAGGTATAGTCATAATTTATTTCAACTTCATTTTTTATAGTGTGTGAGTATGTCTAATCCGATCATTTTTACTGACAGCGCAGCGTCTAAAGTAGGTGAATTAATCGCCGAAGAAGGCAATGATAAGCTGAAGCTGAGGGTTTATGTCTCAGGCGGCGGCTGTTCAGGGTTTCAATACGGTTTTACTTTTGATGAAGAAGTCAATGAAGACGATACTTGCGTTGAAAACGGCGGAGTCACGGTTTTGATTGACGCAATGAGCATTCAATATTTAACCGGCGCTGAAATTGACTATAAAGAAGATTTGTCGGGTTCCCAGTTTGTTATCCGTAACCCTAACGCGACAACTACCTGCGGCTGCGGTTCCTCTTTTTCGGCGTAATTGTTTTATCAATTCCCCCCTCGGGCGGCAAGATTGTCGCCCTTTTTGTTGCCCAGATAAATCCCTCCAAGAACGACAGCGTTAAGCGCCCCTGTGACTTCTTTAAGATTGCCCGGCAGGTTGTTTAAGGTTTGTCTGGCTAACCACGCAAAAGCCATCGCTTCAACATGATCGGGATGAAGCCCGTATCGCTCTGTCGATTCAACCGGGCATTCAATATTCTGCTGAATCAATTCCAGCAAATAGGCGTTGTGAATACCGCCGCCGCAAATCAATAGGCGTTCAGTCGCCGGTGCGTGTCTTTTGATCGCATCGCAAATCGTTATTGCCGTCAAAAAACATAAGCCGGCTTGAATGTCTTCGGCTTTATAACTGAAGGCGTCGAAATATTGATAAACCCAAGGCAGCGAAAAGTACTCTTTGCCGGTGCTTTTAGGGGGGGCGCTATTGAAATAAGCATCTTGTTTTAATAACGCTACCAAATCATGATTGACTTTGCCGGTTTTGGCCCAGGCGCCGTTTTTATCATAGGCCAGATTCCGATGCAGCTTGATCCATAAATCCATTAAGGTGTTGCCGGGGCCGGTATCGAAGCCGATGACTTCGGCGGATTGCTGTTTAGGCAGTACGGTGATATTAGCGATGCCCCCGATATTGACGATGCAACGATGTTCATCCGGGTGCTGAAATACGGCTTGATGAAAAGCAGGAACCAGCGGCGCGCCTTGACCGCAGGCTGCAATATCGCGCCGTCTGAAATCGGCTACCGTAGTAATGCCGGTTTGTTCGGCAATGATGTTGGGATCGCCAATTTGCAGGGAGAAAGGAAATGGGTCGCTTGGTAGCCGAATGTCGGGTGCGTGGTAAATGGTGAGTCCATGACTGCCGATGGCCTTGACCGATGAAGCCGGAATATTGGCTTTGACGAGCAAATTATTCGTAGTGTCCGCGAATAATCGACCAAGCCGGGTATCCATTGCGCCGTATTCTTTTAACGAAATTAAGGTATCAGGCTTACTGAGGCGCTGAAGGGTAGTTTGAATGTCGTCGGGGAAGGGGAGATATTCAAATTCTACAAGCCGGACTTTGTTGTTTTCAAAATCGACAAGAGCTGCGTCGATTCCATCCAGACTGGTTCCGGACATAAGTCCAATATAAAGTTCAGACATCGATCTTTGTATTAATCGTAGTGGTACGGTTGTAGGGATGCAGGAGGTACAGCAATGCCGGGAGTAATGGCCGATGGATTTTTTGCCAATAAACTTTTGGCTTTGGCTTGATTGAGTTGAGCAAAGAAAGTTTGAGTTTGCGCTTTAAAATCAGTCAGTAATGCACTACTTATCGGCATTGAATGCGGTACTTTGACGGTTTCCGGGTCGCGGTAAAGGCCGTCTACATGGAATTCGTAATGCAAGTGAGGGCCTGTGGCCAAACCGGATTGACCGACATAGCCGATTACATCGCCTTGTTTAACATGACTGCCGACGCTTAGGCCTTTTTTAAAATCGGACATATGGGCATAAAGTGTTTCATAGCGATCATTATGCTGAATAATGACGACTTGCCCATACGCGCCTTTACGGCCACTGAAAGTAACGATTCCGTCTCCGGTCGTTTTTACAGGTGTACCCGTTCTTGCAGCGTAATCAATGCCTTTATGGGCACGAATTCTGTTCAATATGGGATGCTTTCGGTGCATGTCGAAAGGCGAGCTGATTTTGGCAAAGTCAACAGGAGTCGTTAAAAAAGCCCTTTGCATGGATTGTCCGTCAGGTGTGTAATAACTGGCGATGCCGGCTTCATTGATATATCTGACAGCGGTGTATGACGATCCTTGGTTAATAAATTCGGCGGCAATAATTTCATCGGTATCGGTTTCTTTGCCATCGATCATTTTCTTGCCATAAACAACCGTGAATTGATCGCCGGGACGTAAATTGGTAGCAAAATCAATATCCCACGCAAAAATATCGGTAAGTTGCAGGAGCAGTTCTTTTGATAAGTCGGCTTCGAGACCATCCAGGAATAAAGAAGTTTCTATGGCTACGTGAGCGGTGTTGATTTTTGTCGGTTGTGCATGATCGATTGAGATCGGACGAAAGATTTTTTCATCATCTGCTTGGACAATTTGATCCGACTCGGCATTATCAAAGTCAAGATTGGCGTGAGTATTCTTTTGCTCCTTTTTGCGGTCCGTCGATTTTATCGATATCGATTCGCTCGCCTTGGATGAAATGATGCTGTGTTTTCTGGTGGTCGGTTCAGAAATAACAGCGAGAGCTTTATGGTTCGGTTTGGGCGATGTAAGTTGCTGCTTGTTAGGTTTTAACTTTGTGGAAACGACAGTTTGCTTATTTGATTTGGATTTTGGTGCAGCAACGGTTTTTTTTTGCGAGGTTATTTTGGTTGTAGCGGTGGAGTCTTTTTTGTTGGCGGACTTTGATGTGACAGGTGCTTTCTTATCACTTGTTGTAGTTTTAGTTGCTGTCGCGGGCTTTTTCTTATCGACGGTTTTGGCTTGTTTTGAGTGAGATGCGGGGGGGGAAATAGTCTTAGATGCCGTGTGTTTGTTTGCCGGTTTCGCCTGTGTGTAGCCAGTTACTGAAAAGGAAACGCTAATTCCAAGCAGCAAAGATGTAAAGATTTTATTTTTCACTAGGTTATGCTAAATAATTGAAATTTACGTAAATCAAAAAATAATGGACTTTTGATTTCATTTTAAGAGGTTTCAAAGGTTTTTACCAATTTTAGGTTATATAAAAGTTTTTTATTCAGCCGGGATGGTTATTAATTCTATAATGCTTTATTTGTACATATCTGGAGAAAGCAATTGCAAGAGGACGTATTGGCACACCTTCTTAGAGGGACGGATGAGGTTTTAATCAAGGAAGAATTAATTAAAAAGCTGGGAGAGGGGCGGCCTCTTCGAATAAAGGCTGGTTTTGATCCGACCGCCCCTGATTTGCATTTGGGACATACAGTGCTGATCAATAAGCTAAAGCAATTTCAGGACTTTGGGCACGAAGTGCTGTTTTTGATTGGTGATTTTACCGGAATGATCGGTGATCCAACTGGAAAGAACGTTACGCGTAAGCCTCTGACTCGAGATGAGGTTATCGATAATGCAAAAACTTATGAAGAGCAGATCTTTAAAATTCTGGATCCCACTAAAACGTTGGTAATGTTTAATTCAAGCTGGATGAATGCAATGTCATCGGCTGATTTGATTCAGTTGGCTGCAAAGCATACCGTGGCCAGAATGCTGGAGCGAGATGATTTTAGCAAGCGTTTTAAAGGTAGTCAGCCGATTGCTATACATGAATTTTTGTACCCTTTAATTCAAGGCTATGATTCAGTTGCGATGAAGGCCGATGTGGAATTAGGTGGTACCGATCAAAAATTTAACTTATTGGTTGGGCGGCAGTTGCAGGAGGCTTTTGGGCAAAAGCCTCAGGTTGTTATGACTATGCCGATCTTGGAAGGGTTGGATGGCGTGCAGAAAATGTCCAAGTCGCTCAATAATTATGTTGGTATAGCTGATTCTGCCGATGATATGTTCGGTAAGTTAATGTCGATATCGGATGAGTTAATGTGGCGTTATTTTGAATTGCTGAGTTTTCGTTCTATGACCGAAATAGGTCTTTGGGCAGATGAATGTAAACAAGGTGCGAACCCAAGAAATTATAAAGTAAAACTGGCTCAGGAAATTATAGAAAGATTTCACGATGCGTCGGCGGCTGCTAAAGCGTTGGAGAATTTTGAAGCCAGATTTCAGCGTGGAGCAATACCTGATCAAATGGATGAGTTGGAATTAAAAATTGATGGCGCAGGTTACGCTATAGCTAACATACTGAAAGATGCCGGCTTAACGGAAAGCACGTCCGAGGCTAGTCGCATGATAAAGCAAGGAGCGGTAAAAATTAATGGTGAGAAAGTTTTCGATCAAAAATTGGAAATTCCTTTAGGAACCAATCATGTTTATCAAGTGGGAAAAAGAAAGTTCGCTCGAGTGAAAATAACAGCTTGACCGGGATAGTTAAGGCTGTATAATGCGCAGTTCTTTCGGGGCAGGGTGCTCCGGCAGGAGGTTCCTTTGAAATTAAAGTGAACAAATTGCTTGA